>DATAVB010000150.1:0-18167 GCA_036267955.1 Mycobacteriales bacterium | reverse complement strand
GCGGATGCCGGGTGGGATGGTGCGGGTGGCTCGGCCGACGTCGAGTGGTTCGCCTTCGCTGCCGAGCAGGATGGGGATGATGGTGGCGTCGCAGGCGATGCGGCGGGCGGTTTCGGGGCTGATCGGGGTGCCGGTGTTGAGGGTGCCGTGGCCGGTGCCGGCCTGTAGATCGGCCAGTGTCATGGTGACGGTGACATGTGGGCGTTCCCCGGCCATGGTCGGCAATCCGCCCGCAGCGAGGGTCTGTTCGCTCAGCTCCACCAGCGCGTCGGCGCAGCGGCGGGCGGGGGATCGTGGATCGCGGACTCCGTCTTCGGCCGGGTGCGGCTGCATCAGGGGTGCGAGTGCGGCCTGCACGGTGGCGGATCCTTCGGCGTCCAGGCGCCCGCGAATCACGTCCATCCCGTAGGCGTCGCGGCGGAAGGTCAGCTCCCGCCGGGAGGGTTTGTCGTCGGGGAGGGTGCCGTCCGGGTTCAGATGTAGGTGCAACTGTCGGGCAACGGTCCACAGATCGGTGGGATCGAGGTTCCGGGCGTGTCCGGCGAGGGTTTGCTCGGCCTCGGTGACGACGTCTCGGTCCAGGCTGGTGGGTAGGTGTCGGATGGCGCTGCTGATGATCTGGGCGTGCTCACTCGATATGTCACCGGATGCGACAGCGGCGGCGGTGGCGGGTAGTTCCGGGGGCACCGTCTCCCCGGTGGGTGACACGGCCGGCACCAATTCCCGTACTGCGTGCAGCCGGCGGACCGCCTCGGCCGAGGAAATATGCAACCGGGCCTTCAAGAACTGCCGGGTCGACAACCCCGCCTGCGCGCCGGCGATATCGCGGCGATGAAAATCGCCGAGCAACCGCAACTTCCCGTACTCCAACCGGCGCGTAATTCGTTCCGCCGCCGCCAACGCGTCCGCCTCGGCCTGACCGGACAGCGGCCACACATCCGCCGACAACAACAGCGTGGTCGCGGCGTCAATCAACGCCAACGCAGCCGAAACCACATCCGGAGGAGCCGCCGTCGTCGAACTCATGCCACAACCCTAGAACAGGGGTACGACAATCCCGCGCTGTCAACGGCACCGCGAGAAAAGAAATCCCGACACCCGCCCGCGAACATCGCGGAACCCCTTCCGTGGAGGGATTACGGCTGCGCTCATACGGTCAACCGTAGAACAAGGGCCGGACAATTCACGGCCCCGCTGAGGCCTCTTGAGAATAAATCTCGGAGAGCCAGCGCGCCGACACGCGCCGCCGAACCTCCCCCACGTAAGCACTGCGGCCTGCCACTGACAATGTCTTGGAACCGGGCCGCCTATTGTCACCGAAAGCGCTAACTTGGTAGCGGAGGTGCGAACAGTGGACACCGAGGAAGCGCAGCGGCTCGTGGACGGTATCGAGAGTCGACTCCGGGCGCACGCCGACCCGGCCCGCGCCACCACCGAACGCGCATACCTGAAGAGCTCTCTCGAGCACATCGGCGTCAACGTCGCGACGACCCGAAAAATCACCCGCGAGGTCGCGCCCGACACGCGGCACGACGTGATCGCACTGGCGAAAGCGCTCTGGCAGCAGCCGGTGCACGAGCGGCGACTGGCGACAGTCGAATTGTTGGCCTATCGCAGAAGCCGGCTCACCGCGGCCGATCTCCCGTACACGAAACGGCTGATACACGAGTCGATGACCTGGGCGTACGTCGACCATCTTGCCGAGTTGGTCGTCGGCGACATTGTGGAGCGCATCCCGGATTCCGCGGCTGAGTTGGGCAGTTGGGCGACCGACGACGATTTCTGGGTGCGGCGCTCGGCGTTGCTGGCGTTGCTCGGACCACTTCGCCGCGATAACGGAGATCTGGAGCGATTCAGTCGGTATGCCGACAGCATGCTGGACGAGAAGGAATTCTTCATCCGGAAAGCGATCGGTTGGATATTGCGGGACATCGGTAAGCAACGGCCCGAGTGGGTAACGGGCTGGCTTGCGCAGCGGCCGGGACGGGTCCCGGTGTTAGCGGTACGCGAGGCGGTCAAGAATCTGCCCGCGGCCGACCGGCAGGCGTTCATCGACGCCGCGGCCGGCCGCCGGCCGCGGTGACACCGGGCGAGCCTCAGGCCGGGAGTTGCCGTGACATGAGCACATGCCGGTACGAGTCGGTCTCGGTGGCGGTGATGAGCACCTTCCCGACGCCCGGATTCATGCTGAGCTCTGCCGTTGTGCCGTCCAGCGCCTGCAATGCGGTGACCAGGAAGCTGACCGTGAACGCCACCTCCATCGACTCACCGGAGAGCTCGGCCGCCAGTCGCTGCCGCCCCAGACTGGGCCGCGTACCACCGGTCACCGTCAACCGACCGTCCTGAACGGCGAGCACGACCGCACCCCGGGCGCGCTGCTCGTCGGCCAGCGAGACCCGCCGTACCGCCGCCGCCAATTCGGCCCGGTCGACCCGCAGGGTGCAGCGGAAATCGGTGGGCACCAGGCGATCCACCGGCGGATAGGTCGCATCCAGTAGTCGCAAGACCGAGCAGCGCTGACCATCGTCCAGCATCAGATGGCCCGCATCGCAGCCGAGCGTCCACTCCCGGTCGGTGTCGAGAGCGGCCACCGCCGCGGACAGCAGGTGGCCCGGCACCAGGACCGTCACCGCGTCGCCCTCGGCGGTCCAGTCGACGGTCCGGAACGCCAACCGGTACCGGTCGGTCGCCGCCAGTCGCAGAGCACCGGCCTCCAGCTCGAGCCGGATCGCGGTAAGCACCGGCGGTATCGCATCCCGGGCCGTGACGGTGGCGACCTGGGCGACCGCCCGCCGCAGCGCGGCGCCGGCGACCGTGCCGGACCGCGCGGGGGTACGCGGCAGGGCCGGGTAATCCTCGATCGGCAGGGTGGGGAAAGAAAAGTCGACCGCGTCGGTCTGAATGCGGACCGCATCCTGCGTTGCCGTCAGCGAGGCCGAGCCGTCGGGCAATGAGGCGAGCACCTCGGCGACCGGGCGCCCCGGCAACAGCAGCCGACCGGGCTCCAGGACGTTCGCCCCGACGGTCATCGTGGAGCAGGCCTCGATGTCATAGCCGGTGATGGTCAGCCCGGACCCGGGATCGGCGGTCACCAACAGCCCGGCCAGTGCCGGCAGCGCGGGCACCCGCGGAATGTGGCGCGCGGCGAAGCCGGTCGCCGCCGCGAAAGCCGACGTCTCACAGTCAACCTTCATAAGAGGCGGCCCGCGCACGCGACCGTGCCTTCGGATCCAACAATCACGACACCCTCCCCAGGTTTCACGATGGCTGGGACGCTACGACCCCTCTCTGACATTTCCGGTCAGACCCGGTTCCCGCGTAGGCTGGTCGCGTGGAACACCTTCTGATGCAGCTCGTTCAGCTCGGCTGTCTGGGCCTGCAGTTATGGGCCGTCGTCGATTGTGTGACCCGGCGCTCGCAGACATTCGTCCTCGCGGAGAAGCTCACCAAACCGGCCTGGGTGGCAATCTCCATCGTGGCCGCCCTGGTCACCCTCTATCTCGGTGTCATCAGCTTCATCGGCATCGCCGGCATCATCGGCTCGATCGTCTACCTGGTTGACGTCCGGCCGGCCGTGCGGGAGATCGCCAACGGCGAGAGTCGCTGGTAGCGGGTTGCTGCTGTCGTCGCCGGCCGGCGAACTGGAGTACGTGGTCGCCGGCTCCGGCTCGCCGGTGACCATCTTCGCCCACGGCCTGGGCGGCTCGGTCGCCGAAACACGCCCGCTGGCCAGCGCGGTCGCGGGCATTCGCGTTTTCCTGCAGTTCCGCGGTCACGGCCAGTCATTCCGGCCGGCCCGGCCGCCCGGTTACACCGAGTTGGCCGACGACCTGTCCGCCGTCGCCGACCACGTCGGCGCGACCCGCGCGCTCGGCGTCTCGATGGGCGCGGCTGCCCTGCTCAATCTGGCAATCCGGGAGCCGCGCCGGTTCGACCGGCTCGTTTTCTTCCTGCCGTCGGTCATCGACGCGCTCCGGTCGCCAGAGGTACGAGGCACGCTCGCCGAAATGGCCCGCGCCATCGATTCCGGAGACGTCGAACCGTTCGTACGGAACGAGATTCCGCCGGTGGCCCGGGAGACGTCCGCGGGACGGCAGTACGCGCGGATAAGGGCTGGCGCATTGGCCGATCTCGCCGGTCTGGTCCGCGCCACCGCAGCGGCGGTTGCTGTTACCGACCGCGAGGCCGTCCGCGGTATCAAGGCGCCGACTCTGGTGATCGGCGCGGCCGGCGACCCGCTGCACGACGTACACGTCGCCGAGGATCTGGCCGAGCTGATACCGGACGCGCGGCTGCACATCTTCGCCGAACCGGGACCGGTCTGGACGCACCGCGCCGAGCTACGTGCGCTGATCAGCGGATTTCTGGGGTAAGAATCTCGGCATGGAAATCACCGTCGTCCGGGGCGACATCACCGACCAGCAGGTGGACGCGATCGTCAACGCTGCCAACTCCTCGTTGCTTGGTGGCGCTGGTGTCGACGGGGCGATCCACCGGGTTGGTGGGCCGGACATTCTGGCTGAATGCCGCGAGCTGCGCCGCAGCCGCTATCGAGACGGGTTGCCCGCCGGCCAGGCCGTCGCCACGACCGCGGGGCGGCTCAACGCCCGCTGGGTGATCCACACCGTCGGCCCGGTCTGGGCCAGGAAAACCGACCGGAGTGACGTACTGCGTTCCTGCTACGTTGAATCGCTCAGGGTCGCCAATGAGTTGAATGCGCACTCGATCGCATTCCCCGCGATATCGACCGGCCTCTACCGGTGGCCGCTGGACGACGCCGCACGTATCGCTTATGAGGCGGTCGAATCGGTTGAGTCCAAAGTGGACTACGTGCGTTTCGTCGTCTTCGGAGCGGCCGCTGAGTCGGCCTTCCGCTCGGTCAGGTAAGCGGCGCGGTAGAGGTGGCGTACCGCCATCGCGGTCCGCAGCTCCCGGGTCAGCCCGGCGTGGAATTCTTCCCGGTACGTCGAGTCGGTCACCGCGGCGACCGCGAACTGCAGCCCGGAGACTGCCGCCACGAATATCGCGGTGATGATCAGCTCGCGGCTGAGGAAGGCGTGGCCACCCAGGAAGGAGAACGTCCGCCAGATCGGGTGCGCGACATGCCCGGTCCACAACTTCACGGTCGCGGGCTGGATCACGAAGATACCGAAGATCACATAGAAGATGCCGATCGCGCAGGTCACCAGAAAGACCTGCACCGCCTGATTGAAGAACAGTACGAGACCGAGGTTTGTCCGCTCCCGCCGGGCGAGCGGATCGGTTGCCAGATCGGATTCGGCGGCAACGGGCAGTTCCGCCGCCGGTGTCGTCGCCGCCGACCCCGCCACCTCGGCCCAGTTGTGGAACGAGTCGAGGCTGTGCAGCTCCTGCGGCACCCGCAGCACGATAAACAGCGACCCCACCAGGACGACGATGCCGACCGCGATCGCCAGGAATGCGCAGGGAATCTGACCGGCCAGTCCCCATGTGTCGGCGTTGACGAAAATGAACATCGAGAACACCAACATGAGCGGAAGCGATTTGGCCATCAGGTTCGCGATGGTCTTCAACTGCCGCCAGGCCTGGACGAATGCCCAGCGCAGAATCGGCAGCAGCGCATAACTCGTCGTGAGATAGACGAAACACAGAAATAGCGCGTTGCCGATAAAGGTGCCGATCGTCTTGTGCCACTGATCGCGGATCACGAGCGGAATCAGCGGCGGCACGATCAGGAACGCGGCCAGCTCGATCGGCCCGACGGTGTTCGGCAGTGTCCACAGTCGCCGGTGGCGCAGCCGGTTGACCGTGACAATCGTGGTCAGGACGATCGCGAGCGCACCGAGGAAGGCGAGTACGTTTCCCCAGAAGCCAAAACCGAAATGGAAGGCCGTACCCATTTCGCCGAGAAAGATGACCGCCAACAGTGGCGCCGCCCGGGTGAAGATGTCGCCGCTCGCGGTGTAATCGACGATGAAATGCGGCACGCCGCGCCGGACGAACCAGCGCTCCACCCGGCGCCGGGTCAGCGGGTCCGCCGTCGATTCAGCCACGACATCTCCTGATCACGAGGCAGACCCTAGTGGTCTGTCCGCGGTATGACTGGCATACCGCAGACAGACCACTGGACGGCCCGATCATTCGGTCGGAGCCACGGCGGTCCACCGGACCGTCAGCTCGCCCAGCCGCCAGCGTCGCCGTCCGCCCACCACCGGCCAGCCGGCGTCAACCAGCTGCTCGACCGCGACCGCCCACCGCTGCCGCGGGCCGAAGGTCGAATAGGCGGCGGACCGTTCCCACGCGCCGTTGAACGCGGCCAACAGCTCGTGCACCGGCTCGCCCGGGATGTTGCGGTGGATCAGGGCCTTCGGCAGCCGCTCGGCGAGGTCGCCGGGCCGGTCGATGCTGGTGACCCGGCAGGAGAACGTGAGGGTCAGCGGGCCCGAGCCGTCCAGCGCGACCCAGCAGGCCCGCCGGCCGAGCTCGTCGCAGGTGCCCTCGACCAGCAGCCCGCCCGGGGCCAGCTGATCGCACATCGCCTGCCAGGCGCCGGCCACCGCGTCCTCGGGATACTGGCGCAGCACGTTGAAGGCGCGGACCAGCACCGGCCGGCATCCGGCCAGCTCGAACCCGCCGCGGGCGAACTCCAGCCGCGGCGGATCGGCGTACGGCGCCGCCGCCGCGACCCGTTCGGCGTCGATCTCCAGCCCGAGCACCCGGATATCGGAGCGCACATCGGCCATCCGATCGGCGAACTCGACCGTGGTCACCGGGCTGGAGCCGTACCCCAGGTCGATTACCAGCGGGTCGACGGCGTCGGCGATCCGGGCCGAGACGGTGCCGCTGATCCAGCGGTCGACCCGGCGCAGCCGGTTGGGGTTGGTGGTGCCGCGGGTCGGTACGCCGAGCGCGCGGGCCCGGCCGGCAGACAGACGTGGCGTACGGGCCATGGGGCCTCAGCCTATCGGGTCGAAATGGCCCACGGGCCCCACATTAGGCTGGGTCGGTGCCCGTCGACCTACGCCGCCGCAATGTTCCGCTCGCGTCCCTCACCACCCTGCAACTGGGTGGTCCGGCCGCAGAGCTGGTCGAGGTGAGCACGGCGGAGGAGACTGTCGCGGCGGTGCGGACGGCAGACACCGCCGGTACGCCGCTGCTGCTGGTCGGTGGCGGCAGCAACCTGGTCGTCGCCGACGATGGCTGGCCGGGTGTCGTGGTGCTGCTGCGCTCCCGGGGTGTCGAGGTCAGCCTCGACGGTGACACGGTCGAATTGCGGGTCGCCGCCGGTGAGCCGTGGGACGAGCTGGTCGCCCGTACCGTCGCCGAGGGTTGGACCGGGCTGGAGTGCCTGTCCGGCATCCCCGGGCTGGCCGGCGCGACTCCGGTGCAGAACGTCGGCGCGTACGGCCAGGAGGTGGCCGAGACGGTCCGTTCGGTCGAGGTCTGGGACCGGGAGTCTGGTTCGATCCGCGAACTGTCCACTGCGGACTGTGTCTTTGGCTACCGCACCAGCGTTTTCAAGCACAGCGACCGGTACGTGGTGCTGTCCGTGCGGATCGGCCTGCGGCGCAGCCCGCGCTCCGGGCCGGTCAGGTATGCCGAACTGGCCCGCCACCTCGACGTCGAGATCGGCGCCGACACCGACCTGACGGCGGTCCGGGACACCGTCCTGATGTTGCGGCGGGGCAAGGGAATGGTGCTCGACGAGGCGGATCACGACACCTGGAGCGCCGGATCGTTCTTCACCAATCCGGTGGTCGATCAGTCCGCCTTTGAGGCGCGATTGGACTCCGGCGCGAGTTATCCGCACTGGCCGGCCGAGGGTGGGGTCAAGCTGTCGGCCGCCTGGCTGATCGACCGGGCCGGCTTCGGCCGCGGGTACGGGTCGGGTCGGGTCGGCCTGTCCGGGAAGCACACCCTGGCGCTGACCAACCGGGGCGGCGCCAGCACGACCGAGTTGATTGGGCTCGCCCGCACCGTCCGCGACGGCGTCGCCGACCGGTTCGGGGTCCGGCTGCAGCCGGAGCCGCGCCTGGTCGGCGTGACTGTGTAGCGGCACAAGCACTCTTCGAAGGGAACACGATGACCGAGCCGACCGCCGAACAGTTCGACCAGTTGGCCGCCGAGTCTCGAGCGGGCACCGAGGAAGCCAACAGCGCCCTCTGGACGGCCGTGTTCTCCCTCTCGCGGTGGTGGTTCCTGCCCGACAGTGCGCAGCCGGGCCTGCGGATCGGGGTCATCGACGGACGGCCGTTCCTGCTTGCCTTCACCAGCGACGATCGGGCCCGCCAACAGGCGGTCGCGTGGGGAATGGCAGCGCCAGACGGTTCGGTCAACGTCATCGCCTCGACCCCGCAGAACGTGCTGAACATGGTCGACGGCATGCGCAGTTCCGGGGTTTTCGGTGTCACGTTCGATCACGGTGTCACCGGATTCTTCGCACCGCTGGAGAACCTGCGACCTATTTACCAGCACGTCCAATCCCGTGTCCCGCAGGAACAGCCGGTGGGTGGTTGGTACGCGAAATACGGTGGCCAGGAATACCGCGCCGACCTGTTGGCCGACGGCGACCAGGTCGAGCTGATCGGGCCCGGCCCGGACTTCGCGGTCGACGAGACCGGTCAGCTCTTTCTGCAGGTCCCGACCAGTACGCTCGACGAGCTTTACGCGGTCAATCTCACGGCCACCGTCGGCACCGCCCGGTGTGCGATCCTCGCCACGGTCGGAGATCAGATGCGCCTGCTGACCGCCCAGCCGGACCATTCCGCCGGTCCGACCTGGAATGCGGTCGACCACGACGTTTTCGAGACCGTGCTGCCCTCGGCCGACGTACAGGTGGCCGGTCTGCAGACGGACCTGCCCAAGGAACCGGCGCAGGCTCCGCTGATCCTGCAGAAGGTGCTGACGCCGGAGCAGACCAGAGCGTGTTTCGACGGCCGGCTGCGGCACATTGCCGGGTACGTCGCGCCGCTGGAGTCGGTGCTCTCGTTGCGTACGCCGGCCCAGGTGATCGAGGGTCTGGAGCTGGAATACCCGGGTTCGCCGTTCGCCGCGACCGACTCGTCGATTGCGGTGCTGCGTTTCCCGATGCGGGACGGCACCTGGCGGCTGGAGACTCGATCAGCGCCGCGGTATTTCATCGACATGCCGCATGTCATGCCGATGCCGGTCGGCGCGGAGCTGCAACTCTTCAGCCAGGACGGAACGCAGCAGGTGGCGATGCGGTACGGCGGCACGCGGACCGGTTGGCGGCACGCGGTCTGACGTCGTGAAGCCGGGTTGGTCTCGAAACCCAGGAGTACGTGTGTCAGCAGCATTCACGGTCGACGGGGCCGATCTCGTCACCGAACGTCTTATTCTCCGTCCACTGTCGACCGGCGATGTCCGGGCCGTGCTGGACGGTGCCAGGCTCGCACAGTGGGCCGAGGATTTTCCCGATGAGGGCGATCACGCGATCGCCGGCATGCTCGACGGCCGGCCGGAGCCGCAGGATTCCGGTCAACGCCAGGTGATCGAGCGGGAATCCGGTCAGGTCGTCGGCGGGATCGGACTCTTCTGCCCGCCGACCGCGGGCACCGTGGAATTCGGGTACGGCATCGTTCCGTCGCGCCGGAAACGCGGTTACGCCACCGAGGCGGCCCGGGCGCTCGTCGCCTTCGTGTTCACCGATCCGTCGGTGCACCAGGTTTATGCCGGCGTCGAGGGTGACAATCCGGCCTCGGTGCGGGTATTGGAAAAGGCCGGTCTGCGCCGGATCAGCAATGCGGCGGAGCCATTGCGGTACGGCGTCTCGCGACGACCCGATCTGTCCGCGGTGCAGGACTATCTGCGCACCGCGCTCAGCCCCGTCACCCAGGTCGGACCGTTCGTCGTGCATATTGACGACCATTCCAGCAACCCGTTCCGCAATTATGCGGTGCCGCAACCCGGCGCCGCTCCGGAAAAGGCGGACATTGACGCGTTGGTCGAGGAATTCCGCCGGCGCGACCGGCTGCCCCGGCTGGAATATGTCTCACCGGTGCCGGCGGTCGACAAAGTCTTGCAGGAGGCGGGTTTCGTCGTCGAGCAGCAACTGCCGCTGCTCACCGTCGACCCGGCGGATCTGCGCCAGCCAAGCCAACCGGACGGAATCCATATTCGTACCGTTGATTCCGCGGCCGACCTACGCTCCGCCGCGAAGGTGCAGAACGCCGCCTATGGCGGCTCGGAGACCACAGATCACGACGTCGACCGACTGCGGTCCACTGTGGATTCCGGCGGTGTGGTCGCGTTGGCCTGTCGCGGCACGGACGCCATCGGATCCGGACTCCACACGGCACCGCGCAGTGGTCTGTCCGAGATCGCAGCGGTCGGTGTCGCCGAAGCCTGGCGGCGCAGGGGAATCGCGGCCGTAGTGGCCCACCTGCTCTCCCGCAGCGTGCTCGACCGTGGTGCGACGCCCATTCTGCAGGCCGGGGGCGCGGCCGAAGGCCGCATCTACACCAGGCTCGGCTACCGGAAACTAGGCGACCTCACCGCAATCTCACTCCCCGGAGGACGGGCATGACCATTCAGGCCGCTTATTTTCGCACCACCGGGTTGGAATTCCGCCCGATCGAACCGGAGATGGTGCAGGCGCTGCTGGCCGGCGACCTTTCGGTGGTGGCGGCGGGCCAAGGCTGGCCGCACGTCAATACGATGCTCGGTCTGCGGATGGGCGCGCAGCAGGGACTTCCGTACTGGCTGGTCGAACTGGACGGTCAGGTCGTCGGCGACTGCGGCACGCTCGGCCCGGCGAATTCCGAGGGCGAAATCGAAATCGGTTGCGGGGTCAGCGAATCCTATGCCGAATACCGCGGCCAGCTGGTCCGCGGCCTTACGGCGTGGTTGCACGGTCAGCCCGGGATCACCAACGAAACCGGTGAATCGCCGGATTCATCCGACGAGCCGCCGGCGACATTGTCCGACCCAGCCGCCCTGTTGGACGGATATCTCGATTATTACCGGAACGCCGTGCTGCGCAAGCTCGACGGGATGACCGACGGGCAGTTGCGTGCCTCTCAGGTGCCGTCCGGGTGGACGCCGATCGGGTTGCTCAACCATCTCACTCTGATGGAGATGCGCTGGTTCCGGTGGGGATTCCTGGCCGAGCCGATTGCCGAGCCGTGGGGCGGCGGCGGTCCGGGCAGCGATTGGCAGGTGCCCGCGGACCGGAGTCGCGCTGAGCTGGTCGCCGCATTCGAGGCGGAAGCCGCCAGATCGCGGGCGGTGGTCGCCGGCGCGTCGCTCGACACGGTCGCCGCGATCGGCGGCCGGTTCAGCGAATTCGGTGTGCGTCCGACCCTGGCCTGGATCCTGTTCCACGTACTGCAGGAGTACGCCCGGCATGTCGGCCACCTGGACATATCCCGGGAATTGGTCGACGGCGCGCTTGGCGAATAACGGCTCAGGACCGGGTGGCGAGCCCGGGATAGCTGGTGACGAAGCCGTCGCAGCCGACGGAGATGTCGGTGCTGAAGGTGCCCGCGTGATAGCGCACGATGCCGCCATCGCCGTCGGTCCGGACGTGGGCGTAGGTCCGTTCCTGGCGGTGCACGGTCAGATCCGGAAGTGACACCCAGGCCGCGACAATCACCGACCGGCCGAGCTGCCGGTGCAGCCCGTGGCGCAGCACCGGCATCGCCGCGGTCAATGAGGAAAGCGAGATGTCGCAGTCGGTGGCGTCGGTCAGCACGGCCGGGTCGATCGGCTTGACCTGATCGTCGGGCCGTTCGGCGGTGCGGCGGACATTCCAGCCGCCCTCGGAGTCGCGGGCCAGCCGCAGCGTCCGGGACCAACCCAGCCCGGCGGCGTAGACCGTGAGGCGTTTGGTGACGAAGCCGGCGGCGGTGTCGAGGTGGTAGTCGACCCGGTACGGGTCAGATCCGCCGAAGAGCATGGTGCCGCGGGCGGACATCGTGCCCAGCCGGATCGTTGCATGCGCGAACTCGAACCGGGCGTCACCGGTCCAGGAAAGCACGTGCTCGCTGACGTCGGCCTCCGGGCGGTCCTCACCGCCGTCCGTCGACGCCGGCGTCTGCGGGGAGGACAGGATGTCCTCCGTCCAACCCGGCGGGTCCGGGTTGATGGTGTCCTCTGTGGACATCAGGAACTCCGATCGACCTTGTGCTGCGCTGCCTGAGCGAGCGGACGGACCACCAGAAGATCGATGTCCACGTGCGGTGGCCGGGTGACCACCCAGCTCACGCAGTCAGCGATGTCCTCGGCGGTCAGTGGCTCGCGCACTCCGGCGTAGACGGCGTTCGCGGCATCGGCGTTCCCGCCGAATCGGACCAACCCGAACTCTTCGGTGCGGACCATTCCGGGGGCGATCTCACTCACCCGCACCGGCTTGCCGGACAGCTCCAGCCGCAGCGTCTCGGCCAGCACCGTCGCCCCGTGCTTCGCCGCCGCATAGCCCGCGCCACCCTCGTACACGATGTGTCCGGCGGTGGAACTCATCACCACGACGTGCCCGGCGCCGCTGGCTTCCAGGGCCGGCAGCAGCGCCTTGGTGACCCGCAGCGTGCCGAGCACGTTCACCTCGTACATCCACTGCCAGTCGGCGACGTCGGCGGACGCGATCGGGTCGAGCCCCTTGGCGCCGCCGGCGTTGTTCACCAGCACCTTGCAGTCCGGCACCGCGGCGGCCAACGCGTCGACCGAGGCCTGATCGGTGACGTCGAGGCTGACCGCCGTGCCGTCGATTTCGGCGGCGAGCGCGTCGAGCCGGTCCCTGCGGCGAGCGCCGACGACGACGTGGAATCCGGCCGCGGCGAGGCTGCGCGCGGAGGCGGCGCCGATCCCGCTGCTGGCGCCGGTGACGACCGCTACCGGTCGGGCTGGAGTAGCTGCATTCATGCCCGCATTGTCTCTGTAGCGCTTCACCCGGCTGGCAGCGGGCAGGTTTTCCGGTGCGCGGGTGTTGCAGCGGAGCGGTCCGGGGAGCACGCCTCGGCCGGCAGCGCCCGTGACCGGGCGACATCGCTTGCAAGGAGGAGGCCGGATGACGTCGGCAGGCAGCGCAGAGTCGGCACAGCAGCCACGACGGGTCGCCCTGCTGTCGGTCCACACCTCGCCGCTCGAGCAGCCCGGCGCGCAGGACGCCGGCGGCCTGAACGTCTATGTCGTGGAGACCGCCCGCGGGCTGGCGGCTCGCGGCATCGAGGTTGAGATCTTCACCCGGGCCGGTGCGAGTGACCTGCCTCCGGTCGTCGAAATGGAGCCCGGGGTTCTGGTACGGCACGTCGCGGCCGGGCCGTTCGGCAGCCTGAGCACCCGCGAACTGCCGCCACAGCTGTGTGCCTTCTCCGCCGGCCTGCTGGCTGCCTGGGCCGGCCACGAACCGGACTGGTTCGACGTCATCCACTCCCACTACTGGCTTTCCGGGTACGTCGGGCGCGGCGCCCGGGACCGTTGGGGGGTGCCGCTGGTGCATTCCGCGCACACCCTCGCCAAGGTGAAGAACCTGCACCGCGGACCCGGTGAGGCGGCCGAGCCGGCGGTCCGGATCCTCGGTGAGGAGCGCATCGTCGCCGACGCCGACCGGCTGATCGCCCCCACCCAACGCGAAGCGGACGAGCTCATCCAGCTGTACGACGCCGATCCGGCCGACGTGGCGGTGGTTCCGCCGGGCGTCAACCTGAAGGCCTTCAGCCCGGGTGACCAGGCGGCCGCGCGGGCCGAGTTGGGCCTGCCCGCCGACGGCGTACTGCTGGTGTTCGTCGGCCGGATCCAACCGCACAAGGCCCCGGACCTGCTGATCCGGGCCGCCGCGCTGCTGCCGGAGCTCGCCGGCCGGCTCACGGTCGCGATCGTCGGCGGGGCCAGCGGACACGGGTACGCCGACGGCACGCTGCCCGCCCTGGTCCGTGAGCTCGGGCTGACGGACGCGGTCCGGTTCGTACCGCCGGTGTCGCGGACGGCGCTGGCGGCGGTATACCGGGCGGCCGACGTGATGGTGATGCCCAGCCGCAGCGAATCGTTCGGTCTGGCCGCGCTGGAGGCCCAGGCGTGCGGCACCCCGGTGGTGGCCACCCCCGTCGGCGGCCTGCCGCAGGCGGTGGACGACGAGGTGTCCGGGCTGCTCACCGAGGGACACGAGCCGGCCCAGATCGCCGCCGCAATCCGCCGGATCGTCACCGACCCGGAGCTCGCCGCCCGGCTCGGCCGCGGCGGGATCGCGCACGCCCGGGAGCACTCCTGGGACCGCACCGTGGACGGGCTGCTCGAGGCCTACGCCGAGGCCCGCCGGCGGCCCAGACTCGCGGATGAGACCCTGGCGCGATGAGTCCCGACGCTCTCATCCGGTCCACATTGGACGATGCTGAGCTGACGTACCAGCGGACCGACGAGGGCGCCTATCTGGTGACCCTGCCCGGCACCAACAAACTGGCCACCATGTGCTGGCTGGTGCCCGGCGCGCATTCCCTGCTGGTCGAGGCGTTCGTCATGCGCCGGCCGGACGAGAACCGGGAGAGGCTCTACGATTTCCTGCTTCAGCGCAATTCCCGGATGTACGGCGTTGCGTTCAGCGTCGACTCCGCCGGCGATGTCTACCTGGTCGGCCGGGTCCCGCTGCCCGCCGTCACCGCCGAGGAGATCGACCGGCTGCTCGGTTCGGTGCTGACCTACGCCGACGACAATTTCAACGCCATGCTGGAAATCGGGTTCGCCTCGTCGATCCGCCGGGAATGGGCGTGGCGGGCCAGGCGCGGCGAATCGCTGGTCAACCTGCAGGCGTTCGCGCGGTTTGCCGACCCCGACCGCTGACCCAGCCTCACCCATTTCGCGCCAACGTGGCGTTGGGGCAATCTAGCCGCCCCAACGCCACATTGGGGCGGAACGGGGGCGGCGCAGGGCGACCGATCGGGTTCTCCTAGGCTGAGTGGCATGGGTTCGACACTGGTGCTGCTCCGCCATGGCGAGAGCGAATGGAATCAGAAAAATCTCTTCTCCGGCTGGGTCGATGTCGACCTGAATGCCAAGGGAGAGGCCGAGGCGCGGCGCGGCGGTGAGCTGATCGGCGAGGCCGGGCTGGCCCCGGACGTGCTGCACACGTCCCTGCTGAGACGGGCGATCCGGACCGCCCAGATCGGGCTGGACGCCATCGACCGGCACTGGATCCCGGTCCGGCGCAGCTGGCGGCTCAACGAGCGGCACTACGGCGATTTGCAGGGCAAGAACAAGAAAGAAACCCTCGACCAGTACGGCGAGGAGCAGTTCATGCTCTGGCGCCGTTCGTACGACACGCCTCCGCCGCCGCTGCCGAACGACTCCGAGTTCTCCCAGTACAACGACCCGCGGTACGCCGGACTCCCGCCCGAGCTGCGTCCGGCCACCGAGTGCCTCAAGGACGTGCTCGAACGGATGCTGCCGTACTGGTACGACGCGATCGTGCCGGACCTGAGCGCGGGCCGGACGACCCTCGTGGTGGCGCACGGCAACTCGCTGCGGGCGCTGGTGAAGCACCTCGACGGGCTGTCCGACGAGGCCGTCGTCGGCCTCAACATCCCGACCGGCGTTCCGCTGGTCTACGAGCTGGACGACGCCCTCCGCCCGGTCACCGTCGGTGGCCGCTACCTCGACCCGGAGGCGGCCGCGGCCGCGATCGAGGCGGTCAAGAACCAGGGCCGCTGAGGTTGTAGGCGTCCGGGGGTCGGCCAGAAACCGACCCCCGCAGGGCCTCAGGCGTTGTTGGCGACCGGCTCCGGCATCTCGCCGGTGACCAGGTAGACGACCCGCCGGGCGACCGCGACGGCGTGGTCGGCGAACCGCTCGTAGTAGCGCCCGATCAGGGTGATATCGATGGCCGGCTCGATGCCGTGGGCCCAGCCCTCGGACAGCAAAGCGGTGAAAAGCCTGCGGTGCAGGGCATCCATCACGTCGTCGTCAGACTCCAGCTCGATCGCCCGGGCGGCGTCCTGGGTGGCGATGACCGCGCCGGCCTTGGCGACGATCTGCCCGGCGACCGAACCCATGTCACTGATCGTCTCGCGCAGCTCCGGCGGCACCGCCGACACCGGGTAGCGCATCCGCGCCACCTTGGCGATGTGCCTGGCCAGGTCGCCCATCCGTTCCATGTCGGTGATCATCCGCAGCGTCGTGACGACGGTCCGCAGGTCGGTGGCCACCGGCTGCTGGCGGGCCAGCACGTCCAGCGCCCGCTCCTCCAGGTCACGGTAGGTGGCGTCGACCCGGGTGTCGTCGGAGATGACCTGCTCGGCGAGGGTGATGTCGGCGTCCAGCAGTGCCGAGGTGGCACGGGACATCGCGGCCGCGACGAGACGCGACATTTCCACCAGCTCCTGGCCGATCTGGTCAAGTTCGTCATGAAATGTGTCGCGCATGGGCCTTCCCGAGTCTCAACCGTCACCGGTGGTGAGTTTTGTCGCCGACCGTGCTCCCGGCAAGCTTCGCGAACGCGCCCGCGAGGTGAACACGCAACGTACGCAGTGTGAAATCTGCCGGCTCGGCCCAGCGGTGGCGCAATCGTGCCTGATTGCTGCCTACCATGCGAGTTGTGGCTGTGGCGCTGATTGTCGTCGCGGCGCTGGTCGTCGGCGCCGTTGTCGGCTTCGTGCTCGGCCGGGCCCGGCGCAGACCCGCCCGGCCCGCCCTTCCCCGACCCGGCGAGACGCCGCCGGACCGAGTGATGCCCGGCGCGGTGCTGCGCAGCATCCCGGAGCAGATGGAGCTCGCCGTGGTGGTGCTGGACGTCTCCTCCGACGTCGCCTTCGCCAACTCCGCGGTCCGTCAGATGGGGGTCGTGCGCGGCGGCCATCTCATCGTCGAGGATCTGCACCGGCTGGCCCGGGTGGCCCGGGAGACCGGCGAGCACGCCCAGGTCCTGGTCGACCTGCCCGACTCCCGACTCGGCCGCGAACCGCTCGCCGTGAGCGCGCATGTCGCGCCGCTGGACAGCTCCGGGTACGTGGCGCTGTTTCTGCGGGACGTCACCGAATCGCAGCGGCTGGCCGCCGTACGCCGGGACTTCGTCGCCAACGTCAGCCACGAGCTCAAGACCCCGGTCGGTGCGATGACGCTGCTCGCCGAGGCGATGCAGGACGCCTCCGACGACCCCGAGGCGGTACGCCGGTTCGCGGCCCGGATGCAGCAGGAGGGTGGCCGGCTCGGCCGGCTGGTGCAGGAGCTCATCGAGCTGTCCCGGCTGCAGGGCGCCGATCCATTGCCGTCCTCGACGACGGTGGTGCCCGTGGACCGGCTCGTCGCCGAGGCAGTCGAGGCGACCCACCTCGCCGCCGAGACGGCCGGCATCAGCGTGGTGGCGGGAGGCGACCGGCGACTCGCCGTGCGCGGCGACGCGACCCAGCTGCTGACGGCCCTGGTCAACCTGGTCGGCAACGCCGTCGCGTACAGCCCGCCGGGCACCCGGGTCGCGGTGGGCAGCCGGCTGCGCTCGGCCGAGGACAGCGTCGACGGTGACCACGTCGAGATCTCCGTCACGGATCAGGGCATCGGCATCGCCGAGAGCGACCTGGAGCGAATTTTCGAGCGTTTCTACCGTGCCGACCCGGCCCGTTCCCGGGCGACCGGCGGTACGGGGCTGGGGCTGGCCATCGTGAAGCACATCGCCACCAATCACGGTGGCAGCGTGCGGGTCTGGAGTGTCGAAGGCTCCGGCTCGACCTTCACGCTGCGGCTCCCGGCGGCGGGAAACGTCGTGGCGGTGGGAAATACCCCAGAGTCCCGAATGCCAGAGTCGCGAATGCCAGAGTCGCGAATGTCAGCCAATTCCCGGATGAATGCCCGTACCTTTTCCGCGACCGCGGGAATGGACGATCACCGTGGCCCGGTCGGCGACAGCCCGAGCGAGTCTCACATTAGCCAGGCCGGGCGGAGCCCGGCCGACAGCTGGAGAGGAACCGCGTGACCCGCGTACTCGTGGTGGAGGATGAAGAGTCGTTCTCCGAGCCCCTGTCCTACATGCTGCGCAAGGAGGGGTTCGAGGTCGACGTCGCCCCGACGGGCCCCGATGCGCTCGACCAGTTTGACCGGCGTGGCACCGATGTCGTGCTGCTGGACCTGATGCTGCCGGGATTGTCGGGCACGGAGGTGTGCCGGACGTTGCGGACCAAATCGACGGTCCCGATCATCATGCTCACCGCCCGGGACAGCGAGATCGACAAGGTCGTCGGCCTCGAGCTGGG
>DATAVB010000149.1:0-39592 GCA_036267955.1 Mycobacteriales bacterium | reverse complement strand
CGGATAGACAGGCTCGGATAGACAGGCTCGGATAAACAGGCCCAGAGAGACGGGCGGATCAGCGATCGGTCGAGAGCCGAAGAGCGGGGAAGGTGCGCCATACTGGGGATATGACGTTTCCCCAACTGGCCGGAAAACATGCACTGGATGCGCTTGTTCCACTGCCGCCGGCGGAGAAGTTTCCGGATCTCCCGGCCCCCGAGTCGGTCATTCTCTGCTATCCACGCTGGCTCTTCCGGGACACTCTGGCGGCCGAGCAGACAACCCGCTATCCCTGGCAGTACCGGGGAGACGTCCATATTCTGCCGGGCTCCGAGGGCCGGGTGGCGGTGGCCGGTGGAATGGGAGTCGGTGCACCGGCGGCCGCAATGCTGGTCGAGGAATTGGGAGCCCACGGCGTACGCAATTTTGTGATCCTCGGTCTTGCCGGCGGCCTGCAGCCGGAATTGCGGGCCGGCGCGGAGGTGCTGTGCGACAAGGCGCTGCGGGACGAGGGCGTCTCCCAGCATTATCTCGCACCCGGGCAATACGTCGACGCGACGCCGGAATTGACCTCTCGTCTCGAGGCCGAATTCCGGGACGCCGGAATCGTCTGCGCCAAGGGCCCCAGTTGGACGACCGACGCGCCCTACCGGGAAACCCGGAAGGAGGCGCGGAAATATCGGGAAGAGGGTATTCAGACGGTCGAGATGGAGGCGGCGGCCGTATTCGCGGTGGCCCGGGTGCGAGGTTATTCCGCCGCTGCCGCGTTTGTCGTCAGTGACACGCTGGCCGACGAAGGTTGGACCGGCTATTTCCGGGCCGAGGAGATCAAAGTGAGTCTGCGTCGGCTGTTGCCGGTGATCCGCCGCGCGCTGGTCGGCTGAGAATGGGGCGCAGTACGGCGACGTATTCGTAATGGTCCTGCAGGAGCGACCGGAAATCGTGGTCGGCCCCGGCCATGTCGTCACCGACGACGAGTTGGTCGAGCCGTAGTCCGGTGCCGTCGAGCAGCAGGCGCAGGTCGGCCGGTGTATAGCAGCGCAGGGTCTGACTAATCTTCCGCGACGGGTCCCCGGTCTCCCACCAGGTGTCGGTTGCCGAACAGGTGACGGGGCTGAATTCGATGTGTTGGCTGAGATCGCGCCGGTAGCCTCGGGCCGGATCCGCTTCCAGGCTGTCGTCGTCACCGTCCCAACGGGCCCAGACGAACGGGTTGAAGATATCGATCAGTGCTATTCCGTCGGGACGCAGCCACTCGGTGCAGATCCGGTGCAGGAGCCGCCGCTGGTCTGAGTCCGTGCCGACGCCGAAGCCGTTCCAGTAAAAGACGGCGTCGACCGGTTCGGGCAGTGTCGTTTCGTAGAAGTCCTGCTGCAGAATGCTGAGCCTTCCCGGTTTGGCGGTGGCGACGAACTGCTCGGCGAAGGCGACCCGGTCGCTGATCTCGACGCCGGTGACGGTATGGCCGGCCTGCGCCATGGCAGCGGCGGTGGCGCCGTAGCCGCAGCCGAGCTCCAGAATCCGCTGGGATCGATCGCCGGCTATCCGGCGCAGCAGGTCGACCCGCCGATGGTCCCGGTCCGTGATCCGAGCCTCCGCCGCGCCCCACCATTCACCGGTTGTCGAATAGAAATCGCGGACCCACTCCATGGCCATATCAAGAACACTACTGGCCGATACCGGAGCCGAACAGCGATTTCCGGCGAGCGCGGCAATCTCTGGGCATGCGCGACCGGCCACGCCACAATGACACGCCGCCGGAGTCCGAGCGTCCCGACCGCGGCGGGCGGGACGGGCCACACACGGTGAACGAGTTGCTCCGTCTCGTCCGTGGTGACGAACCGACGTTCGACGAGACGGTGGCGAGAATCAAGAGGGCGAACGCCGACCAGGATCGCAAGCCGGAGAAGGGCGACCGGCTGCCCAACCCCGAGCACGTCGATATTCCGCCGCCAAAGTTCGCGCAATACTCGATGAAGGCTGAGCATCCCGAAAACCGAGGCAAGGCGCGTGCGTGGGAAGCGCTCGGATACGACGTGAGCACGCCGGAGAGCCGTGAAATAGCCGGGCATGATGCCATTCAGCGATTGCGGGCCGGCCTGCCAGACTCGGTGATAACGGATAGTCGCCAGCTCAGACCAAGGAAGAACGAGAATGGCGAGGAGATAGCTGGCGGAAGCCGCGTCACAACACGCACACCGTTCACTGGCCCCAACGGCAAGGATGCCACCATGGCGACTGCATGGCACCGCAACGATAATGCCGACCGGTATGGTCTGGTCACCGTGTGGGCCGAGCTACACAAGGAAGGGCGCGACCGATGAAGGAATATGATCGGGTCCGGTTTATCGCGGAGGGCGAAGCCGACGACGGTACGGTGATTCCGGTGGGCACCGTCGGGGTGGTGGTGGACGTCTCACCAGACGGTTACGCCGTCGATCTTGAAAACAATGGCGAGTACAGCAATGTGCATGCCTATCCGGAGCAGGTCGAGTTGGTCGACGTCAAAACCGAGCAGTGATGCGAGGGCTGTGCTCATGGTCAGCCAGCCGGTCGTAACCGAATTGTACGAACGGCAGGCCCGCGGTTGCCGCTGAGCCCGCCCTGAGCGGTCGCCCGCGCCGCGGCCCTCGGGCATACTGGGGCCGATCGCGACCGTGAACGAAACGAACGGGGCTCAACAGTGACCGCCGCAGTCGATCCAGACCGCTCTGAATGGGACGTCATCGTCATCGGCGGGGCGCCGCCCGGCGAGAATGCCGCGCAGTACGCCACCCAGTTCTCCGGCCTCGACGCGGTCATCGTGGAACAGGGCCTGCTGGGCGGCGAATGCTCGTACTGGGCCTGCATGCCGAGCAAGGCGCTGCTGCGTTCGGTCGAGCTGATCGGCGAAAGCCGCAGCGTGCAGGGGGTCAGGGAGGCGGTCGGTGACCGCCCGTTGGACGTGGCCGCGGTGCTGGCCCGCCGCGACGCGATCGTGCACAACCTCGACGACTCCTCGCAGATCGAATGGGCGCTCGGCGCCGGCATCGACGTCGTCCGGGGCCACGGCCGGCTCGACGGTGACCGGGCCGTGCTGGTGACCCGGCCGGACGGCAGCGCGCGCCGACTCACCGCCCGACACGCCGTGGTCCTGGACACCGGCTCGTCGGCCGCGGTGCCGCCGATCGACGGGCTGCGGGAGGCGCACCCGTGGACGTCGCGCGATGTCACCAACCTGCACGAAATCCCGCACCGCGTCGTGGTCATCGGCGGCGGCGTGGTTGCCTGCGAGGCCGTCACCTGGCTGCACGGGTTGGGCGTCGCGCAGATCACGGTTGTCGAGGGTTCGCAGCGACTGCTCGGAAAGAACGAGCCTTTCGCGGGTGACCTGGTCAAGCAGCGATTCGACGACGCCGGCATCTCGGTCCGGCTCGGCACCCGGGCGGTGTCGGCCAGCCGAAGCGTCGTGACCGATTCCGGTGTCGGTCACGTGCACGGCGGCGAGGTCACGATCACCTTGGACAGCGGCGAATCGGTAGTTGCCGACGAGGTGGTGGTGGCCGCGGGCCGCACTCCCAACAGCACCGATATCGGCCTGGAATCGGTCGGGCTCAAGACCGGTGGTTTCGTCCCGGTCGACGACCACCTGACCGTCGAGGGCGTTTCCGGTGAATGGCTCTACGCGGTCGGCGATCTGTGTGGGCGGGCCCTGCTGACCCACATGGGCAAATACCAGGCCCGGCTTGCCGGCGAGGTGATCGCGGCCCGCGCGGCCGGAAAGCCGCTGGAGACCGCCCCGTACAACATCACGTCGGATGTCGCGGACCACGGCGCGGTGCCGCAGGTGACGTTCACCGATCCCGAGGTCGGCTCGGTCGGCCTGACTGAGGAACAGGCCCGTTCGGACAATCGCGATATCGAGACGGTGGAGTACGACCTGGCGGCGTTGGCTGGGACGTATCTCCTGCGCGACGATTACCTCGGTCGGGCCAAATTGGTGGTCGACCGTGAGTCAGATGTCCTGCTGGGCGCCACCTTTGTCGGCACCGGAATCGCCGAGCTGGTGCATTCAGCGACGGTTGCCGTCGTCGGCCGGGTGCCGATCTCGACGCTCTGGCACGCGGTGCCGAGCTATCCGACCGTCAGCGAGATCTGGCTCCGGCTCCTGGAGACGCTCGACGCCCAGCGCCGCGGCTGAAACAGCCCGCTCAGAACATTCCGTTCTCGTTGAGCGCGGTGTCCGGGACCGGCTGAATGACGTCCCAGTGCTCGACGATCTTCTCATCCTCGAGCCGGAATATGTCGACGATGGCCGACCCAAGTTGGCCGGGGACGCGCACTCCGTGCGTGTGCAGGATGACGTAGTCGCCGTCGGCGAAGATTCTCTTGATCTCACCGCGCAACTGCGGGAAGGTCTCAGTCAGATAGCTGAGGAAGGCCTGGAAGCCCTCTATGCCATCGGCGATCAGTGGATTGTGCTGGACATACCGATCACCGATGAATTCTGCCGCGGCGGCAAAGTCCTTCCCATTCAGGCCGGCCTCGTAGAACGCCATCACGGCCTGCTTGTTGGCCTCGAGGTTCGGATCCACAATGGTGCCGCTGTTCATAAACAAATTCTCCGTAGGTGTGTGTTTGCGAATAGTGCAGTCTTAAATGAGCAAGAGCACGGCGTGTACGGCGCGCTGCAGCCGCTCGGTCCGGTCGGCCGTCCTGGCGATCACCGTCATGCCGAGCATCGTGGTCAATAGCAGGCTGGCGATTTCCCCGGCGTCACGGCTGGCGTCGAGTTCACCGCTGCGTTGTCCCTCTTCGATGGTCGCTTTCAGCGCGTGCTCCATCCGTTCGAAAACGCTGCGCACGATCGCGGTGGCTGTCGGGTCTCGCTGCGGGCCGAGCTCGGTCGCCGTGTTTACCGCCATACACCCGCGCTGGCGCAGCTCGGCGTGCTCCGGTGCGGCGAGCCGCTCCAGCGCTGCCTGCAACCGGGTCCTTACCGGCGTCGGCGCGGCGAGTGTCTCGACGAGGCCGGCCACTCGTTGGTCACCGTATCGGCGCAGTGCCTGCTCGAACAGTCGGTGTTTGTTCCCGAAGGTGTTGTAGAGACTGCCCTTGCCGATACCGAGTCCGGCCACGAGCTGGGCCGGCGTGGTCGCGCCGTATCCGTTGCGCCAGAACAGATCCATCGCCGTCGTGACCGCGACATCGGGATCGAACTGCTTGAGCCTGCCCATGACCGGGACGCTAACTCATTCTGTACCTACAGGTCAAATAAGTGTCTGCCGGCGTCCGCATCCGATCGAAGTACGCTCTACTCGCTCGGTGTCGGCGTGTCTCCGGGTAAAGCGCGCTTCGATCGGAGGTGTCTGCGGTCGCCGGTGGATCGCACCCAACACTCGACGCTTTGCTCCGTCTCTGATCGAGACGAAAGGAAGTCGATCGATGACCGAGGCACCAGTATTGGAGCCGAATTCCAGCCGAAGGAACTGGCGTCCGCGGGTCCCGCGGTCCGTGGTCGGTCTGGTCGCGCTGATGCGGCTGCTACCACTGATCAACCGGCGGGCCAGCATCCTGCTCGGCGTCGGCATCGCCCTGATCTCGCTGCTCCCGATCGCCGTCACCGTCGTGACCGGCCGCCTGGTCGGCTCGATCCCACCCGCCGTCGCCGGCGGATTCGGCTCGAGCGCCGGCCACACCACGCTCGCCCTCCTGGCCGGAGTGGCCGCCTTCGTCGTCGTCCAGCGGTCGCTCGGCCCGATCCTGAACGCGTTCGGCACGTCGTTCGGCCGGGAGGTCGAGCGGCACCTGCAGGAACGCGTCATCGGCGCGGTCGGCGCGCCCAGTGGCATCGCCCATCTCGAGGACGCCCGCGTGCTCGATCTGCTCCGGGTCGTCCGCGGCCTCGGCGTCGACGCCAATCGCCCCGATCAGGCCGTGATCGCGCTGGTGCAGGTCCTGCCGGCCTGGCTGCAGTCAATCGGATCTGCCGTGGTGCTGATGGCGTTCCACTGGTGGCTCGGCCTGCTCTGGCTCATCGTCTGGCCGGTCATCCTGCAACGGCTGCAGCGGGAGTACCTCAAGGTGGGCGAGGTCGCCTATGGACAGAGCGAGGCGTTGCGCCGCACCGAATACCTGCGGGATCTCGCCACCACCCCTGGACCGGCAAAAGAGCTGCGGGTATGGGGAATGCGGGACTGGCTCATCGGCCGCTTCGAGACCGCCTGGTACGCGGCGATGACGCCGGTCTGGAAGGCCCGGGCCTTCTCCCCGCGGGTGATGTGGGGGACCACCGCCACGCTGCTGGCAATCAACGTCCTGTCGTACGGAATGCTCGCCTGGGCCGCGTCGCACGGCAGTATCAGCCTCGGCGCGATCGCCATCTTCACCCAGGCGCTGGGCAACACCAATGGCTTCACCGCCTTCAACGATTCCAATGCGTCCCTGATGTATGGCGCGTTGACCGTTCCGAAGGTGCTCGACCTGGAACGCGTGCTGGCCGAGCCGACCGCCGCCGCCACCACGCCCCTCCCGGCGCCGGAGCCGCGAAAGGTTATCCGGTTCGAACAGGTCAGTTTCGAATATCCGCATGCCGCCCGCAATGCCCTGGACCACCTCGAGCTGGATATTGAGGTGGGTCGCTCCCTGGCCATTGTCGGTGACAACGGTGCCGGCAAATCGACGCTGATCAAGCTGCTCTGCCGGCTTTATGAGCCCTCGGGCGGACGGATCACCGTTGACGGGGCGGATCTGCGCGATCTCGACCCGATCTCCTGGCAACGCCGGGTCGCCGTACTCTTCCAGGATTTCGCCCGCTACCAGCTCACCGTTCGGGAGAACATCGCCCTCGGCGCGCCGGACTTCACCGATGACGTCGACCGGATCCGGGCCGCCGCGGACAAGGCCGGAGCGCTCGACCTGATCGAAGCCCTGCCGAACGGCTGGGACACCGTGCTGTCCCGGCAGTACGAGGGCGGGACCGACCTGTCCGGCGGCCAGTGGCAGCGGGTCGCGTTGGCCCGGGCGATGTTCGCGGTTGAAGGCGGAGCCCGGATTCTCGTGCTCGACGAGCCGACGGCGGCGCTGGATGTGCGCGCCGAGGCCCAGCTGTACGACCGGTTCCTGGAAATCACCGAGGGCCTCACCACGATCCTGATCTCGCACCGGTTCTCCACCGTACGGCGGGCGGAACGGGTCGTCGTTCTCACCGGCGGCGGAATTCAGGAGGACGGCACCCACGACGAGTTGGTGGCCGGCGGCGGGCGTTATGCCGAGATGTTTTCCCTGCAGGCGGCGCACTTTCAGGCGGGCAGCGATGCGTGAACAATTCCGGGGCTACCGGGTCCTCATGGGTTTCGGCCTGCGGGCCGCGCCCTGGCATGCCACCTTCCAGCTGATCACCGGCGTACTGATGGAACTGGCCGCGCCGGCCGCCGCGTACGGCGCGAAAATGCTCGTCGACGCCGCCGTCCGACACAGCCTGCACAGCGGGTTGATCGCGGTGGCCGTGCTCGCCGGCTCCGCCGCGCTCGGAATGATCGCGCTGATCGTCTATATCGACTGCGTTTTCACCGTCTACGACCGGGCCGGTGCCTATGCCGACATCCGATTGATGGAACTGATCGGGGGAGCGCCCGGGCTCGCCCACCATGAGCGGCCGGAATATCTCGACCAGGTCGAGCGCATCCGCACCGATCGCGGGATGCTCTCCGGGATGGTCAATGCGACGGCCGGAGTGCTCCGCGTGCTGGCCGTTGTCGGCGCCAGCGCCACCCTGCTGGCGAGCGTGAACCCAATTCTGCTGGTGCTGCCCATTTTCGGCGTGGTCTCGCTCATGGCCGGCCGGCGGGCCACCACCCTGTGGAACAACGCGAACGAGGCGACGAGTGAACCGGAACGGCTGCGCCGGCACCTTTTCGAGATCGCGACGGCGTCGGAGTCCGGAAAGGAATTGCGGGTCTTCGGCACCAGCAAGGAATTGCTGCGCCGGCATCACGAGGTATCCGGCACGGTGCTGAATACCCGTAACCGCGCCGATTGGCGTGGTGCGCTGCTCAACTCCGCCGACGGCCTGCTATCCGGCCTCGGTTTCGTGGGTGCGATCGCGCTGGTGTTGCGGCAGGCAGTGCACGGGCAGGCCACTGCCGGCGACGTCGTGCTCGCGATCAGCCTGGCCGGCACGCTGAACGGCATCGTGTTCACCGCGGTGGCCTATGGCACGCAGGGGTTACGCGGGCTCAAGCTCGCCGGTCGGTTCCTCTGGTTGGAGCGGTACGCCACTGCGCAGGTCGGGGATGAGGTGTCCGCGGTGCCGCCCAACCGATTGCGGACCGGCATCACATTCCGGGACGTGTCGTTCCGCTATCCCGGAACGGATCGGCCGGTGCTCGACGGCGCGTCGCTGGAGCTCCCGGCCGGCGGGGTGGTCGCGCTCGTCGGCGAGAACGGGGCCGGCAAGACCAGCCTGGTCAAGCTGCTGTCCCGGTTCTACGAGCCGGACAGTGGCCGGATCGAGATCGACGGCGTCGATCTGCAGGGCTTCCCGATCGACGCCTGGCGGGGCCGGATCAGCGCCACCTATCAGGATCACACCGCATTCGAGTTTCTGGCCCGGGAAACCGTGGGCATCGGGGACCTGGCGCGCATCGACGACGAGTTGGCCGTACGGCGGGCGCTGGACGCCGGTGGCGGCACGGAGGTCGTACGGGGACTGCCGCACGGCCTGGACACCCAGCTGGGAAAGAGCTGGGAGGATGGCGTCGACCTGTCCGGCGGTCAGTGGCAGAAGCTGGCGCTCGGGCGGGGACTGATGCGGGACGATCCGCTGCTGGTGGTCTTCGACGAACCGACCTCGGCGCTCGACCCGCAGACCGAGCATGACCTGTTCGAACGCTTCGCCGCGGCGGCGCGCGGCAGCGGGAATCGCGGCACGGTGACGCTGCTGGTGTCGCACCGGTTCTCCACCGTACGAATGGCCGACCTCATCGTCGTGCTCGACGGCGGGCGGATCGCCGAGCACGGCAGCCATGCCGAGTTGATGCGCGCAGGTGGGATGTACGCGGAACTCTACGAACTGCAGTCGCGCGCCTATCGCTGACCGGCACTTCAGCCGTCGAGCAGGACCTGAAAGCTGGCGCCACCGCCGGGCCTTTCTTCGAGCCGCGCATATCCGCCGTGCAGTCGGGCAAATCGGCGTACCAGCGCCAAACCGGCCCCGATACCTGATGATTCGTGCGCGCGCTCAAACAGGTTGAATACCGATTCACGGCGCTCCGGGGCTATTCCCGGGCCGTCGTCCTCGACCACCAGGAGCACGCCATCCGGCTCGCGGCTGCACCGCACCGAGATCGTGGTACCCGCCGGGGTGTGTTGCACGGCGTTGCGGACCAGATTGCTGATGATCCGCTCGACCACCACCAGGTCGACGTCGCCGCTGGTGGGGCCCGTCTCGATCCGCAACGCGTGTCCGTCCGTCCCGTCCATCCTGGCCGCGTCGGCCGCGAGCGCCACCTGGGCGCTGATATCCGCGCCGCGGGTCCGGTGCACGGCCGCGTTCGGCTGGTCGATGCGTTCGTAGTCGAGCAGTCCGTCGAGCATCGCCATGGTCTCGTGCGCGGTCTCCTCCAAGCGGGCCAGTGCATGTTGCCGTTCCTTGATCCCCAGCGACGCATTGTGCAGTACGGAGGCGAAACCGGCGATCGCCGCCAGTGGCACGCGCAGGTCGTGCGACACCCCGAGCAGAAACGCGCGGCGCATGGAGTCGGTCGCCCGCAACTGCTCGCTTGCCGCCCGCTCTCGCTCCATTGCCCGCTGCTGCAGTTCTCGGGCGCCTTCGGCGGCCGAGACGTCATCGAGCACCCACAGCACCCTGTCGGCCCGGACCGACACGCACCGCAGGGCGCCGCGGAAGTCGGTGTCCGCTCCATCGATGAGGGTCACCATGATCGGACCCGGTCCGTTGCGTTGCGGCGCACGCAGCATGCGTTGCACGGCCGGCCGGTCGGTGCGGGCAAACCGCAGCACCAGCGGCATCCGGTGGCTGGCCGGGGAGGGCAGCGCGAGCAGCGACATGGCAGTGCGGTTGGCCTCGATGATCAGGCCAGCCCGATCGGTGACGATGTAGGCGACCGGGGCGAGGTCGAACAGTTGCTGCCACCGCCACCGCTCACCGCTGAGATCCGCCTGCTGCGCATCCTGTTCCTTGTCCCGCTCGGCCCGCTGCTCGGCCGAAGCGTCGAGCTCGGTCAGGATCCCGTCGATCTCGGCGCAGCCGTCCAGCAGGGCCTGGTCGTCGGGATGACGGGCCCGGAGCATGGCCGTTACCTGGGACAATCGCCGTCCCAGATCCGCGAAGTCTGATGTGCTCATTGCTGACCCGGCTCGATCAGGACCACCACCCCGGAGACCGCGCCGGACAGCGGCGTGCAGGTCACCGCACAGGTGATCTGTTTCCCGCGCCGGTTCACCGCCTGCAGGTCGACCCGCTCGTCGGTCGCGCCGTCGAGGCAGAGTCGCACCGGCTTGCGTAGCGGACCGGTCGGCAATCCCAGGTCGAGACCGAAGAACTGCTCACCCAGGGTCTCCTCCGGCCGCAATCCCCACAGCTCCTGCGAAGCGCGGTTCCAGCTGCGTACCCGGAGATCGGCATCGAGCACGATGACCCCGGCCGAGACGCTGCCGAGCACTCCGGAGAGGAACGCGTTCGACTCGTCGAGCTCGGCGGACCGGACCCGCAGCTCGTCGTTCATGGTTTCCAGTTCCTCGTTGGTCGACTGGAGTTCTTCGTTGGTGGTCTCCAGCTCTTCGTTGGTCGACTGGAGTTCTTCGTTGGTGGTTTCCAGCTCTTCGTTACTGGACTGGAGTTCTTCGTTGGTGGTTTCCAGTTCCTCGTTGGTCGACTGGAGTTCTTCGTACGCGGTCTCGAGCTCCTCGCGGGAGGTCTTGACCTCGCTCTGCAGCTTCACGAAGGCGGTCGTGTCGGTGAAGGTGACGGCCACCCCGAGGATAACGTTGTCGGAGTCGACGAGCGGCACCACGTACACGTCGAGATACTGGTTCTCGGTCGGACTGATCGGCCGTTCCACCGCATTGAGCCGCACCGCGCGTCGTTCGGTCTGGGCCTGCTCGATGAGCGAGCGCAGTTCTACCGGGCGGTAGGACAGTTCCAGGTCGCGCAGCGGCCGTCCCTCGTCCCGGGGAGTCAGGCCAAACAGGGAACGCGCCTGTTTGTTGACCTCCACGGCGATGCCGTCCCGGTCAATGAGAACGCGGGCCGACGGATCGCCGTCCATCGTCAATTCGCGCAGCCGACGATGCCGGAGCGCCTCACTCGACAGCGTCCGCGCGACGTCGACCGGGGCCAACGGGTCGACACTGTCGTGGCTTCCCGGGCGGCAGCGGAAGATCCGGTACGGCATGCTGACCGGAGCAAACCGCGCGCCGTTGCTCATCAGCATCTCCGCTTTACCGAGAAAGATCGCGCCGCTGTCACGCAACGCGAAATGCAGCCGGCTGAGGATCTGCGTCTGGGTCTCGGCGTTGAAATACATGAGGGTGTTGCGGCAGCACAGCAGATCGAGGCGGGATATCGGTGCGTCGGCGATCAGATCGAGCCGGCCGAAGATGACCCGGCGGCGCAGCTCAGGTCGAAACGCCATCCTGGTTCCACTGGCCTCGAAGTATTTCGCTCGCAGCTCCGCGGGCACCGCTTCGAGTGCCTGATGCGTATAGACGCCCTTTCGTGCGGTGCCCAGCGCGTCGTCGTCGAGATCGGTGGCGTAGATCTTCACCCGTTCGGTGAATGCCTCGAGACCCAGTGCCTCGGCGAAGAGAATCGCCAGGGAATAGGCCTCCTCGCCGGTGGAACAGCCGGCGCTCCAGATACGTATCTCGGCGTTGCCCTCGACCAGCCCAGGGATGACGTCATTGCGGAGATACTCCCAGGCTTCCGCGTCGCGGAAGAACCCGGTCACGTTGATCAGGACCGTGTTGAAGAGCTCGGTGAACTCGTCGGCGTGGGTCTCCAGCCGGTCGCGGTAGTCAGCGAAGGAGGCCGCGCCGACGTCGTTCATCCGTTTGCGGATCCGTCGGCCGAGACTGGTCCGCTTGTAGCCGGTGAAGTCGAAACCCCGTGTGTCGCGGACGAACTCCAGCAGTGCTTCGAGCTCCCGGCCACCCGGCTGGTTGGTCATCGGCGCTCCTTCGTGCGGAACAGTCGGTCGAGCGCGCCTCCGATCTCGCTCAGGGTGAGCACGAGATCGGCGGCGGTCCGCTCGAGCGCCGCAGTCGGCATTCCGGCGAACTCGGCGTCCTGCGGGTCCTGGACGATCACCGTACCGCCCCGGGCCTTCACCTTGCCGACGCCGGTCGCGCCGTCCTGGCCGCTGCCGGTGAGCACCGCAACGACCGCGCGGGCGCCGTACCTGGCCGCAACCGACTCGAACAGCAGATCCGCCGACGGTCGTACGAAGTGGATCAGCTCGCTGTCGGTCAGCCGCAGTTGATGGCTCGGCCCGACCAGCAGATGGTGGTTGGGCGGCGCGATATATACGACGCCGGGCGCAAGCTTCTCGCGGTCAACCGCAAGTTTCACCGACAGCGGCGTGCGGCGGCCGAGAATGTCGGCGATGGCGGTTTCGTGCCGGCGGTCCAGATGCTGTACGACGACGATGGGTGCCGGGAAGTCAGCCGGAAGCTCGCCGAGCACCGCGCCGAGCGCGTTGATCCCGCCGGCGGACGACGCAAGTGCCGCAATCGAATAGCCACCCGGTCGCGATACCGCGTCCGGCGGGGTCACGCGCGCAACCGCGGCAGCAGTCCGAACTGTGCGGCCTTGACCACGGCGGATAGCTGGGAATGGGCGTCGAGCTTCTGCAGGATCGACCGCACATAACCGCGGCAGGTATTCAGGGTGATCCCGAGCTGCCGGGCGATCAGTTTGGTCGCGACGCCGTCCGCGAGCAGCACCAGCACTTCCAATTCGCGCGCCGTGAGTCCGAATTCGTCGGGCGGCGTCGGCAGCGCGGCCCGGGAAAGAGTCGTCAGTGTCCGGTCATCGGCCACCACCGTGTCATCAGATTTGCGCAGGGCAATGATCACCGCGTCGAGCGAGGCTTCTTTGTGGACGTAGCCGTCGGCGCCTTCGTTTGCTGCCTCGACCAGCGCCTCCGGGGAGACGGCGCCGCTGATGAGTAGGACTCGCATTGCGGGCTGCCGGCGTTTGATTTCGACAAGCGCTTCGATGCCGCTCTTTCCCGGCAATCCGAGATCGAGCAGTATGACATCCGGCAACTTTCGGTCCAGCTCGAGCAGCGCCTCTTCCGCCGACGTGGCGACCCCGACACACTCCATGTCTGGTTGGCCGTTGATCGTCAGTCCGATCGCCTCGGCAAAGGCGCGGTGGTCGTCGACGACGAGCACCCGAGCCGGACTTCCGGCTGGAGAGTTTCTCGTTGTTGTGTTAATTCCACATTCCCCCATGATGCTGATCCTACTGCGCGAGCAATCGCAAATCGCACGTATTAGCGTCAGATCAGACGCCTTTCCGGAGAGTCCCAACCCCCTATGGCCCCTCACCTTTGAGGATATGCGCAGGGTATCGCCACGGTTACTGTCCGAACGGTCGAGTCATCGACTTGACGCTGCATGACCATTTTGTACCCATTTCGCGGCAACCCCGTGCGATGAGTCGTGGGTCGTGCACCGTCGGGAGCGGCAACGCCCCGACCGATCGTCGCGGTCTGGCCACCGCGCCGGTTGCATCGGGAGGGTGGTGGTCACCGCCGTGGGGGCTGGGCGTTCACCACCCTCCCGTTGAGCCCGTCGGCTGGTCCTGAGGGGACGGGCTATGGAGCGTTTCCCGATATCGTCCAGGTATGCCTTTGTCGGGGGATGCCCAATTCGCCTTGGACGAGTACCTTTCGCTGCTCGACGGCTCGTGCCCTGGACTGGCCGACGGCGTCTATCTGACCGGATCGGCCGCGCTGGAGGACTGGCAGCCGGGTCGGAGCGACCTCGACATTCTTGTCGTCACCGGCCGCCAGCTCGATGAGACCGATGTCGATGCGCTCGCGGATGTGCACGCAAAACTGACCGATCCGCCCTACCGCGACGCGATCTACGTCAATCGCGGCGTGGTCGGCTTTCGCCCGCGGCCGCACGGCGAGGGCGCGCCGTTCACCGTCGACGGTGCGTTCCGACGCTCCGGCTATCAGCCCGATCCGGTGCTGTGGAGCACGCTCGATCGGTACGGCGTGACGGTGCGCGGCACGCCCGCAGCGGAGCTCGGTGCCCGGCCCGACGCGCAATGGCTGCGCGACTGGAATCTGGGAAACCTCAACTCGTACTGGCGGACCTCGGCGAAGACCGGGCGGGCCGTTCTCACCGACCGACCGCTTGACTCGACGATGCCGGCCAAGGCGGCGGTCTGGGGAGCGCTCGGGCCGGGACGGCTGCACCACACCATCGCGACCGGCGAGGTGATCTCCAAAACGGCGGCCGCGGACTACACCGCCGAGCACTTCCCTGAATACGGCGAACTGCTGGCCCGCGCGAAGGCATGGCGACTCGGCGCCGGCAGCGACATCAACACCGGCGCCGGCACGGTCGCCTTCACGATCGGGGACGGGTACGCGATCTGCGATCTGATCGAGGCAATCGTCCAGGACGCGGCCGCCCGCTGGGCCGGCGCGACGTTCCAGTCGTGAGGCGAACCACTGCGGCGCGCGGATCGGGCCGACTGCCCGTACTTTGGGCTGGTGAGCCAACCGCACCCCGACAGTCCACTGAGGTCACCCGCTGGCGCGCTGGCCGAGCTACGCGCCGGTAACCACAGATTCGTGACCGGCACCCGCATTCACCCCAACCAGGATGCCGAGCACCGCGCGGCCATCGCCGACGGGCAGACGCCCTTCGCGGTGATCTTCGGCTGCTCGGACTCCCGGCTGGCGGCCGAGATCATCTTCGACCGTGGGCTCGGCGACCTCTTCGTCGTCCGCACCGTCGGGCACACCGTCGGCACGGAGGTGCTGGGCAGCCTGGAGTATGCGGTCACGGTCCTGGAAACGCCGCTCGTGGTGGTGCTCGGGCACAATTCCTGCGGTGCGGTACGGGCCGCCCGTGACGCCGAGGCGGGCGGCGAGCTGCCGGGCGGACATCTACGCGAGGTCGTCCAGGCGGTCGTGCCCAGCGTCCGGCTGGCGAAGGACCAGGGCATCGACGACGTCGACGGCACGGTTGACATCCACACCCAACGGACGGTCGACCAGTTGCTGTCCCAGTCCGAGGCGCTCGCCTCGGCGGTCGCGTCAGGGCGGTGCGCGGTGGTCGGGATGTCGTACCGGATCAGCGCCGGCGAGGTTCGGACCATCACCGACAAACCGGAGTGACCGGCCCGGCTGTCGGCCGGGCGGAATCCTATGCTGGGGCTATGCCACGTCCCGCGGTGCGCAGCTGGATGCGCGAGCACGGCTCGATTACCACCGACGTGAAGGATGCTCAGCGAGACCTCGGCGTCGGCCTCGACGCGTTCACGGCGGATGTGACGCAGGTTGCCGCGTTCGAGTCGGTGGTGAGCCGATTCCGGGCGGTGCTGGATCGGGCCGCGGCCGTACCGTCCGTTCCCGATGCGCATGCCGCGGCGCTCTACGCCGGAGCCATTGCCGCGTGGCAGAAATGCGCCTCCGACCTGGCCGCCGGTGCGCGGGCCCGCGACATTCCGCGGGTTGCGGCGAGTCAGCAGGAGTTGCTGGACGGCGGGCGCCAGTGGGGGCAGTTCGGCGACGCCCTCGAGTCGCTCAACGATCTGCACCGCGACCGTTGGCGACCTGGACCGGCCCGCCAGCCGTCCGGCAGGCACGCGCTGATCGACCTGCGCCGTGAGCAGTTCCGGGCCACCCTGCCCGGCATGGTGGCGGCGCTGTCTGTCGGCATCGTCGGCTACATCGCCCTGGGCGTGTGGTTGTCCGACGGAGCGTCGGTGCCGGTGCTGGTGTTCATGGTGACCTTCCTGCTCAGCACCGCGCTGCTCGGCTTCGTCGCATGGGCGGCCGTCGTGCGGCGCATGCTGCCGCGGTTCACGGATCTTCTCGTCGTGGACGAGGTCGGCGTCTACCGCACCCGGCCGGACGCCCGCTTCGATGTGCCGTGGACCGATCTGAAGGAGGTTGCACTGCTGACAGGTGAGACGTTCCGGGGTGAGACCTCTGCACTGAAGATGGTGACGCGGCGCACCGGCAGCACGATCGCGATCAGGTTCGAGGCCAATGATCTGGCGGCCTTCGGCAGTGCCCATCCGGGGTTGGTCACCGGTGCGCAGCACGACCGGTTCCCGGCGCTGCGCGGCCAACTCGGTTGCATGCTCGGCGTCCTGACCAAGGGCGGGCAACGGACGCTCGCGGACGCGCTGAAGGAGCGGGCGCCGCGGCTCTGGTCAGGGACGTACGACTTCCATCAGGCGACGAGAATTCGCGGCTCGCGCTGACGAATTCACGACAGTAGTTCGGTGCCCGGTGTCTGCTCCCTGACGGTACGAGCACCGGGAAAGGTTGCCTCCTTGACCGGGCAGCTTTTTGCCTCGTATCTCTCGTGTATCGGGCATGAGAGGTATTACTCGTGCGGCCGTCGTGGTGGCTCTGGCGGTGACCGCCGCCGGGGTTTACGACCTGCACGGCAACTCGCTGTCCGACGCGTATCACCCAGCTGCCTCCTCGGCGGCTGTGACGGCGGCTGTGACGGCGGCGCCACCCCGCGCCGCACCGCCGATCGTCCGGCGTACCGCAAGCCCCCGCCGGCCCCCACGGTGAGCCGCCGTCCTGCCGGCAGGCCGCCCCTGCGCCGGGATCTGGCCGGTCCGGGAAAGAATGCCGTCGCCGCCATCCGGCAGGTCGATCGGCAGACGGACGCGGGAATCGAGATCGTGGACCGGAAATCCGGGCCACGTTCGGATATCACGAGAATGATCACTTCTATTCGGCGTCATTGGTCAAACTTCTCATCGCCGTGGACGCGATCGACGGGCCCGGGCCGCCCCGACCGGACCTCGACGCGCTGGTCCAGCGAATGCTGTCCTACAGCGACGATTCCATCGCCAATCAGTTGTGGGTGGCCGATGGAGGCCCGGGCATCGTGAGTCGGGAGATCGCCCGGATTAGGCTGCGGGAGACCGTTCCGCCGGCGAATCCGGGTATGTGGGGGGCCACGCTCTTCACGGCGAAGGACGTCGCGCGCATCTATGAATACCTGCTGGACGAATTCCCGGCGCGACCGCGCGCGGTCATGGTGGCGGCACTGCGGCATTCCGCGCCTGACGGCGCCGACGGTTTCTACCAGCATTTCGGTATTCCGGACGGACTGGCCGGCACACCCTGGGCGGTGAAACAGGGCTGGTGAGCTACCACTCGCACGTCGAACTGCACACCTCGGGCCTGGTGGGCAAGGGTGACCGCTACATCGTCGTCATCCTCACCGGATGTCCCGTGGGGACGCCGTGGGACACGGCCCGCTCCGCCGTGACCGCCGGCGCCCGGGCGCTTGCCCCGGCCGTCGCCGGCTGACGCTTCTGGTCAGGGCGCGCCGACCTTGCCGTCCGGCAGGACGTCGGTGAGGTACGCCGCGAGGTCCGGTTGGTCCGGGCTGAGTATGTGGCGCACCCAGGCCGACCGTTCGTGGGCCAGCGGGGGCAGCTCCCAGACGCACCCGATGAGCGGCTTGGCGATTTCGGTGAAGACCCGCAGGTCCGGATCCGAACTGCCGAGAAACGGCTGATCACCCGAGGCCGAGGTGCGGCAGTGGATCACGTTCCCCCACACCCAGCTGTAGGCGTTCAGATACATGCCGCCGGAGCCGCGGTGCAGCACGGTGAACGTGACGGGCAATGTCTCCTCGTCCTCGAACACCGGAAACAGCGACGGCAGGTACGTCTCGGCCGCGGCGCGCACCTCGGCGTCGATGGTCAGCCCCGGCGTGGTGACCTCGTACCGCTTTACCTGGCGTCCGGCGATTTCGCGGGTCGGTTGGACGGCCAGATCCTTGGGCTCGAACGGCATCGCAGGCTCCAGGGGTGGAAGGATTGCAGTCTGGACCGATCGAGATCGGCAGCCGCAGGCTAGACCGGTGCTCTGACGATTCGCTGACGAACCCGCCCGCACATGATGGAGGCGCGATGACCGACCCGGCGATAACGCTCCGTACGGCACACCGCAGGGACGCCAAAGAGATCGGGGCGGTGCTCGGTCGGGCGTTCGCCGAGGATCCGGTCCTGCGGTGGATGTTGCCGGACCAGCGCCGATCGTCGCGGATGTTCGCCGCCCTGATCAGGCGGCAACACCTGCCCAACGGCGGCAGCGAGATCGCGGCAGACGCATCGGGGCCGGTGGGCGCCGCGATCTGGGACCCGCCCGGATACCGGCCGACCACCCTGGAGACCCTGTTGACACTGCCTGGTCTCGCCGCGTCGATGCGCCGGCGGCTTCCGGCCGGCGCGGCGTTGGAGACCGCATTCGCCAAGGTCCGTCCCAAGGAGCCGCACTGGTATCTCGCCCAGATCGGCACGGATCCGGCCGCCCGCGGCCGGGGTGTGGGTGGAACCTTGTTGCGGTCCCGGCTCGCCCGGTGTGATGCGGACGCAATTCCGGCCTATCTGGAGAGCTCCAACAAATCGAATATCCCGCTGTACGAGAAATTCGGGTTCACCGTGACCGGCGAGATCCAGCTGCCCAAGGGGCCGTCCTGCTGGGCGATGTGGCGCGAGTCGCGGTGAGCAGAGATTAGTTCTGGTACGGGCAGACGACCTGGCCGACCGCGTCCGGGCCTTGCGCGTCGAGGCGGCGCACCTCGTTCAGGAAAGTGCCGAAATGATGCTCCGGTGTGTAGCCGATCGCGTCGGCGCCGAGCTGATCGACGACGGTGGGCCTACCGGTGATATCGAGCCGGTATTTCTCGATAAGCTCCCGTGCTCCGGGGAAGATTCGCTCGCAGACCCCGACCGGGTCCTGTTCCCAACCCTCGAGCTGATCGGCGGTGAAAGCGTTGGCGCGGACGGCATTGACGATCACGCCGTCCGGCTCGGTGCCGGCGGGCAGATCGACGGTGAGATGACCGATCGCGCGTTCGATGCAGTCGAGCACGTCTTCGCGGTCGACACCGCCATATAGCAATCTGGCGCCGTACCGGTTGAGATAGTCCGCGCCCCACGGCGTGAAGTCATGCGGCCGCACCGCGACGTACCGCATATCGCTGTTGCGCCGATGATATTCGCACAGCTCTTCGCCGATTTGCTTGGTGAAGCCGTATTTCCCGTAATGACCGTGCCAGGACATGGAGGAGAGAAAGACCAGCCGGGTTATCCCGGCCGATTTCGCGGCCTGCAGGGCGTAGAAGGTGCCGTCGACGTTCAATCGCCAGAAGTCGACCTCGGTTTTCGTGGCCGAATGAATGCCATGCCAGGCGGGAGTGTGCAGCAGCAGGTCACAGCCGGCGACCGCCCGTTCGAGTCCGAATCCGGCCTGCACATCGCACTGGACGAATTCCAGATCGGCATATGTGGGGTCGTCCGGCAGCTGGTTCAGATCCGACAGGACCAGCTCGTGGCCGGTGGTCCGTAACCGTTCCACCATGCCTCTGCCAACGTTGCCACTCGCGCCGGTCACCAGGATCCGCATTTGCTCTCCCCTCGACTGAAAGTCAACCTACACGGTGCTGCTGGCCGACAACCGGCGCACAGACCGGAATGGAGCCCTGGCGTGGGGCGCCAGAGCTCCATTCGTTGCAGGGACGGCGGATCAGTGCCGGCCGCTGTTTCCGTCGCGATCATCGGTGCCGGGCCGCCCCCCGTGCCGATGGTTGTCATCGAGCCGGCGGGCCGGGTTGTCGTCCCGGACCGTGATGGGTCGGGGTGCGCTGGCCTGCTCGACGCGCGACCGGCCACCGTGCTGGTCGCTGTGACGGTCACGGTCGACCCGCAGCACCTTGCCGGTGCGGGCGCTGATGTCGACCTCGTACCGCACCCGCGCCTTGAGCAGGTTGATCTCCCAGACAGTACGGCGCTGCTTGAGCTCGCCGCTGGTGATCCGGGCACCCGGCACCCGCTGGTGCGCGATCTGGTTGGCGCGGGCGTGGCTGATGATCCTGCTGGTGGCGGCCGGCTGTACGGCGGTGGCCCGTACGCCGGTCGCGGTGTTGTCGCTGCCGCCGGTGGCGGCGAATGCGGCCCCGGTGCCGCCGATGGCGAGGACTCCGGCGATGCCGGCGGTGAGAATTGCGGTACGCATGATGGTTTTCCTTTGTGTGTCGGGTCGGTGCTCTGACCTTGTTCACACTGGTCCGACCCGCGCTATTGGCGCGCTGCGGCAATACTAAGGAATCGTTAAGGCTTTTCTGGGTTGGGTGCCGGTCCTAAGTCGACAGTCACCTGGGCGCCGCCACCCGGGACCGTGCCGATGCTCAGTGCACCGCCGGAGGTCTGGGCCGCGCGCCGGGCGATGTCGAGCCCGAGCCCGGTCGAGCCGGCGCCGCTGACGCCCCGCTCGAGTGGATGCTGCTCGCCGGGTGGCGGCGGCGGAAATCCCGGGCCGCGGTCGGCGACGGTCAACCGGGCTCCGCCATCGGTACGGGCGCGCAGCAGCACGGCGAATCCGGTGCCGTCCGGCGTGTGCGCGAAAACGTTGCCCAGCAGGGAATCCACGCACGCCGCGAGGTCGGCCCGGCTGAGTCCCACCAGGAGCGGGCCGGCCGCCAGGTCGAGGTCCACGGTGCGCCGCGTGTCATCGGCCAGGACCGACCAGAACCGGACCCGGTCGGCCACCACCTCGGCGGCGTCGCAGGCACCAGTCTCGGCGGTGTGCTGCCGGGCCTGGGCGATCACGGCGGTCACAGCGCGCTCCAGGGCGTCCACGCCGGAGCCGATCCGGTCGGCCTCGGTCGGGTCGGTCAGCGACTCCGCGTCCAGCCGCAGCGCGGTCAGTGGGGTGCGTAGCCGATGCGAGATGTCGGCCACCGACTCGCGTTCGGCGTGCAGGAGCTCGCGGATCCGGCCGGCCAGATGATTGAGCGCGGTCGCGACATCGCGCACCTCGGCCGGCCCGGCCGGATCTGCTCGGGCCTCCAACTCGCCGCGGGCCAGCCGGTGCGACACCCGGGCCAGCTCGCCGATCGGGCGGACCAGGGAGCGGGCCAGCCGGTCGGCGACCAGCGCGCCGACCGCGATCAGGATCAGCCCCAGCCCGGCCAGGATGAGCCACGCCCTTACCACTCCGTGGCGCAGCTCGGCATCGGAGACGAAGGTGCGGATCACCGCCGTACCGCCGGAGAGGCCGGCGACCGCGACCAGGATTTCCCGGCCGCCCGGCACCGCGGCGGACAGGCTGCGACCTCGTTCGGCCAGCTTGACCGCCGGCGAACGGGTCGCGCTGACTCCGAGGGTCAGGTTGCCGGGCATGAAGAGGGTGACGTCGTGCCCGGCTGTCGCGTTGATCTGGTCCAGGGTCAGCCGCAGCGTGCGCCGGTCGGTGGTCGCCACGACCGTGCTCAGCGAGTTCGCCTCCAGGGTCGCGGCCGTCACGGCCCGATCGGCGGCGACATTCCGGACCAGGACGGCCAGCGGTACGACGAACGCGACCAGGACCAGCGATGTCGTGGCCGCCACCAGCAGGGCGAGTCGGCGCCTCATCGCTCGGGGGCGGTGAGCTTGACGCCCACGCCGCGGACGACCTGCAGATAGCGCGGGTGCTCGGCGGTCTCGGAAAGCTTGCGCCGCAGCCAGGACAGGTGCACGTCGACGGTCTTGTCCGCGCCGCCGTATGGCAGCTGCCAGACCTCGGTCAGCAGTTCGCGCTTGCTCACCACGGTGCCGGCGCGGGCGGCCAGGTAGTGCAACAGCTCGAATTCCCGCGGGGTCAACGTCAGCTTTTCCCCGTTCAACAAGGCTTCCCGGGTCCGTGGATCGATCTGCAGGCCGCCGACGACGACCGGCGCGGTCGAATCGTCCTCGGTGCTGCGGCGCAGTACGGCCCGGATCCGGGCATCCAACTGGCCGGCCGAGAACGGCTTCACCAGGTAGTCGTCGGCGCCGGCGTCCAGCACCCGTACGATTTCGCTCTCCTGCTCGCGCGCGGTCGCCACGATCACCGGCACCGACGACACCGCCCGTAGCATCCGCAGCAACTCGACACCGTCGACATCGGGCAGGCCCAAATCGAGCACCACCAGATCCGGGCGCTCCGCCATCGCCTGGCGCAGCCCGTCCATCCCGGTGCCGGCCGACGCGACGGCGTGGCCGCGCTCGTCCAACGCCCGCACCAGTGCGGTGCGGATCGTCGGCTCGTCCTCGACGAGCAATACGAACGCCACGCCAGCACGGTAGCGCCCGCGCGCCGGATCGCGGGCCGCCTGGTGCTCGGCCTAGCGGTGTCTTAACCGCGCATTAACTGTCCACCCGGCATAGTGAAGGCGTGATCCGCCCATCCCGTACGGCGCTCGGCCTGTTCGGCTGGGTGGTGGCCGCCGCCGCGGCCATCACGGCCGGCATCTTCGCCGTGGGCGCGATCGGCAGCGGAATATCCGGCAATTCGACTTCTCCGTTGAGCAATCAGGCCGTCGCGAAGGCGCTCGCGCAGACGACGGCGAGTCCGGCGCAGACCCGGTCGCCGGTACCCAGCCCCAGCCGCTCCTCGCCCACCTCGAGGACCGGCCCGACCGCGCCCCGGTCGTCGGACCGTCCGCCGCGCCGTTCCGCGCCGGTCCGGCGCGGCATCACCCGGGTGCTCAACGTCCACGTCGGCAGCATCGTGGCCAACTGCACCAGCAGCCTGGCAACGCTGCAGTCCTGGAGTCCGGGGCAGGGTTATGCGACTGACAGCGTCCAGCGTGGTCCGCAGGCGGTGGCCCGGATCACCTTCAAATCCAGCTCGATCGAGGTGAAGGTCGCGGTGCTCTGTGCCAACGGCGTCCCCACCGCGCAGCAGGATTCGGACGACGACCATGGTGGCGATGGCCGCGGCGGCAGACACTGAATTCGCGTCCAGCTAAGGCTGCACCTCATTGAGCCGGCCGGTCGCGACATCGAAGACGAATCCGCGCACCTCGGTGGTGTGCGGGATGAATGGGCTGTTCCGGATGCGGGCGATCGACTGACGTACGTCGACGTCCAGATCGGTGAACGATTCGGCCGCCCATTCCGGCTTGATCCCGGTCTCGTCCTGGATCGTCTTTTTGAATTCGTCGTCGGTGAAGGTAAGCATTCCGCAGTCGGTGTGGTGAATCAGGATGATTTCGGCGGTCCCGAGCAGGCGTTGGCTGATCGCCAGCGAGCGGATCTCGTCGTCGGTGACGACTCCGCCGGCATTGCGGATGACGTGCGATTCGCCGTCCTTTATGCCGAGAATGCGGTAGACGTCGAGGCGCGCGTCCATGCATGCGACGACCGCGACATGGCGGGACGGCGGGAGCGGAAGTGGGCCATTGAAAGTCGCGGCGTACGCCGCATTGTTCTGCAGGTATTCATCGGTCACAGACATTGTCTGATGGCTCCATATTCAACCAGGGATGGGTTTGGGGTCTGCGTGCGGGCTGACCCATTTCCGGTGTATATCGCCACCAAATAGGCGATGGAGATTGGGCGGGTCAGCCCGACGGACATGCCTGGTCGAACGAATGGGCGCGCCGGGTCGCCCAGAAAGAGGCATCCCGGCATTTCCCCATGGCGAGAACGTAGCAAACGAATGCCGAATCCGCATCAGCTCGCGGTCGGTGGTCGGCCAGGGTCAGCGGGCGAACAATTGCACGTCCGCGGTCGTCGCGATAACCAGTCGATGGCCCGATGCGGAGAGCCCGGCGGCACGTATCTCGTTCGCGCCTTCATTTCGGATACAGACGCAACCTTCCTCGTGCCCCGGCCAGACCGAGGCGACGCCGTGACACCCGAGGAAGCAAGGCTGCTGCAGTGAGCGATCGAGCTGGCTGCGACCGCCAGACCCGGTGGAAACCCGCCGCGCTGCACGACGGGGCCCGCGTCCCGGTCGAGGGCTACTGCCACTGGGCCGGGCTCAGATAGCGGCTGAGAATGTCGGCCTCGGACCGGAGGCGCGCGGCGGGCTCGTTGCGGCCGGCCTGCTCATATACCGCCGCGGCGTTCGTCCGCTCCGCTATCTCGGTCTCGATAATCGCCTGGACGTCGCTGTCGCCCAGCGGCCGAGGTGTCTGCTCGGTGGCGGATCCTGCCCACCGCGACTCGACGTCGTGATTGCGTTATGCCGCCGATGGCCGGCGCAACGCAATCACGATCATGGGGGAGTGAGCGCATTCCAGATCGCCGACGGGTCCAGGACGCCGTCGGCGATCGGCTGCTCCGGTAGCGCGAGTCAGGCGCTCTGTTCCGCCGCCGGCGAGCCGGCGTCGGGCTCCGCGACATGGCACGCCGCGGTGTGGCCGGGCGCCAGTTCGCGAAGTTCCGGTGTGATGTGGTGGCACTTGTCGATCACGAGCGGGCATCGCCAGCGAAACCGGCATCCCGGCGTCGGGTTGATCACCTTCGGCGGTTCGCCGGTGTCGCTTTCCACCCCGGCGCCGAGTGGTGCCCGCGGATCGGGGACGGCGCCGAGCAACAGGTCGGTGTACGGGTGCTTGGGATTGGCCAGCACTGCCTCGGTCGGCCCGGATTCCACGATGTGGCCGGCATACATGATGACCAGCTTGTCGGCGACATAGCGGGCACTGGCGATGTCGTGGGTGATGTAGAGAAATGACACGCCGGCCGATTCGCGCAGTTCGGCCATGAGGTTGAGCAGCCCGATCCGGATCGACACGTCGAGCATCGACACCGGTTCGTCGGCCAGGATGAGTCGGGGCTTGTGGGCCAGGGCTTGGGCGAATCCGATGCGCTGCCGCTGACCGCCGCTGAGTTCGTACGGATAACGCTGCATGATCTCGCCGGCCGGGTTGAGCCCGACGCTCTCGATCGTTCGTTCCGCCTCCGCCTCGCGGTCGGATTTGCTGATATCGCTGCGATGCAGTTTCAGGCTGCGCATGATGCCGTGTGACACGCGGAATGCCGGGTTCAGTGAGCTGAACGGGTCCTGGAAAACCATCGGCACATCGGATCGGTAGCTCTGCAGGTCGGCCCGGGAACGCATGCCGGACAGCGGCTGCCCTTCGTAATAGATTTCGCCGCCGGTCGGTTTGTAGACGCGGCCGAGAAGGCGGGCGATGGTGCTCTTTCCGCTGCCGCTCTCGCCGGCCAGCGCCACGATCTCCTGCCGGTTGATGATCAGGTTCACGTTGTCGACGGCGTGCAGCAGCTGCCGCGAAAAGCCGCGGCCGACCCGGAAATGGTGGGTCAGATCCTTGGTCTCGAGCAGCGGCGCCGTGCCGGTCGCCGTGTCGACAGTGGCTGCCGTATGAGCGTTCGTCATGAGGTGGCTCCCCGAAGGCGTTCGGCCGGCTGGGCGCGGTCCGGGGCATGCAGCAGGCAGCGGGCCTGGACCTCACCCACCTGATAGAGCTCCGGCTCGACAGTTGCGCATTGGTCGAAAACTTCGGGGCACCGCGGATGGAAGCGGCAACCGCTCGGCGGGCGGGCCAGATCCGGTGGTGCGCCGGGGATTCCGGTCAGCGGCACCCGGGGACCGCGGATCGACGGAAACGCGTCGAGCAGGCCCTTGCTGTAGGGATGGGCCGGATTGTCGAAGATCGCGCGGGTGTCGCCGAGCTCGACGACCTTGCCGGCGTACATCACCAGCAGTTTCTCGGAGAAATGACTCACCAGCGACATGTCGTGCGTGACGAAGATGACCGCGAAACCAAGCTCGCGCTGCAATTGCTTGACCTGCACCATCAGCGAGCGCTGCGCGACGACGTCGAGCGCCGAGGTCGGCTCGTCCATGATAATGAGATCGGGGGTGAACAGCAGCGCCATCGCGATCATCGCCCGTTGCCGCATTCCGCCGCTCAGCTGGTGCGGGAAACTCTTGAGGTGGATCGGGTCGATTCCGACCAGCCGCATGACCTCGGCTGAGCGGCCCTCGGGCACCACCTCATCGTGCGCGGTGATCGCGTCCTTGAATTGGGCGCCGATGCTCTTCACCGGATTGAGCGCGTTCATCGCGCTCTGCATGACGACGGAGAAATCCCGCCACCGCAGCGACGCCAGCGCCCGCTCGTTCATGGTGACCAGATTGTCGCCCTTGAATCGGACGCTGCCGCCGGTGATGGCGGCCGGCGGGCTGAGCAACTGGGCGATCGCGAACAACAGTGTCGACTTGCCGCAGCCCGATTCGCCGACGACACCGAGGAATTCGCCGGGTTGGACGTCGAGATCCACATGGTCGACCGCGACCACCGGGCCGCTCTGGGTCTGGTAGTCGACGGTGAGGTCGCGTACCTCAAGAATTGGCTGACTTGACACGTCGCCTCCGAGCGGGCCGCAGCGCAGGATTGCTGATCTCATCGAACGCATAGTTGAGCAGGGCGAAGGAAACACCGAGCAGTGCCACGGCCAGACCGGGCGCCAGCGCCCAGGCGGGCAGGCCGTTGACCAGCGCACCCTGGTTCTGCGCCCAGTAGAGCATCGTGCCCCAGCTCAGCGAGTTCGGGTCGCCGAGGCCGAGGAATTGCAGACCGGCGGCGGTCAGCACCGAATACAGCGCCGCGCCGAGGAAGTTGGCGAGAATCAGGGACGTCATGGTCGGCAGGACCTCGACCACGATGATGTACGAGGAACGTTCGCCGCGGACCCGGGCGGATTCCAGGAATTCCCGGTTGCGCAAGGACAGTGCCTGCGCCCGCAATTGTCGTGCGCCGTACGACCATCCGGTGACGACGAGCACGATGATGACGACGGTGAGGTTGCCCTTGCCGGCATACGTGGCCAGCACAATGATCAGCGGGAATGTCGGCAACACCAGGAAGACGTCGGTCGTCATAGACAGCAGATCGTCGGCCGCTCCGCCGAGGTAGGCGGCCGAGACACCGATCAGGACGGAGATGATGGTCGCTCCGAGCCCGGCGATGAGGGCGATGATCAGCGACTCCCGGGTGCTGTACACCAGCTCGGCGTACACGTCCTGGCCGAGGCCCGTGGTGCCGAGCCAGTGCTTTCCGGACGGGTGCTGCAACGGCAGCGTTCCCACCGCCCGCGGGTCGCCGTGCTGCCACGGCACGAACAGCTTCGGAACGGCGGCGAGCAGGCAGAACAGTACGAACAGGACCGCACCGACCATGGCCTTGCGGTTGTGCAGAATGGCCCGCCAGATCCCGCCCCGGGTCCGCCGGGTGGTGGTGGGCGCCGCCGCAGCGGCGCCGGCAACTACAGCTGTCATTTTTCGCTTACCCCTTCGCCCGGGCACGCGGGTCGAGCAGGAACACCGCGAAGTCGCAGATCAGGACACAGATCAGGACGGCGAGTGTCACGAGCAGGAAGAGCGCCTGCAGCAACGGGAAATCGGAGCTCACCGTGGCGTTGTAGAACATGTATCCGAGCCCAGGATAGTTGAAGACATATTCCACCAGAATCGTTCCGGCGATCACGAAGCCGAGGGACATGGCGAATCCGGAGAGGTTCGGCAGGAACGCGTTGCGGGCCGCATAGCCGGTCATGATGCGGCGGTTGGGAATGCCTTTCGCGCGGGCCATCCGGACGTAATCCTCGGCCAGCGTGGTGATCATGTTGTTGCGCATGGTCAGGATCCAGCCGCCGACGGCGGTGATCAGGATCGTGCCGGCCGGCAGGATGCCATGCTTGAGCACACTCTCGATGAATGCCCCGTTGAATCCGGGATGCAGCCCCTGGTCGTAGTTGAAGTCGTTGGGCAGCAGCGGATGGTCGCCGATGGCGAAGAGCGAGATGAGCAGCAGCGCGACCCAGAAGTACGGCAGCGCCGAGGTCACCACGAAGACCGGCGGCAGGACTCCGTCGATCAGACCGCCGCGCCGCCAGCCGGCCACCATGCCGATCAGGGTGCCGATAATGAAGGCCAACACCGTCGCGATGCCGACCAGCCCGAGGGTCCAGGGCAGTGCGTGCCCGATCAGCGTGGTCACCGGGGTGCCGAGGCTGCTTCCAATGGAGACGCCCCAGTGCCCGGTGACCATCGCCTTCAGGTATTCCAGGTATTGCAACAGAATGTTCTTGTTCGGGTCGAATCCGAACTCAGCCAGGACGGTCCGCAACTGCGCGGCCGTGACGATCTGGCCGCCCTTGCTGAACCGGTCACGGAGCGCCAGCTCCGGGCTGCCGGGCATCAGACGCGGAATGAAGAAATTCAGCGTCATGGCGGCCCAGAGGGTGAGCACGAAGAACCCCATCCGACGGATCAGGAATCTCACCGTCGCCGCCTCCTCGTACTCACCCTCATGGAACAGCCTCTCGTCGTGTTGTCGGACCTATTTCACGGGCCCGGAATTACTGGGCGGACTTGGAATACAGGTTCAGCAGGACCTGCTCCACATCGGGAATGTTGTACGGCGCCGGCTGCGCGTACGGGTTGTCCTTGGTCGGCCAGCCCTGCAGATCCTTGGTGTTGTACTGGTACCAGTCGACACCCTCGGTGGTGGGGATGATCGGAACGTCCTTGATCATCGCCGCCGAGACCTTCTTGATCAGCGTCACCTGGGTCGCCGGGTCGGCACTCGTGTAGTCCTCGAGCGCCTTGTCGACTGCCGGGTTGTTGTAGCGCTCGTAGTTGCTGCTGGCCTGTTGGCCGACCGGAGCGGAGTTCTTCGAATACAGGATCTGACGCAGCTCGTAATAGGGCGTCGGTCCACCCGACTGACTGTCGTAGGCGAGATCGTAGTCGCCGGTGTAGAGCTTGTTGTCGTAGGACTGACCCTCCATGTCCTGCACCGTCAGGTCGATTCCGACCGCCTTCAACTGCTGCTTGACAACCGCCAGCGATGCATCCCAGTCGGTGTAACCGGTGACCGTGATGATCGACAGCTTCAACGGGTGCGAGTTGTTGTAGCCGAGGCCGTTCAGCAGCGACTTGGCCTTCGACACGTTCTGCTTGTCGTAGCCGGAGGCCTTGAGCGCGTCGCTGTCGAAGTACTTGTTGAACGTCGGCGTCACGATGCCGGTCTGGTTGGCGGCCGGCTGATAGCCGCTCTCCCCGATCTTGGAGATCTGTTCCCGGTCGAGTGCGTAGGCGATCGCCTGCCGCACGGCCAGCTTGCTGGTGACCTTGTGGGACGGGTCGAGGTTCGGGTAGATCGCGACGTTGGCCACCGGCGGGAACCAGTAGTTGTTGTCCGGCGACTTCGCCTTGTAGAACGGGTCGATATTCGGGATGTACTGGCCGCCCCATTGCGCCTTGCCGCTCTGCAGGTCGAGGTTGGCCGGGTTGTTGTCCAGGTACGCCGGGTATTCGACCTTCTGCACGTACGGCTTGCCGGGCTGCCAGTAGCCGCCGTTGGCGAGGTATTCGATGTTGTTGCTGCTGCACGAGCCGAGGGTGAACGGCCCGGTGCCGACCGGCTTGGCGTTCGCCCAGGTACCCGGCTTCGAGGCGGCCTCACCGGTCGTCCAGATGTGCTCGGGGACGATCCCAACCTGGTTGGCGAAGTTGAAGAAGTACGGCTCGGCCGGGCGGCTGAAGTCCATCGTGACATTGCTGCCGCTGGCGACGACGCTGGTCAGGCCGGCGCCCTTCCACAGCGAATAGAGGTCGAGTCCGGGATTCTTCTTCATCAGGTTGAAAGTGAACGCCACGTCCTTGGCGCTGAACGCCTGGCCGTCGCTCCACTTCACTCCCGAACGGATGGTGAAGACGATGGACTTCTTGTCCGCCGCCCACTTGAAGGCCGACGCCAGCACTGGTGTGGTGGCGCCGTTCTTCAGCACGTTGACGTAGACCAGTGGCTCATAGATGAAGCCATTGGCTTCCTGGTTGACGGCCGGGTTGAACGGGTTGAACTGGCACGGCCAGGTCTGGCCGCCCACGTTGGCAATGGTTACGGTCCCACCTTTTTTGTGGGCGCCGGTTCCCTGGTCGCTGCCCGACGTCGCCGGATTCTTGGTGCTTCCGGTGTCGCCGATCTTCTTATCGCCGCCGCCACACGCGGTCGCGGTCAGCAGACCGACCGCGAGAGCCGCGGTGGCCAGGCTTTTCATGCCTCTCATCGTGTCTGCCCCTCATTGCTGGTACTGCAGGTCTTCACCTGGTGGCGGGCGGCCTGCCGAACTGATTGTCGGGCTCGTGGTCGGGCCGAGCCGGTCAAGCCAACGCCTCCTCACCGAGGACGGCTCCGGCCGCCTCGACACCGAGCGCGAGCGCACCGATGAGCGGTGCGTCGTAAGGAAACTGGGCAACCATCAATTCCGGCGGAAACGGGACCGCCGCATCGAGCGCGTGGCGTAGACCGCTGGCGATCCGCGTCCACGAGCCCACCATTCCGCCACCGCCGACAATGCGCACCGGATCGATGGCAATCGCGAGGTTGGTCACGTGCATGGCCAACTCGCGGATGAAGATATCAACGAGCCCTGCTGCATCCGGCCGGGTTTCGGCCAATGCGAAAACGTCGGCCGCGGTCAGCGGCTTTCCGAGCTCCGCCGTGCCGGCGGCCGCGAGCCCTTGGCCGCTGACGAGGTCCTCCAGGATCCCGTGCTGCCCAAGGGGGAGCCACACATCCGCGGCAGTGCGTAGGTTATAGCCGATCTCGCCGGCGGCGCCGCGCGCCCCCGCGACAACCTCGCCGCCCACCACGATGGCCGACGCCAGGCCCGTCCCGAGGTTGAGGTAAATGCCCGGATCGCAGTCGGTGAGGGCGCCCCAGCGCACCTCGGCCGCCGCCGCGGCCTTGACATCGGTGGCGAGCCGCACCGGTACACCGGGAAACGCGGAGCGGATCCGCTCGCCGAACGGCAGGTCACCCCAGCCGGGAAAAGTCGGGGCCAGCTCGACCCGGTCGTCGTACGGAATGCCGAGCGTGGCCGCGCCGACCGCCGCCAACTCCCGGCCGGGCGCCACCGTGGCCAGGAGATCGCGCGCCGCGTCCAGCCCGCGGCTCATCGCGGCTTCGGCTCCGGCCGCGGAAAGGCTGTCGACCGAGGCGGCACCGAGGCGCTCACCGGCCAGGTCGCCCACCGCGACGGCGATCTTCGTGCCGCCGAAGTCGAGCCCGAGAACGACGGGCGATTGAGTCATGGACTGGCGCTCCAGGGGGTTCCCAAGATTATTGTTAGGAAAGTAGCCTAACGACTGCGGGTGCACAAGGTTGCTCTGTTACGGCTTTGATAACAACTCGAGACGCAGGGAGATCGACGTGACGGTTGTTGCCAGGGGCGTGGGAGCGGCCCGACCACAATTGATCCGCGCCATGAACGAGCAGGTCCTGCTGGACCACATTCGGCGGACCGGCCCGATGTCGCGGGCGGAATTGGCGCGCATTTCCGGCTTATCCAAGCCGACCGTCTCGCTGGCGCTGGCCAATATCGAGCGAGCGGGTCTGGTCCATGCGACCGGTCAGCGTACCGGCGTTCCCGGCCCGGCGGCGATCCTCTACGAGGTGCGGCCGGAGGTCGGGTATGTGCTCGGTCTGGATGTGGGGCGCCAGTTCCTGCGCGGTGCGGTGGCCGATCTGGCCGGCAATGTGCGCAGCCGGTTGAGCGTCCGAGCCAAGGCCACGACGGCGCTGGCCCGGGTCCGGGAGCTGGCCGAGCTCGCCGCGACCCTGCTGTCCGATGCCGGTCTGACCGCCGAGCAGATCACCCAGACGGTAATTGGAAGTCCCGGTGTCTATGACCCGAATCGGAATTCGCTCACCTTGACCGGACGCCTGTCCGGCTGGGATTCGCCGTCCGTGCTCGCCGCGTTACGCGCCGAATTCGGGCCGACGCTGATGATCGAGAATGACGTGGACGCCGCCGCGCTGGCCGAGCGGGCGCACGGCCACGGGCGCGACGTCGACAGCTTCGCCTTCGTCTCGGTCGGCACGGGTATCGGGATGGGCCTGGTCATCGACGGCAAACTGCACCGCGGATCGCACGGGGTGGCCGGCGAGATCAGTTACCTGCCCTTCGCGGAAGGGCGCGGGGGCGACGAGCGGGACGCCCGCAAGCGCGGAAGTTTCGACGCGACGGCCTCGGCCGCGGCCGTCGTCCGGGCCGCCAAACGTGCCGGCGTACGGGGCGCATCCTCCGCGGAGCGGGTGTTCCGGGCGGCGGCCGCAGGCGATCCGGTGGCCGCCGAGATCGTGGCTGAGGAGGCGCTCCTGGTGGCCAAGGCGGTGTGTGCGGTGATTACCGTGGCCGATCCGGAGCTGATCGTGCTCGGCGGCGGGATCGGCCAGGCGCCGGGTTTCATCGACGCCGTCGTCGAGCAGTTGCGCACCCTGGCGCCGGTGCTGCCCGAGGTGCAGGCGAGCGTCCTGGGTGCTGACTCAGTGGTCGGCGGCTGCATCGCCGCCGGCATCGACCAGGCCTGGCACCGGATGACCGACTCAATGCCCGCGCCGGCCGGTCAGTGAGTCGACCTAGGGCGTGAAGGTGGGCGGGGAGTCGTCGCCGAGATCCGCGGGGTAGGTCACCGGGCCCTTGGGGCGGGTGGCCTCGTCGTAGGTCGGCCACTGCTCACCGGACACCGGAGGCTGATCGTAGGAGGTGCGCTCCTCGTACACGACGTCACCGGGATGGGCGCTCCCATCGGCCACCTGCCGACGCTGAGTGAGCATCGAGCCGTGCCGCTGGCTCCGGTAGAGATTGGCCGCGATGGCGGCGGATACGACGCCCACCAGCATGAGAATGACACCCACGACGTGCAGGTCGAGACCGGAAATGTGCCAGTGAGTGGCGAATGCGAAGATCGCACCGATCGTAAACAGGAACACTCCGAAGCCGATACGCATAGTCAACTCCCAGTACGGGGGCAGTTACGTACTGGGGTACCCGGGCGGGGCCCGGGCTACACGTTTCGGGTGCGGCCCGTGGCGATGTCGAGAACGAGCCAATGTCCAGAACGTGCCGATGTCGAGAACGAGCCGAGTGCTCCGTCCTCCTTCTGAATGCGCCACGATGGGCGCACCCGGCTGGTGAGGAGATCGCATATGACCCGATACGCGTTGTTGGTGAACTACGACGGCGGAGTGATCACGACGCCGATGGATGAGTGGGATCCGACCGACATCGAGACCCACCTGAACTACTACCGGGTGCTCAACGAGGAGCTGACGGCCACCGGCGAGCTGGTCGACGGGTTGGCGCTGACCGGCCCGGAATTGGCCACGATCGTCACCGCCGACGGAGTGAGCGCGCCGGTGATCACGGACGGTCCGTTCGCGGAGTTCAAGGAACTGCTGGCCGGCTTCCAGCTCGTCGACGTCGAGTCGAAGGAGCGAGCCCTCGAGATCGCTGCGAAAGTCTCGGCCGTGCCCGGACCAGGTGGTGTCCCCACCCAGCAGCCGATCCACGTCCGGCCGGTGATGGGCACCCTGCCCGGCACCGACGACCTGTGAATTCTGCACCCGATCCGGGTGTCGATGACCTGCTGCGCACCCTGGCGCCGCAGGTCGTCGGCGTGCTCATCCGGCGCTACGGCGACTTCGGCGCGGCCGAGGACGCCGTACAGGAGGCGCTGCTCGCCGCGGTCAAACACTGGCCGGAGGAGGGGCTGCCGGCCAATCCGCGCGGCTGGCTGATCCAGACCGCGGTACGGCGGATGACTGACCAGTTCCGCAGCGAGCAGGCCCGCCGCCGCCGGGAGGAGACGGTGGCACAGGAACCGTCTTCCGCCGACGTCGTCGACCGCGACGACACCCTGATCCTGCTGTTCATGTGCTGCCATCCGGCCCTCACCCCGGCGTCGGCGATCGCGCTGACCCTGCGGGCGGTGGGTGGCCTCACCACCGCCGAGATCGGCAACGCGTTCCTGGTGCCCGAGGCGACGATGGCGCAGCGGATCAGTCGAGCGAAGCAACGCATCAGGAGCTCCGCGGTCCCGTTCGGAATGCCGTCCGGCGACGAATTGGCCGAGCGGCTGCGTTCGGTATTGCACGTGCTGTATCTGATCTTCAACGAGGGATACACCAGCAGCGTCGGCGCGGATCTGCACCGCACCGAGTTGTCCGGTGAGGCGATCCGGCTCGCCCGAATGGTGCACGAACAATTGCCGGAGAATGGCGAGGTCACCGGGCTGCTGGCGCTCATGCTGCTCACCGACGCTCGCCGGCCCGCCCGCACCGGACCGGACGGCGGGCTGGTCCCGCTGGCCGAGCAGGACCGGACCCGCTGGGACCGGCGGTTGATCGTCGAAGGCGTGCAATTGACCAACGATGCGGTGCAGCGCGGTTCGGTGGGCGAATACCAGCTGCAGGCGGCCATCGCGGCGCTGCATGACCGCGCACTGCGGGCCGAGGACACCGACTGGCCGCAGATTCACGGGTTGTACGGGCTGCTGGAACGGATGTCCGGCAATCCGATGGTGTCGGTCAACCGGGCCATTGCGGCCGCTATGGTGCACGGCCCGGCCGCCGGTTTGACGGAGCTCGAAGCGCTCGACGAACGGCTGGGCGGGCATTACCGGCTGGACGCGGTACGGGCCCACCTGTACGAGATGGCCGGCGACCTCGACGCCGCGGTCGCGCATTACCGGGCCGCGGCGAGTCGTACGACCAGCATCCCCGAGCAGCACTATCTGACCAGGCAGGCGGCTCGGCTCCGCAGCTAGCGGGCGTCCCGGTCGAAAATCCAATGCAACCCACGACGGGGTGCCGCGCATGTTTAAGGGCACAGGCGTCGTCGAACAGCGACGGCGCTCCGTCACGAGGAGCTGCATTGCGCATTCGACGTGTTGTGACCGCAGGGGCGATTATGGTCGGCGCGGCCACCGCCATCACGGTGCCGGCGCTGGCCAGTACCGATTCCGGCTCCGGTTCGGCGCCCGCACCGGCCCGGGCAGCACAGCAAGCGCCAGCGCGGGTGGCACAGCCGGCGCCGGCCCGCCAGGCTGCTCCGGCTCCCGCTGCCGCAGCGCAGGCCACGCCCGCGCCGGCCCGCCAGGCCGCTCCGGCTCCCGCTCCGGCGGCTCAACCCGCGCCCGTACCGGCAGGTGTGTCGCGACCGGCGCCGGCGGCCCGGCTGGCTCCTGCGGCGGAGCCGGTGCCAGCACAGGCCGCACCCGCTCCGGCGGCTCAGGCTGCTCCGGTTCGCACGGCGGCGCCGGCCGATGGCTCCCGACCGGCTCCCGCGCAGCGGTAGTCCGGATACTGAATGGGTCACTAGACGGGTGGGGTGCGGGTGAGCGGCGGCGAGGACGTGGTGGACTCATCCGCCGCTGCCCAGGGGTCAGCCTGGGATGCGGAGTTTTCCCGCTTCTTCGCCGCCCGCGCGACAATGTTGCGGTCGACCGCATTTCTGTTGTGCGGCGATTGGCATCAGGCCGAAGATCTCACCCAGACCGCGTTTCTCAAGCTGTACGCGGCGTGGCCGCGGCTTTCCCGGCACGATGCGCTGGACGGTTATGCCCGGCGCGTCGTGGTGCGGACCTTTCTCGCCGAATTCCGCCGGCCGTGGCGGCGGCGGGAAAGGGTGACCGACAACCCGCCGGAGCAGTCGATCGTTTCTGGTGCGGACATCGAGGAGCGGTTGCTGGTCTGGCGCGCATTGTCCCTGGTGCCGCCGAAGCAGCGCGCCGTACTGGTGCTGCGTTATTGGAACGACCTGAGCGTTGAGGAGACCGCGGCGGCGCTGAATTGTTCGACCGGAAATGTCAAAAGTCAGAGTTCGCGGGGTCTGGCCGCATTGCGGAATCGGTTGGGTCCGTCATTTACCGAAGTGGCATTCGGTGCCCGGAGTGGAGGTGAGTCGTGAGCGAGGAAGACGTCGATGTTGTCCGGACGGTATTCGCCCGCAGCGGCGTGCATGACGCGCCACCGCTGGGATTGGACGTCGTGGACGTGATGCGGCGTGGCCGCCGGGTGCGTCGTCGGCGCAGGCAGTTGACGGTCATCGGGAGTTCCGTGGCAACGGCTGGCATCGTATCGGTGCTGGCGGTGGCGCTCAGTGGCCCGGGAAATCCGCCCCATCCGAACGTTGGGCCAGGCAGCGAGCCGCCCGCGGTCACCAGGACCACTCCGCCGCGGCCCACCGGCCCGCATTCCGTGGCCCCGGCTCCGCGCCCCGGCCGGTCGGTCGCACCCCGACCCTCAGCGGAATCCGTTCCATCGGCGGCGTCTGCCACAGGCCCTGGACAGCTGCCGCCGGATGCCGTTCCCGCATCGAGCGGCGGCCCTATGCCAGCAGGCCCAGCTCACTGAGGTCGTCGCGCAGGGTCTGTGCCGCGGTCGCCGGACTGTCCCGCATTCCCACCTCGCCGGCCATGGCGAAAAGCCAGGGCAGCGACCAGAACAACCGGACGGCGCGCACGAGGCGCAGCTCTCTGAGGGCCGCGGATTCCTCCAGCGCGACTCCGGTGGACCGGCGCAGCTCGCGTAGATATACCGCGAACAGGTCGTGTTCCGAACGGCCGGTAAACATCGACAGGCTGGGCAGCATATCGGCGATATCGGTGAACCGCTGGAGCAGCGCCGTGGTCTCCAGATCGAAGAGCACCAGGACACTGTCTCGTGTGGACCGTCCGACCTGCTGATAGTGCAGCTCGCCGTGGTTCAGCGCCACCGGCAGTGTCGTGACCACTTCGCCGACTCTCTTGTAACTCCGGAACCAGCGATCCGGCCGTACGAATCGGGCGGTCGCGGCGTTGCCGGCCAGCCGCTGCAGTGCGGTCCTGACACCGACGTCGAATTCGGCTTTGGGGAGGCCCGGATTCGGCTGGAACAGCGCATTCGGCGGGGCCTGGACGGCATTGAGCCCGGCGATCAACGCGACGAGTTCGTCCGCCGCAGCGGGCTCAATTCCGATAATGGGCAGGAATTCGAAGATCAGTGTCTCGGCGCCGGGTCGCTCGATGGTGTGGCGCAGCGCCGGCGTGGGAACGCCGTGGGCGGCCAGAAACCGGTGTTTGGCCGCCTCTGTACGGGTCGGGTCGGTGATGTTTTTGAAGAAGAGCGTCCGTGACCGGCCCTCTCGCCCGGCCCGGTAATTCAGCGTGAGAATGCAGGAATTCGTACCCTTGTTGATGCCCTGCTTCCGATACGAGCGGCGGGCGTCGATCGGGCGGTCGAAGTCTGGCAGGCAGGGGCACAGGTCATCCCAGACCAGCCCGTACGGCAGCTCACCCGGGTCGGCCGTGACCGGCAGGGGGGACAGTTGCGCCGGGACGAACCTCATGGAGCGTCATTCTGTCAGGAGCCATGTAGAGAACGCGATTCCTGCTCCGTCCTACCCTTGAAAGCGCCCAACGAGGGCGCGCCATCGAGAGGGCAGAACCATGTTGCTGCAAAACAGGACCGCGATTGTATACGGAGCGGCCGGATCGGTGGGCGCAGCGGTGTCCCGGGCATTTGCGCGCGAGGGCGCCGTGGTCTTCCTGACCGGCCGCAGGTCGGACGGGCTCGCCGAGTTGGCCGATGAGATCGTGACCAACGGCGGCCGGGCCGAGGTGGCCGTCGTCGACGCGCTGAGTCTCGATGAGGTCGAGCGGCATGCGGCGAAGGTGGTCACGGCGACCGGAGGCGTCGACGTCTCGTTCAACGCGGTCAGTATCCGCGGCGACCTGCAGGGCAAGAAGCTGGTCGACATGTCGGTCGAGGATTTCACCACCCCGATCCACACCGCGGCCACCGCGAATTTCCTGACCGCGACCGTCGCCGCACGACACATGGTCCAGAAGGGATCCGGCGTCATCCTGACGATGTCGACCTCCGGCTCCCGACTCTCCGGCCGGGACCAGTCCTTCCACGCGACCGGCGGCTTCGGGGTTGCCTGCGGCGCGGTCGAGACGCTGACCCGCAACCTGGCGGGCGAGTTGGGCCCGGCGGGCGTGCGGGTCGTCTGTCTGCGGCCGGACGCGCTTCCGGAGACCTGGCCGATCGAGGAGTTCGCGGCGAGTGGCGGGGACACCGCCGAGATCAACAAGATCAAGTCCTACATGGAGAGTGGCACGTCGCTGCGTCGGCTGCCCCGCCTCGCCGAGGTCGCCGAGACGGCTGCGTTCATGGCGTCCGACCGGGCCAGCGCGACCACCGGCACCGTCGTCAACCTCACCTGCGGCTCGGTGCTCGACTGATCCGTCATCGGCTCTCGGGCGGCGTCGGGTCATGACCGGAGGTGTGTATATCTGTTTGAAATTCAGGCCCCGCTGCTTCTACGGTGCGCGCATGGATCTTGATACCCGGATCGATGGTTCCGATGCGCTGGTCGAGGAGATCGCGGGTCTTTTCGGCCTGCCCTTTCCGGTGACGTGGCGGGATTTGGGCGGGAGCTGGACGACCAACCTGCTGCTCGAGTATCCGGGGCGGCCGCTGGTGACCAGGATCTATCAGGGTTATACGTCGCCCGATCGACTGGCTGCCGTGCAGGCGGCGCGGCAGGCTGTCGGTGCGGCGGGAATTCCCACAGTCGTTCCTGCTTTTGCCGATCGGCCGTTCGTGACGCTCTCTGGTGGTCGACTGGCAGAGGTCGAGCCCTACGTTCACTGGAATGCACGAATGAGTACGGTGCCGCTGCTGGAGGCCGGATTCGGCGTCTTGGCTCGGTTGCATGATGTACTGCGTACCGCCGTTATTCCGGCGGCGGCTCGAACAGTGCGCTATGCCAACCACATTTATTCCGAGGATGCTTTGTCGGCGACCTTCTCGGGTGCGGACCTGATTCGCGGCTGGGGTGACGCCGCGTTGTCGGCATTTGCCGATGAGGTGACGGCGCACGTCTCCACTGTCGATTCGGCGGAGCGGCCATTGCGCGCCGGGCAGTTACGCCAGGTGGTGCACGGGGATTTCTGGGACAACAATGTGCTATTTCTCGATGATGTGCTGGTGGCGTTGCTCGATTTCGATTTCATGGCCGAGCGGCCTCGAGTCGACGATCTTGCCCTGACGGCATATTTCTACCTTCTGGAGCCAGGCAAGGGACTACCCGGTCCGGCAGATCGCTTGCAGCTGCGCCGATTCGTGGATTGCTACGACGTTTCCGCTCGGGTGCCGCTGTCGGATTCGGAGCGTGCGGCGCTGCCCCTTGCGATTGCCCGGCAGCCGGCCTGGTCGGTGGGCCGATGGGTGTTGGAGTTGGACGAGCCAGAAGCGAAGAAGCACGCCGCCGCCGCAGCCGCCGAACTTCCGGTAGCGCAGGCGATCCTGGCCGATTTTCCGGCCTGGCAGGACGCGCTCCTCAGAAAATAGCCTGCTCAGCCGTCTCGTTGCATCGACAGTCATTCCTGTGCTCGCACGCACACTGGCTACGACTGGTATTTGGCTACATCGTCCGTTTCGTTAGCTACGTATGCCGTTAGCCGCGACGCCACCCAGGTCAGGTTCAGGGCCTCCACCTGCAATCGTGATGTATCGGCCGTTCCACGTCCGCTTGACGGTTCAGGGGTCCTGTCCGCGATGGCAAACCCGGGCGTTTTTCCCTCGCCTCGGCCACCCATGTTGGCCTGTTCTTGGCTCTTGCGTCCGTTACCTGTGATGTCTCAGGACATGGTTGACAGTTTTGTATCAGGACTTCGGTGACGGTTGGTGTGTCAGGACTTCGGTGACGGTTTCGGGTTTTTGGGGCGTGGGCCGCGGGGTCGGCCGTTGCCGACGTAGGTGATGC
>DATAVB010000148.1:0-73501 GCA_036267955.1 Mycobacteriales bacterium | reverse complement strand
TCGGGCGTCATGCCGGGCCAGGCCTGCGGATTGATCCCGTCCCAACGGCGGGCGCGGATTATGTCTCGGGAGGCGCTTAGATGACGCTCAGATAATCATTGCGGCGCGTCATTAAAATGGTCGGGATGGCGGATGCGAGGTGGGTGCAGGATGCCCGAGGCTGATCCAGCGGCTGTCGATCGATTGCTGAGGCGGATCTTTGGAGGACCATCGGTCCGTTTCGAGCGGACGCCGGACGGAGTCTCGACCGAGGTCTACCGCATTTTCCGCGGCGAGCGGATTTTCTACCTTCGCCGGCCGGTCGATGGCCCGGGCAGCTTCGCCGCTGAAGCTGCGGTTCACACCGAGCTGCGACGGCTGGGCATTGCGGTCCCCGAGATCATTTACTACGAGCTGTTTGACGAGGAGCTACGCCGTTCGGTGCTGGTGACGACCGAGATTCCGGGTCGGCCCATGACCACCGATGGGCCGGCCCCAGCGGCATTGCCGCGCATCTATCGCGCAGCCGGGCGTGATCTGGCCTTGCTGAACCAGATCGCCGTCGATGGCTTCGGCTGGATCCAGAACAGGCAGACCGGGTGGCCGCTGCACGCCGAGCATCGCGACTTCGCCCGATGGATTGCCGACTTCGACGCGGCCACGCTTCGACACCTGGGGTTCAGCCACGAGGATGTGAGGCGGGTAGAGCAGATCGTGGCCGACGAGGTCCGGCATGCTCCGCCTCCCGGACATGGGCTCCTTGCCCACGGTGACTTCTATGTTTCTCAGGTGTTCCACCGCGACGGCCACTACACGGGCATTATCGACTTCGGCTCAATCCAGGGGAGTAACGGCTGGCACGACCTCGCCACTTTCCGGCTATCCGACCTGGAGCAGGACATGCCGGAGGAAGCTGCGGTTCCGCATCTCGAGGCTGGATACGCCGAAGTGGCAGACGTGCCGCCCGACTTTCACGCGCGTGTACGGGGCACCGCTGCAACGATCATGGCCGAGCGACTGGTCCGCCAGTACCTGGCCGAGGGCGAGGCAGCACGGGAACGCGCGTCGTTCAGGATCTTCCTGCATCACCTTCATCGACTGCTGCACGAAACGACCGTGACTACGTAATTCTCGTCTCAGCCGAAGCCGCTTGTAGGTCCATGCGCGGTCGACGCCGAGCTTGATTCGGTGAGGGTATGTGGAGCGAGTGACCGGGCCCGTCAGGCACTCGACGCACGTCAATTCAATCTGTGGCGATCGAGGGCTGTGCGAAGCTGATTGAGCGCTCCATTCGCCAGTAGTCCCGGTTGGGAACTGGTCGTTTCGGTTCCTGCGCATCGTCGCGATGCCTGCCCACATGAGGACGCGGAACTGGTGTCCGAGGTCTGGACTCTGCGGGCCAATCAGCGAGATCATGGCGCCGGATCGTACGTTTACCGGCTTCGGGAGGCGCGACCCCTGTGGAACAGGAACACGCGGACAAGCTGATTGAATTCGGTGGCATTTGCATCGACTGCGGCCCGGATCAGTTTGAGAAAGTGGTTGCGTTCTACGTCGCTGCGCTGGGGGCGGAGGTGATCCACCACGAGAAGAAGTGGGCCTCGCTCTGCGATCCGCGCGGTACATACATCAACGTTCAGGCTCAGGACTGGTATGTGCCACCCGTGTGGCCAGAACACCTTCCGGGGCAAACGAAGATGATGCACTTCGAGTGCGGCGTCAGCGATATGGAAGCGGCGGTCACGCTAGTGGTCCAATCGGGTGGGATGATCTCGCCGTACCAGCCCTATGACCGCGATCCGAGTCAGTTGCTCGTTGTGCTCGACCCAGCCGCCCATCCGTTCTGCCTTATTGCCTCTTGACGGTCTATCGTCAACTAGTCTGCCTGCCCTCCCGTTTTCTCGGCGTCTGCCGCCCTTGGCCGACCGTCGGTGCGGTGTTAATGAATCTGGCTACTCTCTTGACGGCCCATTTGTGGCTCGCCGGGCTCGGCCTCGAATTCGCGCCGGTTCATCCGCTGTGCTTCGCGATGTATACGTGCCTTGAGCCGGTCCGCGCCACCGGTGGGACCGGCTTCCAGCGCCCGACGTAGGAGTGTGATCTGTTGTGGAATGGTGAGAGTGTCGGTGTCGACAAGTGCGTCGAAGCAATCCTCGTGGATGTTGCCGTAATCCCGCTGTACCAGTCCTGTCGCTTCCTGGGTCCTTCCTGGCGACAAGCTCGATCAGAATGTTGTTCCCCTCCGCTGCGACCGCTACCACGGCCGCGTTGCCGCCCGCGACGATCCGGGGCAGGATTTCCGGGTCTGACCAAGTCCGCCGGGGAGGTAAGCGCGGTGTGAAGGTGTCGAGATCGATCCCGAGCCATGGTTCATCGAGATCGGATTGGAAGGCCCGGGCGAGCGTGGTTTTGCCGGAGCATGGCATGCCGTTGAGCACGATCACCTTGCCGTGAGAGGTGTAGTGCATACCGGCATCCTCATACACCGGCATCCGGTATGGCAGACAGGGCGGTTGGCGTGAGCGCCGCGCTTGATTCTCAAGAGGTTGATTCGGCAACGGAGTGTGGAGCGGGTGACCGGGATCGAACCGGCATGGCTAGCTTGGAAGGCTAGGGCTCTGCCATTGAGCTACACCCGCAACGAACAGCCAGCATTATTCCATGGCCGCGCCGCAGCCCCGCGCACCGGCCCGCGTTGGCGCGTGTGCACCCGGTTGACCGGATCGGGCCACCCGCAGGCAACCTGATCCCGGTACACATGACCCGTGATCCAGAGACGGCAGGTTTTGACCGGTATGGCCGGGGTTGCGGCAGCGGGCGCACTACGACCGGGAAGCGCGCAGGCCGCCGAGCCGACCGGACCGGGCCGACGCACCCGTACCGGCGTCGAGCGCCTCATCGCGACCGACTACCAGGCGCTGCGCGGCCAGCGGTTCGGCGTCATCACCAACCCGACCGGCGTCCTGCCGGACCTGCGGCACGAGGTCGACATCATGGCCGGCGCGACCGAGATCCGCGCGGTCTTCGGCCCCGAGCACGGATTCCGGGGCACCGCGCAGGCCGGCAGCTCCGAGGCCTTCTTCACCGACGAACAGACCGGCCTGCCGGTCTACGACACCTTCGAGAAGACGCCGGACGAGCTGGCGGAGATCTTCGCCGAGGCCGACGTCGACACGATCGTCTTCGATATCCAGGACGTCGGATCGCGCTTTTACACGTACATCTGGACCCTCACCGACTCGATGCAGGGCGCCGCGAAGGCCGGCAAGCGGGTCGTCGTACTGGACCGGCCCAACCCGATCACCGGCGTCCGGGCCAGCGGCCCCGTCCTGCACCCCGGATACGAATCCACGATCGGCCGCGCCCCGATCGCCCAGCAACACGGAATGACGGTCGGCGAGCTGGCCGTCCTGTTCAACCAGACCTTCGTGCCCGAGCCGGTCGAGCTGACCGTCATCCCGATGACCGGCTGGCGGCGCGACCTGGAATGGGAACAGACCGGCCTGCCCTGGGTCCCGCCCTCACCCAACATGCCGAGCACCGACACGGCGTTCATCTACCCCGGCGCGTGCCTGTTCTCCGGTACGAACCTGTCCCAGGGACGCGGCACGACCCGGCCGTTCGAATTCCTCGGCGCCCCGTTCATGGACCATCGCTGGGCGGAGGCGCTGACCGCACTGCACCTGCCCGGCCTGCTGTTCCGCGAGGCCTATTTCGTACCGACGTTCTCCACCTACGTGAACGAGCAGTGCTGCGGCGTGCAGATCGTCGTCACCGACCGCCGCCGGCTGGACGCGGTCGGGCTCGGGGTGGCGCTGCTGAGCACGGCCCGCCGGCTCTACCCGGGCACGCAGTGGCTGGACGTGGGGGAGGACGGCAAGCACGACTTCTGGCTGGATCACCTGACCGGCACCGATTGGGTGCGTACGGCAATCGACGCGGGCCGGGACGTCACCGAGATCGAACGCGGGTGGAGCGAGGACCTGCGGAAGTGGGAACGGGTACGCCGGCGGTTCCTGCGGTACTGACCGCACACGTACCCGCGCGGACCCCTACACTCATGCGTGCACGCGGGGTGTGGCGCAGTTTGGTAGCGCACTCGCTTTGGGAGCGAGGGGCCGTGGGTTCGAATCCCGCCACCCCGACCGGACCGGCTCAGTGCCGCATCAAGCGGTGGCATCGGGTGATGGCGACGAGCCTGTTCGGCGTCCCCTAGACTCGACCGGACCGTCGTACGTGCAGTACCCGATGCGGCAGCTGGCACAGGCGGCCGGTTCCCATCGAGTTTTCCGATACCTGAGGAGATACGCCCGTGAAGAGCACCGTCGAGACCCTCGGCCCGACCCGGGTCCGGCTTGCCGTGGAGGTGCCCTTCGACGAGCTGACACCCAGTGTGCAGCGCGCCTACAAGAAGGTCGCCGGGCAGGTGCGGATCCCGGGCTTCCGCCCCGGCAAGGCGCCCGCCCGCATCATCGACCAGCGGGTCGGTCGCGGCGTCGTTCTCGAGGAGGCCGTCCAGGACGCCGTTCCGAGGGCCTACGCCGATGCGGTCGAGGAGACCGGCGCCAAGGTGATCGGTCAGCCCGACATCGAGGTGACCAAGATCGACGACGGTGACCTGCTCGCCTTCACCGCCGAGGTCGACGTACGCCCGGAGTTCGAGCTGCCGGACGTCGAGTCGATCTCGGTGACCGTCGACCCCACTGAGGTGACCGACGAGGACATCGACACCCAGGTCGGCCAGCTGCGCGACCGGTTCGCCGTCCTGAAGGGCGTCGAGCGCGCGGTCCAGGAGGGCGACTTCGTCTCCATCGACCTCAAGGCCACCGTCGACGGCGAGGAGATCCCGGACGCCAGCAGTTCCGGCCTGTCCTACGAGGTCGGCAGCGGCCAGCTGATCGAGGGCCTCGACGCGGCCCTGTCCGGCCTGGAGGCCGAGGCGTCCAAGACCTTTACCACCGAGCTGGTCGCCGGCGACCATGCCGGCAAGTCCGCCGAGGTCGAGGTGACCGTCCGCTCGGTGAAGGAAAAGGAGCTCCCCGAGCTCGACGACGAGTTCGCCCAGACCGCAAGCGAATTCGACACGCTTGACGAGCTGCGCGACGACATCCGCGAGCGGCTCGGCCGGTCCAAGGTCTCCCAGCAGGGCAGCCAGGCCCACGACCGGGTCCTGCAGGCTCTGCTCGACGCCACCGAGGTGCCGCTGCCGGAGTCCGCGGTGCACTCCGAGCTGCACTGGCGCCGGGACAACGTCGACCGCCAGCTTTCCGAGGCCGGCATGGACAAGGACGCCTACCTGCAGATGCAGGGCCAGACCCAGGAAGAGTTCGACGCCGAGCTGCAGAGCAACGTCGAGCAGGCCGTGAAGACCCAGTTGGTGCTGGACGCGCTCGCCGACGCTCAGGAGGTCTCGGTCTCCGACCAGGACCTGACCGAGCACATCGTCGCCGAGGCCGCCCGCTATGGCATCGCGCCGCAGCAGCTCGCCCAGCAGGTGCAGGAGTCCGGCAACATCCCGGCCCTGATCGCTGACGTGCGGCGCAACAAGGCGATGCGCAAGGTGCTCGGCGCGGCCACCGTCACCGACACCGCCGGCGCCACGGTCGACCTGACCGCGCTGCTCGGCCCGATCGAGGACGACGCGGCGGCCGATGCGGCTGCTGACTCCGGGCTGCCCGGCGTCGTCGAGCCGGAGCAGGAAGAGGAGACCGTCTCCTAGGCGGTTCCGGACGCGGGCCAGCCCTCTTGAGGCGCGGGCGTCGACGGCGGTTCAGGCCGTCGACGCCACGCCCACAGCGAACAGGCCGCCGTCGGGGAGTGCAGGCCGAGGCTTGCGCGTTAGGGTCGCTGTAGGCGGTTGATGATCTCTCCGCCGAACCGAATTTCGAGTCTGCGAAGGCAGGAGCCAGTGACAGTGCCACACCCGGGCGGGAGCGCCCCGACGCCGCCGTCGATGCGCCGCAGCAACGGCGGAATGTCGCTCAACGACGCGGTGTACGACCGCCTGCTGCAGGAACGGATCATCTTCCTGGGTTCGCAGGTGGACGACGACATCGCCAACCGGATCTGCGCGCAGCTGCTGTTGCTGTCCGCCGAGGACCCACGCCGCGACATCAACCTCTACATCAACTCCCCGGGTGGATCGGTGACCGCCGGCATGGCGATCTTCGACACCATGGAGCTGATCGAGTGCGACGTGGCCACCTGGGCAATGGGCCTGGCCGCGTCGATGGGACAGGTGCTGCTGACCGCGGGCGCCCCCGGGAAGCGCTACACCCTTCCGCACTCCCGGATCCTGATGCACCAGGGTTCCGCCGGTCTCGGCGGCACCGCGTCGGACATCAAGATCCAGGCCGACCAGTGGAACCTGTCGAAGAAGGAACTCAACGCCATCACCGCCGAGCGCACCGGCAAGACGCCGGAGCAGATCGAGCGGGACGGCGACCGGGACCGTTGGTTCACCGCCAAGGAAGCACTCGAGTACGGGTTCGTCGACCACATCGTCAGCCGGGCGAGTCAGATCCCCGGCGGCGTGGTCCCCGCCGAATAGGCCCGACGGAACAAGCGGAGGAACCAACACATGACCTACCCACACGGGATCGGCCCACGAGGGATCAGCCCGCAGGGCCCCAGCAGCCGATATGTCCTGCCGTCGTTCGTCGAGCGGACGAGCTACGGCATGAAGGAATCCAACCCGTACAACAAGCTCTTCGAGGAGCGCATCATCTTCCTCGGCGTGCAGATCGACGACGCGTCGGCCAGCGATGTGATGGCGCAGCTGCTCACGCTGGAGAGCAACGACCCCGACCGCGACATCATCATGTACATCAACTCGCCGGGCGGCTCGTTCACCTCGCTGACGGCGATCTACGACACGATGATGTACATCCGTCCGGACGTGCAGACGTACTGCCTGGGCCTGGCCGCCTCGGCCGCCGCCGTGCTGCTCGCCGCCGGCGCACCGGGCAAGCGTTCGGCCACGCCGAACTCCACGATGCTGATCCACCAGCCCTCCGGTGGCACCGAGGGTCCGCAGCAGATCTCGGACCTGGACATCCAGGCCAAGGAGATTCAGCGGATCCGGGCGCTGCAGGAGACGATCCTGGCCCGGCACACCGGTCAGCCGGTGGAGCGGGTCCGCGAGGACGTCGAGCGGGACAAGTTCTTCACCTCCGAGGAGGCCAAGGAATACGGCCTCATCGACAACATCCTCACGCCGCGGAAGTTGTCGGACCTGCCCGGTTAAGTAATCAGTAGCGAAATCAGTGGCTGACCAGTAGCCAGTTCGGGTGTTAATCGTTAGCTGGTCAGCAACTGATGATGCACGGCCGGCCCGGCGCGCGCCTCGCAAAAGGAGGCGCGCAACAGGTCGGACAGGGTACCGTCGGGCCAACGTACCGGCGCGACCGGCGCAGCGGCTCCGACGGCCGCATCACGCGCTCGGCTGTCGTACAAGGGAGAGGGTGTAGGTGGCACGCATCGGCGACGGCGGGGACCTGCTCAAGTGCTCCTTCTGCGGAAAGTCGCAGAAGCAGGTCAAAAAGCTCATTGCAGGCCCCGGCGTGTACATCTGCGATGAGTGCATAGATCTGTGCAACGAAATCATCGAAGAGGAGCTTTCGGAGTCCTCGGAGTTGAAGTTCGACGAGTTGCCCAGGCCCACGGAGATCAACGAGTTCCTGAACGAGTACGTCATCGGGCAGGACTCCGCCAAGAAGAGCCTGGCGGTCGCCGTCTACAACCACTACAAGCGGGTACGGGCCGGCAACGAGCGCGCCACCGGCGCCCACCGGGACGACCAGGGCGTCGAGCTCGGCAAGTCCAACATCCTGCTCATCGGGCCGACCGGCTGCGGCAAGACGCACCTCGCCCAGACCCTTGCCCGGATGCTCAACGTCCCGTTCGCCATTGCGGATGCCACCGCTCTCACCGAGGCTGGCTACGTCGGCGAGGACGTCGAAAACATTCTGCTGAAGCTGATCCAGGCCGCCGATTACGATGTGAAACGGGCCGAAACCGGCATCATCTACATCGATGAGGTCGACAAGATCGCCCGCAAGAGCGAAAACCCGTCGATCACCCGGGACGTCTCCGGTGAGGGTGTCCAGCAGGCGCTGCTGAAGATCCTGGAAGGCACGACCGCGTCGGTGCCACCGCAGGGCGGCCGCAAGCACCCGCATCAGGAATTCATCCAGATCGACACCACCAACGTGCTGTTCATCGTGGCCGGTGCCTTCGCCGGTCTGGAGAAGATCATCGAGGGCCGGATCGGCAAGAGCGGGATCGGCTTCGGCGCTGAGGTGCGCAGCAAGGCGGAGGCGGAGAAGGCCGACAACTTCGCCTCGGTGATGCCCGAGGACCTGCTGAAATTCGGCATGATCCCGGAGTTCATCGGCCGGCTGCCGGTCATCACGACCGTGAGCAGCCTCGACCGCAGCGCGTTGATCCGGATCCTCACCGAGCCGCGCAACTCGTTCGTCAAGCAGTACGCGAAGCTTTTCGAGCTCGACGGTGTGGAACTGGAGTTCTCCGAGGACGCGCTGGAGGCCATCGCCGACCAGGCGATACACCGGGGGACCGGTGCCCGGGGCCTGCGCGCCATCATGGAAGAGGTCCTGCAGTCGGTGATGTACGAGATCCCGAGTCGCGACGATGTCGCCCGGGTCGTCGTCACCGGCGAGGCGGTCAATGACAACGTCTACCCGACGATCGTGCCGCGCGAGCCTCCCAAGGCGCAGCGCCGCGAAAAGTCCGCCTGACCCGTCTTTGCTGGAACCGCGCCGTCCCGCAGTGGTCGGCGCCCGGGCGCGTCTGGCTTCCCGATCGAAGTGCGCTTTAGCCGGTCTCTGCGGGTCTGGCGCGGGTAAAGCGCACTTTGATCGGGGTGCGTAGCGGCGATTAGCTGGCGCGCAGCTGCAAACGGCGGGCCCGCAGCACCGCGAGCAGCTCGCGCCGCACCCCGGCGGGATCTTCGTGCAGTCGGCGTGCGCTGAATCGCAGAATCACCCAGCCCAGCGTGGCCAGCTCGACATCGCGGCGCCGGTCTCGTTCGCGGGCGAGTGGTCCATCGTGAAACTCGGCCCCATCCAGTTCGATTCCGATGCGTGTCTCGGGGTCGGCCAGATCCAGATAAATCGTGCCGCTGCGCAGCTGGATCGGGTACTGCGAAGCCAATGTGGGCATCGAGTGGTGGCTGAAGACGCGCTCGTATCCGAACAGCTCGAGTTCGCTCTGGCAGCCGACCGCGAGCAGTTCGATGAGCCGGCGCAGACTCCGTCTGCCGCTCAGCTTGGGCATCCTGGCCAGTTCGGCAGCTAGGAGATCCCCGGTGCTCTGCCGTTCGCGCACCGCTGTGATCAGCACCTCTCGACCGTGATCGCGCGGCAACAACGGCGCGCTCTCCAACAGCGCCTGCTCGAGTCGTACGACCGGCAGGCCGCGACGGAGCCTGACCACCGGAGGCTCAGATCGGCGGTGCGCTCTCACCAGAGTCGAGCCTCGCGGTTGCCGGGCAGCCGCAACCGTGAGATGCAACGGTTGAGGCGGCTCTTTGAGCAGACCCCAGAGCCACAACGCGGTCGTATGGCTCAGTGCGCCATCCGGGGCGGCATACTGAGCCGCCGCCTCCGCAAGCCGTCGATCGGTGACGCTCTGCACGTAGACGCCAGGCAGGACACGGGTCAGGTCGCCATTGCGTAGAGCCGTGGCGAGCTTGTGATGGGAGACATGGGCTATCAGGTCACGACGACGCAGAATCCCGTCGTGTGCGAGCAGCAGATCGTGAAGTTGGTTGTCCATCGGTACAGCCTGCCGAATTTGCGTCTGATGTGCGGTTCGCCCTGTGGATAACCGTGACCTCGACGATCGCCTGTGGACAGACCCGCGGTTACTAGCCCATGAGAGTGCCCTCTCGGGGGTGGTGCGCGTAGACCGGGTAGAGCGCACTTCGATCGGGGGTGGTGCGCGTAGACCGGGTAGAGCGCACTTCGATCGGGGGTGGTGCGCGTAAACCGGGTAGAGCGCACTTCGATCGGGGGTGGTGCCGCGTAGACCGGGTAGAGCGCACTTCGATCGGAGAGGGCGCCGAGCCGCGGTCCACCCGAGCTGGACAGTCGACGGCCGACCCGGTAAATGCAGCGTCGCGGGGTCGATACGATCGGTACATGACAAGCCGTTCCCCCGAAGTCCCGGACAAGCCCACCCTCGACGGTCTGGAAGACCGCTGGGTAGCGGCGTGGGCCGAGCAGGGCACGTACACCTTCGACCGCGGTGCCTCCCGGGAGAACGTCTACGCCATCGACACCCCGCCCCCGACGGTCAGCGGTTCGCTGCACGTCGGCCACGTCTTCTCGTACACCCAGACCGACGCGATCGCCCGCTACCAGCGGATGCGCGGCAAATCGGTGTTCTACCCGATGGGCTGGGACGACAACGGGTTGCCGACCGAGCGCCGGGTGCAGAACGTGTACGGCGTCCGCTGCGACCCGTCGCTGCCGTACGATCCGGCCTTCGAGCCGCCGGCCAAGCCGGACATGAAGAACGAGGTGCCGATCTCCCGGCGCAACTTCGTGGAGCTCTGCGAGCAGCTGACCGAGACCGACGAGAAGCAATTCGAGTCGTTGTGGCGGCTGCTCGGCCTGTCGGTCGACTGGAAGCTGAACTACCAGACCATCGGCGATGGCTCCCGGGCCGCGTCCCAGCGGGCGTTCCTGCGCAACATGGCGCGCGGCGAGGCGTATCAGGCTGAGGCCCCGACGCTGTGGGACGTGACCTTCCGGACCGCGGTCGCCCAGGCCGAGCTGGAGGAGAAGGACCGCGACGGCGCCTACCACCGGATCGCGTTCGCCGGCGCCGCCGGCCCTGTCTTCATCGAGACCACCCGCCCGGAGCTGATCCCGGCCTGCGTCGCGCTGGTGGCGCACCCGGACGACGAGCGCTACCAGCCGCTGTTCGGCACCACCGTCCGCACGCCGCTGTTCGAGGTCGAGGTGCCGGTGCTGGCCCACCCGCTGGCCGAGCCGGACAAGGGCTCGGGCATCGCGATGATCTGTACCTTCGGCGACACCACCGACGTCACCTGGTGGCGCGAGCTGGCCCTGCCGACCCGGTCGATCATCGGCCGCGACGGCCGCCTCCTCGGCGATACACCGCCGTGGCTGGACAGCGACGCCGGCAAGGCCGCGTACGCCGAACTGGCCGGCAAGACGCCGTTCTCCGCCCAGCAGCGCATCGCCGAACTGCTCCGCGACTCCGGTGATCTGGAGGGCGAGCCGCGCAAGATCACCCACCCGGTGAAGTTCTACGAGCGGGGCACCAAGCCGCTGGAGATCGTCACCACCCGGCAGTGGTACATCCGCAACGGCGGTCGGGACGCCGAGCTGCGGCAGGCGCTCATCGAGCGTGGCCGCGAGCTGGTCTGGCATCCCGACCACATGCGGCACCGGTACGAGAACTGGGTCAACGGGCTCAACGGCGACTGGCTGGTCAGCCGGCAGCGGTTCTTCGGTGTCCCGTTCCCGGTCTGGTACCGCTGCGATGCCGACGGCGAGGCCGACCACAACGCGCCGCTGGTGCCGGACGAGTCCCAGCTGCCGATCGACCCCTCGACCGATGTGCCGGCCGGCTACACCGAGGACCAGCGCGGCAAGCCCGGCGGCTTCGTCGGCGACCCGGACGTGCTCGACACCTGGGCCACCTCGTCGCTGACCCCGCAGATCGCCGGCGGCTGGGAGCGCGATGGCGACCTGTTCGAGCGGGTCTTCCCGATGGATCTGCGCCCGCAGGGCCACGACATCATCCGCACCTGGCTCTTCGCCACCGTCGTGCGTGCGCACCACGAGAACGGCAGCCTGCCGTGGAAACACGCCGCGCTGTCGGGCTGGATCCTCGACCCGGACCGCAAAAAGATGAGCAAGTCCAAGGGCAACGTCGTGACGCCCCGGGAACTGCTGGAGCAGCACGGCTCGGACGCCTTCCGCTACTGGGCCTGCAGCGCCCGCCTCGGCATGGACGCCGCCTTCGATCCGAAGAATCCGGCCGAGATCAAGGTCGGCCGCCGGCTCGCGGTGAAGATCCTCAACGCCAGCCGGTTCGCCCTCGGCACCGGTGTCACGGCCGACGCCGGCTCGATCACCGACCCGCTGGACCGGGCTCTGCTGGCCGAGTTGGCCGCCGTGGTGACCGACGCGACCGCGGCGTACGAGGACTACAACTACGCCGCCGCCCTGGAACGGACCGAGACCTTCTTCTGGTCGCTGTGCGACGACTACCTGGAGCTGGTGAAGTCCCGGGCGTATGGCGAACGCGGCGACGCGGGAGCCGAGTCGGCCCGGTCGACCCTGTCGGTGGCGCTCTCGACCGTGCTGCGGCTGCTGGCTCCGGTGCTGCCGTTCGTCGCCGACGAGGTCTGGTCGTGGTGGCAGGACGGCTCGGTGCACCGCGCCCCCTGGCCGGAGGCCGCACCGATCGCGGCGCTCGCCGGCGATGCGGACAACGCCGCGCTGAGGGCAGCGGCGACCGCGATTTCCGCCGTACGCAAGGCGAAGTCCGAGGCCAAGCTGTCGATGCGGGCCGACGTGGCAACGCTGCGGATCGCCGGCCCGGACACCGCCCTGGCCGGCGTGCGGGCGGTGGCGGCCGACCTGGCCGCGGCCGGCCGGATCGGCTCGGTCGAGTTCGTCGAGGGCACCGGCGACATCCGGTACGAGGTCGCGCTGTGACCGATATCGGGGGGACCGATCCCGACCAGGACAGGGCCGAGCTGGCCCGGGTCGAGAAGGCACTGTCCACCCGCTGGCCCGAGTCCCGGATGGACCCGACCCTGGATCGCATCCGGATCCTCGTCGACCTGCTCGGCAACCCCCAGCGGGCGTACCCGGTCGTGCACCTCACCGGCACCAACGGCAAGACCTCGACGGCCCGGATGGTCGACTCGTTGCTGCGGTCGTTCGGGCTGCGGGTGGGCCGCACCACCAGCCCGCACCTGGAGTCCTACACCGAGCGGATCAGCATCGACGGTCAGCCGGTCAGCGGGACCCGTTTCGGCGAGCTGTACGACGACGTGGCGCCGTACCTGGAGCTGGTCGACGCGCAGCAGCGCAACCCGTTGTCGCTGTTCGAGGTGATGACGGCGATGAGCTTTGTCGCCTTCGCCGACGCCCCGGTCGACGTGGCCGTGATCGAGGTCGGCCTCGGCGGCTCCTGGGACTCGACCAACATCGCCGACGGCCAGGTCGCCATCATCACGCCGATCGCCATCGACCACACGCGCTATCTCGGCAACACAGTCGAGGAGATCGCGACCGAGAAGGCCGGCATCATCAAACCGGGCGCCGCCGCGATTTTCGCCGCCCAGCAGGAGTCGGCGGCCGAGGTGCTGCTGCACAAGGTCGCCGAGGTCGGGGCGACCGCCGCCCGGGAGGGTTTGGAGTTCGGCATCGTCGAGCGCCGCCCGGCCATCGGCGGTCAGCTGATCTCACTGCAGGGGCTCAGCGGGCGGTACGACGACATCTTCCTGCCGCTGTACGGCGTACATCAGGCGCAGAACGCGGCCTGCGCGCTCGCCGCGGTGGAAGCCTTCTTCGGCGCTCCGGAACGACGTGCGGGGGAGACCGCGGAGCGACTTGGGAGCGCAGCCGACGGGACCGCGGAGGAATCCGGTAACGGAGTCGGCGGGGCCGCCGAGGGATCAGCCGTGGGGACCGAGGGCCCGCAGCCGTTGAACGTCGATCTGGTCCGGGCCGGGTTCGCCGAGGTGACCTCGCCGGGACGGCTCGAGATCGTCCGGACGTTGCCGACCGTGCTGCTCGACGCGGGCCACAACCCGCACGGCATGGCCGCCACGATCGATGCGGTGAGCGAGTCGTTTGCCTTTACCCGACTGGTCGGGGTGGTGGCGGCCCTGTCCGACAAGGACGTACGAGGCATGCTGGAGGTGTTGGAGCCGGCGCTGGAGTCGATCGTGGTGACCGAGAACTCCTCGCACCGGCGACTCCCGGTCGACGAGTTGGCTGCTCTGGCGGTCCAGGTGTTCGGTGCCGCACGGGTGACGGTCGAGCCGCGATTGGACGACGCGATCGACACCGGAATCCAGTTGGCCGAGGAGGACATCGAGGGGCTGGGTTCCTCGGGCGTACTGATCACCGGGTCGGTGATCACCGCCGGCGACGCGCGGATGTTGCTCGGGACCGGCCCGGCATGATAGAGGCGGGCGGGGATGTCGAAATGAGTGCGGACGACACCGAGCGGGACGAGACAGCCGAGGAGACTCCCGAACTCTCCGACGACGCCGAAGCTCCGGCGCCGTTGGCCGGCAACCCGCGCGCGGCGCGGGCCGTCCGCGGTGTCTTCGCTGCCACGCTGACCCTGGAAGCGCTCGTGGTCTTGTTCGTACCGCGGGCAATCGCCCAGTTCGGCAGCGGTCTGACGGCGGTCAAATTGTCCCTGCTGATCGCCCTGGCGGTGCTGTTCATCGTGGCGGCCGGCCTGATCCGCCGACCAGCCGGAATCGTGCTGGGGTCGGTCCTGCAGGTGGCGCTGATCGCGTGTGGCCTGATGACCCAGGCGATGTTCATCCTCGGCGCGATCTTCGCTGCGATCTGGCTGTATGAACTGCAGATCCGCCGCCAACTGCTCGGACCGGGCTCCTAGCTGAGCCGGGCCACCACCTTCTCGGCAATGTCGCCGAGCGCTTTCAATTCTTCGTGGGTCAGCAGGTCCACGAAATTTCGCCGGACCGATTTCAGGTGCGGCGGTGCCGCGGCCCGGATTGCGGCCCAGCCGGCATCGGTGAGCAGCACCACGGCTGCCCGGGCGTCGGTCGGCGACTCCTCCCGGGTCACCAGCCCGCGCTGTTGCATGCGGGTGATGTGGTGGGACAGCCGGCTCTTCGACCAGAGCATCAGCGCGGCGAGATCGGTGAGCCGCAACTGGTGATCGGCCGCCTCGGACAGATTCGACAGCACGTCGTAGTCGGTGTCCGACAGCCGTGAGTCGGCGGCCAGGTCGCGGGCGATCTGCAGATCCAGCAGGGCCCGCATCCGCCGGTAGCCGCGCCAGGCGCGCGCCTCGGGTCCGTTCAACCATTTCGGTTCAGCCATGGACGCAGCCTAGCGCTTTGATTGACATGTCATCTAACGGCTCTTAGTGTTGCGTGACATGTCAACCAACAGAACCGCGCAGCGATTGCTGAGCCTGTACGTCGGGCTGGTGCTGTTCGGCGTGAGCATGGCGCTGCTGATCCGGGCGCGGCTCGGGCTGGATCCGTGGGATGTGCTGCATCAGGGTCTGGCCCGGCAACTGCAGGTGCCCTTCGGGGACGTGGTGATCGGCGTGAGCGCCGCCGTCCTGCTGCTCTGGCTGCCGGCTGGCTTCTCGGCGGCAGCGTCGGCGTCGGGACCCTGCTCTACGCACTCAGCATCGGGCCGCTCGTACAACTCCTGCTGCCGATTCTCACCGTTCGAACCTCCGGGCTGAGCACAGCCGGTCCAGAAAGGACTGTCCAATGACGACACCACAGTTCGGCCTCGACATCTTTACCTCCGCCGCGCCGGGCGCAGATCCGGTCGCCGACGCCGTCACCGCCGAACGGCTGGGTTTCGACTTCGTCTCCGCCTCGGACCATCCGGGTGGCGACCACCCGACGTACGAGACCTGGACGATGCTGTCCTGGATCGCCGCCCGGACCGAACGGATCCGGCTGGCCACCCGCGTTCTCGGTGTGCCGTACCGGAATCCGGCGATGACCGCGAAGATGGCCGAGACGTTCGACCGGCTTTCCGGTGGTCGGCTCATTCTCGGGCTCGGTGGTGGGTATTCCGACGCGGAGTTCCGCGCGTTCGGGCTCACGGTGCCGACCGCGCGGGAGAAGGTCGACGGGCTGGGCGAGGCAATCGAGATCATCCGCGGGCTCTGGAGCGAGCCGAGATTCAGCTTCGCCGGGCGGCTGCACCGCGCCGAGGCGGCCGATCTCGAGCCCAAACCGGACCAGCGGATTCCCTTGTGGCTGGGCACTTTCGGGCCGCGGGCGCTGGCGCTCACCGGACGGCTGGCCGCCGGCTGGATTCCGTCGCTCGGATACGGGCCGCGGGACGGCCTGCCGGCGATGCGCGACCGGGTGCTCGCCGCGGCCCGGTCGGCGGGTCGGGCGGCGGAGGAGATCACCTGCGCGCTCAACCTGACCGTACGGATCGACGACGCTGCCGGTTACGACGACGGGTCGGTGACCGGCAGTGCTGACGCGGTGATCGAGCAGCTGAACCGCCTGGTGGGCTGGGGATTCACGGCCTTGAATCTGGCTCCGACCGGCCCGGGCCGGGACGAGCAGGTCGAGCGGTTGGCCCGTGAGGTGCTCCCTGCCGTACGCGCCTGACCGCCCCAGGTGCCGGGGCGGAAAGCACCGATCGAAGTGTGCTTTACCCGGCTGATGGCGGTTCCGCAGCGGGTAAGGCGCACTTCGATCGGAGGTGGAGCAAGGTTGGAGCTACGGCGACGGTCCGAGATGGGATCGGCGGGGCGCGGGAGTGGATCAGGTCTCGACGAGGACAGGCTCCTCGACGAGCGCAGATTCCAGGATCGGGCGACGGCGACTGATCAGGCCGCTGAGTGCGACCACCAGGCCGAGCACCGCAACGCCTGTCACCACGGCGATCGCGTTGTGGTACGAGCCGAGCAGGTCGGCGTTGGACTGCTGTCCGCCGCCACTGCTGACCACCGCGGTGACGATGGCCAACACGATGGCGCCGCCGATCTGGATCGAGGTGTTGAGCAGCCCCGAGGCCAGCCCCTGCTCGTGGTCGGCGACTCCGGCCGTGGCCTGGATGTTGAGCGACGGGAACGACAGCCCGAATCCCACGCCCAGCAACAGGATCGTCGGCAGGATGATCACCGCGTAGTTCGGCGCCGGGTTGAAGCGCAGCGCCAGCGGATAGCCGATGGCGAACGCCAGCGAGCCGGCGACCAGCACCCGGGAGGTGCCGATCCGGTCAGCCAGCCGCCCGACCTGCGGTGCCCCGAACGCGACCAGCGCACCGGCCGGCAGGAACGCCAGCGCGGTCTTCACCGGGGACCAGTGCAGCATTGATTGCAGGTAGAGCGTGCCGACGAATTGGAACCCGATGTACGACCCGAACATCGTCATCGCCCCGATGTTGGCTCGGGTCAGCGCGCCCGAACGCAGAATCCCCAGCCGTACCAGGGGATGGGTGGTGCGTTGTTCGGTCACCACGAACGCGACCAGAAGGGCGATCACGCCGGCAAAGGACAGCAGGGTGCGGGCGGTGACCCAACCCACGGTCGGCGCCTGCACCACCGCGTAGACCAGCAGCAGCATCGCGCCGGTGGCCGTGACCGCACCGGCCAGGTCGTACCCGCGTCCCTCGCGGTCCGGTCGGCCGTCGTCGGCGATCAGGATCCGGCCGGCGACGAAGGCCGCCAACGCGATCGGGACGGGCAGCAGGAAGGTCCACCGCCAGCCGACCTCGGTCAGCAGGCCACCGAGGATCAGCCCCATGGAGAATCCGCTTGCGCCGCAGGCGGTGTAGATCGACAGCGCCCGGTTGCGGGCCGGGCCTTCCGCGAACGTGGTGGTGATGATCGACAGACCGGCGGGCGCGGTGAACGCCGCGGCCACGCCCTTGATGAAGCGGGTGGCGATCAACAGCCCGGGGCTGCTGACGACGCCGCCCAACAGAGAGGCGGCGGCGAAGACCGCGAGCGCGGCGAGGAAGACCCGGCGGCGGCCGAGCAGGTCGGCGGCCCGGCCGCCGAGCAGCAGCAGGCCGCCGTAGCCGAGCACGTAGCCGCTGACGATCCATTGCAGGGAGGAGGTGGACAGATGCAGATCGGTGCGAATCGAGGGCAGCGCCATGCCGACCATCGAGACATCGAGACCGTCCAGGAAGAGCGCGCCGCACAGTACGACGAGGGCGCCCCAGGTGCGGGCATCCCAGCGCAGCACGGGGCGCGCGGTGGTGGAAGAAGTCATGCCGGGGACATTACATGCAGATGCATCTAGTGTCGACGCATTAAGTGTGCGGGCATTAGATGCTTGTGCATTTGATGCGCGAGTCTGTGGTAGCCTGCGGGCCATGGTCGACATCGCGACCGACAGGTCTCTGGTCAATGACTGGCGTGAGCTGCTTGCCCGCCACGCAACGATTTCCTGTGCGCTCGAGCGTGAGCTGCATGGTCGGCACGGGCTCGGAATGAGCGAGTTCGAGGTGCTCGACCGGCTGGTCGGGACCGCCGAGGACAAGCACCGGGTGCAGGAGCTGGCCGACGCCGTGCACCTGAGTCAGAGCGCGCTGTCCCGGGTGATCGGCCGGCTGGAGCGCGAGGGCCTGGTGTCCCGCTCGCTGTGTGATCAGGATCGCCGCGGCATCTGGGTCTGCCTCACCGATGAGGGCCGCGACCGGCACACACAGGCACAGCCGACCCAGCAGGAAGTCCTCGCCGAGCTACTCCATCCCAGCGCTGTCGGCTAATAGCCGGCCAGCAGCCAGTCCCGGATCTCCCGGTCGTGCTCTCCCAGCCGTGGCGGTGCCGTCCGGTGCGACACCGGGCTGGCCGGCAGGCCGATCGGATTCGTCACCGTCGGCACCCGACTCTCATCGCCGCGCTGTACCTCCCGTACCACCGGCAGTCCCAACTACCTCGCCAGCGCGAAAGCGGCGGCGATGTCGTTGACCGGTCCGCACGGCACACCCACTGTCGTCAACCGCGCCGTCCAGTCCGCGGCGGTCCTTCCGGCCAGCGCCGCGGCGAGCAGGTCATCCAGTTCGGCGTGGTGGGCGACCCGGTCCGGGTTGCCGGCGAACCGCGGATCGGCGGCCAGCTCGGGACGGCCCAGCGCCGCGCGCAACACCCCGAACTGCCGGTCGTTGCCCACCGCCAGCACCAGCGGGGCGTCGGCGGTCGGATAGGGGCGTACGGCGCGATTCTCGGGTGCCGGTTGCCCAGCCGTGCGGGCACGACCCCGCCGGCGACAATGCCGACGCCTGGTTGACGAGGCTGGAGAGCTGGCAGTGCAGCAGATCCACCTGCACGTGCTGGCCGGCGCCGGTTGCGTCCTTGTGGCGGAGCGCGGCCAGGATGCAGATCGTGGCGTGCAGCCCGGTCAACACATCGACCAGCGCGACCCCCACCTTCGTCGGCTCGGCGGCCCCGGTGACGCTCATCAGGCCGCCCATCGCCTGCACCAGCACGTCGGCGCGACGGACCAGTTCCCGCGCCAGTTCCTGGTCGGCCGGATCGCGCAGGTCCAGCCGGATCGAGCGCTTGTTCCGGTTCACCGACAGGAAATAGGTGGCCTCACCGTCCGCGTACGGCGGGCCCGAGCGGCGGGTGTCGTCGCCGTCCGGGCTCTCCGCCTTCACCACGTCCGCACCCAGGTCGGCCAGCATTATGGTGGCGTACGGACCGGCGAGCACCCGGCTGAAGTCGGCGACCAGGATCCCCTGCAGCGACGACGGCGTCATCGGCCGACCCTAATGCGCTGCCTGCGATATGCGGACAGACCACCGGATGTCGCGGGGTAGGTCACCCGCGCGACACCTCTGCCAGCTAGTGTCCGGTGCCAGCACGTGTCCCAAGTAAGTCCCAAGAGTGTCGCCAGCGAGTGACACGGACAACCCAGCCGTCCAGACCAGATCAGGAGCAGACCCGGTGAGTGAGCGCACCCTCGTTCTCGTCAAGCCCGACGGAGTACGCCGTGGCCTCGTCGGGGAGGTGATTGCCCGGTGTGAGCGCAAGGGACTGTCCGTCGCCGCGCTGGAGTTGCGCACTCTCGATCGGGAGACCGCCCAGACGCACTACGCCGAGCACGCCGAGAAGCCGTTCTTCGCCAGCCTTGTCGATTTCATCACGTCCGGGCCTTTGGTGGCCGCCGTGCTCGAAGGCCCCCGCGCCATCGAGGCATTTCGCCAGCTGGCCGGCAGCACCGACCCGGTCAAGGCGGCAACCGGCAGCCTGCGCGGCGATTTCGGTCTCGAGGTGCAGATGAACATCGTGCACGGCTCCGATTCCCCGGAGTCCGCGAAACGTGAGATCGGCCTGTTCTTCCCGACTTTGGGTTGATAGTCAACGCTGTTGCGGCATCGGGCGTCAACGTAGGAAACGGCTCAGCCTGCAGCCTTACCGGTTGCGTCGCCGGTACGATCAATTGCATTCTCGTCGTCATGGCCGCAGGGCAATAAAGAGAAGGTTTGCGATGGCACCCAGCTCGTTCTCGTTTCTTGGCCGCGACATGGCGGTCGACCTGGGGACCGCAAATACTCTGGTTTACGTGCGTGGGCGCGGGATTGTGCTCAATGAGCCGTCCGTCGTCGCGATCAACACGACCACCCGGGAGATCGTTTCGGTGGGCAGCGAGGCCAAGCGGATGATCGGCCGCACGCCGGGCAACATCCGCGCTGTCCGACCGCTGAAGGACGGCGTCATCGCCGATTTCGACACCACCGAGCGGATGTTGCGTTACTTCATCCGGAAGGTTCACCGCCGCAACCATCTGGTGCGCGGTCCCCGTGTCGTCGTATGTGTCCCTAGTGGAGTAACCGGTGTGGAACAGCGCGCCGTCAAGGAGTCCACGTACAACGCGGGCGCGAGCAAGGTTTTCATCATCGAAGAGCCGATGGCGGCGGCGATCGGCTCGGGCCTGCCGGTCAGCGAGCCGACCGGCAACATGGTCGTCGACATCGGCGGCGGCACCACCGAGGTTGCGGTCATCTCCCTCGGCGGGATCGTCACGAGCCAGAGCATCCGGGTCGGTGGCGACGAGCTCGACTCCTCAATCATCAACTTCGTGAAGAAGGAATACTCGCTGCTGCTCGGCGAGCGAACCGCCGAAGAGATCAAGATCGCGATCGGCTCGGCGTTCCCGGCCGCCGAGGAGCAGCAGGCCGAGATCCGCGGCCGTGACCTGGTCAGCGGCCTGCCCAAGACGATCGTGGTGAGCGGTGCGGAGATCCGCAAGGCCGTCGAGGAGCCCGTCAACGCCATCGTCGACGCGGTCAAGACCACCCTCGACAAGTGCCCGCCCGAGCTGGCCGGCGACATCATGGACCGCGGCATCGTGCTGACCGGAGGTGGCGCGCTGCTGGCCGGCCTCGACGAGCGACTCAAGCACGAGACTGCGATGCCGATCATCATCGCCGACAACCCGCTGCATTCCGTCGCGCTGGGCTCCGGACGCTGCGTCGAGGACTTCGATGCGCTGCAGCAGGTCCTCGTCTCCGAGCCGCGCCGATAGCAGGTTCGCACCCTGTGGAGCGGAAGTGATGAGATCCGGCCGGCGGCAGCGATACACGATCATCGGGCTGCTGGCGGTGTGCGTCGCGCTGCTCGTGCTGGACGCACAGGGCAGCAGCTTCACCAGCGCCCGCAACGTCGCCAACCGCGGCTTCGGCCCGGTCGAACGCGGACTGACCTCGGTGGTCAACCCGGTCGGCGACTTCTTCGCCGGGCTCCCTGACGTCGGCTCCAACAAGCGCAAGATCGACGACCTCAAACGGCAGAACGCGCAGCTACAGACCGAGCTGCGGACCTCCTCGGTCAACGCCGAACGCGCCAAGGCGATGAGCCGGCTCGGCCTGCTCATTGGCCGGACCCATTTCAAGGTGGCGACCTCGACGGTCCTGGACTTCGGTCCGTCCCTCGGCTTCGAGTGGGCGATCCGGATCGACGCAGGCACGGCGCAGGGGGTGCGCACCGGGATGACCGTGATCAGCGCCGACGGCCTGGTCGGTCGGGTCAAGCAGGCGAGCACGAGCACCAGCACCGTCGTGCTGGCCATCGACCCCGGCTCCTCGGTCGGCGTCCGGGTCGCCCGCACCGGTGAGCTCGGCATCGCCACCGGCGCCGGGCTGGGCCGGATGCACTTCACCCCGCTCAACCCGGATTCGAAGGTCAAGGTCGGCGACGTCCTCATTACCGGGCCGTACGGCGCCTCCACCTATGCCGCCGGGGTGCCGCTCGGCAAGGTGTCGACGGTGTCGGCCAAGGCCGGCACGGCGTCGGTCAAGCCGTACGTCGGCTACTCGGCGCTGGACGTCGTCGGCATCGTGCTGACCGCCCCGAAACCGGACTCGCGCCAGTTGTCGGCGCAGAGCTCGGCCCCACCACGGAAGCCGGGCCGATGACCGTACGTCCGAGCACCGTCATCGCCGCCGTCATCGCGATCGTGGTCGCCCTGGCGCTGCAGACCGCCGTGTTGAGCCGGCTGCCACTGCCGGGCAACGCCCCCAATCTGCTGCTGGTCCTGGTGATCGCCGCGGCGCTGGCTGGCGGCATTCCGGCCGGTGTCGGGATGGGTTTCGCGACCGGCCTGGCGGCCGATCTGATCAGCGACCACCCACTGGGCCTGTTGGCGCTGGTGTTCCTGGCGGTCGGTCTGGTCGTCGGCCGGATCGAGGCGCCGAGCGAACGCAGCGTCTTCTGGCCGGTGGTGATCGTCGCCGTCATGGCCGTCGCGTCATTCCTGCTCTATCTGATCGTGTACGCGCTCATCGGGCGGCACGGCATCGCCTGGGGAACGCAGCTGAAGGGCCTGCCCGAAGAGGTTGTCTACGACGTGATGCTCACGCCGTTCGTCGTCCCGGTGGTCGCCGCGGTGGTCCGTCGGCTGCGCGTCGCGGTCGTACGGTAAGGCGGAGGGGGACGCAATGGAGCGAATCGGCCTGCGGATGCTGGTCCTGCGGGTGCTGGTCGTGGCACTCGTGGTGACACTCGGCACCCGCCTCTACTACCTGCAGGTGGTGGACAAGTCCGAGCTCACCCAGTCGGCGAACCGGCAGCACACCCGGGAAGTGGTGCTGCCAGCGCCGCGCGGCGACATCGTCGACGACATGGGCCGTCCGCTGGCCGACAACCGCCAGTCGCTGGTCGTCTCCGTCGACCGGAGCGTGCTGGCCAAGCAGCCGGGCAAGGGCGGCAACGTGCTGCGCCGGCTGGCCAAGGTGATCCACGTGCCGTCCGGCCAGCTGCGCAACGAGATCAGGCTCTGCACCAAGGGTGTGAAGAAGCCGTGCTGGACGGGTTCCCCGGTGCAGCCGGTCCCGGTTGCCACCAAGGCCACCAATGCCCAGGTGCTGCGGATCTCCGAGCATCGGGAGGACTTCCGCGGCGTCGTGGTTGACGCCGCCCCGGTGCGGCAGTACCCGCAGGACGCTGTCGCCGGGCACGAGGTCGGCTACACCGGCGCGGTCACCCAGGACGAGATCGATGCCAGCGCCTCCGAGCCGGGTGCCGGGCTGCACGACGAGGACAGCGTCGGGCGCAGTGGCCTGGAGAAGCAGTACGACTCGTACCTGCGCGGCACGGACGGCATCCGCACCGTCGCGGTCGACCCGACCGGTGCGGCGACCGGAACGGTGAAGACCCAGCAGGCCAAGCCGGGGGACACGCTCGTCACCAGCCTGGACACCTCGGTCGAGAAGCTCGCCCAGCGCTCGTTGCAGAACGAGCTGGCCGCCAGCCGCAAGGTGTACGACGCCAAGTCGCACAAGAACTTCGTCGCGCCGACCGGGGCCGTGGTCGTGATGGACCCCGACACCGGCCGGGTGCTGGCGCTGGCCAGCTACCCCAACTACGACCCGAACGTGTTCATCGGCGGGATCAGCCAGAGCGAGCTGGCCAAGCTCAGCTCGCCGTCGGCCGGGACACCGATGGTCTCCCGCGCGGTGCAGGGCCAGTTCGCGCCTGGTTCGACGTTCAAGCTCTCGACCTCCTCGGCGATCGTGATGGACCACCAGCTGGGCCTGAACCAGACCGCGGCCTGCCCGCCCAACCTGCAGGTCGGCAACCAGAAGAAGACCAACTACGACAGCGAGTCGCTCAGTGGCAACATCACGCTGGCCCGGGCGCTGGCCTTCTCCTGCGACACGTTCTTCTACAAATTCGCGATACAGGGCTGGAACTCCGACCAGAAGCTGGTCGACAACGGAAAGCAGCCGGTCGAGGCGCTGCAGGCAATGGCCCGCGCGTACGGCTTCGGCAGCGCCCCCGGGATCGACCTGCCGGCCGGCGATCAGACCTCGGGGCAGATCGTCGACCGGAAATTCCTCCAGCAGCGCTGGGATGCGGACAAGAAGCAGTACTGCACCAACGCGAAGCAGGGCTACCCCACCGTTGCGGACAAGACTCGGCGCGCGTACCTCACCGAGCTGGCGAAGGAGAACTGCAGCGACGGCTGGCGGTTCCGCATCGGCGAGGCCGCCGACATGGCGATCGGGCAGGGCGAGACGACGGTGAGCCCGTTGCAGCTGGCGACCGCCTACAGCGCGATGGTCAACGGCGGCACGCTCTACGAGCCGACCATCGGCAAGGCGATCGTCGACCCGCACGGCAAGGTCGTGCAGACCATCAAGCCCAAGGTGCGCCGGCACGTTCCGGTCAGTCCGGACGTGCTCAAGTACATCCAGCAGGCGCTGCGATTCGGGGTCAACGGCAGCGTGTCGGGCGAGCCGGCGTTCGCCGGCTATCCGGTCAGCCGGTTCCCGATGGGCGGCAAGACCGGCACCGCCGAGGTGTACGGCAAGCAGGACACCTCCTGGTTCGCCTCGTGGTCCCGGGCCGGCACCCAGAAGTACGTCATCGTCGGCATGGTCGAGCAGGGCGGCACCGGCGCCCGGGCCGCCGCGCCGATGGTGCGCAAGGTGTACGAGGGCCTGTACGGGGTCGGGGGCAGCACGAAGCACCCGGTGCAGGCGGCGCTGCCCGGCGGCCAGATGCCGCAGCAGCTACCGAAGATCACCCCGTACGCCGACCAGGCGCCGGCCGGCGACATCGTGGGCGCGCCGCCGCAGGCGAGCGCCACCCCGGCGGGCACGGCGAACGTCGCCGGACCGCTGAACGGTCCGGCGGCGGTGATCCGCACGTTCTCGTTCCGGCAGGTCAACCGAAGACAGCGGCGCCGACCCGGCGGTCCCGATGGTTGATGTCGGGCGCTCGATCACACCGTCGGCGATCCGGTCGGCGTCCCGACCACTGCGCGGCGAGGTCTCGGCCTGGCGCCGGGTTGACTGGATCCTGCTCGCGGTGGCCTTCGCCCTGGCCATGATCGGCTCGCTGCTGGTCTGGTCGGCGACGAAGCAGCGGCAGCTCGATCTGGGCGCGGATCCCGAGGCGTACTTCAAGAAACACCTGCTCAACATGGTGATCGGCTTGGTGCTGGGCACCGCGATCGCGGTGGTCGACTACCGCAAGCTGCGCACCTACGCGCCGGCGATCTACCTCGCGTCCTGCCTGGGGCTGATCGCCGTTCTCGGCATCGGCTCGACGATCAACGGTGCGCACTCCTGGATCGTGCTGCCGGCCGGATTTCAGATCCAGCCCTCGGAATTCGCCAAATTCGGACTGGTCGTCAGCATGGCGATGCTGCTGGCCGAACGGCGCGACCGGGAACACCGGCGGGTCGGCCTGGACGTGCCGCTGGTGCTGCTGCTGGCCGCGATTCCGATGGGGCTGATCATGCTGCAGCCCGACGTCGGCACGGTGATGGTCTTCGTCTTCACCATCCTGATCGTGCTGTCGGTGGCCGGGGTGTCCTGGAAATGGATCGTCACGCTGATCATGCTGGGCGTGATCGTCGCCTACGCGGCCGTGGCGCTGCACGTTCTGAAGAATTACCAGCTCGACCGGTTCAAGGCATTCACCAATCCAACCGGCAACAGCAGCGCGGCGTACAACGTGCAGCAGGCGCGGATCGCCATCGCCACCGGCGGAATCACCGGGCAGGGGCTCTTCCACGGAAAGCAGACGCAGGGCCGGTTCGTACCCGAGCAGCAGACCGACTTCGTCTTCAGCGTCGCGGGGGAGGAGCTCGGCCTGCTCGGCGCCGGTGGGATCGTCGTGCTCTTCGCGATCATGCTGTGGCGGGCGCTGCGGATCGCGGGGCGGTCGCCGGACACCTTCGGGAAGCTGGCCGCCTCCGGGGTGGTCGCGTGGTTCGTGTTCCAGACCTTCGTGAATATCGGCATGACACTCGGGATCATGCCGGTGACCGGCCTGCCGCTGCCCTTCGTCTCTTATGGCGGCTCGTCGATGTTCGCGGACTGCATGGCGATCGGGTTGCTGCAGAACATCCACATGCGCAGCAAGATCGCCCCCCGCGCCTGATCCTGCTCCGGAATATTGGCGTGACACGGTCGGCTAGGCTGGAACGACCACGGCGTTGATCCGGCTATCACCGGTGAGCTTCCGGAAGAACTGGTGTCCGTCCTCGTGGACGCCTCAGTAGAACCGGGCGGGTCCGGCCCGTCACAGCCGGTCGATGAGTGGGTGCCGCGTGCGGCGCCAAGTGGGGTGGTACCGCGGGAGCCGCAGGCTCTCGTCCCTGCAATGGCAGCGACGAGACGAGGCAGCGGTGAGTTATCCGAAGGACGACCCGACCAGTGCGGTGACCGGTCAGCCGGCATTCCCCGAGCTGGAACGCGCCATTCTGGATTTCTGGCAGCGGGATGACACCTTTGTCGCCTCGGTCGAGGCTCGCGCGGCCGGGCCGGATGGCGCGAACGAATACGTCTTCTACGACGGGCCGCCGTTCGCCAATGGGCTGCCGCACTACGGACACCTGCTCACCGGGTTCATCAAGGACGTTGTGCCGCGCTACCAGACGATGCGTGGCCGCCGGGTGGAGCGGCGATTCGGCTGGGACACCCACGGGCTGCCGGCCGAGGTGGCGGCGGAACGGGAACTCGGCATCTCCGGCAAGCGCCAGATCGTCGAATTGGGCGTCGCCGCGTTCAACGAACACTGCCGGACCTCGGTGTTGCGCTACACCCGGGAATTCCAGGAGTACGTCACCCGGCAGGCCCGCTGGGTCGACTTCGAGCACGGCTACAAGACACTCGATCTGTCCTATATGGAAAGTGTCCTGTGGGCGTTCGGGCGGTTGTACGAGAAAGGGTTGATCTACGAGGGCTTCCGGGTGCTGGCCTATTGCTGGCGCTGCGAGACTCCGCTGTCGAATTCCGAGACCAAATTGGACGACGCCTACCGGGACCGCGAGGACACCACGGTCACGGTCGCGTTCGAACTGGTCAGCGGCGACCGGCTGCTGGTCTGGACCACCACGCCGTGGACGCTGCCATCCAATCTGGCCCTCGCCGTCGGCGCCGACATCGACTATGCGGTGGTCGAACAGGCCGGGACCCGTTATGTGGTGGCGGAATCGCGGCTCGCGGACTACGCCGACGAGCTTGGTGACGCGACCCGGGTGGGCACGGTCTCCGGCGCTGACCTGGTCGGCGCAACCTACCGGCCGCTCTTTCCCTACCTGGCCGACACTGCCGGTGCATTCCGCGTGCTGGCGGCCGATTTCGTCACCGCCGAGGACGGCACCGGCATCGTGCACCTCGCTCCGGCGTACGGCGAGGACGACCAGAAGGCCTGCGCGGACGCCGGAATCCCGACGGTGCTGACCGTCGACGAGCGGGCCCGGTTTACCGAACTGGTGCCGGACTACCAGGGCACGCAGGTTTTCGACGCCAACGAGCCCATCATCGCCGATCTGGCCGCCCGGGGCGCTCTGTTGCGTCGGGCTCCGTACACCCACAGCTATCCGCACTGCTGGCGCTGCGACACCCCGCTGGTCTACAAGGCCGTGACGAGTTGGTTCGTCGAGGTGACGAAGCTGCGCGAGCGGATGGTCGAGCTGAACCAGCAGATCGACTGGGTGCCCTCGCACGTCCGGGACGGCTCGTTCGGGAAATGGCTGGCGAACGCGCACGACTGGTCGATCAGCCGAAATCGTTTCTGGGGTTCACCGATCCCGGTCTGGAAATCCGACGATCCGAGTTACCCGCGGGTCGATGTCTACGGGTCACTGGACGAATTGCAGCGGGATTTCGGCGTCCGGCCGACCGACCTGCACCGTCCCGCGGTCGATGACCTCGTCCGGCCCAATCCCGACGACCCGACCGGAAAATCGATGATGCGCCGGGTGCCGGAGGTGCTGGACTGCTGGTTCGAATCCGGGTCGATGCCATTCGCCCAGGTGCACTATCCGTTCGAGAATGCCGACTGGTTCGACAAACATTACCCAGGCGATTTCATCGTCGAATACATCGGCCAGACCCGGGCCTGGTTCTACAACCTGCACGTCCTGGCCACGGCGCTTTTCGACCGGCCGGCATTCCGTACCGCCGTCACCCACGGCGTCGTGCTCGGCGACGACGGGCGGAAGGCCAGCAAGAGCCGGCGCAATTTCCCGGACCCGGAGAAGATGTTCGACCTGTACGGGTCGGACGCGGTGCGCTGGTCGCTGCTGTCCTCACCGTTGGTGCGCGGTGGGGAAGGCGCGCTGACCGAGACCGCGATCCGGGACGCCGCCCGGCAGGCGATGCTGCCGTTGTGGAATGCCTGGTATTTCTTCGCGCTGTATGCCAATACCGGCGGACACCAGGCCAGAAGTCGGACCGATTCGCCACATCTGCTGGACCGTTACGTGCTGGCGAAGCTGCACGATCTGGTCGGCTCGGTGACCGGGCAATTGGACGCCTATGACATATCGGCGGTCTGCAGTGAGATCCGGGAATTCCTGGACGTGCTCTGCAACTGGTACATCCGCCGGAGCCGGGATCGCTTCTGGCGCGCCGATGCGGATGCGTTCGACACGCTGTACACGGTGCTGGAGACGTTGACCCGGGTGGCGGCGCCGCTGCTGCCGATGGAGACCGAACGGGTCTGGCGCGGCCTCACCGGCGGCCGCAGCGTGCACCTGACCGACTGGCCGTCGCCGGCGGACCTTCCGAAGGATGCCGCTTTGGTGTCCACAATGGACAAGGTGCGGGAGGTGTGTTCGGCGGCGCTGTCGGTCCGGAAGGCGCACAAACTACGGGTCCGGCAGCCGCTCGCGTCACTGACCGTCGCCGGCCCGGTGTCGGCCGGTCTGGTGGCATTCACCGAGCTGATCGGCACCGAGGTCAACGTCAAGCAGGTCGTGCTCACCGGCGACGAGCAGGCGGCCAGCAGCACCAACCTGAAGGTCGTGCCGCGGGCGCTGGGCCCGCGGCTGGGCCGGGACGTCCAGCGGGTGATCGCCGCGGTGCGGTCCGGCGACTGGTCGGCGGACGGCGGAACGGTGGTCGCCGGCGGGGTGCCTCTGCTGGAGGGCGAGTTCACCCTCGAGGTGGCTCCGGCCGAGGGAACCGCGGCGGCGGCACTCCCGTCCGGGCGCGGAATGGTGGTGCTCGACACCGTCGCCACGCCGGAGTTGACCGCGGAGGGGGTGGCCCGGGATGCCGTCCGGGTGGTGCAAGCGGCGCGGCGCGAGGCCGGGCTGGAGGTCGCGGACCGGATCCGGCTGCAGATCGCGGGCACCCCGGGAGCGCTGGCCGCTCTGGTCACGCACCGCGATCTCCTGGCGGGGGAGACATTGGCCACCGACGTGCTCCTGACCGGACCCGTACCGCCGGACGTCGAGACGGCGGTGGCGGTCGGCGACGGCGAGCGCGTCGCGGTGACAATCCTGCCGGCCTAGCCGACCGGCCGCGGCTGGACTGGCCGCCGCGGCCGGTTCCATGATCATGTCGACGTCATGCCGGCAGACCGGGCCCTGTCGACGATCGTGTCTGCGTTATACCGGCCATAGCCGGCATAACGCAGACACCACCAAGCCAGGCGCCCGCGATCCCCTCCCCCTCCGATCGAAGTGCGCTTTACCCGTGCCACAGCACGCCGATCCCGGGTAAAGCGCACTTCGATCGGGAAGAGGACCGGCTAGTCCCGGGTAAAGCGCACTTCGATCGGAGGGGGGAGCGATCCTGATATCGAGTAGCTGGCCGGGGAGCGGGCGTGTGACTCGGGGCACCGTCGGTGGCGCCGGTGGCCCGCCGGACGGTATGACAGAGCGGACATCGGGGAGGCACGGCAGATGAGCGAATCGGTCGGAGAACAGCTGCGCGCGATCGGGATGGAGCTCGCCGCCCTGTCGCAGACCGGTCTGGCCTTCGCCACCGACCGCTACGACCTGTCCCGCTACCGGCGGCTGCGCGAGATTTCCGCCGAGGTCTTCGGCCTGCTGGCCGAGCATCCGGCCGAGGAGATCTCCGCCGTGCTCGAGCTCGACAGCGGGTACGCCACCCCGCACCTCGACGTGCGGGGCGCGCTCTTCGACGCCGACCGGGTCCTACTGGTCCGGGAGGCCTCGGACGGCTGCTGGACGCTGCCCGGTGGCTGGGCCGATCCGCTGGACCGGCCCCGGGCCGCGGTGGAACGGGAGTTCGCCGAGGAGGCCGGTCTGAAGGTCACCGCCCACCGGGTCGCCGCCGTCTGGGACGGCATGGTCAGCAACGGCCACCGGGTCGGCGGCGCGCCGTTCCACATCTGGAAACTCGCGTATCTCTGCGAGCCCACCGACCCGGACGCCCAGCCACAGGCCGGTCTGGACGGCGAGACCACCGACGTCGGCTTCTTCGACCTCGACGAACTTCCGCCGCTGTCCAGCCGCCGGATCACCGAATCTCAGCTGCGCGCCCTGCGCGACCGGCATCGCGACGCAAGCCTGGCCCCGGCAAGCGACTGACCGGCGGTTACCCTCGTACGCATGCCTGTCGAGTCGCTCTTCCCCCGCCTGGAATCGCTGCTGCCGCAGGTCACCAAGCCGATCCAATATGTCGGCGGCGAGCTCAACGCCACGATCAAGGATTGGGACTCCGTCGATGTCCGTTGGTGCCTGTGCTATCCGGACGCCTATGAGGTCGGGCTGCCCAACCAGGGCGTGATGATCCTCTACGAGGTGCTCAACGAGCGCCCGGATGTCCTGGCCGAGCGCGCCTACACCGTCTGGCCCGACCTGGAAAAGCTGATGCGGGAGAACGGGATTCCGCAGTTCACGGTGGATGCGCACCGCCCGGTCGCCGCGTTCGACGCCCTTGGTGTCTCCTTCGCCACCGAGCTCGGCTACACCAACCTGCTCAGCATCCTCGATCTCGCCGGCATCCCGTTGCTGGCCAGCGAACGCACCGACGAGCACCCGATCGTGATCGGCGGCGGGCACGCGGCCTTCAACCCCGAGCCGGTGTCGGACTTCATCGACGCGGCGGTGCTCGGCGACGGCGAACAGGTCGTGCTGGACATCAGCGACGTGCTCAAGCAGCATCCGGGCCGGGCCGAGCGGCTGGCTGCGCTGGCGCAGGTCCCCGGCGTGTACGTGCCGTCGTTCTACGACGTCGAGTACGGCGCGGACGGCACGATCAGCGCGGTAACCCCCAACCGTCCCGAGGCGCCGGCCCGGGTCGAGAAGCGCACCACGATGGACCTGGACGCGTGGCCGTACCCGAAGCAGCCGCTCGTCCCGCTGGCCGAGAGCGTGCACGAACGGATGTCGGTCGAGATCTTCCGCGGCTGCACCCGGGGTTGCCGGTTCTGCCAGGCCGGGATGATCACCCGGCCGGTCCGGGAACGCTCGATCACCGGCATCGGCGAGATGGTGCAGAAAGGCTTGCAGGCAACCGGTTTCGAGGAGGTTGGGCTGCTGTCGCTCTCCTCGGCCGACCACTCCGAGATCGGCGAGATCGCCAAGGGCCTGGCCGACCGGTACGAGGGGACCAAGACGTCGCTGTCGCTGCCCTCGACCCGGGTCGACGCGTTCAACATCGACCTGGCCGGCGAGCTGAGCCGCGGCGGCCGCCGGTCCGGCCTGACCTTTGCCCCTGAGGGCGGCAGCGAACGGCTCCGCAAGGTCATCAACAAGACAGTGTCCAAAGAGGACCTGATCCGTACCGTCACCGCCGCGTACGAGAACGGCTGGCGGCAGGTCAAGCTCTACTTCATGTGCGGCCTGCCGACCGAGACCGACGAGGACGTCCTGGAAATCGCCGACATGGCCCACGAGGTCATCCGGGCCGGGCGGGCCGCGGTCGGCGGCGGCAACGACGTCCGATGCACCGTCTCGATCGGCGGATTCGTCCCCAAGCCACACACCCCGTTCCAGTGGGCCGCGCAGTGCGACCCGGAGACGGTCGACCGGCGCCTCGGCCTGCTGCGCAGCGCGATCAACGCGGACCGCAAGCTCGGCAAGGCGATCGGCTACCGCTATCACGACGGCAAGCCGTCGATGGTGGAAGGCCTGCTGTCCCGCGGCGACCGCCGACTCGGCGCCGTGATCCGGCGGGCGTGGGAGGACGGCGGTCGGTTCGACGGCTGGCGCGAGTACTTCTCCTACGAGCGTTGGATGACCGCGGCCGCGGCCGAGCTGGCGCCGCACGGGATCGACGTCGAGTGGTACACCACCCGCGAGCGCGGCGAGACCGAGATCCTGCCCTGGGACCACCTCGACTCCGGCCTGGACAAGGAGTGGCTCTGGGAGGACTGGCAGGAGGCGCTCAACGAGAACGAGCTGGACGACTGCCGTTGGACGCCCTGTTTCGACTGCGGCGTCTGCCCGGACCTGGGCACCGAGATCCAGATCGGGCCGACCGGTCACAAGCTGCTCCCGCTGACCCCGGTGAGCCAATGACGGTCGCCCCGAGCATCCGGCTGGCCGGCCCGGCGGACGCGGGCGCGCTCGCCGACCTGCGGGCCACGTGGACGGCGGAGAGTTCGGACGCTGTGGAGCCGGGCTTCGCCGAGCGCTACGCCGCCTGGCTGGAACGGGAATCCGGCCGCCGGCTGACCTGGCTCGCCGAGGCCTCGGGGCAGCCGGTCGGCATGCTCAACCTCGCCGTATTCGAACGGATGCCGCGGCCGGGCACACCGGATTTGTACTGGGGTTACGTCGGAAACGCGTTCGTGCTCGAGTCGCACCGCAACGCCGGCATCGGCGCCGAACTGCTGTCCGCGGCGGTCGAATACGCCCGCGACAACGGGTTTGTCCGGGTCGCGTTGAGCCCGAGCCCACGCTCGGTGCCGTTCTACCGCCGTGCGGGTTTCGAGGTGGCCGAGGAGCTGATGGTGCTGCGGCTGCATGCCGCCGCCGGCAACCCGCCCGTGCCGGCGGGGGCGAGCCGATGAGCCGCCGCCAGCCGCAGACCGAGGTCGAGCCGGTGGTGCAGCGGCTGCGGATCCGGTACGCCAAACGCGGTCGACTGCGGTTCGTCTCACATCGTGACTTCGCTCGCGCTTTGGAACGGGCGATCCGGCGGGCCGAGGTGCCCATCGCGCACTCGGCCGGCTTCAGTCCGCACCCCAAGGTGTCGTACGTCGGCGCGGCGCCGACCGGTGCGGCCAGTGAGGCCGAGTACGCCGAACTGGGTCTGCGTCGGGTCGTGGATCCAGAGCAGCTGCGGATCGCGCTCGACGCGGCATTGCCGCCAGGTCTGGACATCATCGCCTGCGTGTCGGCCGAAGGCGACGGGTTGGCCGACCGGGTGGACGGCAGCAGTTGGCGGATCGAGTTGCCCGGCGTCGACCTGACCGCGGCCGACGCGGCGGTGGCGAAATTGCTGGCCGCGGACTCCGTCCCGGTGGAACGGCGGACCAAGAGCGGGCGCCGCGACGTCGATGTCCGGGCCGGTCTGATCAGCGTGGCGACCACTGTTCCGGTCACCGCAGCGGCTGCCGGCGCGCCCGTCGGACCTCCCACCGAGGTCTGTGCGATACTCGAAGTGGTCGTCCGGCATACCACACCTGCCGTGCGGCCCGACGACGTGCTCGCCGCGCTGCGGATCGTCGCCGATCTCGTGCCAGCCGCGCCCGCACGGGCGACCAGGTTGGCGCAGGGTCGACTCGATGATGCTGGCCGGCTCGCCGACCCGTTCGCGCCCGATATGACGGCTGATACGACCGTGGTGCCCGCTTCGCAGCAGTGACAGGGCATTTCGATGGTCGGCCGGAGGTCGGTGCGGGGCAGGGACCGGCGCCGTCGCTCGGCTTTACCCCGATGGGCTGATCTGCACAAGATCCGACTGGCCCACGGCGTACCGGTCACCAGACCGGCGCGACCAACAGACTTGTGTGGGAGCCGTGACCCGGCACGACCGGAGCGTCCACGGTGACCACAATGACCGCCCCGGGCGGTGCGGCGGCTTGATGCCGACCAGCGCCAGCCAGGGGCCGAACGGAGATTTCGCGCATGCTCGATTCCGAGCACACTGGCGGCGGGGCTGACACAGCAGCCGTTGCCACCGAAACTACTGAAACACCGAAGAAGACGACCCGTCGCCGGCGCACCACCAAGGCCGCCGCGACGCCGGCTTCGTCGACCGCAGCCGCCGAGCCGGCCGCTGCGGAGCCCACCGCTGACGCGGCCACGCCGACAAAGTCGGCCCCGGCCAAGGCGACCCGCCGCCGGACGACCCGGCGCACCGCGACCAGCGAGTCCGCGGACGCACCGGTAAGCGAGACACCGGCGAGCACTTCGGCACCTGAGACATCCGCACCTGAGATATCGGCACCTGAGAAGTCGGCACTTGAGACATCCGCCACAGCGGAGCCGGCGGCCGCGAAGACCACCCGCCGTCGCCGCCGGGCCACCAGCGAGGCGAGCAGCCCGGCCGCCGAGTCGGCCGCGTCGACCGAGCCAGCTGCGAAGTCTGCCGCTGCCGCCGCGCCGGTTGCCGACGCCGCAGCGAGCGCACCCGCGGACGCGCCGGCCGAACCTTCGGCCAAGGCGACTCGGACCCCCCGCGCCCGCAAGGCCGCCGCACCGCCGACCCTCACCTTCATCGCGCCGCCGGAGCAGGTCGCGGCTCCGACCGAGCCGGCCACGGCCGCCGCGTCAGCTCCGGCGAAGTCCGCGGCCAAGTCAGCGGCCAAGTCGACCGCGAAGTCGGCGCCCGCCAAATCCGCTCCGGCGAAGTCGGCGCCCGCCAAATCCGCTCCGGCAAAAACGACACGACGTCGGCGTACCAACGCGGACGACGAGACCGACCTCCAGGCGCAGGCTGGCTTGGACTCGGCAACTGCGCCTGAGCAGGCCCGTACCGAGACCGTGGCGTCGGGCACCGACCGTGACTCCGGCCGTGACTCCGATCATGACTCCGATCATGACGACACCGATTCCGAGCGCCGCCCATCAGCGGACGCGGACGGCTATGCCTCCAGCGCCTCCAGCGACTCCAGCGACAACAGCGACGGCACCTCCCGCCGGCGGCGGCGCGGTCGTCGCGGCCGGGGCCGGACCGGTCAGCCGGACGGCGACGAGAGCGGTACGGACCAGAACGACGAGCACGCTGCCGACACCGATACGGACGACGCCGGCGATCAAGGCGATTCCGAGGGTGACGGCACGTCCCGCCGGCGGCGTCGTCGTCGCCGTCGGTCCGGGAGCTCCGACGACGCCGGTGACAACGGCCCGACCGGTGAGGTCGAGGACGAGGTCCAGGGCGTCAAGGGCTCGACCCGGCTCGAGGCCAAGCGGCAGCGCCGTCGCGACGGCCGCGACCAGGGCCGGCGCCGGCCGCCGATCCTGTCCGAAGCGGAATTCCTGGCCCGCCGGGAGGCGGTCGACCGCACGATGGTGGTCCGCCAGCACGGCGAGCGCACCCAGATCGCGGTCCTGGAAGACGACGTCCTGGTGGAGCACTACGTCACCAAGGCGACCAGCACCTCGTACGCCGGCAACGTCTACCTCGGCCGGGTGCAGAACGTGCTGCCCAGCATGGAGGCGGCGTTCATCGACATCGGCAAGGGACGCAACGCCGTCCTCTACGCCGGTGAGGTCAACTGGGAAGAGGCCGGCCTCGGCGGCAAGGCTCGCTCGATCGAGCAGGCGATGCGCTCCGGCGACTCCGTACTCGTTCAGGTCAGCAAGGACCCGATCGGGCACAAGGGCGCCCGACTGACCAGCCAGATCAGCCTGCCCGGCCGTTACCTGGTCTACGTGCCGGGCGGCTCGATGACCGGGATCAGCCGCAAGCTGCCCGACACCGAGCGGTCGCGGCTGAAGAGCATCCTGCGCAAGATCGTCCCCGAGGACGCCGGTGTCATCATCCGGACCGCGGCCGAGGGGGCCAGCGAGGAAGAGCTGACCCACGACGTCAACCGGCTCAAGGCACAGTGGGAGGCGCTGTCCGACCGCGCGGAGAAGGAGAAGAGCTCCGCGCCGGTGCTGCTGCACGCCGAGCCGGACCTGGCGATCCGGGTGGTACGGGACATCTTCAACGAGGACTTCGCGAGCCTGGTCGTCTCCGGCGACGAGGCCTGGGAGACGGTCGGACAGTACGTCGACCACGTCGCGCCGGACCTGCGGGAGCGGCTCCGCCGGCACACCGGGGAGTCCGACGTGTTCCATGATCTGCGGATCGACGAACAACTGGCGAAGGCGTTGGACCGCAAGGTTTGGCTGCCCTCCGGTGGTTCGCTCGTCATCGATCGCACCGAGGCGATGACGGTCATCGACGTCAACACCGGCCGCTACACCGGCCAGGGTGGAAACCTCGAGGAGACCGTCACCCGCAACAACCTGGAGGCGGCCGAGGAGATCGTCCGGCAGCTGCGGTTGCGCGACGTCGGCGGCATCATCGTCATCGACTTCATCGACATGGTGTTGGAGAGCAACCGGGATCTGGTGCTGCGCCGGCTGACCGAGTGTCTGGGCCGGGACCGGACCCGCCATCAGGTCGCGGAGGTCACCTCGCTCGGCCTGGTGCAGATGACCCGCAAGCGGGTCGGTCAGGGCCTGCTCGAGGCGTTCTCCGAGCCGTGCGAGCACTGCCAGGGACGCGGCGTCATTGTGCACACCGAGCCGGTCGACGTCGGCGGCAAGTCCCGCCGCGAGCCGAAGCGGGCGGAGAAATCCAAGGGCAAGTCGGGCAAGAAGAACGACACCGAGAACGGGTCGGGCGAGAACGAGGTCGCGCCGTCCGCGGCGAGCACCGCCATCCATGCCGTCGCCGCGGCAGCCGCTGGCCGGTCCCAGAACGGGTCCGGCGACAAGGATGCGGCCGACGTCCAGCCCGAGTCGCCAGCCGCCGAGGTGCACGAAGCGGCGCCCGCGAATGACGCCGTTTCGGTCGCCGAGCCGGCGCGCGTCGCCGAGCCGGCGCCGGCGGCCGAAGCTGGGCCGGCCGCCGAGGCGGCCGATACTGCGCCGGAGCCGGTCGCGGCACCGGCCGCGTCGGCGCGGCCCCGCCGGGGACGTCGCCGGGCGGCCGTTCGTGAGGCTGGCCCGCCGGAGCACGCCGCCGTCGGCGAGGTCTGAGCCCGATCTGTGTTCTGACCAGCTCGACCCAGCACTGATTCAGGGCCCTACGACACTGCTCCGCCCCCCGGAGCACTGTCGTAGGGCCCGAGTCGTTTCCGGTCGCCTGCGCGCGTCCGGATTGGGATTCTGTAGGGTTACCGACGTGACGCGGGGTGCCTGACAAAGGCTGAGACACACCCGTCGAACCTGATCTAGCTAGCACTAGCGGAGGGACGTCACGTGACTGGTTCTGTGCTGCCGTCTGAACGAGGAATGGCCGTCGACCGGGTGGTCGCCGATCTCACGAAACTGCGCGAGCGGGCACCGCTCGTGCACTGCATGACCAATGTCGTGGTCACCGGATTCACCGCCAACGTCCTGCTCGCCACCGGCGCGTCGCCGGCAATGGTCGAGGCGGTCGAGGAATCCGGCGAATTCGCCGCCATCGCCGGCGCCCTGCTGGTCAATGTCGGCACGCTCACCGCCGAGCTGGCCGGGTCGATGCGGTCCGCGGTGGCGGCGGCGCGATCGGCCGGTACGCCGTGGGTGCTCGACCCGGTGGCGGCCGGCGCGCTGCGGTTCCGCACCGGCTTCGCCACCGAACTGCTGGATTACGCGCCGGCGATTGTGCGCGGCAACGGCTCGGAGATCCTCAGCCTGGCCGGGGCGGACGGCGCCGCCGGGAAGGGCGTCGACTCCACCGCTGGCTCGGATGCCGCGGTCGACGCGGCCCGGGCGCTGGCCGCCGCCCGGCAGTGCGTGGTCGCTGTCAGCGGTGTCGTCGACTACGTCACCGACGGCGCCGAGGTCATCGCCGTACCGGGTGGGCATCCGCTGATGACGAAGGTGACCGGCGTGGGCTGCGCGCTCGGCGCATTGATGGCCGCATTCCGGGCCGTCGACGACTCGGCCCTGCATGCCGCGGCCGCCGCCTCCACGGTGCTGGCCGCCGCCGGCGAACGGGCGGCGGACCGGGTGAGCGGCCCGGGCAGCTTCGCCGTGGCCCTGCTCGACGAGCTCTACACCCTTGACGCCGCGGCTTTGGAACAGCGATGAGGCAACTGGATCTGTCCCTCTATCTGGTTACCGACACGGCGCTCTGCGGTGCGCGCGGTGTGCCGGAGACGGTACGGGCGGCGGTGGCCGGGGGAGTGACGGTCGTGCAGCTGCGTGATCCGCGGGCGACCGGCCGGGAGTTGTACGAGGCCGCCGTCGGGTTGCGGGCAGTGGTCACCGATGTGCCGCTGATCGTCAACGACCGGCTGGATATCGCGCTCGCCGCCGGAGCGGACGGGGTCCACCTTGGACAGTCGGATCTCCCGGTGGCGCGGGCCCGGGAAATCGCCGGGGCGGACTTCCTGATCGGTTGGTCCGCCGCCACTGTCGAGGAGATTGCGTACGCGGAGAAAACGCCGGGAATTGTCGACTATCTCGGGATCGGTCCGGTGTTCGCGACGCCGACGAAGCCGGACGCCGGGCCGGGTCTCGGCCCCGACCTGGTCGCTGAACTGGCGGCGCGGACATCATTGCCGACCGTGGCCATCGGCGGGATCAATCTGGAAAATGCCAGTCAGATAAGGGGAGTGGGCGGGATCTGTGTCGTGTCGGCAATCTGCGCGGCCGGCGATCCGCGAGCGGCGGCCGAGGCCCTGCGGGAGGCGCGGAGATGATCCCCAACATTCTTTCCATCGCCGGCACGGACCCGACCGGCGGCGCTGGAATTCAGGCCGACCTGAAAACCATTGCCGCGCTGGGCGGCTACGGAATGGCCGTCGTGACGGCGCTCGTCGCGCAGAACACCCAGGGCGTCCGGGCGGTGCAGGAGATCCCGGCCGATTTCGTCACCGCGCAACTGGACGCCGTATTCGACGACGTCCGGGTTGACGCGGTGAAGATTGGCATGTTGGCCAATGCCGACATCATTTCCGCGGTCGCCGCGACGCTCGACCGGTGGCGGCCTGCGATCGTGGTCCTCGACCCGGTGATGGTGGCAGCCAGCGGTGACCGATTGTTGGCCGATGATGCGGTGGCCGCACTGCGCGATGAATTGCTGCCGCTGGCCCACCTGATCACCCCCAATATTCCGGAGGCGGCCGACCTGCTGGGTGAATCGGAGTCCGCGAATGTGCCGGAAATGCTGCTGCAGGCCGAGAAACTGGCCGGCCACGGGCCGAACGTGCTGCTGAAAGGCGGCCATCTGTCCACAACGGACAGCACGGACGTACTCATTGCGGACGGCGTGAAGCACCAATTGTCCGCGCGCCGGGTGATCACCGGAAACACGCACGGCACCGGCTGCACGCTGTCCTCGGCGATCGCCACCCTCCGGCCGCTCCGCAATGGCTGGCTCGAGGCCGTATCGGAGGCGAAGGACTACCTGACCGGGGCGTTGCGTGCCGCCGACGGGCTCGACGTCGGCCACGGCCATGGACCGGTCGATCATGCCTATCAAATGAGGGAAACCCAATGAATTTCTGCGCCGAGGTGTGGACCCGGACGGCCGACCTGCAGCAGGCCATCCTGGATCACCCGTTCAACCGGGCCCTGGCCGACGGGACGCTCGACCGCGACCGGTTCCATTTCTATCTCGCCCAGGATTCCCGTTATCTCGTCGGTTTCTCCCAGGCGCTCGCCGCGGCCTCGACCCGGGCCGAGAATGCCGACGACGCGGCGTTCTACGCTCACAGCGCCCAGACGGCCCTGATCGCCGAGCGCACCCTGCACGCCGGATATCTCGAGGGCATCGACGTTTCCGGCATCGCCACCGCTCCCTCAGCGCTGGCGTACGTGTCGTTCCTGCATTCGGTGGCGCTGACCGGTGGCTACGCCGAGCTCGTCGCCGCGGTGTTGCCGTGCTTCTGGGTCTATGCGCACGTCGGCAGCCACATCGCCGCCGGGATCGGCCGCCTGGACGGCCATCCGTACGAGCGGTGGATCGCGACGTACGCCGACGAGTCGTTCGCCGCCTCGGTGCAGGCCGCGAAGGGGATCGCCGACCGGGTCGCGGCCGACGCCGGCCCGGCGGTCCGCGACCGGATGACGGCGGCCTTCGTGCGGGGCTGTGAGTACGAGTGGATGTTCTGGGACGCCGCCTGGCGGCAGGAGGCGTGGCCGACGCGGGGCTGGCTGGAACGGCCCGCCGCGCTCTAGGCTGACGCCCTCATTGTCGGGAGAAGGGCCGTTCCATGCGCGCTCGTACGATCTTCGGAATGGCGGCCCTGGCGGTCGCGCTGGGCTGGACCGGCGTCGCCTCCGCCGGTGTGACGACCGGCGCCGCATCGCACACCGCAGGTCGATCCCTGGCGTCCGCACCGGCGGTGAAACCCGCCAACACGACCGACAACGCCTGCGGCTACACCGCGGTGAAGCCGGCCGACCGGTTCAAGGGGATCCCGACCTTCGACGCCAAGAAAGCCGCGCAGCCGTACCTCGTCCGGTTGGTCACCACCCAGGGCGTGATCACGATCCGGATGCTGACCGACAAGGCGCCGTGCACCACCAACTCGTTCCGGTTCCTGGCTCAGCGGGCGTACTTCGACCGGACCCACTGCCACCGGCTCACCACCGACCGGATCTACGTGCTGCAGTGCGGCGACCCGACCGGCACCGGCAGCGGCGGGCCCGGCTACCAGTTCAACGACGAGAACCTCACCGGCGCGACCTACCCGGCCGGCACGGTGGCGATGGCCAACGCCGGGCCGGACACCAACGGCTCGCAGTTCTTCTTCACCTGGAAGGACACCACCCTGTCGCCGGCCTACACTCCGTTCGGCCAGGTCATCGGCGGGATGGACGTGCTGCGCCGGATCGCCGCGGCCGGCGACGATGAGCAGAACGGCCCGGGGGATGGCTACCCGGCCCGGTACACCGAGATTTTGCAGGCCCACATCTCGGCCCGTTGACCCCGGTTTGACCTTCGCGCCGGCGGGTCCGTACCCTAGGACGTCGGTGCGCAGTGCGCACTATTTCTGTGTGTGCCCGGTGGCAACAGTCGGGCCGCCGTTGGTGCTAGCAGACAGAAACAGGCAGACGAAAAGGAAGTGGGTTCGGTCGTGTACGCGATCGTCAAGAGCGGCGGGCGGCAGTACAAGGTCGCGGTCGGCGACGAGCTCGAGGTCAACTCCCTCGCCGAGGAGCCGGGCGCCAGCCTGGCTCTGCCGGCGGTCCTGCTGGTCGACGGCGAGACCGTCACCAGTGACGCGGCCGCGCTGGCCAAGGCATCGGTGACCGCCGAGGTCGTCAGCCACGGCAAGGGCCCGAAGATCAAGATTCACAAGTTCAAGAACAAGACTCGGTACCACAAGCGTCAGGGTCACCGTCAGCACCTGACCCTCGTCAAGGTCACCGGCATCGAGAGCGGGAAGTAGATCGCGACATGGCACATAAAAAGGGCGCCTCATCCTCGCGCAACGGCCGTGACTCCAACGCACAGCGCCTCGGCGTGAAGCGTTTCGGCGGCCAGGTCGTCAACGCAGGCGAGATCATCGTCCGGCAGCGTGGCACCCACTTCCACCCGGGGGTGAGCGTTGGCCGCGGCAAGGACGACACACTGTTCGCACTGCACCCCGGCGCCGTGCAGTTCGGTCTCAAGCGTGGCCGCAAGACGGTCAACATCGTTCCGGTGGAGGGCTGACCCAGCCCCTCCGGGAGCACGTTTTTCGAAGGCGGGTCGGCACTCTGCCGGCCCGCCTTTCGCATGCAGTCACTCCGCCGCCGAAACCCCGCTCGCCGCCGAAATTTCATGATCGTGATCGGTGGTTGGGGCTATAGCAACCAAAAACCGATCATGATCATGAAAGTTGGGGTCGTGGCGGCTGCCGATCGGATCGGCGCAACCGAGGAGGAATTGTGACGTCGTTCGTCGACCGGGCGGTGTTGCATGTCGCCGCCGGTAACGGTGGGCACGGCTGCGCCTCGGTGCACCGCGAGAAGTTCAAGCCGCTCGGTGGCCCCGATGGCGGCAACGGCGGGAAGGGCGGCGACATCGTCCTGGTCGTCGACGCCGGCGCCCACACTCTGCTGGACTTCCAGCGCCGCCCGCACCAGCGCGCCGGCAACGGCAAACAGGGCGAGGGCAGCAACCGCAACGGCGCCACCGGCGTGGACCTGGAGCTGCGCGTCCCCAGCGGCACGGTCGTACAGACCCAGGATGGCGAGGTGCTGGCCGACCTGGTCGGCGACGGCACCCGGCACGTCGTCGCGCACGGCGGGCACGGCGGCCTCGGCAACGCGGCGCTCGCCTCCAGTCGCCGCAAGACCCCCGGCTTCGCGCTGCTCGGTGAGCCGGGCGAGGAGTTGGACGTCGTACTGGAGCTCAAGAGCGTCGCCGACGTCGGCTTGATCGGCTTTCCCAGCGCCGGGAAGTCCTCGCTGGTCGCGGCGCTGTCCGCGGCCCGGCCGAAGATCGCCGACTACCCGTTCACGACGCTGGTGCCCAACCTCGGTGTCGTCACCGCCGGCGAGGCCGAATTCACGGTCGCCGACGTACCGGGGCTGATCCCCGGCGCGGCCTCCGGAAAGGGCCTGGGGCTGGAGTTCCTGCGACACGTCGAGCGCTGCGCCGTACTGGTGCATGTCGTCGACTGCGCCACCGAGGAGCCCGACCGCGACCCGGTGGCGGACATTGACGCGGTGGAACGGGAGCTCGCCGAATACCGCTCGCTCGGGTCGTTCGCCGCCGACCTCGCCGAACGGCCACGGATCGTCGCGCTGAACAAGCTGGACGTGCCCGAGGCGCGCGAGCTCGCCGAGCTGGTCCGACCGGACCTGCAGGAGCGCGGCTGGCCGATCTTCGAGATCAGCGTGGCGACCCGCGCCGGTCTCGACCAGCTCGCCTACGCAATGGCCGAGCAGGTCACCGCGGCCCGGGCGGCCGCCCCGGAGGCCGAGCCGACCCGGATCGTATTGCGCCCGCAGCCCGGCGGCGGTGACACCTCGTTCACGGTGTCCCGCGACCCGGAGGACCCGGACGGTTACCTGGTCACCGGCACCCGCCCGGAGCGGTGGGTCCGGCAGACCGACTTCGGCAACGACGAGGCGGTCGGTTATCTGGCCGACCGGCTGGCCCGGATCGGCGTCGAGGACCAGTTGGCCAAGGCCGGCGCCAAGGCTGGCGATCCGGTCAGCATCGGCGGGGTCACCTTCGATTGGCAGCCGACCGCGGAGGAGTACACGCCCAGCCGGCGGGGGACCGACATGCGGCTCGAGGACAACTCCCGGGTCGGCGCGGAGGCTCGCCGGGCGGCCAAACGGGCCCGCCGTCAGCCGCAGGACGACGAGTTGACCGACTGACCACTGCCGGCAGTTTCCCGCCAATGTGGCATTGGGGTGACTAGATTGCCCCAACGCCACATTGGCGGGAAATGGCGGGCGCGGAAGGAGTGCGGACGGTGACAGGCGTGCGGCAGGCGGTACGCGACGCCAGCCCGGTGGTGGTGAAGGTCGGCTCCTCGTCGCTGACCACGATGGCCGGCGGCCTGGACCCGGTCCGGCTCGACGCGTTGGTCGACGCTCTCGCCGCCCGGCAGCGGGCCGGCCACCAGGTCGTGCTGGTCTCCTCCGGCGCGATCGCCGCCGGCCTGGCGCCGCTGGGCCTGCCCCGCCGGCCGCGCGACCTTGCCACCCAGCAGGCCGCCGCCAGCGTCGGCCAGATGGTGCTGATCGAGCGTTATGCCGCCTCCTTCGCCCGGCACGGACTGACCGTCGGCCAGGTGCTGCTGACCGCCGACGACCTGGTCCGCCGGGCGCACTACCGCAACGCCCGGCGGACCCTCGACCGACTCCTCGGCCTCGGAGTCGTACCGATCATCAACGAGAACGACGCCGTGGCCACCGAGGAGATCCGGTTCGGCGACAACGACCGGCTCGCCGCGCTGGTGTCGCACCTGGTGACCGCGACCGCGCTGATCCTTCTGTCCGATGTGGATGGTCTCTTCACCACCGACCCGCGTAAGCCGGAGGCCCGGCGGCTGGACGTGGTGCGCAACGAGGCGGATCTGGCCGTGGTGCGGGCCGGCCGCAGCGGATCGGCCGGGCTTGGCACCGGCGGCATGGCGAGCAAGGTCGAGGCGGCCCGGATCGCGACCAGCGAGGGCATCGCGGTGCTGCTCGCCTCGGCCGACCGGGTGGTCCCGGCCCTGGCCGGCGACGGCGGCACCGTGTTCCAGCCGACCGGTCGGCGCGGCAAGTCGCGGCTGTTCTGGCTGCGGCACGCCACCACGCCACACGGCCAGCTCATCCTGGATGCCGGCGCGGTCACCGCCGTGGTGCGCCGCCGCGCCTCCCTACTGGCCGCCGGCATCACCGCCGTACGCGGAGATTTCAGCGCCGGCGACCCGATCGAGCTGCTCGGGCCGGACGAGCGCACGGTCGCCCGCGGGTTGGTGAACTACGACGCGAGCGAGTTGCCGGCCCTGCTGGGCCGCTCAACCCGCGACCTGGATGCCGACCACCGCCGGGAAGTCGTGCACCGGGACGATCTCGTCCTGCTCTGACAGCAGCCGACTTGATGTGGCACGCTGTCCCGCGCCCCCAGCGGTCGCGAAGACGGCACGATGGGATCCTGGGATATGACGTCGGGGTCAACCCTCGGCGGCGGAGTGTGCGTCCTTCGTTGTTACGTCGAGAGGTGGGAGACCTGTGACAGCGGACGCGCCGGCTTGCGACATCGTGGTGATCGGCGGTGGCGGGCACGTCGGGCTGCCGTTGTCGATCGCGCTGGCCCACCGCGGCGCCGCCGTGGTCATCTGCGACACCAGCCAGCAGGCGGTCGATCAGGTCAACGCCGGCGTGCTGCCGTTCGCCGAGCCGGGCGCGGCCCCGATCCTGCGCGACGTCGTCGACTCGGGCCGGTTGCGCGCCTCGACTGACCCGGCCGTCGCCGGACTGGCCGACACGGTGATCGTGGTGATCGGTACGCCGGTCGACGAGCACCTGAATCCTGACCCGCATGCGATTCCACGTGCGCTCGGCACCACCACCGGATTCATGCGCTCGGGGCAGCTGCTGATCCTGCGCAGCACGGTCTATCCGGGCGTCACGAAGCTGGTCGAGCGGGTGCTGTCCGAGGCCGGATTGGCGGTCGACGTCGCGTTCTGCCCGGAGCGGATCGCCGAGGGGCATGCGATGACCGAGCTGTTCAGCCTGCCGCAGCTGGTGGCGGCGCGCAGCGACCGCGTCCGGGAGCGGGCCGCCGAGGTGTTCCGCCGGCTCACCGACGAGATCGTCATGCTGGAACCGGAAGAGGCCGAGCTGGCCAAGCTCTTCACGAATTCCTGGCGGTATCTGAAATTCGCCGCCGCCAACCAGTTCTACATGATCGCCAACAGCCAGGGCCTGGATTACGAGCGGATCCGGCAGGCGCTGGCGTACGAATATCCGCGGGCGAAAGACCTGCCGGGTGCCGGTTTCGCCGCCGGACCGTGCCTGTTCAAGGACACCATGCAGCTGGCCGCGTTCAACGACAACCAGTTCTTCCTCGGACATTCCGCGATGCTGATCAACGAGGGGCTTCCGCTCTACATTGTCAGCCAGTTGGAACGGCGTTTTCCGTTGAGCGAGCTGACGGTGGGAATTCTCGGAATGGCATTCAAGGCCGGCTCGGACGATATCCGGGCCAGCCTTTCGTACAAGCTGAAACGGCTGCTCGCCTTCCGCAGCAAACGCGTGCTCTGCACCGATCCCTACGTGACGGTCGATGACGACCTGTTGCCGCTGGAGCAGGTGATCGAGCGGGCGGACCTGCTGATCGTCGGTGCGCCGCACAAGGAATACCACGAATTGAAGCTGAGCAAGCCGGTCGCCGACGTATGGAATGTGCTGGGCGGTGGGGTGCTGATATGACGGACGAGCCGAGAGTCAGCGTCGTCGTGCCCGCCTACAACGAAGGCGATGCCATCATCCCGTGCCTGGACCGGATTTTCGCCGCGGTGCAGATCCCTTGTGAGGTGGCGGTTGTGGTCGACAGCACCGACGATACAACCGTGCCGGCGCTGGAGAAGTACGCCGATCACGAACCCAAACTGCGAATGCTGGTCAATACCTACGGCCGCGGTCCGGCCAACGCGATCCGGTTCGGCATCGAGCATGCCCGGGCCGGCATCGTGGTGGTGACGATGGCCGACGGCTCCGACGACCCGGCACAGATCGTCCCGCTGGCCCGACTGGTCGAACGTGGCGTTGTGGTGGCCGCCGCGTCTCGTTATGCCCCGGGCGGGCAGCAGGTCGGCGGCCCGTGGCTGAAGGGAATGCTGTCCCGCAGCGCCGGGCGCAGCCTGTATCTCTTCGCCCGCATCGGCACCCGGGACGCCACGAATTCCTACAAGGCGTACGACCGGGCTTTTGTGCGCTCGGTCGGCATCGACAGCCGGCACGGCTTCGAGATCGGGTTGGAACTGACGGCCAAGGCGCGCCGGCTGCGGTTGCCGGTGGCGGAGATTCCGACGATCTGGCTTGACCGGGACGCCGGCGTCTCCAATTTCAAGGTGTGGGCGTGGATCCCGAAATACCTGCGGTGGTACCGGCTCGCATTCGGCCCCCGTACCGATGTCACTGGACTGCGCAACATTCTGGCGCAGCGAGCGAAAGGATGACGATGGCGGGCAAGGTACTGGTCAGCGGCTCGGCGGGATTCATCGGCGGCTATGTCGTCGAGGAGCTTCTCGGCCGGGGTTACGACGTCGTGGGGATCGACAACTTCTCCAAGTACGGGAAAGTGGTCCGTTCCTACGACAGCAATCCGCATTACCGGCTGGTCGAGGGTGACGCCCGCGATGTCGAGCTGATGACCGAACTGCTGTCGGACTGCGAGCATTTCATCGCCGGTGCCGCGATGATCGGCGGCATTTCGTATTTCCACACCTTCGCCTATGACCTGCTGGCCACCAATGAGCGCATCATGGCCTCGCAGTGCGACGCCGCGATCAAGGCGCACCGCACCGGCTCGCTCAAGAAGGTCACCTATCTGTCCAGCTCGATGGTGTACGAGTCGACCGACCACTGGCCGTCGGCCGAGGGCGACGAGCGGAAGATTCCGCCGCCGCTGTCCTCGTACGGATTTCAGAAACTGGCCGTGGAGTACTACGCCCGCGCCGCCTGGGACCAGTACGAGTTGCCGTACACGATCGTCCGGCCGTTCAACTGTGTCGGCATCGGCGAGGGCCGGGCACTGTCCGATGTGGAGGTCACCTCGGGCAATATCAAGCTGGCGATGAGCCACGTCGTGCCGGACCTCGTGCAGAAGATCGTCAAGGGCCAGGACCCGCTGCACATTCTCGGCGACGGCAACCAGATCCGGCATTACACGTACGGCGGTGACCTGGCCCGCGGCATCGTCGCCTGCATGGAGGCCGACGCCGCCCGCAACGAGGATTTCAACATCTCCACCGCGGAATCGACCAGCGTCCGGGAACTGGCCGGGGTCATCTGGCGCAAGCTCAAGGGCGACGTCCCGCTGCGACTGGTCTCCGATCCGTCCTTCGAGTACGACGTGCAGAAGCGGGTGCCGGCGGTGGCCAAGGCCGAGGAGGTGCTCGGTTTCCGGTGCTCGACGTCGCTGGAGGAGATGCTGGACGAGGTCATCCCGTGGGTCAGCGACGCGGTGGCCGCCGGTCGGATGTGAACGCGGGCGGGTCGATGGGGACGGGTCGGATAGGCGACAATGGTGCGGTGAGCGCATGTTGCGGGCCATCCGGCGGTCAGGTCTCCACCGAGCGGGACGGGACGCTGCCATTCGCCGTCCCGCGGCGGGATCCGGCCATCGCGGGCAAGGGCATGGTCAGCATCCCGGCCGGCCGTTTCCTGATGGGCGCGGCCGACGGTGAGTCGTTCCGGGCCGACGGCGAGGGCCCGGTCCGCGAGGTGACTCTGTCCGGTTACCGCATCGAACCGACCGCGGTGACCAACCGGGCGTTCGGCGCCTTCGTCAAGGACACCGGCTATCAGACCGACGCCGAACGGTTCTGCTGGTCGTACGTCTTCTACGCCCTGGTCGATCCGGCCGCCCGCGGCTCGGTCCGCGACGGGCAGGTCCCGGGAGCGCCGTGGTGGCTGCCGGTTGAGGGCGCCGACTGGCGCGCACCCAACGGCCCGGGCTCCTCGATCGCCCAGCTGCCGCAGCATCCGGTCGTGCACGTCTCCTGGTACGACGCGACCGCGTACGCGGCGTGGGCCGGCAAGCGGCTGCCGACCGAGGCGGAGTGGGAGTGCGCCGCCCGTGGCGGCCTGGAGCAGGGCCGCTATCCGTGGGGCGACGAGCTCACCCCGCGCGGCGCCCACCGGTGCAATATCTGGCAGGGCGATTTCCCGCGGACCAACACCGCCGAGGACGGATTCCTCGGCACGGCACCGGTGAAATCCTTCCGCCCCAACGGTTTCGGGCTCTACAACACCTCCGGCAACGTCTGGGAATGGTGCGCCGACCGGTTCAGCCCGACCTGGCACGCGGCGGACCGGCCGGAGACCCGGGTCGACCCGACCGGACCGTCCAATGGGGACAGTCGGGTCACCAAGGGGGGCTCGTACCTCTGTCACCGGTCCTACTGCAACCGTTACCGGGTCGCCGCCCGGACCGGCAACACCCCGGACAGCACCACCGGCCACACCGGATTCCGCTGCGTACTCCAGGAGCAACGATGACCGTCGAGCAGATCGCCACCGCGGCCCGGGACGCAGCGGCCGAATTGGCTCCGCTGACCCGGGAGAGCAAGGACGCGGCGCTCCGCGCGATGGCCGACGCGCTTGTGGCGGCGACCGACGCCGTGCTGGCCGCCAACCGGGCCGATGTGGACCGCGGCCGGGCCGACGGCCTCACTGAGCCGATGCTCGACCGGCTCGCGCTGACCCCTGAACGGGTGGCGGCCATGGCCGACGGCCTGCGCGATGTCGCGGCGCTGCCGGACCCGGTGGGCGAGGTGGTCCGCGGCTACACGCTGCCCAACGGCCTGGAGGTCAGGCAGGTCCGGGTGCCGCTCGGCGTTGTCGCGATCATCTACGAGGCGCGCCCCAACGTCACCGTCGATGCCGCCGGCCTGACGCTGAAGAGCGGTAACGCCGTGCTGCTGCGCGGTTCGTCCTCGGCCCGGTCGTCCAATGCGGCTCTCGTCGAGGTGCTCGCCGCGGCGGCGGAGAAGGCCGGCCTGCCGCGCGCGACGGTGCAACTCGTCCCGGCGGTCGACCGCGAATCGGTCACCGAACTGCTGCAGGCGCGTGGCCTGGTCGACGTGGTGATCCCGCGCGGTGGGGCCGGGCTGATCCGGCACGTCGTGGAGAACGCGAAGGTGCCGGTCATCGAGACCGGCGTCGGCAACTGCCACATTTACGTCGACGCGGACGCCGATCAGACGATGGCCGAGGCGATCACGGTGAACGCGAAGACGTCGCGGCCGAGTGTCTGCAACGCCGCCGAGACGCTGCTGGTCCATCGCGACATCGCGGCGGAATTCCTGCCACGGATTCTCACCGCCCTGCAGTCCGCCGGCGTCACGGTGCACGGCGATGAGACGGTCTGTTCGTACGATCCGGCGGTCGTCCCGGCGGGCGACCCGGACTGGGCCGAGGAGTATCTGTCGCTGGACATGGCGGTCGCCGTCGTCGACTCGATCGGCGATGCGGAGGCACACATCAGGCGCTGGAGCAGCGGGCACACCGAGGCGATCATCACCCGCTCCCAGTCCGCCGCCCGGCACTTCGTGTCGCATGTGGACAGTGCGGCGGTCATGGTGAACGCGTCGACCCGGTTCACCGACGGCGGCGAGTTCGGCTTCGGTGCTGAGATCGGGATCTCCACCCAGAAACTGCACGCTCGCGGGCCGATGGGGCTGCCCGAGCTCACCAGCACCACGTACGTCGTCACCGGCGACGGGCACGTTCGCTGACGGTCGGCCCGCCCGCCGTCGACCGATAGCCCGCCGCCCCCACTCCGCGCCCCCGCTCCGCGCCCCCGCTCCACTCCGATGCCCGCGCCCCCACTCCGCCGCCTCGGAGGCGCGGCGGTGCAGCGGGATCGTGGGGCTCGGGTTGATGAAGTCTGCGTTGTGCCGGCTATGACCGGCATAACGCGATCATGATCATGAAACGGGCAGCCGCGAAGGCACCGATTGACGCTGCGATGAGCCGGTCAGAAAACTTTCCAAGTTTCTTCGCCCAACGGCGTCATGACCCGCGCCCGGCGCCGTTCCTTCTGCGAGCGGCGGGGCAGCGGAGTCGGCCCCGCGGTCCCGCCGCCATAAGGGGGCTGTTCGATCCCACGGGGGGACCGAACAGAGCATGGCCGTACGTGGGCGGATCAGAGGCACCTGACAGGTCTCTGATCCGCCCACTTACCATTTGCGCATGCAGACGAACGGCCGACGCGTCGGCGTCATGGGCGGCACGTTCGACCCCATCCACCATGGTCACCTCGTGGCCGCGAGCGAGGTCGCCGCCCGATTCGAACTCGACGAGGTCGTCTTCGTCCCGACCGGTGACCCCTGGCAGAAGGCCGGGGTGAAGGTCAGCCCGGCCGAGGACCGCTACCTGATGACGGTCATCGCCACCGCGTCCAACCCCCGGTTCTCCGTCAGTCGCGCGGACATCGACCGCGATGGCCCCACGTACACGATCGACACCCTGCACGACCTGGCCATCGCCCGGCCGGACTCCCAACTCTTCTTCATCACCGGGGCCGACGCGCTGGCCGCGATCCTGTCCTGGAAGAACGTCGACGAGCTGTTCGGGCTGGCCCGCTTCGTCGGGGTGACCCGGCCGGGATTCGAGCTGAGCGCCGAGCACGTGCCGCGGGACACCGTCAGCCTGGTCGAGGTGCCGGCCCTGGCTATCTCCTCCAGCGCCTGCCGGGAACGGGTCGCCTCCGGCCAGCCGGTCTGGTACCTGGTGCCGGACGGCGTGGTCCAGTACATCGACAAACGCGGCCTGTACCTCGACTGAGCGGCACGCCGGATCGACCCGGGGCGGCTGCGGCAGCGGACCGTACGCCGGTCGTGAGAGGCTTGCGCTGTGACCGATGACCCAGACATCCCAACCGGCGACACCGAGGTGTCCGAGCGCGCCCGCGAGCTCATCGACATCGCCGCCCGCGCCGCGTCCGACAAGCTCGCCCACAACATCGTGGCGATCGACGTGAGCCAGCGGCTCGCCATCACCGACGCGTTCCTGATCGCCTCGGCGCCCAGCGAGCGGCAGGTGCAGGCCATCGTCGACGAGATCGAGGACAAGCTGCGCCTGGTCGCGGCCAAGCCGGTCCGCCGCGAGGGCGAGCGCGAGGGCCGGTGGGTGCTGCTGGACTACGTCGACATCGTGATCCACGTGCAACACGACGAGGAACGCGTCTTCTACGCGCTGGAGCGGCTCTGGAAGGACTGTCCGATGCTGCCGCTGCCGGCGGGTGTCACCGGCGGAGAGGCGCAGTGACCGCTGCCGTGACCCCGGCCGGACCGAGTGGCAATGGCAGCAACGGCCGGCGTCGCATCGTTTTCTGGCGGCACGGGCAGACTTCCTGGAACGCCGAGCACCGGTTCCAGGGCGCGGCTGACGTACCGCTGGACGACGTGGGCCGGACCCAGGCCGAACAGGCCGCCCGGCTGCTCGCCGGCCTGCGCCCGCACGCCATCGTCGCCTCCGACCTGGTCCGGGCCACCGAAACCGCCGCCGCGCTCGGCCGGGTGACCGGGCTTCCGGTAAGCACCGACCCGCGCCTGCGGGAACGCTCCGGTGGCGAGTGGGAGGGCCTGACCGACGTCGAGATCCGGGAGCGTTATCCGGAGCGCTGGGCGGTCTGGGAGCCGGTCGGCGGCGAGACGCTGGAAGAGGTCGCGACCCGGTTCTCCGCGGCCGTCCGGGATGCCGCGGAGCAACTCGGCGACGGCGAGGTACTGGTCGTGGTGAGTCATGGAAGCGCTATCCGGGCCGGCATCGCCGCCCTGCTGGAGCTGCCGGAGCCGCTCTGGCGCCGGCTCGAGTCGCTGTCCAATTGCGCCTGGTCGGTGCTGCGCGAGGTGCCGGCTGGCTGGCGGATGAGCGGCTGGCGGTTGTTGGAACACAACGCCGGTTCGCTGCCCGAGCCGGTGCTGAGCGACGACCGTTAGCGGCCGGATCCGGGGTCGGAAGATCCCCGGTACGGCATAATTGCGCCCTATGGTGTCGTTGGAGCTGGCCATTCGACTGCGAGATTCCGGTTTGCGGTGGAGCCCCGCGCGGGGTGACCGTTTCGTGGTCGCCACCGAGGAGATGGACGAGGATGTCTTCGTACTGTCTGACATGACCATCGAGGTGCGGGAGTACGCCGGCGGCAAGACCATCGGTTTCAACGGCACCACCGAGTGGGCGTTGGATCAGGTCCAGCAGCGGGAGGCGGTCTGGCTGCCCGCGGAGGACCAGCTGCGGGAGAAGCTCGGCGGCACGTTCCGGGAGCTGCGCCGCGATGGGGACAGCTACCGCGTGGTGACCGAGGTCGCCGGCAGGCAGAACACGGTCGAGCACCCCGACCCGGCCGAGGCGTACGGGTTGGCCCTGCTGGAGTTGATCACCGGCGAGCCTGGCTGAGCGTGCCGGCGCGGGAGGACTGAGTTTTCGTGGACATTGCGGTGGCGCTATGCTAGACGCCGTGACACGGAACGGACAGCAGCTCCTTATCGGGCCGCGCTGACGGACGATAATCCGACAGTGCGGCTGGCCCTTGCGGATGCAGGGGCTTTTTTCGTGGCCACGAAAAGACTCGGACGAGGAGCTCCTCATGAGTGAGACACCGGCAATTCCGCCGCACCGATACAACGCCACGCTGGCGGACCGGATCGAGGTCGCGTGGCAGGACCGCTGGCAGCGCGAGGAGATCTTCCGCGCCCCCAACCCGGTCGGGCCGTTGTCCGAGGGCTTCGAGCGGGTCAAGGACCGCCCGAAGATGTACGTGATGGACATGTTCCCGTACCCGTCCGGCGCGGGCCTGCACGTCGGGCACCCGCTGGGTTACATCGGCACCGATGTCTACGCCCGGTTCCAGCGGATGGACGGGCACAACGTCCTGCACACCATGGGTTATGACGCGTTCGGGCTGCCCGCCGAGCAATACGCGGTGCAGACCGGGCAGCATCCCCGGGTCACCACCGAAGCCAATATCGCGACGTTCCGCCAGCAGTTGCGCCGGCTGGGGATGGATCACGATCAGCGCCGGTCGATCGCCACCATCGACCCGGGCTATTACCGCTGGACACAGTGGATTTTCCTGCAGATCTTCAATTCCTGGTACGACACCGCAGCGGACAAGGCCCGCCCGATCGACGACCTGATCGACGAGCTGGACGCTGGCACCCGCGAGCCGGTCGAGGACACCAACCCCTTCGGCCGTCCCTGGGCAGAACTGTCCGAAGTGGAGCGTCGCGAGGTCGTCAACGCCCACCGGCTGGCCTATGTGAACGAGGCCCCGGTGAACTGGTGTCCCGGTCTGGGCACCGTGCTGTCCAATGAGGAGGTCACCGCCGACGGCCGGTCCGAGCGCGGCAATTTCCCGGTGTTCCGGCGCGCGCTGCGGCAATGGATGCTGCGCATCACCGCCTATTCCGAGCGGCTGCTGCGCGACCTGGAGACCATCGACTGGCCGGACTCCATCAAACTGATGCAGCGCAACTGGATCGGTCGGTCCACCGGTGCGCACGTGAGCTTTGCGACCGATGCCGAGCCGATCGAGGTATTCACCACCCGGCCGGACACGCTGTTCGGCGCCACCTACATGGTGCTGGCGCCGGAGCATCCGATGGTCGACGCGCTGACCGCCGAGCAGTGGCCGGCCGACATTCCCGAGGTATGGAAGCAGGGCGCCGCAACGCCGGGCGCGGCCGTGGATCGCTACCGAACGGCGGCCAGCCGGCGTTCGGAAATGGAACGGCAGACCGAGGGAAAGCAGAAATCCGGCGTATTCACCGGCGCCTACGCGGTGAATCCGGCCGGCGGCGCACGCATACCGATTTTCATCGCCGATTACGTCCTGATGGGTTACGGAACGGGCGCCATCATGGCCGTTCCGGCGCAGGACCAGCGGGACTGGGATTTCGCCACCGTATTCGAGCTGCCCATCATCCGGACCGTGCAGGCGCCGGAAGGCTGGGAAGGCGAGGCTTTCACCGGTGAGGGCCCGGCCATCAACTCGCAATTCCTGGACGGGCTGGGAATTGTCGAGGCAAAGGCCCGGATGATCGGCTGGCTGCAGGACCATGGCCACGGCCGCGGCGCGGTCACGTACAAGCTGCGCGACTGGCTGTTTTCCCGCCAGCGCTACTGGGGTGAGCCGTTCCCGATCGTCTACGGCGACGACGGCCTGCCCCGCGCGGTGCCGCAGTCGGCGCTGCCGGTGGTGCTGCCCGACGTCGATGACTATTCACCGAAGACGTTCTCCGACGACGACGACACCTCCGAGCCGGAGCCGCCGCTGTCCCGGGCGAAGGACTGGGTCGAGGTCGAACTGGACCTGGGCGACGGGCCGCGGACGTACCGCCGGGAAACCAACACGATGCCCAACTGGGCCGGATCGTGTTGGTACGAACTGCGTTACCTGGATCCGGAAAATACCGAGCGGCTGGTCGATCCCGAGGTCGAGCGGTACTGGATGGGTGGCGACGGTGGGCCGGGCGGTGTCGACCTGTACGTCGGCGGCGCCGAGCATGCCGTGCTGCACCTGCTGTACGCGCGGTTCTGGCACAAGGTGCTGTACGACCTGGGGTACGTCTCGTCGTACGAGCCCTTCCACAAGCTGGTCAACCAGGGAATGCTGCAGCTGCCGGCCTATACGGATTCACGTGGTTTCTATGTCGAGGCGTCCGAGGTCGAGGAACGCGACGGCACCTTCTTCTACCAGGGTGAGCCGGTCAAGCAGGAATTCGGCAAGATCGGCAAGAGTCTGAAGAATGTCGTCACCCCGGACGGGATCATTGCCGACTATGGCGCCGACACGTTCCGGCTGTACGAGATGTTCACCGGGCCGCTGGATCAGAGTCGGCCGTGGGATTCCAAGGCGATCTCGGGAATGCACCGGCTGTTGCAGCGGATCTGGCGCAACGTCATCGACGAGGAGACCGGCGTGGTCGCGGTGTCCGATGTGGACGCTGACGAGGCGACCCGGCGCCAGCTGCACAAGACAATCGCCTCGGTCCGGGACGGGATGCTGACCCTGCGCTTCAACACGTCGATCGCCCGGATCACCGAACTGTCCAACCACCTGACCCAGTTGACAGCGGTGCCGCGGGAGATCGCGGAGCCGCTGGTGCTGCTGCTGGCGCCGCTGGCTCCGCACATCGCCGAGGAGCTGTGGGCCCGGCTGGGACACCCGGAATCCCTGGCCTGGCACGCTTTCCCGGTGGCCGATCCGGCGCTGCTGGTCGAGGACACCGTCGAGATCGCGGTGCAGGTGAACGGCAAGGTGCGCGGCACGGTGCAGGTCGCGGCGGACGCCTCCCGGGAAGACCTGGAGGCGGCGGCGCGGGCCGATGAGCGGATCGTGCCCCAATTGGCCGGAAAGACCGTCCGCAAGGTGATCGCGGTGCCCGGGCGGCTGGTCAACTTCGTCGTCAGCTGACGCCCTCGCTTTCATGATCGACATCGGCTGAGTGCCGCTATAGCGACACTTAGCCGATGTCGATCATGGAGAATGGCGGGTCATCGGTGGAGGGAGAATGCAGCGTGCTCATCATCATCGGAGGTCTGCCCGCGACCGGGAAGACCACGGTCTCCCGGGCCGTGGCCCGCGAGCTGGGTGGCGTACATCTGCGCATCGACACGATCGAGCAGGCCATCGTGCGCTGCGGTTTCGGCACCCAACCCCTGGGGCCGGTGGGCTACGACGTGGCGTACGCGCTGGCCGAGGACTATCTGAAGCAGGGCCTCACCGTGGTGGCGGAGTCGGTGAACCCGCTGAAGGTCACCCGTTCGGCCTGGCGGGCGGCGGCCACCGCGGCGGGAGTGCCGTCGGTGGATGTCGAGGTGGTCTGCTCCGACCCGGTCGAGCACGAACGCCGCGCCACCACCCGGGTGGTGGACATTCCGGACCTGCGAATCCCGACCTGGCAGGAGATCCGGGACCGGGAGTACGAGTCGTGGACCACCGAACGGATAGTGCTGGACACCGCCGTGCTGTCGGTGCCGGACTGCGTCGACCGGTTGCGCAAGGCCGTCGCCGACGGCGGTGTCAGCGGATCGGGGTGACGGTGGAGTCCCGGTACGTGGGTGGTTTGGGGTCCAGCCAGGACAGCAGCGCCGGCTTGGCGGCGAAGGCGAAGAAATGGTTGCCGAGCGGGTTGTAGTGCCTGTTGTAATAGCGATCGGTGTAGTCGCGGGCATCCAGCCGGAACGCCGCGGCGTCCCGGACATGCGCCGCCAACGCGTCGACATAGGGAATGCCGAGTACGTCGAGGTGGGCCAGGAGCGGCTGGTCGGCGCGGGTGCCGCCATCGAGCACGGACCGGACCTGCTCGCCGCCGTAGCTCAGCAGGACGATCAGCTTCCGGCCCGTACTGTCGGCGTAGTCGCGGACCAGGCCGAGGGTGAAGAGCGTGGCCTGCAGACCGTAGGCGGACAGCAGCGAGGCCGCGCCATTCGGTGAAGCGAGATCGACGGCGACGCCGAGCCGGTCGGCCAAGTGACGTAGCTCGGCGGTTTCGCCGATGTCGATACCGTTGGCGAGACAGTGCAGCCGCACCACCTCGTCCCGGGCGAAGCGCTCGTAGACCACGTCGGGATCGCACAATTGATAGAGCGATTCCGGGGTCGGGAACGGATTCTCCCATTCGACGAAGACTCCGCTGGCTGGGTCGAGGCGGACGTGCGCCCACGGATTGGCGTGGAACATGACCCGGATCAATTCGCCTATGTCGCGCCGGAATTCCTCCAACCGGAACCAGCGGGCCTGGTCCAGATTGCGAATGTGGTCGTCGTCGAAGATATTCAGCACGATGTGACTCGCCGCGTCCGGCGTCGCCTCGATCTGGCGCATCCGGCGATATGCCTGGTAAACGCCGTGTCCGCCCACGCCGAAATTACGAATGGGCTCACCGAAATGGGCGGCGAGAATTTCCTGCCAGGTTTCGCCGTCGCTGACCTGGTGGCACTGGGTGAAGCTGTCACCGTAGGTGTTGATGCGGCACGGTTGGTCGGCGTAATGGATGGTGGTACGGGCAGTGTTCGGCTTATAGGTGTTGAGGGTGGCGCAGCCGTCGATGCCGTCGCGCATCACGATGTCGTGCAGTCGGTAGCCCGTCACGGGGTCGAAGGTCGCCCAGTTGGGGTGGCCGGCGTCCAGGAACCGGTCGACCGCCTCGCGGGTCCACACGGCTTCGCTGAGGTATTCGCGGAGATTCATCGGACCTTCCCGTCGGCTCGACTGTCAGTGCGGGCGCAGCGGGTGCGCGGCAAGCGCGGCCATGATGTCCGGCAGATGCTTCGGCCCGAGAAGCCCGATCCCGCCGCCGATCACGCTGCGTTCCACCACTTCCAGGACGACGACGTTGTTGTCGACGAATGCCTTGTTCAGCGCGTCCGGATAACCCAGGGATGAGGTGTTGTGCAGCAGGGTCACCTGCCGGAACAACGGAAGCAGATCGGTGGCGGCGGCATCGGTGAACGAATCGCCGAGCAGCAGGGTCTTCTGGTCGAAGAGCCGGACACTTCCGGAAGTCGGGCGGTTGAGAATGGTGCGCGGCTTGGCCAGCGGATGCGGGGCGCCGCTGTAGCCGACCACGATGCCGGGACGTTCCACCTTCCAGGCCTGGAAGTGGTCCGCGGTCGGCAGACCGGCGTAGATGGACAGATCGCCGCGGCCGCTGCCGGTCCCCTTGGAGACGACCTGCGTGCCGTCCCAGAGGCCGGGCTGCAGTCGGTCGGCGAGTTGTTGCGCGTATACGGCCGATCCGCGTGGCGCCCAGTGCGAGTCGGTCTGGCGGTAGATCGGCACGCCATCGGCCTTCTGCTGCGCCTCCAGCGGCGTACGCAGATCGAGGAAACCGGTCGGCGGATTCGCCCGGGCCTCGTCCCAGAACAGGTTCTTCTGCCGGGTCATGCATTCTTTGCCGTAGAAGGAACTGGGCAACTTGTCGGGCTCGATCGTGCTCTTGTCCGGGGCCACCGTGAAAACGAACTGGCGACCGGACGCCTCGACGGCTCGGCCCAGTTTGTCGATCAGAGCGAGTTCATCGGACATGTCCCGCTTGGGCTTGCAGGCGCTGGAGGCGTCGGCGCCGAGGAAGAGCCAGCCGTCCTTGCCCGAGATGACTCGGGCGTACGCGGGATCGGGTTGATCGGACGGGGTTGTGGCGGGTTTTGGACCCACGCCGGCGGGCAGACCGGTGTCGGCGTTTCCGCCGCCGTATTGCGGCGGCTGGCCGAAGACCGACTGCGACAGGTTGGCGTCGCCGCGTACCGCGTACTGGCGCAGTGGAAGGTGATCGACCGACCAGGTGTCGAATGCGCTGAAGAACTTCCAACTCGTCGGATGGGGAAAGGCCGCCAGCGCGTGATTTTCGAATGCGACCGCCTGCTGCCCGAATGCCCTGGCCGCCAACGGTGTGAAGAAGAAAACCACCGCGCAGACAAGGCCCAATGGGCGACGAACGCGCCGCAATGTCCGGCCGGGCGCGGAAACGCGGCTTGGCTGTTGTTGGCCGGGCCGCATCTCCGCGCTCCTCAAAATAGGTGGGTTACGCCGCATCCGCATGCGCTCGCCTACGGATCGTGGCTGCCCTGGACTGTAACTCAGCGGTACCGCGGCCAGTCACCCGTTCGGCAGTTCCGCGCCACGAGTCGTCGGCCACCGTTAGTCTGCTCTTCCATGGGAGGTCGCGTGTTCACCGTTGCCCAGCTCAGTGACTGCCACATCGACGGGACGGTCCGCAGCGCGGAACGGCTGCGCCGGGTGGTGAGCTACGTCCGCGACTCAGCCGACGCCATCGACGCCGTGGTGGTAACCGGTGACGTCGCCGACGAGGGCAGGCCGGAGCAGTACGAGACGGCGCTGCGGCTGCTGGAGCTCCACCTGCCGGTGCTCTTGTTGCCCGGCAACCACGATGACCGGGAGGCATTCCGGACTGCGATCGGCGCGACCGGCACCGAAGGCCCGGTGAATCAACGCCGGCAGCTCGAGGACACGGTCCTGCTGTTGTTGGACTCGACCATTCCCGGTCGCGACGAGGGTGAACTGACGGCGTCGACGCTGGATTGGCTGCGGGAGCAGCTGCGGACCGTGCCGGACGGCGCCCGGGCCGTGGTGTGCCTGCACCATCCGCCGGTCCATATAGGACATCCAGGGGTGGATGCGCTGCGACTGACAAATCCGGACGATTTCCGGGCCGTACTCAAGGAATCCAGCGCGATTGCGGCAATTCTCGCCGGCCACGTGCACACCGCGGCCGCGACCGAATTCGCCGGCGTGCCGCTGCGGATAGCGCCCGCCATCGCGTCCGGCCTGAAACTGCCCGGCGAATTCCGTACCAATCCGAGTGTCTTCGCCGACACCGACGTGCCCCCGGGATTCGCCCTGCACGCCTTTCTTGACCACGGCCCGGTCACCCATTTCCGGACCATTGCGTAACGGTCGCTCAGACCGTGGTGGCGAGGCTCCAGGGGGCGAACTCCTCGTCGCCGAAACCGAGCTCCTCGCTCTTGGTCTGCTTACCTGAGGCGGTTTCCAGGATCCGATCGAAGATGATCTGACCCATTTCCTCAATCGTTTTCTCGCCGTCGGCGACGACGCCGCAATTCACGTCCATGTCCTCGGACATGTGGTCGTACATCGGGGTGTTGGTGGCGAGCTTCATCGACGGGGTCGGCTTGCAGCCGAATACCGAGCCCCGGCCGGTGGTGAAACACATGACGGTGGCGCCGCCGGCGACCAGACCGGTGGCGTTGACCGGGTCGTAGCCGGGGGTGTCCATGAAGGTCAGGCCGGGCGTGGTGAGCGGCTCGGCGTACTCCACGACATCGGTCAGCGCGGTGGTGCCGCCCTTGGCGGCCGCGCCCAGAGACTTCTCCAGGATCGTGGTGAGCCCGCCCTCCTTGTTACCGGGGGAAGGGTTGTTGTCGATGGAGGTGCCGTCGCGCTTGACGTGCTCCTCCCACCAGTGAATGCGGTCGATCAGCTTTTCGCCGACGGCGCGCGAGGCGGCCCGCCGGGTCAACAGGTGCTCCGCGCCGTAGATCTCGGTGGTCTCGCCGAATGCCGCGATCCCGCCGTTGCGGATCAACAGGTCGGCGGCCGCGCCCAGGGCCGGGTTGGCGGTGATGCCGGAGTAGCCGTCCGAGCCGCCGCACTCCATGCCGAGCACCAGCTTGCTGGCCGGCACCTTCTGCCGCTTCAGCCCCGAGGCGTTGGTCAGCATCTCCCGGACCCGCGACTCGCCCTCGGCCACGGTCTTCCGGGTGCCGCCGAGCTCCTGGATCGTCATCCAGGACAGCGGCCGGTCCGGCGGCATCTCCCAGCCGTTGATCAGGTCGTTGATCTGGTTGACCTCGCAACCCAGGCCCAGGGCCAGCACACCCACGATGTTGGGGTGGTTGGCGTACCCGGTCAGCGTGCGGCGGAACACGTCGAAGCCGTAGTTTCCGGCGCCGGCCGTGCCGCAGCCCAGAGTGTGGGTCAGCGCGACGACGCCGTCTATGCCGGGATACTCCTCCAGCGCCGAGCCGCGGAACCGGTCGACGATGAGCTTGGCCGCGGTCGCCGAGCAGTTGACCGAACAGATGATCGCGACGTAGTTGCGGGTGCCGACCTTGCCGTCGGCACGGACGTAGCCGTCGAAGGTGGCCCGCTCGGCCTCCGGGATGAACGCGGTCGGCCGGGCGTCCACGCCGTACGCGTAGTCCCGGTCGAACTCGCGGAACTCCAGGTTGTGTGAATGCACGTGGTCGCCGGCCGCGATGTCGCGGGTGGCGAAGCCGATCGTCTGGCCGTACTTGCGGACCGGCTCCCCGGTGCTGATCGCGCGGGTCGCGATCTTGTGTCCCCGGGGCACCGCGTTCCGCGCCGTCACTGCGGTGTTGGTGACGGCTTTGTCGGTGACGGCTTTGTCGGTGACGGCTTTGTCGATGACGGCGCCGACGGCCAGGTCCGCGCGCGCGATCGCGACGTCGTCGTCCTCGTTGAGGTGAAATACCGAGTCCACGGGATGCCTCTCGCTGTGTCCTGTTGCTGCTTCCCATTCAATACGACTCGGCGCGGCTCTGGGGTCGTAGTGTCGTCGTCATGCGCGCGAACTCCGGCCGGCTCCGGCCACGTCGGGTCGCGGTTGTGACCGATTCCACCGCGTACCTCCCGACCGGTCCGGCCGCGGCGGCCGGAGTCACCGTGGTCCCGCTGCAACTCGACGGATCGGTCTTCGGCGCCGAGGGCGTCGACGTCGCGCCGGCCGACATCGCCGCGGCCCTGCTGGAACGCGGCCGGGTCACCACCTCCCGGCCGGCGCCGGCCGCACTGTCCGAGGCGTACGCGGCCTGTTCCGACGCCGGTGCCACCGCGGTCGTGTCGGTGCACCTGTCCGGCTCGCTGTCCGGAACGGTGGCGGCGGCCCGGGTCGCGGCCGAGGAGGCGCCGCTGCCGGTGCGGGTGATCGACTCGCGCTCGACCGCGATGGGGCTGGGTTTCGCGGTGCTCGCCGCGGCGGCAGCCGCCGATGCCGGCGCCGATGTCGGCGCCGATGTCGAGGAGGTCGCCGCGACCGCCGAACGGGTCGCCGCCGGGACCCGGACGATGTTCTACCTCGACACCCTGGAACATCTGCGTCGCGGCGGTCGGATCGGAGCGGCCCGGGCGCTGTTGGGTACGGCGCTGTCGGTGAAGCCGATCCTGCACGTCGCCGACGGGCTCATCGTGCCGCTGGAACGGGTCCGGACGCCCTCGCGCGGAGTGGCCCGGCTCGCCGCCCTGGCCGCTGCGGCCGCCAGCGACGGCGACGGCGGTTCCGCCAGTGTCGACATCGCCGTACACCATCTTGCGGCGCCGGAACGGGCCGAGAAACTGGTCGGGCTGCTGCGCTCCGGGCCGATCCGGATCCGGGAGTGCTACGTCTGCGAGATCGGTGCGGTCATCGGGGCGCACGTCGGGCCGGGTGTGGTCGGCGTCGTCGTGTCACCCGTCGAATCCACGTTTTCGGGCTCAGCTTCATGATCATGATCGGTTTTTGGTTGGTATAGCCCCAACCGCCGATCACGATCATGGAAATCGGGCCGCGATCCGGGTGGATCTTGCCGCGGGCAGGTCATCCGGGGCAGCGGGCCGACTGGCGCCAGTGCAGCGAACTGCTGATCCGATATGTGCCGGGCTTGTCGACCTGCAGGGCGCTCCACCGGCCGGCCGGGCGCAGGCAGGCGCCGGAGTGGTCGAGCGTGAGCCAGCGACTGAACCGGACCTTCACCGGCACCGGACCGGCCGTGCTGACGCGGACCGTGACCGAGGTGGAGTCGGCCCGTACGACGGTGGCTCCCGGCGCGATCCCGGTCGCGCCGGACACGGCGTAAAGCTGCCAGTGCGCGCCCTGCCAGACCTTGTGCAGGTACGGCTGGCCGGCGCGGATCAGCCTGGCCTCGCCGGATCCGACCCAGGACAGCTGGGCGTCCGGCAGCGCCACGTACCGGACGCCGTTGTCCTGCAACCAGCTGTGCCAGGAGTCGGCGGTGAGGGTTCCGTTGAAGAACAACGGGTTGCGGCCGATGTCCAGCTGTCGCAGCCAGCCGCGCGCGATCGGCACCTCGTCCGCGACGTGCACCGACTCCCAGTAGTCCCGGGTCGGCGGCACCTCGACCCGGGCCGCCGGCTGCAGGGTGTGCAGCTCGTCGACCAGCGGGGTGTAGTAGCTCTGCTGCGCGGTGTGGGTGCCGGCGTCCTCGAGATCACCGGTCATCACCGGTGGCACCCACCACCAGACCAGCGCCACCACGACGGCGACGGCTGGGAGATTCCAGCGCGACCGCGCGACCAGCAGCGGAATGCAGAACATTACGGCCAGCCGGATCGCGTTGAGCCCGACCGGAGTGTGCACGTGATACGCGGCGAACACGCCGAGCGCCGACAGAACGGCGCCGATCCGGACCGCGCGACCGGGGACGAACACCAGCACGACGAGGCTCAGCACGACCCCGTGCCAGGTGTCCGAGCGGCTGATGTTCATCCAGCCGCCCTCGCCGAAGAGCCCGCTGACGACCGCGATCGGCACGACTGCGGCGATTCCGAGGGTGAGGCCGTCCCTGACCTTGTGGCTGGCGATGAGTGCGGCCGCGGCGAGCCCGAGGAACAGGCCGGCCACCGGGCTGGTCGCCGAGGCGAGCAGGGCGCCGATCACGGCGAGTACGAGCCGCCGCCGCGGGTTGCGGTCGGTGAGGGCGAGCAGCGCGCCGAGGGCGAAGGCAAGACCGAGGGCGTACGTGATCCGGCCGCTGACCAGGTTTCCGAAAATGCAGACCGCCGCGACCACGCCGCCGAGCTCGGGTCGTTTCGCCCCGGTCCGGGCGAGCAGTGCGGTCAGCGCCAGCGCCGAAGCGGCCGCGGCGAGTGCGCCGGTGAGCCGGGTGCCGAGGGCGGCCATGACGAACTGCGAGACCAGGCTGTAGCCGAACTGGTTGGTGCCGCCGTACCAGCTGAAATCGATTGGCACGAGCCCGTGTCGGGAGGCGAACTGAGCCCGCTCCGCCTGCGCCGACAGGTCGGTGCCGCCGGCACCCAGCAGCAGGTATGCGATGGCGAGCGCGGCAGCCGCGGCAGCGGTGATGACAACGGCGCGGCCGGTGGGCGGTTGCTCCGCCGGGGCGGGCTCGTCGGCCGTCTGCTCGGTCGTACGCACATCGGCCACGTTGTCAATCCTCCCATCCACAGGTTCGCGGTTGTCCACAGATGGCGCCGGCGCGTCGTTCCGGGCCGGTTCCGTTCCTAACGTCGGTGCTTGTGCGGATCCCGCTGGTTCGTCAGTCGCAGGTCGGCCGGTCCTCGGCGCGCCGGTCGTCCTTGGACGCCGACGCGGTCAGCGACCGACTGCGAGTCGTGCTGCGCAGCGGATGGGTGCCCCGCACCGATCTCGGCCTTCCCCTCGCCGGCCGGGTCGACCGCGACGGAGAGGAGCCGGACGTGGCATTGCTGGATCGGTCCCTGCGAGGGGATGAGGATACCGACCGGATGACGCCGGGACCGGCCGGGCTGTGGCGGCGGATCCGGTGGGACCCCTCGCGGCGCGCCGCGGTGCTGGTGGTGCTGATCGCTGTCCTGGCCGCCGCCGTGACCGGGGTGGTGGTCTGGCATGCCCGCCCGGTGTCACAGCCGGTGGCGCCGCTGCCCTCGGCTCCCGCCGTACCGCTGTCGACCTCGCTGGCCCCGCCAGCCGCCACCTTGTCTCATCCCGTGACGGCTGGGGTGACGGCTGGGGTGACGGCATCGGCGAGCCGGATCGCGGTGGCAGTCGCCGGGAAGGTACGACATCCCGGCGTGGTCGAGCTGCCGCCCGGATCGCGAGTGGTGGACGCGATCGCCGCTGCCGGCGGGCTGTCGCCCGGGGCGCACCTCGGCCTGCTCAATCTGGCCAAGGTGCTCACCGACGGTGAGCAGGTCGTCGTTGGCGTGCCGGGCGTCACCGGCGCCGGTCCGCCGGCCGCCGGAGGTCCATCGGGGGCGGCTGGTCCGGCCGAGCCGGCCGGGCCGGTCAACCTCAACACCGCGACCCTCGAGCAGCTCGAGACGCTGCCCGGCGTGGGCCCGTCGACGGCGCAGAAGATCCTGGACTGGCGGACCAGCAATGGCGCGTTCCAGAGCGTCGACCAGCTGCAGGACATTTCCGGGATCGGACCGGCAAAGTATGCGGCCATATCGCCGAAGGCGACCGTGGGATGAGCGCGGGAAGCGACAGTGCGGCCCGCGCCGGAGGCGACAGTGCGGCCAGCGCCGGAGGCGACCGGGTGGCCCGTGCCGGAGGCGACAGTGCGGCCAGCGCCGGAGGCGACCCGCCGACCCGCGCCGAGGGTGACGGTATGACCGGCGACCGGCCGATCCTGCGGGCGCTCGACCTGAGGTTGGTGCCGTGCGCGGTGGCGGCGTGGCTCGTCACCTGGCTCGGGTTGAACGTGTCGCCGACTACCTCGTACGTACTCGCCGGAATCGCCGGTGTGGCAGTGCTTCCGGCGATGCGCTGGCGGGCGCCGGCCGGCGCGCAGTTGGCGTTGGTGTCCGGGGTGGCAGCGGCGGCGGCGTTGGCGGTCGGCCTCCGGGTCGGCGCGCGGGACGCATCACCGCTGATCGAGCTGGCGGCGCACCATGCCTCCGTGGGCGTGACGGCGGTGGTGGCCGACGATCCGCATCCGATCCAGTCCGCCATTGCCGGCCCGCCCGAGGTGGCGGTGCCGGTCCGGCTTCAGGCGGCGACCGGCGCCGGCCGGCGATGGCGGCTGTCCGGCTCCGCGCTGGTGCTCGCGCCGGCCGCAAGCTGGGCGGGCCTACTGCCCAGCCAGCGATTCACCGCGTACGGTCGGCTGCTCCCGCCGCGGGGCGGTGACCTCACCGTGGCGGTGCTCTCGGCGCGGGGGCCGCCGCGCGAGGTGACCGCGCCATCCCTGCTGCAGCGCGCCGCCGGCGGCCTGCGGGCGGGGCTGCGACGGGCCTGCGGCCGGCTGCCGGCGGGGGCGCGCGGGCTGCTGCCGGGCCTCGTCGACGGCGATGTCAGCGGGATCAGCCCGTCGCTGACGGCCAGCTTCCGGGCGACCGGCCTGACCCACTTAACTGCCGTTAGCGGTGCGAACTGCACGATCATCTCCGGCGCGGTCCTGTTTCTGCTCCGCGGGCTGCGCGTCGGGCCGCGGACCTCGGCCGTCTGCGCCGGGTTGGCGCTGGCTGGATTCGTGGTGCTGGCGCGCCCGTCGCCGAGCGTGCTGCGCGCGGCCGTGATGGGTTCGTTGGCGCTGATCGCGCTGGCGACCGGTCGGCCGCGGGCGGCATTGCCGGGGCTGGCCGCGACCGTACTGGTGTTGATGTTCGTCTCGCCCGACCTCGGCAGCAGCCCGGGTTTCGCGATGTCGGCGCTGGCGACGGCCGGTCTGTTGTTGCTCGCGCCAGCGTGGGCCCGCACCCTGCGGGGCTGGCGGGTGCCGGGCGGTCTGGCCGAGGCGCTGGCGATCGCCACGGCGGCGCATCTGGCCAGTGCGCCCTTGATCGCGGCGATCAGCGGGCAGGTGAGCGTCGTGTCGATCCCGGCGAACGTGTTGGCCGAGCCGGCGGTGGCGCCGGCGACCGTGCTCGGCGTTGCCGCCGCTGTCGTCGCACCGGCTTCGGCGAGCGCGGCGGCCGGGCTGGCCTGGGTCGCCGGTTGGCCGGCCCGCTGGATCGTCGGTGTGGCCGTGCACGGCGCGGCGCTGCCGGACGCCGTGCTGACCTGGCCGACCGGGACGGGCGGCGCCCTGCTGCTCGCGGTGTCGTTCGCCGCGTTGCTGTTGCTGCTCCGGTGGCGGGCGTCCCGGCGGATCACCGTCGCGGCGCTGGTGGGCTCGACGCTGGTGCTGTTGATGGTCCGGCTGGTGGCGCCGGGTTGGCCACCGTCGGACTGGGTGCTGCTGGCCTGCGACGTCGGCCAGGGTGACGGTCTCATTCTGAATGCCGGCGGTGGCGACGTCGTGGTGGTGGACACCGGGCTTCAGCCGGGGCCGATCGCGGGCTGTCTGCGGGCGGTGCACGCGCACCGGGTCCGGCTGCTGATCGCGAGTCATCTGGATGCCGACCATGTGGACGGGGTGCCGGGAGTCTTCGCCGGGCGCCGCGTCGACGCGGTGGTGACCGGGCCGCTGCGGGATCCAGCGGCCGGCTGGGCCGCATTGTCAGCGGCGGCGAGGGACGGCGGGCTGGGCGTGACGCAGCTTTCGGCGCCGCATACCTGGCGTTTTGGCGGGTTGACGCTGGAAGTGCTCGGCCCGACCCACGTCGCGCACGGCACCGAGTCCGACCCCAACAACTCGACCCTGGTCATCCGGGCCACGGTGGGCGGGGAGCGGATTCTGCTCACCGGCGACGCCGGGCCGGAAGAGCAGCACGACCTCGTCTCGTCCGGCGCCGATCTGCGGGCCGACGTGCTGAAGGTGCCGCACCACGGCTCGGCGCATTTCGATCCGGCTTTTCTCGCGGCGACCGGTGCGCGGCTTGCGGTGATCTCGGTCGGAGCGCACAACGACTACGGCCAGCCGGCGCCGCCGCTGCTGGCCGCCCTGCGCAAGGCGGGGATGCGGATCGATCGCACGGATCAGGAGGGTTCTGTCGCGGTGTGTCTGCGCTCCGGTTCGTTGTCGGTGAGTACGCACCACTCCCGTGCGCCGCCCGGATGATGCCGACGTACCAGGCTGTGAGGTCGACGAGTCCTGCTCGGCTGGTTAGTCCCTCGCCGGCGTGTCCGCGTTTCCCATCAGGTCCGCTTTCCCACCAGAGCTCGGAAACAGGGCCGAAGCAGCTCGGTGATCCGGTCGGCCGAGGCGTCGCGCAATTCCTCGATGTCGAGTAGTTTCCGGCCGATCGTCACGCCCAGCATGGTGGCGATGATCAGGGCGGCCCGCAGCCGCGGGTCGTCGTCGGGGATGACCGCGCCGATCTGTTCGACCTGCTGTCCCAGCGCGGCTCGGGCGGTCTCGGCCGCCTCCGGGTGGGTGAGCATCGAGCGCATCATCGCCACCGAGGTCTCGGGCAGCCCGCCGACCTTGAGCCCGAGCGTGGCGAGCAGAAATTCGGCGACGTCAACGTCTGTTGAGTCAATGAAGAGAGGCACTCGTGACGAACAACCGCTGACCCAGGGGAGTGCTGGCCAGCTTCCATCAGGCGATGATCGATGTGTCGGCCGACGACCTGGCCGACCTTTATGCGGTCGATGGAGTGCACGAATTCCCTTTCCTGTCGCCCGGCTTTCCAGCCCGACATACCGGGCGGGAAGAGGTCCGGGCGGGTTATCGCGCCCGGTGGGCCGACCACCCGGTCAGGTTGAACGAGGTCCGCACCGTATTTGTTTACCAGACCACGGATCCGGAGGTGATCGTCTGCGCTGCGGACCTCGACGGCACCCTCAATGCAACCGGGCAGCCGTTCGGCGCCTCCGGGTTGCTGACCCTGCAGGTGCGCGACGGCCTGATCACGCACTGCCGCTACTACATGGATTCGCTGGGCATCTGTCATCCCTGGGCGTGCTGGCCGATGCGGCGGTCGCGGCCTGTTCCTCCGTCAGGTGGCGGACGGCGTTGCGCAGCGCGGTGCGTTGCTGCGCCAGGACCTCGAGCAGTTCGGTGCGTTCGGCTGCCGTGTCGCTCATCGTGGTCGCTCCCTGGTTTCGGTGCCTGCCTGTTGACTCGATGGGACCGAGGCTCGAGCGATTGCGGCACGCTTGATTCCGCAACGGTCAGCCGAGTTCACGTCGCATGACGCCGCGCGGCCAACGGTCCAGGCCGTGCTCGGCCTCGTGCCGCCGGATTTCCCGCAGTCCGGCGGTGACCTCTCGCTCCGGCACAAGTTGGAATCCGCACCGCCGGTAATACGGCGCATTCCATGGCACGTCGAGAAATGTCGTCAGGGTCAGTCGGGAAATGCCGCGTTGCACCGACCATTCCGCGACGTATTCGATCAACGCCAGACCGATTCCCTGGTGGGCGTGTCGGGGATCCACCGACACCTGCTCGATATGGGTGCCGCCGCCGACGATATCCACGATGAGATACGCCACCGCGCTGTCGTCAGTATCAACCGCGACCCAGGCCCGGCCGCCGGCCTGGTAACGCTCCAGCTCGGCCAGCGCGAGCGGTTCGTCGGTGGCAACGAGCGTCATTCCCAGCTCGGCGAAAAGAAGGCCCGCCGCCCGCTCGATCTCCTGCAGAAAGGGCAGATCATCAACCGTCGCGGGCCTGATCGGATAATTCGGCACGGGCCGGAATCCTACGGTCGAGATCACATCCCCGCAGCTGAATTACCCGCGGCCGTAGGCCTATCCTGAGGACATGGACAGGCCGAACCCGCTGCAATGGCTGTGGTACAGCTTCGGCGGCCGGCTGCCCCAGCGCTATCGCGAGTGGGTCCTGAGCGACGTGACCGGCCCGACCTGGTTCCTCCGCTTCTGTTCCGGCGTGCTGCTCAAGGTGATGCCACTCGCGGTCGCCGTCGGACTCGTCCTTGCCCTGCTGCTGCACGGACCTCTCGGACTCAGCGCCGCCTCTGCCGGACTCGGCCTCATTGTCGCGTTTTACTACGCGGTGTCGTACGCATCGGAGAATGTCGAGCAGCGCATCACGCATTACGGCTACGAACATGGTGTGGCCGGAAAGACCCGCCAGCAGGCCGCACTGGAGCGGGCCAAGGAACGGACCGAGCGGTTCAGGGCGCGTTCGGCTCGCTGACCGGCATCTCGGATTTTGCCCGGGTGTAGAGGCCGATCACCGGAGACAGTGTCGCGGCCGAGGCGAGCAGCGCGACCCGGACCGAGACGGCGCTGCCCACCCAGCCCAGCACCGGACCGCCCGCGACCTGACCGACGGCGTTGAGCTGGCTCTCGATCGACAAGACGGTGGCCCGCACGCCCGGCTCCAGTTGCCGGTTCATCCAGGCGGAGCTGACCGGCCCGGCGAGCACTCCCGCGACGGCCCGCAGCCACAGCATCGCCAGGGCCACGCCGAATTGGCCGGCAACGGCGAACACTGCGGCCGTCAGCACCTGTACCGCGGCCAGTCCCGCCATCAGGCCGCGTGGATGCAGCGCGGTCAGGGTGCGCGGCGAGACCCGGGTGACCACCGCGGCGGTGACCAGCGACAGGACGGTGCCGACCAGCCCGATGGCGGTGAACCAGACGATCTCGTTGGAGACCCCGAAAACACTGGGGAAATGGAAGGAATTCAGCAGATGCACGGTCCACAGCCGGTCGAACGCCTCGCTCGCCAGACCGCTGACCAGGCTGATCAGCATCAGGGTGCGCACCAACCGGCGACGCCGCGCCAGTGCCACGCCGGCCCGGACCTGGTCGGTCAGCTGCCCGAATCCGGCGCGGTCGGCATCCCGGACCGGGCGGAAGTTCCGTTCCGGCATGATCAACATGAGCACGCCGGCCAGCACCAGGAAACCGACGCCGCCGGCGATGATGGGCAGCCTGATCCAGACCAGGCCCAGCCCGCCAGCGACCAGGATGCCGCCGATCGTGCCGGCCTGTCCTGCTTTCGTACCGCGGATGAAAACCCGCGCGACCTCGTCGTCATCGCCGACCTCGTCGGCGATCCAGGCCTCAGTGGCGCCACTGGTGAAGGTGAAACCGACCCCCCACAGCACCTGCGCTGCCAGCACCGCGAGGAATCGCGGGACCGAACCCTCCAGCACCCATCCGGACCCGACCAGGACGAGGCCGATCAGGATGGACAGCCGCCGGCTGTAGATGTCGGCGACCACGCCGGTCGGGATCTCGGCGACGAAAACCACGGCCTCCAGGACGGTGCCGACGAGTACCAGCTCCAGCGGACTCAGTCCGACGACCGTCGCCTGGTAGACCAGATTCAACGTCGAAACCAACGCGAACAGGCCGGCGGACCCGCCGGCGAGCAGGAGATAGACCGGCACCGCGGCGGCGTCCCGGCGGCCTCGCTGAATCAGTGGCACCGGCGGATTTCCTGTCGTGGCGGATGTTCCCGGAAGTCTCCGGGCGGGCCACCGGGGCGTCAACCGAATAGCCGGTGCTGCGCTGGGTAGATGGCTGGTGTTCGGGCCGGTTTGGTCGTTTCCCGGCACGTTGCGCTGATGTTCCGCCGGTTGTGGTTGACACTGCACCCGGTGGCTGATGGGCTTCCGGCAGGTCCGGCGAAAGGTGGCTGGGTGAGTGCGCGGCGGTTGACCAGGCGGGCATTCCTGGGCGGTACGGCGACGGTGGCCGGCGCCGTCGCATTCCCGGGTCGTCCGGCGTCCGCTGCGTCCCCGCCGCCCGCTGGGCTCGCGGGGTCCGTTGGGCCAGCGCTCAACCGGTCCGGCCGGGTTTTCCTGGAGCGCGGCCTGTTGCTCGGTGCCTGGGTGACCAGGCGGCCGACCGGGCGGCCGTTCCCGACCGCGGCTGAGTGGCGCGACAGCGGCCTGACCACCGCAACCTTCTACGACGTGTCGCAGGCCGATCCGGCGGCGCTGTCGGCGGCCGCCAGCTGGGCGCTGGCCCGGTATCCGGACGGTCGGCTCGACCGTGGTCCCAGCCACGGAGAACGGCTCCTGGACGCCGTACAACGGCCGCATGCCGCGCACCTGGCCGCGATCGGTTTCGGAGACCAGGACCGATACGGCCCGGTCCTCGTCGATCGGCTCGCCGCCTGGTTCGCGCTGGCCCATGCCCAACATCCCGACGTTGTGGTGCACAACATCCAGGCGCTCGCTTCCTGGTCGCAGCACGAGTTGCAGTCGTATGTCCGGACGGCGAAACCCGACCTGGTCGCCTTCTCCTCGTCCGACTTCAGCTCCGCCGATCCGTATCCGGACGGCGGACGCCCGGACATTTATGACGCGCTGAATTCGTATCGCCTGATCGCGCTGGCCGGACACGACGGCACCGGCCGGGCGCCGATCGCGTTCGGTCGACTCATCGAAAGCCCCAGCGGCGGCTACGTTCCGTCCGAGTCCGAGCTCAATTTCGGCTATTTCGCCGCATGGACGATGGGTGCGCGGTGGACCAACCTCGTCGGTCAGGGGCACGACGGCTTTGCGTTCAACCGGACGCCGCAATCCCGTCAGGTGGCCCGGATCGCTCAGCAGAGCCGCAATATGTCGCCCTTTCTGGTCCGGCTGTCCAGCAGCGATGTGCGGATCATCCCCGGCCGGCGCCGGGACGCGGCCGGCTCGGTCGTCCGCAACGCGCGGCCGGTGACCATCGCGCAGTGGGACGGCTACGCCAGCCCGTACCTGTCCGCGGTCGAGGCGACCGGTCACGGACTCGCCGGCGACGTGCTGATCGGTTATTTCCAACGCCTTCCAGGGCTGACGCCGGCGGCCGCGGCGGCGGATCTCCCGGCCGACGCCGGCCGGCTCTTCACGGCAAAGTACGTCAAGCCATTCATGCTGCTCAACGGCGGAATTTCGCCGAATGTCGCCGATTCGGCCGCTGGCAGCGGCGCTGCGACCCGGCAGCGGGTCGCCGTCACGCTGAATCGGCTGGGCCAACGCAATCGCCTGGTGCGGGTCGACCGGTCTACCGGGCGGCTCGAGCAGATCGCATTGCAGTCGGGCCCGGGCGGCACCGACCGCTTCACCGTCGCGCTCGACGGGGGCACCGCCGAATTATTCTTCCTCACCACCGGTCCGACCTACGACGAGCCGCCTTATGTCACCGCCGCCACTGACTGTGACGCGGTCCAGCCGGGGCAGACGTTCACCGTGCACGGCACGGTCGCCAACGACAGTGTCGGTCAGCCGATGCCGGCGGTGCAGGCCCGGCTCATCGCGCCCGCCGGTTGGTCGCTGCAGCCAGACGGATCCACGCCGCTCGGGGATCTCGCGGCCGGCGAATCCGCGGACACCGGTTGGCAGGTGGGGATCCCGGCCGACGAGGGGGCCGGCGCGTACGAGCTGGTTGCCGAGACGACCTACCGGTACGGTCCACACACGACAGTGCGAGGCGGGGCCCGGGCCACCGCGATGGTGCACATTCCCTATGCCACTCTGGCCGATGCGTTCACCAATATCGGAATCGCGGCCAATCCCGGTGCCGCCGATTTCGACGGAGGCGGTGTCGGATACTCCGCCCGGGCTCTCGCCGCCGCGGGATTGACGCCGGGGTCTACAGTGGACTCTGGCGGTTTTGGCTTCGAATGGCCGGACGTGCTTTCCGGTAGCCCGGACAATGTGGTCTGCGATGGGCAGGCGTTCTCGGTCGGACGGTCCGGTCGGCGACTGGGCTTTCTCGGCGCGGGCACCAACGGCGTGGGTGGCGGGACGGGGACGGTGCTCTACACCGACGGCAGCCTGCAGCCATTCGAGCTGAGACTCCCGGACTGGTCCGGCCCGCCGCCGACCGGAAGCGCTGCTGTTGCGGCGATTCGGCATGGTGCCGCGGGTGGGACGGTCCGGCTCTATCAGGTGTCGGTCGACCTTGTGGCGACGAAGACGGTCGCGACCGTACTGCTGCCCCGGATCGGTCCGGCCGCCCGTGCCGGAATTGTGGCCATGCATATCTTCGCCATGGCGCTCGACTGACCGCAGGTGGTTTTCCGCGTGTCGGTGGATGACTCGGAATTGTCGGACCATCGGTCTACAGTTCTTTCCTGAGTGGGGCTGTGTACCATACGCAGGCGGGTCTTCGTTGCGCTTGCGGATCTGCATTGGAGACCAGCGTGCTGTCTCAACCGTTCTACTACGAGTTGCTACCAACTCAATGTTCTTATCCACAGGCGCAAATACTTTTCCACAGGCTGCGGCGAGGGCCGGGTGCTGTCCGAACCTTGTTTTAGTGTTGTGGCATGAGCACGCTACAAGCCTTACGCGGAACCGATTCCAAGGTG
>DATAVB010000147.1:0-92701 GCA_036267955.1 Mycobacteriales bacterium | reverse complement strand
TCGTGGCCGAAGAGTGGTGGGCGCCCTACACCGCGGATCAGCCGCACCTGATGTTCTCGGTCAGCAAGGCATTCACCTCGACGGCCATCGGGCTGGCCGTGTCGGAGGGGAAGCTCGATCTCGACGAGCCGGTCCTGAACGCCTTCCCGTCCTACGGATCCCCGCGGATACGACGGATCATGGGCGAGGTGCGCGTCCGGCATCTGCTGTCGATGGCGAGCGGGCAGGTCACCGACACGATGCAGCTGATGCGCAACCTGCCCGAGCACGACTGGGTGGAGATATTCCTATCGGTGGCTCCGGAATATCCGCCCGGCACCCATTTTCTCTACAACTCCGGGGCCAGCCATGTGCTGTCCGCCATCGTGCAATCCCGGACCGGGCAGACGGTCCACGACTATCTGACGCCTCGACTCTTCGAACCGCTCGGGATCCCGGATCCGTTTGTCGAGTCCAGCCCGCGCGGCATCAATCTCGGCGGATCGGGTTTCCGGCTGCGGACCGAGGATCTCGCCGCACTGGGGCAGCTCTACCTGCGGCGCGGGGAGTGGAACGGCAAGCAACTCCTGCCCGAGGAATGGGTGGACGAGGCAAGCTCAAACATCGTCTCCACCGCGAGCCACGACCATCCCGACTGGAAGGTGGGATACGGGTTCCAGCTCTGGCGCGGTCGGCACAACAGCTTCCGCGCCGACGGCGCCTTCGGCCAGTTCGCCCTCGTGTTGCCGGACCAGGACGCGGTGGTGGCCCTGACCAGCGGGTCGCAGGAAACGCAGAAGATCCTGGACGCGGTGTGGAATCACCTGCTGCCAGCCCTTTCCGGCGAGCCGGCGGAATCCCCGGCACCGGCGGCGACTCGCCGCCATCCCGAGTTGAGACTGCCGGTGCCGGCGCAATCAGGGCCGCGGCAGGCGGCCGACTTCGCCGGCCGGACCATCCGGTTGGAACACAACGTCCTGGGCCTGACCGACCTGACCGTGCGGGACGACGGCGACGCATTGACCGTGGTGGCGCACGACATCGATGGCGCCGAGCATGCGGTCCGCTGTGGACGGTCGGAGTGGGTGTCGGCTGAAACGGCGGTGTGGTCGCACGAGGATCCGCCGTCCTCGCCGCTGACCGTGGCCGGGCTGGTGGCCGACGAACGGGCCGACGCGGTCACCCTGCTGTGGCAGTTCGTCCAAACCCCGTTCCGTTGGACGATCACCATAAAGAAGGTGGACGAGGGCAGTGCCGAGCTGACGACGGAGCTTAACCTGTCCTTCCGGCAGGGGCGCAACGAGACGGTGCAGGGCAGCTTCTGAGGCTTTCCTAGGTGGGGCGGGCCGCGTCCCAGTCCGCGTCGTACGGATCGTGCATGCGCACCACGTCGATCCGGTCATTTTCATCGGCGGCCAGCGCTACATTGGCTGCCACCTCGGCCGGCCGGCTCATGCCGATCAGCGCGCAGTCGACCTGCGGGGTGGAGAGCACGTAACGAATGGCGAGCCGGCTGAGCTTTACCGGGTCGAGGTCGGGAAAGTCCCGCAGGATCAGGCGATGCAGCATCCCGGAGGTGGTGGTGCGCATCGTCGTGACCCCCAGTCCCAGCGATTTCGCCAGCGGAATGGGCCCGAACGGCGGCTTGCGCTGGAAATCGCAGGCGGCCTGATAGATCACGTTGTACGCCATCTGCAACACGTCGAACCGGCCGGAGCGCAGCATCAACTCCAGCCCGCCGGACGGGACCTCGGCGGTGGTGCCGACGAAACTCGCCAGCCCACGCGATTTCACCTCGGCCAGCCATTCTCCGGGCCCCTCGACGGCCCACCGGGCCTTCTCGTCCGGCCAGCTGCTGCCATGCAACTGCAACACCTCGACGTGATCGGTGCGCAGCCGTTCCAGGCTGGCGTGCAGGCTGTCCCACCATTTCTGCGGATCGTCGGCGGGATCGACCTGCACCTTGGTGGCGTAGACGACCCGGTCGCGGTATGGCTCCAGGACCCGTCCGAGCACCGACTCCGACCGGCCGGCACCGTATCCCGGGGCGGTGTCGAAATAGGTGATTCCCGCCCGAAATGCGGCGAGCACGGTATTGTCGGCCTGCTCCTGGAACTGCGCGCTGTCCCGGTCGTCCCCGTCGAGATAGTCCGGAATACCGATGACGGCACCGCCGAAACCGATCGGCGAAACCGGAAGGTTGGTGCGGCCGAGTGGGCGGAGCGGGAGCAAGAAACACCTCCGGGGTAGACAGGTGAGGATATCCCGGCAGCTATGGGTCGGACCGGGACATCCGGGCCCCCGCGGTGAGCTCGGCCGCCTCGTCGTCGGTTAGTGCGAGCTGGGGAGCCCGAAGCGAATCGAGAATCGTGCGCTGCCTGGTGGCACCGACGATGCAGATCAGCCGGTCGGACTGCCGCAGGTTCCAGCGCAGCACGACCTGCGCGGCGGAAACCCCGTGCCGGCGGCCGATTTCGGTGGCGACGCCGGCCAGAACGTCCTTCTTCGACCCCTTCAACGGGGAATAGGCGAGATACGCGATACCGAGCGCGGTGCACCGGTCGAGCACCGGGCGATCGGTGTCGTCGTAGAGCGAGAAATGGTTCTGCACGCTGGCGATATCGACTATGGCGCGGGCCGCCTCGAGCTGGTCCACATCGACGTTGGAGATGCCGACCCGGGCGATCTTGCCGGCGTCCCGCAGCTCGCGCAGCGCGCCGACACTCTCGGCGAACGGGACCTGGGGATCGGGGTGGTGCAGGTGATAGAGGTCGATCCGCTCCACCCCGAGGGTGCGCAGGCTGATCTCGCAATGCCGGTGCAGCGTCTCCGGTCGACCGTCGAACGGAAAGCTCGCCGGCCCGGCCCGGAAGTGGCCACCCTTGGTCGCGACGAGCACCTCCTCGCGCAGCGCCGAGCCCTGCAGAGCCTTGCGCACCAAGGCTTCGCTGTGCGATTCGTCCTGCACGGTGGTGTACGCCAGAGCGGTGTCGATGAGCCGGACGCCGGCATCGACGGCGGCCCGGATGGTCTGGACCGCGGCCTCGTCGTCGCGCTCGTCCGGCAGCGAGAGGGAGGCCGCGCCGAACGCGACAGCACCGACCGCCATGTCCCCGACGGTGCGCGATGTGCTGGAAGGAGTCACCGTTCGACCGTAGTGCCGGCGACCGGCTCCGGGTCCGGGGTTGCCGGCTTCGGCCGCTGGATCGGTCGCAGTCCGTACCGGCGCGCGGCCAGCGCCGCGAGCCCGGCGGCCACCAGACAGGCGGCGGCGCCGAGCAGCAGGCCGCTGCGCCCGCCGGCGTGCTCACTGATGGCGCCGGCGATGGGGCCGCCGATGGGCGTCGAGCCCATGAAGGCGACCGCCCACAGCGCCATCACCCGGCCGCGCATCGATGGATCGGCGGCGAGTTGCAGGGTGCTGTTGCCCTTGGACATCACCCCGATGCTGGCGGCGCCGACCAGGGCCAACGCGATCAGTTCGGTCCAGAGATTGGGTGCCAGTGCGGCGGCGAGCAGCACGATGCCGAAGACGACGGCCGAATTCACCAGCGCCGGCACGCCGGTGCGGCCGCGGGCGGCGACGTAGAGCCCGCCGATGACCGCCCCGATCCCCATGGCCGCTGTCATGAATCCGTAGGTCTGCGCGTCGCCGTGGAAGGTGTTCTTCGCGACGATCGGCAGCACCACCTGGAATTCGTACGCGAGGCAGCCGATCAGCGCCATCATCAACAGGGTGATCGCCAGCACCGGAGTGTGCCGGACGTAGGTGAGGCCCTCCCGGAGTTGCCCGCGGGCGCGGCTCGTCGGTTTCGAGGGATTGAGTCTCGACACGTCGAGCCGGACCAGCGAGGTGACCACGGCGATGAAACTGGCCGCGTTCAGCAGGAAGCAGATGCCGAGGCCGCCGGCCGCGATGACCACACCGGCGACCGCCGGCCCGACCGCGCGGGCGACATTCACCAGTACGGAGTTGAGACTGACCGCATTACGGAGATTCTTCGGGCCGACCATTTCCAGCACAAACGACTGGCGGGCGGGATTCTCGAAACAGTTGTTCATGCCCAGCAGGAAAGCAAGGACGAATACCTGCCAGATGCGAATCTCGTGGGTGATGGTCAGCAGCCCGAGAATCAGCGCCAGCACGCCCATCATGGCCTGCAGCCCGATCATCAGCTTGCGCTTGTCCAGCCGGTCGGCCACGACACCGCCGTACGGGCCGAGCAGCAAAACCGGCAGCGTCTGCAGTGCGACGACCAGGCCGAGGTCGGTGCCCGATCCGGTCAGCTGCAGGACCAACCAGGATTGCGCGACCGACTGCATCCAGGTGCCGATCAGCGAGACGGCCTGACCGGAGACATATCTCCGGTAGTTCGAGTTGCTCAGCGAAGCGAAGGTCTGGGCCCGGAACCTGGCGAGCGCGGGGTAGGTCATCGGCGCACCATCATCGGGAGGGCGGTCATCGGCGGGCCGCCACCGGTCGGCGCATGCCCTCGGCCAGCAGCTCGATCGCCGGCAGCGCCGCAGCCAACTCGGCCGCCCGGGCCGGCGGGAGCGCGCGGACGTGGTCGACCAGCAGGCGGGTGCGCTCGCGACGCAGCCGATTCTGCAGGGTCCGCCCCTTTCCGGTCACCTCCACCCGGACCGCGCGGTGGTCGAGCGGGTCGGCCAGCCGGCGCAGCAGTTCGGCCGCCTCGAGCTTCCCGACGATCCGGGAGAGCATCGTCGGGTTGACGCCCTCGACCTCGGCCAACTCGCTCAGCCCGAGCGGTCCGAGTCGTGCCGTCGTACCCAGCACGGAGAGCTGGGTACGGGTCATCCCGTCGCCGGACACCTGACGGTCGACAAATCTGGCGATCCGGGCCAACGCGGCCCGAAGTCGGGCGATGTCTTCCTCATCGATCTCGGTGTTCATTTCGCCACCCGTTCCGCGCTTAATCGCTGTCCACTTCGCACTAATTTCGAACTCACTTGCTTGCTGGCAAGCATATCAGCGCCCGTCGGTACACGCTCCGTATGACCGGTCACACGGGGTTCAACCCGCGAACCAGGCCGGCGGGAGTGGCATTTGCGCAGGTCAGCGGCCCGTGACGGCCGGCTAATCCGGCGTAACACCGCCAAGACGTTGCGTGCGTATTCGTGTAATAACCCGGCGTGACGATCCTCTCCACACGACGACGAGAGGAGCAGCGGTGTATGCGATACCCGATGTGAACGAGGTCGTAGCGGCAGCCGAGGCGCTGGGAATGCGCCTTGGGCCCGACGAGGCGGCACTCTACCGGGCACAGCTCATCGAGCAGTTGGACGTCCTGGACGAGTTCGTACAGGAACGGATGGACGAGGGCAAGCCAGCAGTGCACTACGCGGCGAGGGAGCCCGGATACCGGCCGTCGGCCGCAGAGGACCCGCTCAATGCGTGGTTGCTGAAATGTCACATCGAGGGCGCGGCTGACGGCCCGCTCGCCGGAAAGACGGTCAGCTACAAGGACCACATCGCCGTGGCCGGCGTGCCGCTGACCTTCGGTTCGTACGTGATGGAGGACTTTGTCCCGGATTTCGACGCGACCGTCGTCACCCGGGTCCTGGAGGCCGGCGGCACGATCGTCGGAAAGCACACGATGAACGGCCTGACCGGTGGATTCGGCTTCGGCGGCGGGATCGGCGATTACGGCCGGCCGAAGAATCCGCACAAGCCCGCCCACCTGACCGGAGGGTCCTCGTCCGGGTCGGCCGCGGCGATCGTCAACGGCGAGGTGGACATCTCCTTCGGCGGTGACCAGGGCGGCTCGATCCGCATTCCGGCCGCATTGTCTGGTTGCGTGGGACTGAAACCCACGTTCGGCCTGATATCGCACTTCGGAATTGGCTTCGGGTCCGACCAGAGCATCGACTACACCGGTCCGATGGCGCGCACGGTGGAGGAAACTGCCGCGGCATTCCAGGTGACGGCCGGATATGACGGCCTGGATCCGCGGCAGGGTCGGGAGATCCCGGAGACCGTCGATGCACTCAGCACGCTCGGTGACGGTGTCAAGGGCCTGCGCATCGGCATTCTCGATGAGGGATACCTCGACGCGGAGGCCGACGTCATCGACACCGTGAACGCCGCGGTCGAGGTGCTCTCCAGCGCCGGGGCCGTGGTGTCGAAGGTGTCGGTGCCGGAGCATATGAGGGTCCGGGACGTGCAGGGCGCTCTTGGCGCGGAGGGGACGCTCGCGCTGTTGCACAGCGGCTACTTCGGAGCCTTCGCCCGGACGTACTACCCGCCGTCGCTCATTGCGGCAATCAATCAGGTCTGGGCCAATCACATCGACCTGCTCAATCCACGAACGAAACTCAACTATCTCCTCGGCGAATTCAGTCGACGGAACTATCACGGCCGCGTGTACGCGAAGGCACAGAATGTCCGGCCGAGCTTCATCAGGGCCTACGATCAGGCACTCGCCGAGAATGATGTCCTGGTGATGCCGACCTGCATTCTCAAGGCGCCCGAGTATGTCGCGCCGGACGGTCACAAGGCGGCACTGGAAGAGGCTCTGGCCAGGACCAATGTGGCATCGCGCAACACCCAGCCGTTCAATTACACCGGTCATCCGGCGCTCGCCGTGCCATGCGGAAAGGCGGCGGGACTCCCGGTCAGCATGCAGTTGGTCGGACGCTTCTTTGACGACGCGTTGCTCCTGCGGGTCGCCTATGCGTTCCAGCAGTCGGTCGACTACGCCTCAATCATCAGCGTCGAAAAATAACGATCTTCCGGTGTAATGAGCATTTTACAAGTCGGTTCCGTCACCGAGACGTCCCGTCGGCATGATCTGATGGTGAGAAAGGGCAGCGGTCGGGCACGGGATTACCACCGGTGGAGCGCCGTTCGCCAGGTGCGGGATCTTCTGCGGGCAAGGATTGTGCTCGGCGGGTTCGGCGATGGGGCCGTGCCCGGCGAGCAACGTCTGATCGAGGAATACGGCGTCAGCCGAGGAGTGGTCCGCGATGCGCTCGATCTGCTCCGGGCGGAGGGGCTGATCGAGCGACTGCAGGGCGCCGGCACCTTTGTCGTCGCACAGTCCCGGATCCGACACGGGCTGGACGTACTGCGGGGACTTCCGGACGAGATCGAGGACGGCCAATACCGGATCACCTATCAGGTGCTGGACATGGGTCTGGTCCCAGCACCACCGATCGTGGCAGAGCGGCTGTCGGTCGCCGAAGGCGCCGAAGTGGTGTTCTTCGAACGGCTGACAGTGCTCGACGCACTTCCCCTCACCCTGCGGTCGTCCTGGTTTCCCTGGGACATAGGGGCTCCGCTGTTGAAACCGGACGCAGGACCGCGCGGTTCCATCTATCAGGTGATCGAGCGGCAACTGGGTCATCAGGTTGGCTACACAGACCAGCTGATCGAGGCGACGGTCGCCGACCACGCCGTATCCCAACTGCTGAAAACGCCCGTCGGCGCGCCGATCCTGTTACTGGAGCGGTTGGTGCATCTGACCGACGGAAGGCCGGTGGAATTCGGGTTCGGTCGGAATCGAGGAGACCGGATGGCGCTCACGGACGTGATGCGCCGTCGTACGACAACGACGGCAACGGTGGCAACGACGACAACGACCGCTGATCTTTCTAAAGGGGTACGAAATGAGCATTGCGATTGTCAATGACATCGCCGGACAAGAGGCGATGACCCAAGAGGCCGCGCTCGACGTTCACGGACTGTCGACCACATTCCGGACCGACCATGGTCCGCTGGTTGCTGTCGACAATGTGTCGATCCGCGTTGGGCATGGCCGCGTGCTCGCCGTCATCGGTGAGTCCGGCAGCGGCAAGAGCGCCATGCTGCGCTCGATTCTCGGTATCCAGGCGTCGAATGCGACCGTCAGCGGCAATGTGCTGGTCGAGGGCCGGGACATGATGGAGCTGTCGCCCAAGGCGCGGGCCGCCGCCCGAGGGCGGGATATCTCCATGGTCTTCCAGGACCCGCTGACTGCGCTCGACCCTGTCTATACGATTGAACGACAGCTGATCGAGACACTCCGCCGGCATCAGAAGATGAGCCGGACGGCCGCTCGGGCGCGGGCCCTGGAACTGCTTGAGCTGGTGCAGATTCCCTCGCCGGCCGCCAGGTTGAAGGCCTACCCGTCCGAGCTTTCCGGGGGTATGCGCCAGCGGGTGGTCATTGCGATGGCGATCGCGGCGCGGCCACGGGTGCTGCTGGCGGACGAACCGACGACCGCTCTCGACGTCACGGTCCAGGCGAAGATCCTGGAGCTGTTCCGCACTGTGCAGCGCGACAGCAACATGGGAATGGTCATCGTCACACACGACCTGGGCGTGGCCGCGGAAATTGCCGATGACATCGCGGTGATGTATGCCGGTCGCGTGGTGGAGACCGGCCCGGCCGAAGAGGTGCTACTGCAGCCCTCACATCCCTATACGCAGGGTCTGATCGAGGCGAATGTGCGCCCCGGCCAGAGCACCCGGCCGAACGCCATCCCCGGTTCGCCACCGAGCCTGGCCCGGCTGCCGCAGGGCTGCGCCTTCGCCCCGCGGTGCCATGCGGCGACGGTCGAATGCTGGCACCGGCAGCCGGAGCAGGTCTCGGTCGGCAAATCGCACACCAGCCGATGCCTGCTGCAACTCGCGCCCACAGTCACATCTATGGGGACGTCTGCTGTGGAGGGCAGGCATGCAATCGTCTGAGCCTGGCCAGGCGCCGCTGACCCGTCGCGGTTTCATCCGCGCCGGTGCCGGTCTGGGCCTCGGTGTACTCGGCGTTCCGCTGCTCGATGCCTGCGGCAAGGTCACGGGCTCGTCCGGATACGGCAGCACCAGCGGGGTCCTGCGCATTGCAATGACGGCCGGCAACATTCCGTTTCCGGCCACACCGCCGGACCAGGGCTACGAGGGTTACCGGTTCGTCGGCAACAACATCTACGACGGCCTGACCCGTTTCAACCTCGACCAGAACAAGACCATACCGACGCCGCAGCCGGCGCTGGCGCAGTCCTGGACGCTCTCCGCCGACAAGCTGACCTGGACCTTCCACCTGCGGCGCGGCGTTACGTTCCAGGACGGGACACCGTTCAACGCCGATGCGGTCATCTTCCAGATCAATCGGATGAAAGACCCGAAGTTCCAGTACTACTCTGCCATCGACGCTCCCCGCTACGGGTCGTACTTCCTGTTCTTCAAGAGCTGGAAGAAGATCGACGACTACACCGTGGCGATCACGACCCCGAAGCCGTACGCCTGGCTCACCTACGACCTGGCGGGCATCTATTTCCCGAGTCCGACCGTGGTGAAGAAATACGGCAACACCAACTACAACCAACATGCCATCGGCACCGGCCCGTTCAAGATCAAGAAATATGTGGACGGTCAGGTGATGGTGCTCGAGGCCAACGAGCACTACTGGCGCGGTCGACCGAAGCTGGACGAGGTCGTCCTCTACCCCATGCCGGAGGCCGCAACCCGCCTGTCGGCGCTGGAATCGGGGGAGGTCGACTGGGCCGAGGTGCCGTCCCCGGACGCGCTGTCGCAGATGAAGGGCGACGGCTACGTCGTCTACATGGGCAAGTACCCGCACGGCATCATGCCCCGGTTCAACATGTTCCGTAAGCCGTTCAAGGGAAATCTCAAGCTGAGACAGGCGCTGAACTACGCACTGGACCGGGTCGGCACGGCGGACCTGATCAACAATGTGGGCTATCCGGCGAGGCAGTACGTCTATCCGGGCCACCCGGACTATGCGCCGAACAATCCCGGGTACGACTACGACCCGGCGAAGGCGCGAAAGCTGCTCGCCGAGTCGGGCTACAAACCCGGTGAACTGCGCATCAACATGGCCTACACCACGGGCGGTTCGGGGAACATGTTCCCGGACATCATGATGCAGAAGCTGCAGGCCGACTTCAAAGCCATCGGTGTCGAGGTCTCGCTCGAGCCGATGGAGTGGGACACGCTCATCACAATCAGTCTCGCCACGCTCAAGAGTCCACAGTGGAAGAACGTCGACATTCTGTGGTCCTCGCCATCGGCGGGAATGACTCCGACGGGATACAACACGACCTTCCAGTGCATGCAGTCCGCTGACACCCCCAATGCCTCCGGCATCTGCAACGAGCAGATGCAGGCCGACTACCAGACGGCGGCCGGGACCTTCGACGTCGCCCAGTCACACAAGGACCTGCAGAAGATGATGAACATCGCGGTGGACAACGCGTACTTCCTCTTCTGGATGCACGACCTGAACCTGCGGGTCATGTCGCCGAAGGTCCACGGTTTCGTCGAACCCAAGTCCTGGTGGGTGGACTTCCAAAACATCACGGTGGACGGGTAATCATGATTCAACTCACCACACGACGGTTCGCGATGGCGATCCTGATCCTCTTCGGGGTCTCGGTCGTGATCTTCCTCCTTATGAACGTACTGCCCGGTGACCCGGTGGCGGCGCTGCTCGGTCCGGACGCCTCGAACGCCGACCGACTGGCGTTGCGGCACAGCCTCGGCCTCGACAAGACGCTGCCGCTGCAGTACCTGGACTGGCTCGGTCGGACGCTGACCGGAAATCTCGGCTATTCCCCGTATCGACGGGCCGAAGTCCTCGATCTACTCAGCCAGGCCTGGGTCAATACGGCCATCCTGGCGGGATTTTCGGCGGCGTTCGGCCTGATCACCGGTATTTCGCTCGGCTTCTGGGCCGGCGTTCGGCGCGGCAAGGTGGCCGACAAGGTCATCTCGACGGCCGGCATGGCCGGGCTCAGTATCCCGTCATTCTTCGTGGCGATCATCCTGCTGACCTTCTTCGCGGCGCGCTGGCGGTGGCTGCCGGCCGGTGGCACGGCCGTCTCGGGCGGCGTGGGGCAGGGCGGCGCCTGGGAATTCATCCGGCATCTGATCATGCCTGTCGTCGCCGGTTCGCTGGTCACCCTTGCCATCACCGCGCGGGTGACGCGGGCCAGCATCGTCGAGACCTATCAGGCCGACTTCGTCGAAACGCTGCGTGCCAAGGGTCTGACGAATCAGCAGATCCTCCGACATGTCTTCAAGAATGCGCTCTCGCCGGTGCTCACCACGTCTGGGCTGCAGGTCGGCTATCTGCTCGGCGGATCTGTGCTGATCGAGACGATTTTCCAATGGCCAGGTATCGGTCTGCTGCTCTACAACGCCATCGAGGCGCGGGATCTCATCGTCGTCGAGGGGTCCACGCTGGTGATCGCCGGCACGTTCGTGATCATCAATCTGCTCGTCGATCTCCTGCAGGCCGTCATCGATCCGCGACAACGACACGCACTCGCATAGGCAGGAGGTGATCTCATGACCGAGAGCACGGCAACGGTGACGGCCGCGGATCTTCGGGAGCAGTGGTACCAGAGTGAGGTCTCGGTGCCTCCGATCTCGTACTGGTCGGTGGTTCGGCACCGCTTCATCCGGAACAAGCTCGGTGTCGCCGCCCTGGTGGTGCTCATTCTGATAGTCGCGGGGGCGATATTCGCCCCGTGGCTCTCCCCGTACGACCCACTCATCGGAAAGCCGGCCGACCGGCTGGAGAACATCTTCTCCTTCTCCTCCGGCCATCCACTGGGGACGGACGAGCAGGGCCGCGACATGTTGACCAGGGCGCTGTACGGCGGCCGGCTGTCGCTGTTGGCCGGTTTCGTTCCGACGCTCGTGGCGGCGGCGGTGGGCACGATCATCGGCACCTGGGCCGGTCTGGTCCGCGGCGCGGTCGGTGCGATTCTCATGCGCGTCATGGACATGCTGTACGCGTTTCCCGCGATCCTGCTCGCGATCGCGGTCGGTGCCTCGCTCGGACCGGGACTGACCAACACCATCATCGCAGTGTCGATCGTCTTCATTCCGCCGGTCTCCCGGATCGCCGAGTCCGAGACCCGCAAGATCGTGACGTCGGAATACGTCGAGGCCGCCCGGCTCTCCGGCGCCAGTCGGATGCGCATTCTGCGTACCCAGCTGCTTCCCAACGTGCTCAACGAGATCATCGTGTACTCGTCGGGCCTGGTCGGTGTCGCCATGATCATCGCCGCCAGCCTGAGTTTTCTGGGACTCGGGTCCCGACCGCCGACCCCGGAATGGGGTTACATGTTGGAAAGCCTCCAGGGCGACATCTATGTCGTTCCCGCTGTGGTGGCTATTCCCGGACTGTTCATCTTCCTCGCCTCGGTCACTTTCAACACGGCGAGTGACGCGCTGCGTGAGGCGATGGACACCCGGCTCAGTTAGGGGTTTCGATGAGCACTGAAACTGCCGCGACTGCGGCTGCGGCTCCACCGATTCTGGAGGTCGACGGTGTCACCAAGAACTTCCGCGCCCGGGTGGGGCTCCGTGGCGTGACGATCTCTGCGGTCGACGACGTCTCGTTGACCGTGCGGGCCGGCTCCACCCTCGGTATCGTCGGCGAGTCGGGCTGCGGGAAGTCGACGCTCGCCCGGGTCATCGTCGGCCTTTACCGGGCCGACGGCGGAGCCGTCCGGCTGGCCGGAACGCCGTTGCCCAAGGGAAAACGCTCCCGGAAGATCGTCGAACACACGCAGATGGTCTTCCAGGATCCCTATTCCGCTCTCAATCCGCGGGCCTCGGTCGGCGAGTCGATCGGGTTTCCGTTGAAGGTTCAGGGCGTGGACAAGGCGGAAATCGACGAGCGTGTCGCGAAGGTGCTCGAGGACGTCGGTTTGCATCCCAACTACAGCACGCACTTTCCGCACCAGCTCAGTGGCGGTCAGCGACAGCGGGTGAACATCGCCCGCGCGCTCGTACTCCGGCCGAAACTGGTCGTGCTCGACGAGGCGGTCTCCGCGCTGGACAAGTCGATCCAGGCCCAGATCGTCAATCTCCTGCTGGATCTTCAGAAAACCTATGACCTGACTTACGTATTCATCAGTCACGACCTGAATGTGGTGGAATACATGAGCGACCGGGTCGCCGTCATGTATCTCGGTCAGGTCGTCGAATTGTGTGACGCGACTGCGTTGTACGAGGGTCCGCTGCATCCCTACACCCAGATGCTGTTCTCCTCTATTCCCGCCCTTGATCCGACCAACCGCACGGGCGTGACGGATCAGGACGCGGGCGAGATCCCGAGTCCGCTGCACCCACCGAGCGGGTGTCGGTTCCGCACCCGCTGTCCGTTCGCAATGGACGTCTGCGCGGAACGGGCGCCGGTGCTGCTCAGTCCACGGCCCGACCACAGCGTGTCGTGCCACCTCTTCGATCCGGAGCACGGAGATCCGGCCCGGATATCAGCCCACCCCGAAGGAGAATGAGATGGACGCAGAATCTGCGGCCGGCACCGTGAAAGCGTTGCTCGGCGCGGCGAACATCACGGTGTCCGAAGCCGAGTTCCTCGACTTCGCCAAAAGCTACCCGGCACTGCGTGCGCAGGCGGACGGCCTCTACCTGCCCGAGCTCGAGGCGGTGGACCCCGCCCTGTCCTTCGATCCCACGGCCGACTGACCCATGACGACCAGCTCTGGAGGAGAAATGCCCGAAGTCGACGTCCTGACGATCAAGGATGCCGCGGCCGCGCTGCGCGCCGGCACCCTGACGTCCACCGATCTGACCCGGCGGCTGCTGGACCGGATCGGCAAGTCCAACGAGATCCTCGGCGCCTTTGTGACGGTCTGCGACGACACGGCGATGAAGGCCGCCGCAGCCGCCGACCAGGACTTCGCCTCCGGCGTCTACAAAGGACCGCTCCAGGGGATCCCGCTCGCGGTGAAGGACATCATCTCCACCCAGGAGGCCCCGACCACCGCGAACAGCCGGGTGCTGCCGGCGGACTGGGGCGGCGGGATCGACGCACCGGTCGTCACCCGGTTGCGCGAGGCCGGCGCGGTGGTTGTCGGAAAGTCCACCACCAGCGAATTCGCCTGTGGCGCGCCGGATCCGGACAAGGGATTTCTGATTCCCCGCAATCCCTGGAACACCGAACACACCGCCGCCGGATCCAGCTCCGGCACCGGGATAGCGGTTGCCGCCGGCCTGGCTCTCGGCGGGCTGGGCACCGACACCGGTGGTTCGGTGCGCGGGCCGGCGTCGGTCAACGGCCATACCGGGCTCAAGGTGACCTTCGGCCGGGTGCCCAAGGCCGGTGTCGTGCCGCTGGGTTACACGCTGGACAGCATCGGACCGATGGCCCGCAGCGCCTATGACTGTGCGTTGCTGCTGGAGATCATGGCCGGATACCACCCGGACGACCGCTTCGCCGCGGAGGTCGGGGTGCCGAAGTATTCGGAATTGCTGACCGGATCTGTTGAGGGGGTACGCGTCGGAGTCGCGACACCCTATTTCTTCGATTCGCCGGAGCTCGATCCCGAGGTGCGCGCGGCAGTGCTCGGCGCCGTCGATGAGTTGAAGGCGGCCGGCGCGATCGTGAGCGAGGTCACTGTTCCGTACGCCAAGCAGGCGAAGGAGGCCAACCACATCACCATGGTGTCGGAGGCCTACGCTTACCACCGGCAGAACCTCATCGACAAATGGAACGACTACGGGCGTTTCACCCGGCCGACCCTGGTCAAGGGTGCGTTCTTCAGCTCGGGGGACTACGCGCAGGCCCAGCGGTTGCGGACCGCTTTCCGTGCGGGCGTGCGGAAGGTACTGTCCGAGGTCGATGTCATCGTGACGCCGAGCATGTTGACACCGGCCGAGCGGATCGACGAGATGGACATGCAGAAGCGGATGCTCGGCCCCAGCTTTACCGGACAGTGGAATTTCGCCGGATTGCCGGCAATCGCGGTGCCGGTCGGGTTCAGCTCCACCCGGCTGCCCCTGTCGATGCAGATCGTCGGCAGCCCGTTCGCCGAAGCCACAGTGCTTTCGATCGCCGATGCCTACCAGCGGATCACCGACTGGCACCTGCGCGTACCGGCGGTGGAGGCACTCATCGGGACGTGATTCACATTGTAGTTAGCTAAGGCAAAGAGGTAGTGTCCAACACGGCGCCTGCAGAATTCGGGGGTGCGACCGGAGAGCAGAAGGAGCGGCGTGGCGATCGACGAGGCCGCGGCGCGGGTGGCAGAAGCCCGCACTGACAGCCGGTACAAATGGGTGGCCCTGACCAACACCACAGCCGGAGTACTGCTGGCGACGATCGACTCGTCGATCATGCTGATCGCGATGCCCGATATCTTTCGGGGCATCCATCTCGACCCGCTCGTGCCGGCCAACAGTTTCTATCTGTTGTGGATGATTCTGGGTTATCTGGTCACCAGCAGCGTTCTGGTGGTCAGTGTGGGTCGGCTCGGTGACCTGTTCGGCCGGGTCAAAATGTACAATCTCGGATTCGTCATCTACACCGGCGCGTCGTTCTTCCTCACCATCGACTGGATGATCGGCCAGTCAGGGGCCATCTGGCTCCTGGTCTGGCGGGTCATCCAGGGAATCGGCGGGGCATTTCTGATCGGCAACTCCGGTGCAATCCTCACCGACGCTTTTCCGGCGCACCAGCGTGGGCTTGCGCTCGGAATCAACAATGTCACCGGCATCAGCGGGACGTTTATCGGGCTGATTCTCGGCGGTGTGCTGGCGCCGGTCAGTTGGCGCCTGGTCTTCCTGATCTCCGTACCGTGCGGCATTTTCGGCACCATCTGGGCGTATCGCAAGCTGCGTGACATCGGGGTGCGGACGCGGGCGCCGATCGACTGGCTGGGCAACGTGACTTTCGCGGCCGGCCTGATTCTGGTAATGATCGGCATCACGCATGGAATTCAGCCGTACGGTTCGCACACGATGGGGTGGAGCAACCCGATCGTTTACGGGGCGCTGATTCTGGGCAGCGTGCTGCTGGTCGTTTTCGGCATCGTGGAGACCCGGGTGTCGCATCCGATGTTCCGCCTGCCGCTGTTCAAGCTTCGCGCTTTTACTTTCGGAACATTGTCAACCTTTCTGTCCGCACTCGGCCGCGGCGGCCTGATGTTCATGCTGATCATCTGGCTGCAGGGCATCTGGCTGCCGCTGCACGGCTACAGCTTCACCTCGACCCCGCTGTGGGCCGGCATCTACATGCTGCCGCTGAGCATCGGAGTTCTTGCCGCGGGACCGCTCTCCGGAATTCTGTCGGACCGGTTCGGGCCACGGCTGTTCGCCTCGGGCGGGATGCTGATGGCGGCGCTGAGCCTGTTCCTGCTGACCATGCTGCCGATCGACTTCCCGTATCCGGTCTTCGCCCTGATCGTCCTGATGGACGGTCTCGCGATGGGTTGTTTCGCCTCGCCCAACCGGGCCGCGGTGATGAACAGCCTGCCGGCGGCCGACCGCGGCGCCGGCGGTGGCATGAATTCCACCTTCCAGAATTCCGCGCAGGTATTCTCAGTGGGCATTTTCTTCAGCCTGATGATCGCCGGGCTCGCCTCGGTGCTGCCGCACACGATGTCGACCGGGCTCGAGGCGCACGGAGTGTCGCACCAGGTCGCGCATCAGGTGGCCAACCTGCCGCCGGTCTCGATCCTGTTCGCCGCGTTCCTCGGCTACAACCCGATGCAGCACCTGCTGGGCGACAAGGTGCTCTCCGGGCTGTCGCCGGCCAATGCACACCTGCTGACCGGCCGGACGTTCTTCCCGCACCTGATCTCCGGGCCGTTCCAGTCCGGTCTGCATGTCGCGTTCGGCTTCGCCATCGGCGCCTGCCTGGTGGCGGCGATCGCATCGTGGTCCCGCGGGTCGCGTTATATAGACGCTGGCGAGGCGCTGCATCCGACCGCATCCGTCCCCGCGCCCGGACCAGTCAGCCCGCCCCACTAAGCTGCCCGGCGTGGGTGGCGCAGAGGACGACGAGCTGGCCGCGGCCCAGGACCCGGCCGACGATCGACTCAGCCTCTACCGCTATCTCGCCGCCCCGGACCGGCGCGCCTACCTGCCGATCATGCGGCTGTTCGCCTCGACCCTGCTGGCCGATCTGTCCGCCGGCGAGGTTGCCGCGGCCCTCGCGACTGAGGAGACCGCCGGCCGGATCGAGCCGGGCCAGGCCTCGATTGCCGTCGTCGTACCGCGGTTGAGCCAGTTGGTGCGCTGGGGCAACCTCGTCGCCGGCCGGCGGGAGACGGTGGCGGCGAGCATCGCGGAGTTCCAGCACGGCGGGGTGCGCTACCAGATCAGCAAGCTCGGGGTGCGGGTGCAGCGCGACGCCGATGCGCTGATCCGGGTGCCGGAGGGCGCCCGCGAGGTGTCCCGTGAACTGTTGCCCGCGATCGACCGTGGCCTGGCCGCGCTCGGTGAAGCGTTGGCGGCGGCGTTGGCCGAGGAGCGGCGCGATCCGTCCTCGGCCCGAACCGCTGCGGCCCGCGACACCCTGGCCGAAGGCGTTGTCACCCTGTTTCTGCAGCACGCGGAGCTGGCCGCCACGGTCCGCGACTTCTACGCCTACCTCGGGCAGGTGCTGACCCGGTTCGACCTGGCACCGGATGAGATCGCCGGCTTCCGCAACCTGCTGGTCGAGTACATCCAGCTGGTAGTCGATGACGTGCTGCGCCACACCCCGGCGATCGGGGCCCGGCTGCTGCAGCTGGCCGGCGTACGGTCCGAGCTGCTGCGGCTCTTGCGCTCCGGCAGCGGCCTGGCGGGCGGCGAGCTGGCGGGCGGCGGTGACGTCGAGCGTTCCCGCGGCCGTACGGCGGCCGAATGGGATGAGCTGACCGGCTGGTTCGTCGACGCGCCGGGGCGGCCGAGCCAGGTCAGCGCGCTGCGGCAGGCGACCGGTCGGGCGGTCGGCGGACTGCTCGCGGCGGTGAAGCGGGTGACGGCCGGCGGGAGTCCGCGGCCGGCCCGTCGTTCGGCCCTGCTGAAACTGGCCGGCTGGTTCGACGCCGCCACCCCGGCGCAGGCGCATGCGCTCTACGCGTCGGCGTTCGGCCTGTACTCGGCCCGGCATCTCGGTGCGGCGCCGGAGCTGGACGCGGACAACGAGCACACCCGCTGGCAGGACGGCCCACTGGTCGAGGTGACGGTGAGCGTCCGCAGCCGGGGTGAGCGGGCCGCCGCCGGGCGCGGGTCGCGGATCCAGGCCGACCCGATGGGCGATGAACTGCTGCGGATGCGGGCCCGTGACCGGGCCGACCGGCGCGCCGCGGCGGTGGCGGAGTTGGCGGCGGCGGCCGGGCGGCTGCCCGAGGCGAATCTCTCGCGGCCGGCCCTGGACGTGCTGTGCGAGCTGCTCGGATCGGCAATGGCCGCCCGGGACAACGTCAGCGAGGTAGGGGTCGGCACCGATCCGGTGCACCACCTGCGGCTGGTCATCTCGCCGGGCGAGGGCCCGATGCAGGTCAGTTCGGTGGCCGGGACGCTCACCGTGGCCGACGCCCGGCTGGTCGTCGAGGCGCAGCGGTGAGCCGGGCCGTGCGTCGCCCGGCCGATCCGCTGGCCGGCCTCTCCGAGCTCGACGCGGCCGCCGTGGTGCGCTGCGTCCGCGCGTTGTTGCGCCAGCCGTGGTTGCGCGAGTCGTCGCCCGACGGCGCGATTCTGCCCTTGGTGCACCGCCACCGGGTGGTGTTGGGGGAGATCTTCGGCTCCCTGCTCGGCTACCGGCTGGTGGTGCGGCGCGGCTGGGCCCGGCTCTACAAGACCGGCCGGGGAGACGATGCAAGCCGTGGCGAGCCGGCGTTCTCGCCACGCACGTATGCCTTTCTCGCGGTGACGATCGCCGTTCTGGAGGGCGGCGGGCGGCAGACCCTGCTGTCCCGCCTGGTCCAGGACGTCCACGCGGCCGCGGTCGAGGCCGGCCTCGCGGTGGCCGACGACGCGGCCGACCGGGCGGCGCTGTCGGCGGCGTTGCGTCACCTCCTGCGGCTGGGCGCGATCACCGAAACGGAGGGCACCGTCAATTCCGTACTCGGCGAGCAGGGCGCTGAAGCGCTGATCACCGTCGACCGGGATCTGATCGCGGAATTGATGATCGGCCCAGTGTCTGATGTGGACAGTCCGGCCGCGCTTCTGGTCGCCGCAGGCGATCCCGGGGTAGCGGGCGCCGAACGGGCGGTGCGCCGAGAATTGATCGAGAACCCGGCCGTCTTCTTCGCTGACCTTCCGGATGACGGGGCGGACTGGCTGCGGTCGAACCGTCGCGCGGAGGCCCGGTCGTTGGAGACGGTGTTCGGGCTGCTTACCGAGAGCCGGCAGGAGGGCATCGCGGTCACCGACCCGGAAGAACGCCTCACCGACATCGCCTTTCCCGGGCAGAGCACGCTGGCCCGGCTCGCAATGCTGGCGATTCCCGACCTGCTCGACGTCGAATTCGCTGAAGCTGACGAGGAATTCGACGACGCCGAGGACGATGACGGGATCGCCGACGACGGCGAGGACGACCACGACGGCACGCCGGACGGTCGGGTGGCCGTGTCGGCGCAGCGGCTGCGCGAGGTCTGCCGCACGCTCGTCGAGGACCACGCCGGGACCTGGTCGGCGCAGGAGACCGCCGACCTGGGGCGGCTGACCGCGAACGTCGCCGAATTGCTGGTGATGATGCGGGTCGCCGGCCGGGACGAGGCGGGGACTTTCTGGCTGAATCCGGTGGCGCACCGATATGTGGTGACCGCGGAGGGAGCCGGGGCAGGCTTTTCTGAGCCGGCATCGGTGCCGGAGCGGACGGCCAGCCTGTTCGGAATCGGAAACACTACCGGGGAGGACCGCTCGTGACGCACGAATGGGGACGCTGGCATCTGTCCCGCGGCGGTGTCATCAACATCTGGGAGTACGGCCGGGAGACCTTCGATTTCTCCGGCGGCCGGGTGATCTTCCAGGGTACGAACGGCTCCGGTAAATCCCGTACGTTGGAATTGCTCGCGCCACTGTGTCTGGACGGCGACCTGCGCCAGATGGGGTCGAAGGGCTACGACACGGTGAGCATGCGCCGGCTCATGCTGGACGACTATTCCGGCGAGTCGACCCGGATCGGTTACGCCTGGCTGGAATTGGTCCGGGATTCGGACGGCGGTGATCCGGAATTTCTCACCTGTGCCATCGGGGTGAAGGCGTCGAAGAATTCCGGTCAGATCAGCGACTCCTGGCGATTCATCAGCCCTCGTCGCATCGAGCACGACATCGAATTGGCGCCGGAGGACATGCCCCTCGGTCCGGCCCAGTTGCGCGACACGCTCGGCCCGGGCTGTGTGCTGGACGACGAGGAATTCCGCGCCCGGATCGCCGAGACCGTCTATCTCATCCCGGCGTCCCGCTATGGCGACCTGCTGCATCTGCAACGGACACTGCGAAATCCCGATATCGGGGTGAAGGTCTTCGACGGCCACCTGGAGAACATTCTCTCCGATGCGTTGCCGCCGCTTGACGGATCCATTGTGGAGCAATTGGCCACCTCGTTCGAGGACCTGCATTCCATTCAGGACAATCTGCGTCAGCTGCAGGCCGCGGACGAGGCGTTGCGAGGTTTTCTCGACTCCTACGCGGCGTACGCCGTCACCACGCTCCGCGACGCGGGCCAGCGCTGGAACCGTGCCGCGCAGGCACGCAGCCGGGGCCGCCGTGACCTGGATGCGCTGGCCGGCCGCATTTCCGAGCTCGCTGACGTCGAGAATGACGCCACCGAAAAGGTATCCGCGGCTGAATTGCGAATCGATGAGCTCGACCAGTTGGTATCGGATCTGAAGAGCCTGCCGGAGTTTGCCGAGCTGACCGATCTGGGGCATCAGCAGCGGCTCGTCGACACCGCCCGGGATTCCGCGCGGGCCGCATTGGCCGATCAGGAGCGGGCTCGGGCCGCGCAGCAGCGGACGGTCGATTCGGTGCGGGCCGCGCTGGACCGGCTGCACGACGAGGTTGGCAGTGCGCAGGGCCGCGCGGACGACGTGCGCGCCTCCTTCGACCGCGCCGGGCTGGACGAGTCGCTGGTCCCGGCGGTGACTCTGGACCTGGCCCGGTCGCTGCGGGAGGTTCCGGCCGAACTGCGGACCGGTCTGGACGACGAGCCGGAAGCCGTGCGCCTTCTCGTGCCACCGGAGATCGACTTCAACCGGTTGGAAGGCAGCCTGACCGGGGCGACGGAGACGTTGGACGCCGCGGTAGCTGAGATCCGTCGTCAGGCAACGGTCGCCGGGTCGCTGCACCAGCGCGCCCAGGAGGTCGACCGGTCGGCCGCTGCCGTCGGGGCGTTGCACAACTCCGCCGGTGGTGCGGCCGCCGACGCGGCCGATGCGGCGGCCGGTGCCGAACAGGCACAGGTCGACCTGGCCGCCGCCGCGGATTCCTGGCATGCGGCGGCGTTGGCCTGGCAACAGACGCTGTCCTCGGATTCGGCAGCGCCACCGGCGGTGCCGGCGGTGGCCGCATTGGTCGCCGACGCCGGTGCGCCCCGGCAGGCGCGGGCTGAGGTCGACCGGTGGGCCGCCGATATCAGGCAACGTCTGCACGGTGAGGTGCATGAGGCGACCGGACAGGTGTCGGTGCTCGATCGCCGGCTGGCCGAGGTGCGGGCCGAGCTGTCCCGGTTGCGGGCCGGGCAGGAGCCGGCTCCGGCCGCTGGGTCCCGATCGGCCGGACCGTCCGCCGCCGCATCGACCGATGCTGAGCGGTCAGCCGCTGAACAGACAGGCGCCGGCCGAGATCCTCGTACCGGGGCGGCGTTCTACCGGCTGGTCGACTTCGCGCCGTCGGTGTCCGCCGAGCAGGCCGCCGCTCTGGAGGCGGCGCTGACCGCGACCGGGTTGCTGACCGCGTGGGTGCGGGCCGACGGCACCGTGACCGACCGGGATCGGCAGGATGTCTTCGCTGTTGCCGGCGACGCGGGCGCTACTGATTACACGCTGGCCGACCACACTCACGCAGACCACACGCTGGCCGAGCTGCTCGTGCCGGCGCGGGAGCCGGACTGCCCCGTCGCGGAGGCGGTGATTGTCCGGCTGCTGGCCCGGATCGGTGTCGACTCGCTGGAGAAGGACGTCGGCGACGTCGGTGTCACGGTGTCCACGGACGGTCGGTGGCAGGTCGGTGCGTTGCAGGGTGCGATGCATAAGGAATCCGCCGAATTCATCGGCGCGGGCGCGCGGGCCGCAGCGACCGCCCGGCGTATCGCCGAGTGCGAACAGCAGGAAACCGCTCTACAGCAGGAGAACGAGCAGGCGACGGCGCGAAAGGCGGCACTGGCCGAGGCGATCGCGGTCTGGGAGCGGCAGCTCGGCGCCTTCCCGGATCACGAAATGCTGGTGGCGGCGCACACCCGGACCGTCGACGCGGCGGGGCGGGCCCAACGGCTGGCGACCAAGGCGGTCGCGCTGCGCGGCGAGCACGACGAGGCGGTGGAACGGGTCGGTGCCGCCCGCGCGACGCTCGAACGGGACGCCGCCGCGGCTGGCCTGGCCGGGGACACGGCCAGGCTGGCCGCCGCCCGGGACGCGGCGACTGCTGCCGGTCGGGATGCGGCCGAGCTGCGTACCGTTCTGAAACGCAGCTGCCTGGGCGGTTTGGCGGACCTGCGGGCGAGGTGCGCGGACCATTCGGCGGTCGAGAACGACCTGCGGGAGGTGTCGGGGGAGGTCGAGCGGCGGTGCGTCGACCACCGGATGGCGGCGGTCACGCTGGCCGAGTTGACCGAATCGGTGGGGCGCGGCGCAGCCGAGTTGGGGGAGCGGCTCCGCGGCTATGAGACCGAACAGCGGGCCGTACGCCGGTCGCTGCCGGAACTGCGTTCCCAGTCCGGCGCCGCGACGAAGGCACGGATCACGGCGGAGGCCCAGCAAGAGGCCAAGGCCGAGTCGGCCGTCGGCACCGAGCAGGCTGAAACGCTTGCGGCGCAGGCATTCGCGTCGGCCCGGCAGGCTCCGGGTGTCTGGTCAGCGGCGGTCCCGGACGATGTCGCCGTGCCGGACGATCCCGCGGCGGCGTTGCGGCTGCTCGAGAAGGCCGGTGGCACACCCGGTTCGGAAGACGCCGTGCTGAGCAGCCTGCAGTCGTTGCAGAACCGGTTGCCGGCGACGTATGCCGTGGCGCCGGAGCATCACGGTGACGTGTTGACGGTGACGGTGTCCGGTGAGGACGGTCGGCTGCCGATCGCCGATGCGGCGGCCCGGGTGGCCGCGAGGCTCGCGGAGTGCAGCGACCAACTGGGTCAGCACTATCAGGATGTGTTGAGCGAATACCTGATCAATGACCTCTCGGTGAGCCTTTCCGCGCAGATCGCCGTGGCCGAGGACCTGTACCGCCGGATGAACGAGGTGCTGGACAACGCGCGGTCGAGCCAGGGCGTGCATGTCCAGCTGCAGTGGAGCCCGTCGAGTTCGCTGGACGAGACGATGACGCGCGCGATGCGGGTGATCCGTACCCCGCTGGCAAAGCGCAGCCCGGACGATGAGCAGATCCTGCGCCAGGTGGTGATCGAGCGGATCGAGGCCGAGCGGGAGAGCATGGTCGACAGCTATGTCGGCATTCTGTCGCGGGCCTTGGATTACCGGTCCTGGTTCGATTTCAGCGTGATCGTGCGCGACTTCGACGGCGACGGAAAGGCACGGACCCGGCGGTTCCGCAATCTCTCCTCCGGTGAGACGCGGCTGATCTCCTACGTCACGCTGTTCGCCGCCGCGGCGGCGTTCTACGACGCGTTGAGCAGTGCAGCGGGCACCGAGGCGAAGCCGCTGCGGTTGACGTTGCTGGACGAGGCGTTCGAGCGGATCGACGACCCGACCATCGCGCGGATGCTCGGTCTGCTGGTGGATCTGGATATGGACTGGATCATCACCTGGCCCAGTGGTTGGGGCATTTCGCCGAAGATTCCGCGCATGCACATCTACGACGTGTTGCGGCCGGAGAAGGGCCGCGGAATCGCCTGCGCGCACACGATCTGGGACGGTAGCGGGCTCGCCGAGTCATAACCTCAACCGTCCCGTATGCGTCAGGTTTCGCCGCGGTCGTTTCGCCCTGGCTGCCGAGCACGATCGGAATTACCGAGGAGTCGCAGGCGATGCGGCGGGCGGTTTCGGGGCTGATCGGGGCACCAGTGTTCAACGTCCCATGGCCGGTGCCGGCTTGTGGATCGGCCAGCGACATCGTCACGGTCACGTGAGGTCGCTCACCAGCAACGGTCGGGAGATTCCCGTGCCCCACAACCCTTCCCCGTACGGCTTGCGCCAGCGGTCATGACACCAACGTAGAACAAGGGTCCGACAAACTCCCCAACGGAATTCGGCGGCGAGCCTGCCCCGGAAATCGAAACCCAACCAACAGAAGATCGCTGTGATCGTGAGTGGATTTGATACCTCAGCGGGTACCAAATCCACTCACGATCATGCATGCGCCCCGGCTGTGCTGTTCGGGAACGGGCCGGGCGAGCCCGCCAGGGCCTTAGGCACCGTCATCGCCGACCTGCCTGATCTAAGGCACTGAGACGGCAGAAGGCTAGGCGTTCTTCCGATGCCGACCGCCCTGCCTTAGGACGAGTCTGGAGCGTGCCAAAGGAAGCACCCAGACACGTCGGAGGACGCCAACCATGATCAACAACTTTGTATTCGACGCAACGCAGGCCGAGGTCGCCTACCGGATCGACAACCTGTACCAGACCCGTCGCAACCTGCGCCTGCAGAAGCGGCACAACGTCCGCTGGTTCGGCCGGCGCGCCGGTGTCGCGCAACGTCCCGTACAGGAGCAGGTCCGGGCGCCGGCGCCCATTGACCAGTCGGTAGGGAACCAGTCGCGGCACCAGCCGGTGCCGAATCAGATGCGACCCGAATCGGCATCAAGCCAGCCGCGACACGAGCCGGTAGCGAAAGAGAAGAGCGAAGTGTCAGTCGGTTAGGCGACAATGCGCCTTGTGCCCAGACTTGGTTCCGGAATACCGCTAGTCGCCCGCGCCGCCGAGATGCGGCGGTTGCGGGCGGCGTTGACGCGCGCCGAGCGCGGCGAGGCCGGAGCGGTGCTGCTGTCCGGTGACGCCGGGGTCGGCAAGACCCGGGTGCTCACCGAGCTCGCCGGACTGGCCTCGGCGCGCGGCGCGCTCGTGCTCACCGGCCGTTGCCTGGATGTCCGCGAGGGCGGCCTTCCCTATCTGCCCTTCGCTGAGGCACTGACCCCGCTGGCCGCATCACACGATGCGGCGGTCGCCGACGCCGTCGCCGCCCGGGGAGCGCTCGGCCGGCTGCTGCCGCAGATGGCGGCGCCGCCGGACCGTTCGGAGCACAGTACGGACTCCTCGGCCGACCGGGACGCCTCGCGGAGTGTCCGGACCGAGCACGATCTGGGGCAGCTGCAGCTCTTTGACGCCGTTCTCGGCCTGCTGACCGATCTGGCCGAGCGGCAGCCGGTGGTGCTGGTCGTCGAGGATCTGCACTGGGCCGACGGCTCGACCCGAAATCTGGTGTCCTTCCTGATCTCCCGGCTGCGCGGTCAGCGCCTCCTCGTGGTGGCGAGTTACCGCGAGGAGGATCTGTATCGGCGGCATCCGCTGCGCGCGCTGCTGGCCGAGCTGGTGCGGGCGCCGGCGGTCGAGCGGGTCGAGGTGCGGCCCTTCAGCGAGGCGGATGTCCGGGTCTTCGTCGACCTGCTGGCCGAGGAGTCCCTGGCGCCGTCAGTGGTGGCCGATGTGATCGAGCGTTCGCAGGGCAACCCGTTCTTCATCGAGGAGCTGTTGGCGTCCCGCGAGGACGGATCGGAGCTACCGGCCGGACTGGCCGAGGTTCTGCTGTCCCGGGTGGAGCGCCTCTCGGCCGACAGCCAGCGGGTCTTGCGGATGGTCTCCGTCGCCGATGGCTCGGTGTCGCACAAGGTGCTGACCGAGGTGGCCGGTCTCGGCGAGCTGGAGCTGGACGAGGCGCTGCGCGAGGCCGTGCAACACCACGTCCTGGTCGTCGAGAACGGGTTCTACGCCTTCCGGCACGCCCTGCTGCAGGAGGCGGTCTACGCCGACCTTCTGCCCGGTGAGCGGTCCCGGATCCACCACAACTACGCGGAGCACCTGCTCGTGGACGCCGCGCACCGAAACCGCGACGCTCTGCTGGCATACCACAGCCTGCAGAGCAACGACCTGGCCACTGCGCTGTCAGCGTCCAAGCGGGCCGCCGACCAGGCGGAGAAACTCGGCGCTCCGGCCGCCGCGCTGGGCCATATCGAGCAGGCGTTGCGGATCTGGGACGCGGTGCCGGAGGCGGACCGGCCGCCGGGCGTCGATGAGTTGACGCTCCTGAGCGAGGCGTCCTACTTCGCCGGCACATCGGGCGAGCCGGAACGCGCCATCGCCTATGCGCGGTCGGCCGTCGCGACAATCGACGACGACATGCCGGTGATCGAGGCGGCCAACCTCTGGCGCCGGTTGGCGCAGGCGATGATGATGCTGGAAACCACCTGGGACGAGGCGGTCGAGGCGATCGCCCACGCCTGGAAGCTGGTGAAGGACGCCGAATCCTCGCGTGGTCGGGCCTGGATCCTGGCCACCAGGGCCACCATGCAGCGCGCGATAGACCAACCCGACGAGGCGTGGTGGAGTGCCAGGAACGCGGTCGTTGACGCACAAGCCGCCGGCTCGGGCGGGGCAGAAGCCGATGCGCTGATCACCATGGGTGGCCTGGCCGAGTTCGGCGGCGACACCGGGCGGGCGCGCGACCTGCTGCGCGAGGCGCAACGCAAGGCCCAGGCGGCGGGTTCGCTCAACGTGGAGCTGCGGGCCCGCTTCTTCCTGGCGCTCAGCTACGACGATCAGGCCGACATCGCGAACGCGCTGCGCGTCTACGACGAGGGCATCGCCTATGCCGCCATGGTGGGCCTCACCTGGTCGAGCTTCGGGATCGAGTTGCGCGCCAGACAGCTTTTCCTGCGCTATATCAGCGGAGACTGGCCCACCGGTGACACCACCGGCCGGCCGCTGCGCGGTGTGTCCGACGCCGTCGCGGCGCGGATGACCGCCTCCTGGGTCCACATCGTGGTGTCCCGGGGCGAGTTCGCCGATGCCGAGCGGTTGGTGGCCGACCTGCGGGCCCAGCGACGGGCCGACTCCCTGATCATGCTCGGCGCCGGGGCGGCGGGCGCGGAGCTGGCCTGCTGGAAGGGCGACTACGCGATCGCCGCGACCCGGGCCCGGGAGTCGATCGACTGGTTGGAGCAGATTGAGCCGTGGGGCCTCGGCGGCGTTCGGCTTTGCGCATTGGGAGTGTCGGCCGGCGCCGCCCGTGCGGTCGAGGCGCGCCAGCGCGGGGACGGCGCGGCCCTGGCCGAGGCGACCGAGCTGGCCAAGGAATTGCTGCGGCACGGCCGATCGTGCGTGGAGCAGGGCCGGCCCCGCGGCGGATCACTGGGGCTGGAAGGGCAGGCGTGGCTGGCCCGGCTCGAGGCAGCGGCCGCCGGATTGGACGGTCCGGCTGATCCGAAGCTGTGGGCCGATGCGGTCGACGGGTTCGGCTACGGTGCGGTGTACGAGCAGGCGATGTGCCGCTGGCACCACGCCGAGGCCCTGCTCGCCACCGGTGTCGCGAGTGATGCCGACCTTGCCTCGGCAGAGTTGCTGGCGGCGCACGAGGTGGCCCGGCGGCTGGGGGCCAAGCCGCTGGCCGAGGCTGTCGTCGGACTGGCGCGGCGGGCCCGCATCGAGCTGCCCGGCGAGGCTCCCGAGCGCGACGAGGTGGATCCGTTCACCGGTCGGGAGCGGGACGTGCTGGAGCGGGTCGCCCTGGGCCGGACCAATCGCCAGGTGGGCGAGGAGCTCTACATCAGTGAGAAAACAGTCAGCGTGCACCTGTCCCGGGTGATGTCGAAACTGGGCGCGAGCCGCCGGGCCGAGGCCGTCGCCATCGCCTATGACCGCGGGCTGCTCACCAAGCCGTGATTGTGCGCAGTAGCAGCACCGATCAGCGTTTGCGGACGGCCTGCCAGAGACTCATCGGCAGCAGAACGACGACCGCCGCCGGCACCAGCCACCACGCGGGGACCGTGGTCGTACTGACCGCGTAGGTGATGACGAGTGCCGCGACGACGCCGACGGCGACTCGCCAGTCGTCGCCGATGACGAAGTCGTACCAGAAGGCGCCGAAGGCGCGGAGTCGGGAAATCATGAGTGAACCTCCGCGGCGACGGGGCGGGCCGCACCGGCCCGGCGCAGCAGATAGACCAGGAACACGGCGAAACAGGCGATCGCGGGGACGAGTACGAGTAGCGCCGCATCCGAGCCGGGCCAGTGCGCGCCGGCGCCTTCGCCGCCCCAGAACGTGCCGAAGGCGGTGAGCATCACGCCGACGACGAACTTCATCGTGTTCTCCGGTACGCGAGCGAGAGGTGCGCGGATCGCGACGCCAGCCACCACGACCAGGACGACCGCCGCGAGTGCGGCGAGTGCGGCCAGCGGGATGTTGTGTTGGTTGCTGCCGAAGGTCAGCACGATGAAGGCCACCTCGAGACCTTCCAGGACGACGCCCTTGAAGGAGAGCGTGAAGGCGTACCAGTCCGGCACGGAGAGCCGGCCGCGGGCCGGTGCCGCGGTGGCGGCGGCCAGCTCGGTGCGGTAGATCTCGGCCTCGTCGTGCAGCGACTTGTGCCCACTGGCGCGCAGTACGGCCTTGCGCAGCCACTGCAGTCCGAAGACCAGCAGCAGGCCGCCGACAGCGACCCGCAGGCCGCGCAGCGGGATCGCGGAGACCGCCGGCCCGAGCACCGCGGTGATCGCCGCCAGGACGACGAGGCCGGCGGCCGTGCCGGTGAAGGCCGAGCGCCAGTCGCGCGCGGTGCCGGCTGCGAGCACGATCGTGGTCGCCTCGACTGCCTCCACCACACACGCCAGGAACACGGCGAGGAACAGCGCTCCGCTGGTCACGTACTCTCTCCTTGGTCGGGATCCGTGCGTGCCGGAGTGTAACAGTCGTTTTATCGTGGCTCTAACGTCCAGCCGGTCGCCGACGACGCCTTAGGGTGGTCTCCGACGGACCGGCGCGGAATGGAGATGTCAGTGCCCTCAGGAGGCCAGCCACACTGGCTGCTGCTCATCTACCGCATCCCGTCGGAGCCGACCCGCCTGCGCGCCGGAGTGTGGCGCCGGCTGAAGGGTCTCGGCGCGATCTACCTGCAGAACTCAGCGGCCGCGCTTCCGGCGAGCGCCGCGGCCGAGCGGGCCCTGCGCACCCTGAGAAATGACATCTCCGAAATGGGTGGCACCGCTCAGCTGCTCTCGTGTGATGTGCTGTCCGGCGGCTCAGACGTGCTCGCGGCCTTCAATGCCGCCCGCAACGACGAGTACGAGGAGATCGTCGACAAGTGCCAGGACTTCCAGGCCCAGTTGCAGAAGGAGTACGTGGCCAAGCACTTCACGTACGCCGAGTTGGAAGAGAACGACGAGGATCTGATCAAACTGCGCAACTGGTTCGCCAAGGTGACCGACCGCGACGTGCTCCAGGCCTCGGGCCGGCAGCAGACGATCGACGCCCTGGCCGGTTGCGAGGAGTCGCTCGAAAAGTACGCGGCCCGGGTTTACGCCGAAGAGGGCGAAGGCCAATAGCCAGGAACAGCGCCGGCCTGAAATGATCCGGCGAATGTCGACCAATGTGCACGGCGCCCGACCACTGCGTTTCGGGGCCAACTACACGCCGTCCAAGGACTGGTTCTTCGGCTGGTACGACCTGGATCTGGACGCCGCATCCCGCGACTTCGACCAGCTCGCCGCGCTGGGGCTGGACCACATCAGACTCTTCGCGCTGTGGCCGCACCTGCAGCCCAACCGGTCCTTCATCGCGCCAGTGGTGCTGGAGCAGCTCGCCGAGCTGGTCCGGCGGGCGAAGGCAGCCGGCCTCGACACCAACGTCGATGTGCTGCAGGGCCACATGTCGGGGATGGAGTTCATGCCCGTCTGGCTCTCCACCCGGCACCGCCGCAGCATCTACGCCGACCCGGATGTCGTCGCCGCCGAGGAGGAGCTGCTCACCGCGGTCGCCCGGCGGCTGCGCGACGAGCCCGGCTTCCTCGGGCTCACCCTCGGCAACGAGATGAACCTGCTGGTCACCGAATATCCGACCAACCTCGACGAGATAACCGCGTGGCTGCCCCGGCTGCTGGCCGCCTGCCGGGCCGGCGCTCCGGAGGCGACCCACCTGCATTCCACCTACGACGCGGTCTTCTATTCCGAGGGCCATCCGTTCACGCCGGCCCACGTCGGCGAGCTCGGCGACCTGGCCGCCGTGCACTCCTGGGTGTTCAACGGGACGGTCCAGCGGTACGGGTCGGACTCGGAGATCGTGCGGCGGCACGCCGAATACCTGATCGAGCAGGCGGCCGCGCACCTCAACGACCCAGCCCGGCCGGTGTGGCTGCAGGAGGTCGGCGCGCCGCTGCCGCTCATCGCCGACCGCGACCTGGACGCCTTCGTGCACGGCACCGTCCAGCACGCGCTGGACTGCCCGTCGCTGTGGGGCGTGACCTGGTGGTCGTCGCACGCGGTGAGCCGCCGATTCACCGATTTCAAGGATCTGGAGCACACCCTGGGCCTCTACGCCGAGGACGGCTCCGTCACGCCGACCGGTCGGGCATTCGCCGATGCGGTGGCTCGGGCCCGCAAGGATCCGGGCGTGCCGGCGGTACGACACACCGCGGTACTGCTGCCGGATGAACGGACCAGCGACCCGCGCGCCGGCTATGGCCCCGGCGGCGCGGTGTTCGAGGCGTGGATGCGGCTGGCGAGCACGGGAGCGCGGCCGGCCCTGGTCCGCCCCGCGCAGGTCGAGTCCGGCGCAGCCGCGCTGAACGGGATCACCGACATTCTGCGACCGGAGGACGTGTTGTGAGCACAGACCATCATTTCCCGCGTTTCCACATCCGACCGGCGACCGGGTACGTCAACGACCCGAACGGCCCGATCCGGCACGGGGACCTTTGGCACCTCTACTTCCAGTACGTCCAGGACACGCCGCGGGAGGGCCCGGTCCACTGGGGACACGCCACCAGCCCCGATCTCGTCGAGTGGACCGTCCAGCCGGATGCGCTCGACGCCGCGCCCGGCGATCCGGACGCGGGCGGCTGCTGGTCCGGAAACACGGTCGCCGCGGACGGCGTCATTCACGCGTTCTATTCGGTCTTCGAGCCGGAGAATCCGTTCCAGCCGGTGTTCCGGGCGACCTCGACCGACGACGGAGCGACCTTCGCCGATCAACAACTCGTGGTCGCCGGGCCGGCCCCGGAAGAACACGCCGCGCAATTCCGGGATCCGTATGTGTGGCGGCATTTCGGCCGCTGGTGCATGCTCGCCGGCGTCGAACTGCCTGGCGACGTCGGCCTGGCGCGGCTGTACGAGTCGGACGACCTGCGGTCCTGGCGCGAGGTCGGCACCTTCGCCGAGAGCGGCGGCAGCGAGGTCGAGGGCGCGATGTGGGAATGCCCGCAGTACGCGACTTTTGGGGACGAGGGCGTGCTGCTGATCGCGGCCTACCACCCGCGCGGCGGCGACCGGCACGTCATCGCCGTGCGGGGCAAGGAATCGGCCGGAAAGCTGGTCGAACCGTCGGTGTCACTGCTGGAGACCGGTGCGTTCTACGCGCCGTCGATTCTGCGCGGCACGGACCGGAACCTGTTGTGGGGCTGGGTAACCGAGGAGCGCAGCCGGGACTGGGAAATCGAGGCGGACTGGTCCGGCTGCCTGACCCTGCCGCGCGAGCTGCGGCTCGGCGACGACGGCGTCCGCTCCTTTCCGGCCGCCGAACTGGTGGGGCTCCGGGATGGTGTCCTCGGAACGATCGACGGGTCCGGCCGGGAGCTCGACGGCCTGCCGGCCCAGTTCGAGATCGAGGCGACCCTGCAGGGATCGGCCGGCACGTCGACGGTGTCGATCATCGCCTCCGCCGAGGAGACGATTGACCTGGTCGTGGACTGGGACACCGGCCGGGTCGGGCTGGACCGCACGTCGGCCAGCCGCGATCCGCGCGCGGCCGGTGGCCGGTCCGAATTCGTCGAGCCCCAGATCCGGTCCGAACACCGGCTGGACCTGCGGTGGTTCGTCGACGGCTCGGTGGGGGAACTGTTCAGCGCCACCGGCCAGGTGCTGACCCACCGGTTCTATCCGACCCAGGCGCCGCCGTGGCGGCTGTCCTTAGGGCACACGGCGCAGCCGGGCTCGGCCACAGCGGAGCTGACCGTGCACCGCATGCGCGACGCGGTGCACCGCTAAGGCGGCGCGTCCCGCCGTGAGCGCCGGCCGGGCTGCATGTACCATCTGGTACGTGCAGTGGTGAGGTCGGTTGAGGAGGAATGGATGCGGTACGAGAAAACGGTCGAGGTCGAGGCGGCGGCAAAGCGGGTCTCGGAAGTGCTCAACGACGTCGTGCACTGGTCGGACTGGAGTCCGACGATCGATGAGGTCAACCGGCTCGACGCCGGCGCCTTCACCACCGGCAGCACGGCGCGGGTCAAGCAGCCGAAGATGCGCCCGCTGATCTGGACCGTGACCGAGGACGACCCGGGTCGCTCGTTCGTGTGGGCGAGCCGGACCGCCGGCTGCAGGCTGACCGCCGGACACTACCTCAGCGAGGCCGACGGTCGGGTCGGTGTCCGGCTGACCTTCGAGATCGCCGGCGGGTTGGCACCGCTGCTGTCGGCGCTCGCCGGCGGCCGGATCCGCCGCTACGTGGATCTGGAGGGGGAGAACCTCAAGCGCCACTGCGAGAGCCGGCACAGCGACGCCGGCTGAGCGCTTTCGCGAAAAATCGATGCGCCGGCGCTTGGCGCCTCAGCCCTTACGTTTGCGGTTGCAGGACTGGCAGGTGCCGACGATCTCGATCGTGTGGGTCACGTCGGTGAAGTGCCGCGCCCGCGCGGTCTTGGTCGCCCAGGACTCGATGTCGGGCGCGTCGATCTCGACCGTCTTCCCGCAGTAGCGACACAGCAGATGATGGTGGTGGTCGTTGGTGGAGCAGTGCCGGTAGAGCGTCTCGCCGTCCTCGGCCCGGAGCACATCGATCGTGCCCGCCGAGGACATCGCCCGGAGCTGGTTGTAGACGGTCGTGAGGCCGATGCGGTCGCCCTTGTTACGCAGCTCGGCGTGAATGTCCTGCGCGCTGCGGAAGGTGTCGGAGCCGGCCAGCGCCGAAGCCAGCGCCCGCTTTTGCCAGGTGGCGCGTTCCCCAATTTTGGCCGGCTCAGAGCCCCGAATTACCCGTTCCGTCATGCGTTTCACTTTAGCATCCGGGGAGTCCGCGGACCGGTTGTCGAAAATCGCGGTGCCGTGACTATCCAATGGTAGAAGGGCTCGCCGGATTTCGGCGAGCCCTTCTGGTAACGGTAACGGAAGCAGCTACTGCTTGACCGCGCTCTTCAGCGTCGAGCCGGCGCTGATCTTGACCGTGTACGCGGCGGCGATTTGGATGGCCTCGCCGGTCTGCGGGTTACGGCCGGTGCGGGCGGCGCGGTGGCCACGTTCGACGGTCACGAAGCCGGGGACGGTGACCTTGTCACCCTCGCTTACGGCGGCGGCGATGCTGTCCCTGATGGCGTCGAGCACCTGGGCCACCTGGCCGGCCGGGACCTCGGCCCGCTGGGCCACATCGGTGATGAGTTGCTGACGGTTCATCGGACTCCTGCTCTAGGTCGGTGCGCCTATCGGGCACGGTAACGGTAGCAGTTTACTCAGCTACACCCGGTGGCCGAGGTTGCCTGGCGCGCCATGCCCGATCGCGCCGACGTGGGTCACGTCCGGCGCGGAGCTTCATGGTCGCACGCCCGCCGGCGCCGGCGCGTTCCGCCCTCCAAGGCCACCTTCGCCACCGACAAACGCGACACACAGGACAAACGCGACGGCAGGGTGACGATCTTTCAGCGGCGCGTTGGACAGGCCGCCCGGTCGCCCTCGCGACGCGACCGGGCGGCCTTTCGGAGAAAGTCAGCAGTTGACGAATTCCGGCCGCTGGTTGAGCACCTGGCTCTCCAGGGAAATGAAGTCCTGGTATTCGGCCGTCGCGGCCGCATCGGGCGGGAACACCGCCACCCGGTGGCAGTTCTGGAACGCCAGCGTCACGTGGAAGTGCCGCTCCATGGCGCTGCGGATCGCGTTGCTCGACATGGCGCGCAGTAGCTGACCGCGGGCGGCCTCATTCGGCGGTGGCACCTCGTTGTCGGTGAAGGGACGGCCCCCGGCGCTGAAGTCGGCGGCGAGCCTGGCCACCACGTCGTATGCGTAGGGCAGCGACGTGCGTACGCAGTCCATGAACTTGTCGTCGGACACCGAGCCGCGGCGGGCGTCATCGAGCAGCTGGGGGGAGACGGTCAGGGACACAGGTACCTCCATCTGGTAACGCGCCGAGCACGTCTCAGCGCGGTCGGTTACGACCCTTTCGGTTTCGGTAACGATTGTCAATAGAGGCCGGAGCGAGCCTTGTTCGTATTGACAACGGGTTCCGTTATGACGTTAGCTGGCGTTGGTGCTGCGCTACGAGAGCTCGATGCGCGGCTATTTAATCCATTCCTCATGATCGTGGGAGAGCCCTGATGTTTCGCCGTTCTTTCGTTGTTCCCGCGGCGGTCGCCGCTGTCGCCCTCACCGCGGCGGGCTGCAGCACGTCGTCGTCCGCGAGCGATTCGAAACGGGTGGCTGCGGGCGGAAAGGTGATCACGGTCGCGGCGAGCATCAATGCCTGGGGGAGCATTCTGCAGCAGCTCGGCGGCTCGCATGTGAAAGAGACGTCGATCATCACCAATCCCAATACGGACCCGCATGACTACGAGCCGACACCGGCCGACGGCAGGGTCATCGCCTCGGCCAGGCTGTTCGTGGAGAACGGAATCGGTTACGACTCCTGGGCGGCAAAATCCGTCGCGGCCAGCCCGGACTCCGGCCGTACCGTGCTCGACGTGGGCCGGCTCGTCGGCATTCCGGACGGCGGCAACCCGCACCGCTGGTACTCACCGACCGACGTGGCGAAGGTAGCCGACACGATCACGGCGGATCTCAAAAAGGCCGACCCGGCCGATGCGGGCTATTTCGACGGCCAGCGCAGTGCCTTCGACACCAAGGGCCTGGCCACCTACAACACGCTGATCAAGGACATCAGGACCAAATATGCAGGTACCCCGGTCGGTGCCAGCGAGAGCATCTTCGCGCCGCTGTCCGACGCACTCGGTCTCAAACTCGTGACACCGCCGAGTTTCCTCAAGGCGATCAGCGAGGGCACCGACCCGTCGGCCGCCGACAAGTCCACCATCGACGCTCAGATCAGCGGCAAGAAGATCAAGGTCTACGTCTTCAACAGCCAGAATTCCACCCCGGACGTCTCCGCCCAGGTGCAGGCGGCCAAGAAGGCCGGGATACCCGTCTCCACCGTGACCGAGACGCTGTCGCCGGCCGGCGCGTCGTTCCAGAATTGGCAGTCCGCTCAGCTGCAGGCACTGGAAAGCGCGCTACACAAGGCAACCGGCAAGTGACCCGGGCCCAGACGACCGAGCCGGCAGATTCCGTGGCGGAGTCGGGTCGAGACGTGGTGCTGCTGAACGCAGCCGCGGCCAAGGTTGGCGGGCGGACCGTCTGGTCGGACGTGAGCCTGCGCGTGCGCGCGGGCGAGTTCGTCGCTGTCCTCGGCCCCAACGGCGTCGGCAAATCGACGCTGCTCAAGGCCGTTCTCGGACTCCAGCCGCTGAGCGCGGGCGAGTTGCGGGTCCTTGGCGGCCGACCGGGCCGGAACAATTCGCGGATCGGTTATCTGCCGCAGCGACGCGCCTTCGACCCGGCGACCCGCATCCGCGGGGTGGACATCGTCCGGCTCGGTTGGGACGGCGACCGCTGGGGTGTACCGGTTACCGGCCGGCGGTTCAGCCGGATCGGCCGCACCGCCGCCGACCGGGTCCGTGAGGTGATCGCCACGGTCGGCGCCGAGTCGTACGCGGATCGGCCGATCGGGCAGTGCTCCGGCGGCGAGCAGCAGCGGTTGCTGATCGCACAGGCGCTGGTGCGCGATCCCGACCTGCTGGTGCTGGACGAGCCGTTGGACAGTCTCGACGTCACCAACCAGGCGTCGGTGAGCGCACTTATCCGATCGGTGTGCCAGGCCCGGGACGTCGCCGTCCTGCTGGTGGCGCACGATGTCAATCCGATCCTCCCGGCGCTGGACCAGGTGATCTATCTCGCGCACGGTGGCGCGGTCATGGGCTCGCCGGAGGAGGTCATCACCGCCGAAACCCTCACGATGCTCTACGGCACGCCGATCGACGTCCTGCGCGACCGGGCCGGCCGGCTGGTCGTGGTCGGTCAGCCGGACAGCCCGCCCGAGCACCGCCGATGACCGGGCTCAGCTGGAATGTCATCGACGACGTACGGCAGCTGCTCAGCTTCCATTTCATGCTCAATGCGCTGCGGGCCGGCACGATCGTCGCCGTAGTGGCCGGTGTCATCGGCTATTTCATGGTGCTGCGCCGGGAGAGCTTCGCCGGCCACACCCTCGCCGTCATCGGCTTTCCGGGCGCGGCCGGCGCGACCTGGCTCGGCGTCAACGCCGCCTTCGGCTACTTCGGATTCTGTGTGGCGGGGGCGCTGATCATCGCCGCTATCCCGTCCGGGCGTAACCAACATAGTCAGCCGAGCGGCGGGTACGGCGAGGAATCGGCGGTGATCGGTACGGTGCAGGCCTTCGCGCTGGCCTGCGGATTCCTCTTCGTCAGTCTCTATCAGGGATTTCTCTCCGGCCTGAACAGCCTGCTCTTCGGCACCATCACCGGCGTGACCGATACGCAGGTGATCGTGCTGCTGATCGCGGGAGCGGGCGCGCTGGCGGCGCTGGCCGCGCTTGGCCGGCCGTTGCTCTTCGCCAGCGTCGATCCGGCGGTGGCGGCCGCTCGGGGAGTGCCGGTCCGGCTCATCGGCGCGGCGTTCCTGGTGTTGCTCGGCATCGCGGCCGCCGGAACCAGCCAGGTCACCGGCAGCCTGCTGGTGTTCGCGCTGCTGGTGGCGCCGGCCGCGACCGCGAGCAGGCTGACCGCGCGGCCGGTCACCGGCCTGCTCACGTCCGTGGCGGTGGCACTGGCAGTCACCTGGCTGGGCGAGGGCATCGCGTTCTTCTCGCCCTACCCGATCGGTTTCTGGGTGACCACGCTCGCTTTCGGCTCGTACCTGCTGGCCAGCGCCTACCGTGCGGCGGTCGATCGGCCGGGCCGGGCCGGCCGCGGCGTGCTGGAGCCGGCATGAACCCGCTGGGGCACATGCTGGCGCACCCGTTCATGCAACACGCCCTCCTCGCCGGAACCGCGATCGCGCTGCTCTCCGGGCTGGTCGGGTATTTCGTCGTGTTGCGCGGTCAGGTGTTCGCCGGGGACGCGCTGTCGCACGTCGCCTACGCCGGCGCGCTGGCTGCCCTGGCGGCGGGGATCGACCTGCGGCTCGGCCTGTTCGCCGCGACCGTCGTCGTCGGCGTCGCGCTGGGGGCGCTCGGCGGTCGCGGCACCGCGGACGACGTCGTCATCGGCACCGCGTTCGCCTGGGTGCTCGGTCTCGGCGTGTTCTTCCTCGCGCTCTACACGACGCGCGGCAGCACCGGCAACGGCGCGGCCAACGTGAACGTGCTGTTCGGCTCGATCTTCGGCATCAGTGCCGGCGCGGCGCGCACCGCCGCACTCATCGCGGTCGGGCTGATCGCGGTCCTGCTGGTCATCGCCCGGCCGCTGCTGTTCGCGAGTGTCGACCCGGCCGTGGCCGCGGCCAGGGGAGTGCCGGTACGGATCCTGGGACCGCTGTTCCTGGGCGTCGTCGGGGCCAGCGCGGCCGAGGCGAGCCAGGCGGTGGGTGCGCTGCTGCTCTTCGGGCTGCTCGCGGCGCCCGCCGCGGCCGCGCAACGACTCACCGACCGGCCGTGGCGGGCGCTGCCACTCGCCGGCGCGCTCGGGGTCGCGGCGATGTGGATCGGCCTGTGGCTCGCCTATGTGGTGCCGCAACTCCCGCCGAGTTTCGCGATCATGGCGGTCGCGACGGCCGAGTATCTGCTGGCCGCGGTCATTCCAGCGCTCGGCCGGCGGATCCGCCGGCCGCTGCCGGCGCTCGCTGGATCGTGATCGTCTGCCGGATCAGCCGTCGCCGGTCAAGGGTGCCGTGCTTTCCCGTACGACCAGGCTGGTGGCCAGTTCGAACCGGTGGGTCGCGACCTGCTCGCCGCGGGAGAGCTGCAGCAGCAGCCGGGCCGCGGTGGCGGCCATCTCGCCCAGCGGCTGGCGGACTGTGGTCAGCGGCGGCGAGGTCCAGCGCGCTATCGGCAGGTCGTCGAAGCCGACGACGCTGAGGTCGCGAGGGATGGTGCGACCGTGGGTGCGTGCCGCCTCGTAGACGCCAAGCGCCTGCAGGTCGCTGCCGGCGAAGATCGCGGTCGGCGGCTGGGGCAGGGACAGCAGCGCGGCCGCCTGGTCGTAACCGGACTCGACGTGGAAATCACCGTGCCGGATCAGCTCGCTGTCGATTGGCAGGCCGGCGGTGTCCAGCGCGGCTCGGTAGCCGTCGATCCGGGCTCGACTGCACAGAATGTCAGCCGGTCCGCCGATCATCCCGATCCTGCGGTGGCCCATCTCGACCAGGTGCCGGGTCGCGGCCAGGCCGCCGGACCAGTTGGTGGCCCCGACCGAGGGCACGTCGGTGCCCGGCTCGCCGACCGGATCGACGACCACGAACGGCAGCCGGCGGGCGGCCAGCTGGGCCCGCTGCCGGGGGCTGAGGTCGGAGACGACGAGGATGAGCCCGGCACTGCGGCGGGCCGCGACCGCGTCCAGCCAGCTGCGGTCCGGGCGGCGATGACCCTGCAGCTCGGTCAACACGACCGAAAGCCCGTGCTCCCGGGCCGGTCCTTCCACGCCGCGGATCAGCTCCATCGCCCACGGGCTCTCCAACTCGTGGAAGACCAGATCGATCACGGTCGGCGGGGCGGCGGTGGCCGGCTTGCGCCGGGTGTACCCGTACTGCTGGATGATGGTCTCGACCCGGTCCCGGGTGGCCGCGGCGACCTCGCCGCGGCCGTTGAGCACCTTGGAGACGGTCGGCACGGAGACGCCCGCGGCCGCCGCGACCTGCGAGATCGTCACCCTGCCCGGACGTACAGCCGCTGTCGGCACCGTCGCCATGCCGATCACCCCTCAGCTATCGGACCACATGCCGAAACATTCGTGATCCAGCCAGTCGGAATACGCTTTCCCGTGGCCACCGTACGGTCCCCGACGGCCGATGTCCCGCCCTCAGACGAGAAACTATTTCGCAATCGGCCTCGACAACGCGCGAAAGTGGCCGAAATCGGGCAGCTGATCCAGTGGTCCCTGGTCAGGGGGCGAGACTTTCCAGGTGGGACGCCACCGCGGCCCGCATGCGGTCGGCGGTGAGCTGCCGCGGTCGGGTCAGCGCGTGCAGGCAGAGCCCGTCCAGCAGGGCATGTAGCCGGTCAGCCTCGGCCGGCACGTCGAGGTCGGAGCGGACGACGCCGAGTTCGGCGAGGTCGCCGAGCACCTTGACGACGCCGGCGCGCAGCTCGTCGTGCAGCACGCCGCGCCGCTGACGAAGCGCCGGATCGGCCTGGGCGCGGGCGCTGAACGCGAACCACGCCGCCGTTTCGGCGCGGCGCTCGGCATCCAGCGGGAGCATCTGGTGCAGGGTCGCCAGCGCCTGGTCGCGCCAGCTGCCGTCTTGGGGGAGGGCGGCGATCCGCCGGCGCATCGCGTCGGCCGCCGAATCCATGGCGAAGAGCAGCAGCTGATCCTGGCTGTCGAAATAGTGCCGCAATGCACCCGGGGACCAGCCGGCCTCGGCGGCGACGCTCCGGACCGACACATGGTCGATCCCGTCGCGCACCACCACTCGCCACAGAGCTTCCGCGAGCTCACGCCGGCGGACCTCGTGGTCGACGATCTTCGGCATGAACCTTTATAGCACGACCGTGTTATCTCGTTTATGACACGATCGTATGAAAAAGGAGTGGACAGTGCTTGTTGCCTTCGTGGCCGCCTGCGAGGTGGCGTTCTGGGTGCTGCTGGCGCTTGCGCTGCTGGCGCGGTACGGGCTGCGGCTGCGCCGGGTTTCCACGGCACTGCTGGTGTGCGTGCCGCTGGTCGACGTGGTGCTGCTGGTGGCCACGATTGTCGATTTGCGGCGGGGTGGCGACGCGTCGCCCGCCCACGCCCTTGCGGCGATCTACATCGGCGTCAGTGTCGCGGGCGGACACCGGATGATCGCCTGGGCCGACCGGCAGGTTGCCTACCGGCTTGCCGGCGGGCCGAAGCCGGAACGGCGGCCGAAGCGCGGAGTCGCCCACGCGCGCGCTGAGCGAGCCGGGTGGTACCGGCACGCGTTGGCCTGGACGGTCGGCTGCGCGCTCCTGCTGCTCGCCTCGCTGCTCGTCGGCGACTGGCATCGGGCGGAGGCGCTGACCGACACGATCGGTCTCTGGAGCGCGGTCTGGCGATCGACTTCGTCGTCTCGCTCAGCTACACCCTGCGGCCGAGACCTGAGCGGGCCTGATCCGCCTTGCTCTCCGGGGCATTATGGGATGATCCGGCGCCGGCGCAGGTCGGCGAAGATGTCGAGAAACATGCGCTCGGTGTCGACGAATTCATGGAATCCCAACCGGCGTGCCTTGCTGCCGTCGGCGAACATGTCGTAATCCCAGGAGAACACGAAATCGCCGAACGGCCACGACGAGACCTCCTCGTACGAATGCTTCTCCAGGCCGTGCTCGATGGTCATCGTGTCCCAGAGTTCCTGCTTGTCGGCCATCACGTCGGTCAGCGACATCGGCAGCGGCGGCGCGATCTCGAGATCGAAGAATTCGGCGATCTTCGGCCACAGTTCGCTCCACCGGAAAAGGTCGCCGTTGTTGATGTTGAATGCCTGATTGGCGCAATTCTTATTGGTGGCGGCCCATACTGTGGCCCGGGCCAGCAGGCCGGCGTCGGTCATCTCGAGCAGTGAGTCGTACGCCCCGGGCTTGCCCGGGAACCGCAGCGGCAGCCCGAGTTCCTTGGACATCGAGGCGTACAGCGCGATCACCATCGCCAGATTCATCGGATTGCCGAGCGCGAATCCACACACGACGGACGGTCGGATGGCCGACCAGGTCCAGGCCTTGCCGCGCTGCCGTTCCTCCAGATAGCGCTGCTGGTCGACATTGAACTCCGGCGGCATGTGCCCGGCGTCGCTTTCCCGGGCTGGCGTCTTGAACGGTCCGAGGTGCGCGCCGTAGACCTTGTAGCCCTGCATGAGACTGATGTGCCGCAGCCCTGAGGCGACCGGCTCGATCGCCTCCACGACATTGGTCAACATCGCCAGGTTGGGCGGCACCAACTCGGCCCAGGTCGGCCGCTCCTGGTAGGCGGCGTAGAAGATATGCGTGGCCTCCGTCAGTGTCCGCAATTTCTCGTGGCTGTCCGCCGGGTCGAGCAGATCGACGGCCAGATAGGTGATCCGACCCTCCGACTCGCCGCCACGGCGGGACAGCCCGACGATGCTCCAGTCGTCAAGCGTCGCGAGATGTTCGATGAGATTGCGGCCGATGACACCGTTGGCGCCGACGACGACGGCTGTCTTCTGTTCCATGTCGCCAATTGTGCGGGCTGCGATGTGATAAGTCGAAGTCTTCATTCTTACCATTGCCATAAGCTGAGGTGATGATGAGTCTGCGGCAGCTGGAATACCTCGTGACGATCGTGGACGAGGGCTCGTTCACCCGGGCGGCCCAGTTGTTGCATGTGAGCCAACCGGCGCTGTCGCAGCAGGTACGGGCGCTGGAGCGGACCGCGGGCGGGCCGCTGCTGGAGCGGCTGCCGCGGACGGTGCGGCTCACCCCGACCGGCCGGGCCATGCTGCCGCACGCGCGGGCGGCCCTCGCCGACGCCGCCCGGGCCGTGAGCGCCGCCCGCGAGACGACCGGGACCGAGGCCGGCGAACTGTTGCTGGCCACCGTCTTCTCGGTCAGCCTCGGGGTGCTGCCGCCGGTGCTGCGAGCCTGGCGGCGACGTCACGCGGAGGTCCGGATCAGGCTGCTGGAACATCGGCACACCGACGAGTTGCGGGACGCGATGACCGCCGGGCAGCCCGACATCGCAATCGGGCCGGAGCCGGCCGGCTGGGGTGGGCCGATCCATCCGTTGGGCATCGAGGAGTTCGTGGTCGTGGTGGCCCCGGACGATCCCGCGGCCGGGCGGCATCGGGTGCGGCTGAGCTCGCTCGCCGATCGCGACTGGGTGCACTACGCCCCGGACAACGGACTGGCCGAGGTCTTGGACCAGGTCTGCGCCGGCGCCGGATTCCTGCCCCGAGCGGCGGTACGCACCGAGCAGACCGCCGCGGCACCGATTCTCGCCGCGGCCGGGCTCGGGCCCGCGCTCGTTCCGGCCAATGTCGTACCGCCGCGTTTCGACGGGTGCGTGCTGCGGCCCGATCCGCCGATCCGGCGCCCGCTCGTGGCCTACACCCGGACGGCGCCCGACCCGCTCACCGCTGCGTTCCTCACCGTGCTGACCGGCAGGGCCTGCGTGCTGCCGAGCCACGTCCGGCGGCTGCCGGCGTTCAGGAGCGGATGATCCGTTCGAGCAGGTCCACACCGAGCGGCAGCGCCGCCTCGTCGATGTCGAAGCCGGCGGTGTGGTGCGGCCCGGCGAGGTCGGCCCCGATGCCGACATAGGTGGCCGCGCCGCCGTGCTCCTGGACCCGGCGCATGAACGCGGTGGCGTCGTCGCTGCCGACTCCGCTGTCCCGGGCGGGTGTGGTGAGCCGCAGGCCGAGTGCGGCGGCCGCGGCCTCGACCGCCACGACGGCGGACCGATCCGCTCGCGCCGTCGTGACCGCGCCGATGAGTTCGATGTCGACGGTCAGGTCGTGCATCTGGGCGGCGCCCTGCAGTGCGGTCCGGGCGCGGGCCTCGAGATGCTCGTTGACGCTGCCCTCGTCGGCCCGCGTCTCCAGCAGCACCTCCGCGGTGTCCGGCACGATGTTGCTGGAGGTGCCGCCGCTGATCCGGCCCACCCCGACCCGGGTCTCGTGTCCCGGAATACGTGGCAGGCCGTGGATCGCCAGGGTCGCGGATGCCGCGCCCAGCAAGGCATTGCGGCCGATGTGCGGCGCGATCGAGGCGTGCGCGGCGACCCCGTGGTAGGTGGCCCGCAGCTTGGAATTGGCCAGCAGCCCGTCGATCGAGCTGACCACCGATCCGGTTGGGAGGGCCAGGCCGAGATGGGCCGCCAGCATCAGGTCGATGCCGTCGGCCAGCCCGGTCGGCACCATTGCCCGGGCGCCGCGGCCGCCCTCCTCGGCCGGTTGGAAGAAGATCGTCACCGAGCCACGTTCGGGCGGCGTCGCGGCCAGTCGCTCGGCGAGTTCGAGGGCGATGCCGATGTGGCCGTCGTGCCCGCAGGCATGCATCACTCCATCGTGGACAGAACGGAATCCCTGCTGTGCCGGGGAATGCGCGGCATTGTCTGATTCCTGGATGGGCAACGCGTCGATGTCGGCCCGCAGCCCGATCGCCGGGCCGGGTCGGCCGGTCGAAAGGGTGGCCACGACGGCGGTGTGCCCGCCCCGGGTCGCCGGCAGGAACCGGGCGTCGGCGCCGGAGTCGGCCGCCCGCCGGTACGCCGCCTCCAAGTCGGCCTCGGCCGGTACGCCGAGCCGGTCGGCGGAGGAGATGGCCCGTTCACCGACCACCACCTCCCAGCCCAGGTCGCTCATGGCCCCGGCGATCCGGCTCGCGGTACGGAATTCGGTGAATCCCACCTCGGGGTGGCGGTGCATGTCACGGCGCCAGCGGACTGCGGTCGATTCACGGTCGTGTTCGGCGCGCTCGTCGGTCGCCGTCACGTCGGAATGCTCCCGTCCTTCGACAACGTCGGCACGTCGATCGTCACGGTGTCCGGGTATTTGATGCCAGCCCCGGTGTTGAGCACGACCACCCGGTCTGATTCGGCGAGCCAGCCGGATTCCCGTAACTGCCCGACGGCAGCGAAACAGGCCGCGCCCTCCGGGCAGACGAAGGCGCCCTCACTGCGGGCCAGTTCTCCCTGCGCGGCAAGGAGTTCCTCGTCGGTGACGGCGATCGCCGTACCTTCGGTCTCGCGTACCGCGTCGAGCACGAGGAAGTCACCGAGTGCCTTGGGGACGGTGATTCCGAAGGCGATCGTATGTGCGTCCGGGTAGGCGACGCTGTCCCGGTCGCCGCGCCGGTAGGCCTCGACGATCGGTGCGCAGCCGGTGGCCTGGACTGCGACCAGCCGGGGGAGATCACCGGTGATCCAGCCGAGTTCGCGCATTTCCAGCAGCGCCTTGTAGATGCCGATGATGCCGACCCCACCGCCGGTCGGATAGAGGATCACGTCCGGCAGCTGCCAGCCGAGCTGCTCGACGATCTCGTACCCCATGGTCTTCTTGCCCTCCAGGCGATACGGCTCCTTGAGGGTCGAGACCTCCTGATATCCGCCGCGTTCCGCGACGGCGGCGGCCACCAGCCGTCCGGCGTCGCCGATCAGTCCGTCCACCAGATACAGCTCGGCCCCGCTCACCACACATTCGGCCCGGGTGATCACCGGTGCGTCGACCGGCATCGCGATCAGGCTGCGCATTCCGGCCCGGGCCGCATATATCGCCCAGGCGGCTCCGGCATTTCCATTGGTCGGCATGGCGACCCCGGTGACCCCGAGCTCCCTGGCCCGGGACACCCCGACGGCCGCGCCGCGGGCCTTGAACGCGCCGGTCGGCACCAGGCCCTCGTCCTTCATCAGCAGGCCCGGCACGCCAGCCTTGCGGCCGTACGTCGGCAACGGCAGCAGCGGAGTCATCCCCTCGCCGAGGGTTACGACATGGCGCTCGTCGCGGACCGGGAGCAGCTCGTGGTAGCGCCACAGGTCCGGTGCGCGTTCGGCGAGCTGCTTCGGACCGACGAGACCGGCGACCCGGTCGAGGTCGTAGCGGGCGAGCAGCGGCGCCCCAGCCTCCGACGTCCCCTGCACCACATCGGCGTCGTATCTGGCGCCGGTGCGGGAACACTCCAGGTGGGACAGGGCCGAGAAGCTGGCAGGGGGCATGCTGTTCCTTACCTAGGGTCGGTCGCGTTTGGGCACAGCCTGCCAACGCCATCGGACATTCCGCCGCGCCGACCGGCCGGCCGGATCCGGACACGCTACGGGATCGACGGGCGACGCATTTTCTACCGCGCGCCGGACCGCTCAAACGGATCGGCCGCTTGACTCGCAAACGCTTGCAGAGTTGACTGACCCGACGTCGGCTCACTCCCACGGAGGATGGACGTCTTGCGCTTCGGACTACTGGGTTGCGGTGTGATCGGGACGACGCACGCACGGCTGATCACCGCTCTGGCTGGCCGCGCCGAGCTGGTCGCGGTCGCCGACCTCGAGCCGTCGCGGGCCAATGGCCTGGCCGAGCGGTACGGCGCCGCGGCGCTGGAGAACGTGCAGCAACTTGCCGCCCGCGACGACATCGACGCGATCAGTGTCTGCCTGCCCAGCGGTCTGCACGCCGACGCGGCGGTGACCGCGCTCGACGCCGGAAAGCACGTCATCGTCGAGAAACCCATCGACATCAGCCTCGCGGCGGCCGACCGCCTCATCGCCGCCGAGCAGCGTTCCGGCCGGACGGTCACCGTGATCAGCCAGCGCCGGTTCCAGCCGGCCCCCCGCCAGGTGCATGACGCTATCGTCGCCGGTCGCCTCGGCCGGGTGACCTCCGGCATCGCGGAATCCACCTTCTGGCGGTCCCAGGAGTACTACGACTCCGGTGGCTGGCGCGGCACCTGGGAAATGGATGGCGGCGGCGCCCTGATGAATCAGGGCGTGCACGCGGTCGACCTGTTGATCTGGATGCTCGGCGACCCGGTCGAGGTCACCGCCCACAGTGGACTGCTCGCGCATGAACGGATCGACGTCGAGGACACTGTCGCGGCGACGGTTCGCTTCGCCGGCGGCGCGCTCGGCACCATCACCGCCACCACCGCGGCGTATCCGGGACGGGCGGTGCGGTTGCTGGTCAACGGCGACCGCGGCCTGGCCCTCATCGACCGGGAACAGTTGGAATACCTGCACACGGTTGACGGCGAACCCGACGGTGCCGGCTCGGGGGACCCGGCCAACCAGATCGACCCGGCGCAGACCGTGCTCGGGGTCGATGCGGCGCATCAGGCGCAGTACGAGGATTTCCTTGCCGCAGTGCGGGACGGACGGCCGCCGTCGGTCACCACGGCGGACGGGCGCAAGGCATTGGAACTGGTGCTCGGCGTTTATGAATCGGCCCGCAACGGCGGCACACCGGTGCGCCTCGGCGGATAGCGGCCGGTCGACCGGCGTGACCGTATGCGGTCTTTTGCCTTGTTCGGCACGGTTGGTTTCGCGAGGCTTGGCCGATGAGCCCCCTTGCCGTCACCGCGTGCCGCACCGAGTACGCCGACCGCCCGCTCGGCGTCGATGTTCGGCGACCGCACCTGTCGTGGCTGCTCGACGCGGGCACCTCGGACGCAACCCAGACGGCGTACCACGTCGTCGTCGCATCCGATCCCGCGCTCCTGCCGGACCGACCCGATATCTGGGACAGCGGGGTTGTGCGCGGGGATCAGAGCTACGGGATCCGGTACGCCGGCCCGCCACTGGCGTCGCGCCGGCGGTATTTCTGGGCCGTGCAGGTCAGCGACGCCGCCGATCGGATGTCGGAATGGAGCGCGCCGACGTGGTGGGAAACGGCGCTGCTGGACGAGACGGACTGGCAGGCCCGCTGGATCGGCAATCCGCCGACCGACAACCTGCTGCCACTGCGGTATTCAGACCGCGATGAGCCGGTGCGGCTGGCCCCGGGCCACAGCCTCGGCCAGTCGTTCACCGCCGACGTGCCGGCCACCTCCATCAGCGTCTGTTTGATGAGCTGGGGCGCCGCAGGCCTGCGCTGCACGGCGACGCTGCGCCGGTCCGGCCCGGACGGCGCCGTGGTCGCCGAGAAGAACGTCGACCGCATCGGTGATTTCTTTTCCTGGTGGCTGACACCCGATTCACCGCTGCCACCGGACATCTACTATCTCGAACTGTCCGAGGCCACGGCCGACATCGGCTGGTGGAGTCATCAGAAAGCCGCCGTGCCAGGCGGAAAGGCGTACGCCGACGGGGTGGAGGTGCCTGGCGGGCGGACCATCAGCGTCGAAACCACGGCCGCGCCCGCGCCGTTGTTGCGGACCGAATTCGAGGTGACGCCGGACATTGTCTCCGCCCGGCTGTACGCCACCGGCCTGGGCTATCACGAGCTGTTCCTGAACGGGGAACGGATCGGTGAGGCGGTCCTGGACCCGGCCACGACGAATTACCAGAAAACCGTGCTCTACAACTGCTACGACGTGACCGGTCTGCTGCGTACCGGTGCCAACGCACTCGGCGCCACCCTCGGCCGCGGTTTCTACGGAATGCGTGAGGCCAGCGTCTGGGCGTGGAATTCCGCACCCTGGGCCGACGAGCCGAAACTGCTGTGCCAGCTGGAAATCGTCCGCGCCGACGGCAGCACGAAAACCGTGGTCAGCGACGACGGCTGGCGAATTGTCGACGGTCCGACGCGCAGCGATGCGACGTACTGCGGTGACCTCTATGACTCCACGGTCGAGCCCGTCGGCTGGAAATCCGCGGGATTCGACGACGGGGCCTGGCGGCCGGCCGCCACGGTCGCCGCACCGACCGGAGCCCTGCGGGTCCAGGCCATGCCGCCGATCACGGTGGCCGGCGCGATCGAGCCGGTGGCGGTGGACACCCGGCCGGACGGCTCCCGGGTCTACGACTTCGGCCGGGTCACCGCCGGCTGGACGACCCTGCGCGCCACCGGTGAACGGGGCGCGGCGATCTCACTGCGGTACGGGGAGAAGTTGCGAGAGAGCGGCGATGTCGACAATGACAACTGGCACGTCGACGGCGAGACGCAGAGCGACTGCTACGTGCTGTCCGGGACCGGGGAGGAGACGTGGCAGCCGAGCTTCGGCTACAAGGGATTCCGGTATGTGCAGACCACCGCGGTGGGCGACATCGCGCAGGAAAGCCTGCTGGCCCATCCGGTGCACACGGCGGTCGCGCCGGCCGGCGAATTCTTCTGCTCCGATGAACTGCTGAACTGGATCGACCGCGCCACCGGCGACACCGTCCTGAATAACCTGCAGGGCATTCCCACCGACACACCGTTCTTCGAGAAGAACGGCTGGACCGCTGACGCCCATCTGATCGCGGAGTCGGCGATCCACCGGTTCGACATGCACCGCTTCTTCCGTAAATGGCTGGGCGATTTCCGGGACGCGCAATTTGACGACGGCGGAATTCCGGTGATTGTCCCGACTTCGGGCTGGGGCGCATTCACCGATCCATCGTGGACGGACGCCTATCCGCTCATCGCCTGGAATCTCTACGAGTTCTACGGCGACCTCGACGTGCTGGCAGAGCATTACGAGCCGCTGCGGCGCTATACCGAACGGCTCCGCGACGTATGCCGCACCTCGGGTTGGCTGTGGCCATTGTTCAGTCACGCCGACTGGCTGCCTCCGGGCTACACCCTGGCGCCGGAGGGGCCGAAGGTCGCCGGCAGCGTCTTCGTACAGGTCGCGGCCCGGAAGATGAGCGATATCGCGCGCCTGCTCGGCCGGGCCGGCGACGCGGAGCGGTACGCGACCTTCGCCGACGACGTGACCCAGGCCTTCAACGACGCGTTCCTGGACAAGGAGACCGGCACCTACAACTCCGATATCGAAGCCGGCTACCGGCAGGCGTCCAACGTGCTGCCGCTGGCATTCGGGATGGTCCCGGACGACCAGGTGGACGCGGTCGTCGAACGGCTGGTCCGCGACGTACGCGATGACCACAGTGGACATCTGAATACCGGTGCGCTGGCGACGAAATACCTGCTGCCGGTGTTGTCGGCGCACGGCCACGCGGATCTCGCGCTGACCGTCGCGCTGCAGCGGACCCATCCGAGCTGGGGATTCTGGCGGGACCAGGGCGCCGAGACGCTGTGGGAGGCCTGGGACGCCGACGCCCGTTCGCACGACCACTATTTCCTCGGCACCGCGACCCAGTGGCTGCACGAGGACATAGCCGGCCTGCGCCCCGGCGCCCCCGGATTCGCCGAGATCGAGGTCCGGCCGGTCTGCCTGGACGATCCGCGGCTCACCCACGCCTCGGCCCGGTATTCCTCGGTACGCGGGGAGATCGCGGTGTCCTGGCGGACGAGCGACGGCCGGGTCGAGTTGGATGTGACGGTCCCGGTCGGGGCGCGGGCCCGGGTGCACCTGCCCGGTCCGATCAGTGGGGCGGTCGCAGCTCCGGCCGGTCCGGTGACGGTCGGTCCGGGTACGCACCGGCTGATCGGGCGCCTCTGATCGCGGGCAACGCCGCGACCGCGACCACGGCGAGCAGCCAGAAGGCGGCGGCCGGATGCGGGACCAGACCCTGTACGGCCGCCGCGACGAGGAGACCCCCGGCGTTGCCGGACATCCACAACAGACCGGTGGCAGTGCCGGCGGCTGCGCCAACCCGGTGCGCAGTCAACTCCAGCAGCACCGGCAGGTCGGTGAGCAACAGGACGCCTATCACCGCCACGACGACCAGACCCGTGACGAGGCCCGGCGCCACTGCCAGCACGACACATCCGGCCGCCGCGGCGACCACGGACCCGGCGATGAATCGCAGCTCGATCCGCCGCCGGGCCAACACCGGCGGCAGGACGGCGGATCCGGCGACGCCGGCGACGACCATGACCAGCAACAGCACGCCGGCCGTCGATTCCGATACCCCGGCCGGTTCGAGCAGGGCCTGTAGCCAGGTCGTCAGCGCGACGAAGACCCCGAAACCGGCGAAGACCATGACGACCAGCCGGCGGACATACCGGTCGGTCCAGACGGCCCGTAGACCGGAATTATTGGAGTCGGCCACGAAATGCCCGCCCGGGCGCCGCAGCGCAAAACAGAGCAGCCCCGCCGCCAGCACGGCGTACCCGGCCTGAATGTCCAGCAGCAACGCGATCCGGTGTTCGCCGAGGACCGCACCGAGCAACAGCGCGAGCACCATTCCGGCGAAGATCGACGCCGAGGAGGCCGAGATCCCGGTCGAGCGGTCGGCCGGCCGCAGGTATTCACCGGCCAATTTCGTGACGGCGTTGAGCACGAGCGGCTGGGCCAGCGCGATCAGAATCTGTCCAATCAGGACAGCGCCGAAACCGCCGCTCAACGGGCGGATCACCGCTCCGGCCGCGGTCAGGACGGCCCCGGCGGCCAGGCCCGGGCGGAACCAGCGGTCGAGCAGCGCACCAGACGGCAGCGCGAGAACGACGTACAGCAGTGGAAACACCTCGGCCAGCCAGCCCACTGTGGACACCGACACGTAATAATGGTGAGCCGCCCCGGTGGTGATCGGCGCGTATGTCAACCAGAGCATCTGGTTGGCCGAGCTGACGACCGCATAGCCGGCGATAGGGAGCCAGCGGCTCCTCACGGCGGTCCCAGCACTCTGTCCAGATAGGAGTTGCCGAAGACGCCGTTCGGATCCAATCGCTTGCGCAGGGCGAGAAAGTCGGTGAAACGCGGATACCGGCCGCTCAACGCGTCGGCATCCAGATAGTGCAATTTCCCCCAATGCGGTCGCCCGTCCAGGCCGGCCGCGATCTGCTCCACGGCGTGGAAGTACGGCTCGTAGTCGGCGCCCGGCGGCATATGTACCGCCACATAGCCGGAGTCGCGACCCGAGGCGGTCGACAGCGGAATGTCATCCGCGGCGGCCACCCGAACCTCGATCGGAAAAGGAATCCGCCAGCCGGCCGCATCGATCGTGCGCCGCACCTCGCGCACCAAATCGACGACTGCCGCGCGCGGCACCGCATACTCCATCTCGACGAAACGCACCCGGCGCGGCGAGGTGAAGACCTTGTAGGACTCGTCGGTGAAGGTGCGGGACCCCAGCGCCCGCGCCGAGATCCGGTTCAGCGGCCTGATCGCGGCGCGCACCCGGCCGCCGGCCGCAACGGTCGCGGCGAAGACGCCGTTGGCGAGGAATTCGTCGTTCACCCACTTCCGCCACCGCGGCTGCGGATCGAGGCCGGCGTCCATCGGCACCCGCGTATTGCTCTTGGTCAATGCCCAGGCCGTATGCGGAAACCAATAGAACTCGAAATGGTCGGTGTTGTCGGCGAATTCGTCGAACCGCTCGAGTGTCGCCTCCAGTGGCCGCGCGCGTTCCTGAGCCCGCAGCGCGAAGGCCGGCTCGGCCTGCAACGTCACCGTCGACACGACCCCCAGCGCACCCAGGCCGATTCGTGCCGCGGAGAACACGTCCGGCTCCGAGTCGGCCGAGCAGTCCAGAATCTGCCCGTCGGCGAGCACCAGTTGCAGGCCGCGCACCTGAGTGGCCAGCCCGCCGAATCGGGCGCCGGTGCCGTGGGTGCCGGTGGCGAGGGCGCCGGCTACGGTCTGCCGGTCGATGTCGCCGAGGTTACTCAGGCCGAGCCCGGCGTCGGCGAGGATGCGATTGAGGCGGTGCAGCGGCATTCCGGCCGATACGGTCACCAGTCCGGACGCGCTGTCGAGCGCGACGACGTTGGCGTGCCGGTCCAGCACGAGAGCGAGATTCTCCGGTCGGGCGATACCGGTGAACGAATGCCCGGCGCCCAGCACCTTGACCCGCTGATCGGATTCGCGGGCCTGCCGGATCGCCGTGGCGATCTCGGTGGTGCCGCGCGGATGGCGGATGTCGACAGCCGGCACCGATTGATTTCTGGCCCAGTTCGTCCAGGTCTGGCCCACGGCACACCTCTGCGCGGATCGAAGGTCAGCCCAGAATGACGCGCGGCGCAGTGCAGGTCAAGCACGGCGAACGGTTGACTGAGACGGATGACTGGGACGCTTGACCGAAACTGGGCCGGTCGAGCATGCTGGGTCTGGGAGGTCCGATGCCCCGCATACCAGCCGATCAGCGCCGGCGTGAGCTGACCGAAGCCGCCGTACGGGTGATGGCGCGCGAGGGGTTGGCCGCCACCACGACTCGGGCGATCGTTGCCGAGGCGGGCATGCCGTTGTCGGCGTTCCATTACTGTTTCCGGTCCAAGGGCGAGCTGCTCACCGAACTGACGGACTCGCTGGTCGCGAAGGAGACGGCGGCCGCGATGGCCACCCTGCGGCCGGGAGCCGACGTACACAAGGCACTGCGTAAGGGATTGCGCGCCTACTGGGCCCAGGTCGAGGCCGCGCCCGCTGAGCACGAGCTGACGTACGAACTGACCCGGTACGCGCGGCGGACCAGTGGTCTGGAGGATTTGCCGCGACGCCAGTACGAGGCATATTTCGACGGCGCCCGACTGGTCCTGCGCGCGCTGGCCGATGCGTCCGGAACCACCTGGACCGCGCCGCTGCCGATCCTGGCCCGCATGCTCGCCACCGTCCTGGACGGCCTGACCCTGGGCTGGCTCGCCGACCGCAACAGCCGCCAGGCGCTGGCCGTGCTGGATCAGTTCGCCCTTCAACTCGCCGGCTACGCCCGGCCAAAGACAGGATGACCGCCATGTCCCGGCAACGCCGACTCAACGCCGCGACCCGCGATCTGGATCCGCCGTTCGCGGTCGTCGACCTCGCCGCCCTCCGGGCCAATGCCGCCGACCTGACCCGCCGGGCGGCCGGCCGGCCGATCAGGGTCGCGAGCAAGTCGGTCCGCTGCCGGGCCGTATTGCGCGATGTGCTTGCGACGGACGGATTTGCCGGCGTGCTGGCCTATACGCTGGCCGAGGCCCGGTGGCTGGCGACCGATATCGACGACGTCGTGGTGGCGTATCCGACCGCGGACCGGGGCGAATTGCGAGCCCTGGTAACCGATCCGGCCGCGGCGCGGCGGGTGACGCTGATGGTCGACGGCATCCGGCAACTCGATTTCATCGACTCCGCAATCGATTCGGTCATCGACTCCGCGGAACGTCCGCGAATACGGCTCTGCATCGACGTCGATGCCTCGCTGCGACTTCTCGGTGGGAGATTGCACATCGGGGCCCGCCGTTCACCGCTGCACTCCGCGGACGCGGTCGCGGCCGTCGCCCGGCAGATCGTGGATCGGCCGGGTTTCCGACTCGTCGGCCTGATGTCGTACGAGGCGCAGATCGCCGGGGTGGGGGACCGACCGCCGGGCCATCCGTTGAAAGGCGCCGCGGTGCGGGCCATGCAGGCGGCGTCGGTGAAGGAGATCGCCGCGCGCCGAGCGGCCGTTGTCTCGGCGGTAAAGCAGGTGGCGCCGCTGGAATTCGTCAACGGCGGCGGGACCGGCAGCGTCGACCGCACTGCCCGGGAGAGGGCCGTAACCGAAATAGCCGCCGGCTCCGGTCTCTACGCACCCCGGCTCTTCGACTCCTACCGGGCTTTCACGCCGCAACCGGCCGCATTGTTCGCGCTGCCCGTCACCAGGACGCCGGCGCCCGGCATCGTGACCGTCGCCGGCGGCGGCTGGATCGGGTCCGGTCCGGCCGGAGCCGACCGCTGGCCCGTACCGGTCTATCCCACCGGCCTGTCACTGCTGCCGACCGAGGGCGCGGGGGAGGTGCAGACCCCCGTACGGGGAGCGGCGACGGCGGATCTCGACATCGGCGACCGGGTCTGGTTCCGGCACGCCAAGGCCGGCGAGCTCTGCGAACATGTCGACGCACTGCACCTGATCGAGGACGACGCGATCACGGCGAGCGTCCCGACCTACCGCGGCGAAGGAAAGACGTTCCTATAGCGCCGCCCGTACACTCGGCCTCCCACTGGATTTCCTGGTTGGAGATCGCATGACATCGACGTCCTGCACGCATGTGGCCGACCTGTCCCCGGTCGAACCGGCGACCCCGGACGGCTGCGCGGAGTGCCTCGCCTCCGGCGGCCGGTGGCTGCATCTGCGGCTCTGCCTGAGTTGTGGCCATGTCGGCTGCTGTGACTCATCGCCCGGCAAGCACGCCACCGCCCACTTCCACCGCGACCAGCATCCGGTGGTGCGCAGCTTCGAGCCGGGGGAAGACTGGCGATGGTGCTACGTCGACCAGCTCGTCCTCTGACCAAGGGCAGCGCCGGGCTGCGGTACGGCGAGGCCGCCGGTCGGTGGGTGCTGCTGGCCACCGTTCTCGGCTCGGGATTGGCCTTCATCGACTCGACGGTCGTCAACATCGCGCTGCCCCGGATCGGTTCGGATTTCCACGCCGGCGCCGCCGGTCTGCAGTGGACGGTCAACGCCTACACGTTGACGTTGGCGGCGCTGATCCTGCTGGGCGGGTCGCTCGGTGACCGCTTCGGCCGACGTCGGATCTTCGTCATCGGCGTCACCTGGTTCGCGCTCGCCTCGCTGCTCTGCGGCCTCGCCCCGGATATCGGGACGTTGATCGCGGCCCGCGGGCTGCAGGGCATCGGCGGCGCGCTGCTCACGCCCGGGGCGCTGGCGATCCTGGAGGCGAGCTTCGATCCGGCCGACCGGTCCCGGGCGATCGGGGCCTGGTCGGGGCTGGGTGGCATCGCCGGAGCGATCGGCCCGTTCCTCGGCGGGTGGCTGGTCGAGGTGTCGAGCTGGCGACTGGTGTTCCTCATCAACGCGCCGCTGGCCGCGCTGGTCGTGCTGGTGGCGTTGCGGCATGTGCCGGAGTCGTCGGATCCGCAGGCCGCCCGCGAGCTGGACATCACCGGCGCCGTGGCCGGTGCGATCGGGTTGGCCGGGCTGACGTACGGCTTCACCGCATGGCCGCAGCGCGGGCCGGGTGATCCGCTGGTGATCGCGACGCTGGTGGTCGGGGTCGCCGGCCTGGCCGGATTCGTCCTGGTGGAGCACCGTTCGGCCCATCCGATGCTGCCGTTGCGGTTGTTCCGCTCGTCGGCGTTCACCGCCGCGAACCTGGTGACCTTCGCGATGTACGCCGCGCTGGGCGGCGTGTTCTTTCTGGTCGTGATCAACCTGCAGGTGGTAGCCAGATTCTCACCGGTCGCCTCCGGCGTGGCGCTGCTGCCGGTGACAGCACTCATGCTGTTGCTGTCCGCGCGGGCGGGTGCGTTGGCCGGCCGGATCGGTCCGCGGCTGCCGATGACGGTCGGGCCGCTCGTCTGCGCCGGCGGGCTGGTGTGGCTGTCGCGGGTCGGATCGCACGCCGGCTACCTGACCAACGTCCTGCCGCCGGTCGTGGTGCTCGGTCTCGGTCTGTCGCTCACGGTGGCGCCGCTGACCTCGACGGCGATGGGTGCGGTCCAGGACCGCTTCGCCGGGGTGGCCAGCGGCGTGAACAACGCGGTGGCCCGGGCCGCGGGACTGCTCGCGGTCGCCGTACTGCCCCTTGTGGCCGGGCTGGGCCGGGGCAGCCTCACCGATCCGGCGACACTGGCCCCGACCTACCGCCACTCGATGCTCATCTGTGCCGGGCTGCTGGTCGTCGCCGGGGCGACCGCATTCCTCATGCTGCGCACCGGCCGGGTCACGTCGACTCCCTGCCGGATCCACTGTGCCGTGGCCGGTCCACCGCTGCAGCCCGGACCGGCCGAGCCGGCCGACGCCGCGTAGGCGGCCGGTCTCCGCCCTGATCAGGCATACGAGGAAACCGGCTCATTGGCGATGAGCATTGCGACCAGCTAGCCGCGCATCGCCTGCCCGCCGTCGACCGTCATGGTTGAGCCGGTCATGTACGACGCCAGGTCGCTGAGCAGGAAGCAGGTCGGACCGGCCACATCCTCGGGTACGCCGGTCCTTCCGAGCAGGCAGATGTCCACAATGCCCTCGCGGCCAAAGCTGTCGATGAGTGGTGTCGCCGTATCGGTCTCGGTCCATGCCGGCGCGATGCAGTTGACTCGAATCCCCTGCGGAGCAAGCTCTTCGGCAATCGAACGCATGAAGATGATCTGGGCGCCCTTGGACGCGGCGTACGCCGAGTTCCCGCCTGCACCGGACTGGCCCGCCGTCGAGGTGTAGATGACGATGCTGCCGCCACCGGCGTCACGCAGGTAGGGCGCGGCGACCTTGACCGACACGAACGTGCCACGCACGTTGGTCGCCATCACCTCGTCCCAGATCCGGGGTGACATTTTGTCGATCGACAGCCACGATTCGCCGTACACGCCGGCCGACACCACAAGGCCGCGCAACGGGCCGAGTTTCGCCACGGCATCACGGACGACTTCGTCCATTGCGGACAGATTGGCGGCGTCGGCTCGGTAGGCGACCGCTCGGCCACCAGCGACCACGATGTCCTCGACCACGCTCTTGGCGGCCGACGCGTTCTTGACGTAAGTCAGCGAGACCGCGGCGCCGGCGGCAGCGGCCATGCGTGCGGCGGCGGCGCCGATTCCACGGCTGCCGCCGACGATCAGCACATGGCGATCGGACAGGTCGATCATCAGACCGAAGCCACGATCGGGTTCTGCTCCTCGCACAGTGTTCGCCGTTCGCTGCCCCAGTTCTTCACCACGCCATTCCACCACCGCGTGTCCGCCGGTGTGTAGGAGAAAATGTATGACCATCGTGGACGGTCGGTGCAATTCGGCGGCGCGCCATGGACCATGTAGCCGTGATGCACAGTGGCATCTCCCGGTTGGTAATGGAACGGCGGCGACATCTCGTAGAGATCCGTCAGTTTCGGGTATTGCACGAGCAGATCCTGTGAACTCAAAGCGCCCGATCCGAGCGGACCCTCACGGTGCACACCGGAGAGGAACCGCATGGCTCCCATCTCGGGTGTCACTTCCTCCAGCGCCAGCCAGAACTGCAGCTCGCCGATCCGGTCCGAGCCGTGCTCGGCCGAGTCCTGATGGTACGGCGTACCGTGCTGCTCACCCCGATCTCTCCGGACCAGGTGGTCGTTGCGGTAGCGCAGGCCGATGTCGGTGTCGGTCAGGCGCCGCCGGTTAACCAGCCGCGCGGCGTTGCGTCCCATGCGCTCGCCGAAAACCATGGTCCGGAACGGCTCCAACCCCGGAGCTGTCGCCATGGATTCCCACGCGCCCGGCCGGTCGCCGGTCTCGAGCCCGATCCTCATCAACTCGGCGGTGAGCTCCGGCGTAATCAGTCCGTCGAGCTTGACCCACCCGTTCTGCTCGTAGAAGGCCACCTCGTCGTCAGTCACCTCGCGAATGTTCGCCCCGATCTCGGCGACATCCCAGCCCTGCGCCAATTTCCCTCGCCCCCTACGCCCGTGCGGCTCGCGGTTGAACCATTCGTACCTCATCGCTGCGGGCGCGGCGACCTCCTGACCGGCACCGGACCGGCACCGACAAGCCGGAGCTCGTTCTTGAGATCAGCCCCGCCGCCTGATTACGGGGACGGCCACCGGTGCAGCAGGGTCTCGGGCACGGTCCAATCCGGCGTGAGGGTCTGGCCGCTGATGACCGGCACACGCATCACGACGCTGAACAACCACCGACTGGGGAAATTCGCCTGTACGTAGAGCTCGTTGCGGTTGCGGAAGCGGGAGTGGGTCAGCGCCCGGACCGCGCCGAGGATTCCCCGGCTGTAGACCGCATTGCACAGGGTCACGGTTCGCCTGACGTTGAACGGGTTCGGCGCCCGGAACACGTGCGCCACGTCCTCGATCAACATCCGCTCGTCGCCGGTCTCGTCCACGATGGGCTGGAACGTCCGGTCGTCGGCCGGATCGGTCGGTTCGAAACCGTCCTTCTCCGGCACCTGCCGGACCGGCAGTTCAAGTCGCGCATGCAATTCCCGGGTCAGCTGGTTGTGCCCGACGCCGCCGAGCACGACGAGGTGCGAGGTGTAGTCATTCGGCCGCAACATCGACGCTGACCGGAAGGTCACCTCGGTCGTGGGATTCACGGCACGGATGTGGCCGAACAGCTCGACCAGCGCATCCAACTCGGCGTAGCCGTAGAGCTCCTCGTAGTCCGGATCAACCGGGTCCGCGTGCGGAATGGCCCGGCGCAGGTCACCGCCGACGTCGGAGCAGACGATGGTCACCGGCCGGCGGTCGCGGAAGCGCCACATCTCGCCGAGCGGGTCGGCCGGTGCCGCGATGGCAGCGGTGGCCGGCCGCAGCGCGGCCGTCCGCAGGCCCAGCAGTTCATCCTCGAGCTTGCCGCGCCGTACCCGTTCCGCCTCGGTGAGCCGGGCGTCATCCAGCAGCCCCTCCTCGATTGACCGCTGGGTGGCGAAGAACCGGGCATAGGCGGCCAGTTGCTCCGCCCGCGGGATCCGCGGGTTGGCGACGCTCTCCCAGGACGAGATTGTCGGCGGGCTGAGCGGTCGCCCGGCGCCGAGCGCCCGACCGAGCCGACGCTGGGTCACCGTGCGATCGGGCCAGTGTCGAAGGCGCAGGTCGGCGAGTCGCTGCGCCAACGCCGACCGTTCGGCACTTGGGCTCGCTGGAGACTCTGACATGGCAACCGCCAGTGAATTCGGTGACGTTTGGCGAATTCCGGTAAAGCCGCAAGCCTACCTCTGTCCAGGCCTTTCCGGGAGCGGCGCCGTGGCGCAAATATTCGATGCATTCACTGCAATACCAGGGCTGCAAGACAATTCGTGACCAAACTGCGGCGCTGCTCTTATTGCTGCGGCCGTCGGCCGGATCTACCGTCAGAATCACCGGCTTCAGTGTTGTTCGCCTAGTCCACGAAACTTCACGGAAGGGGGAGATGCAATGCGAATCATCCGCATGATCCCCGATCTTCCACCCCATGCCGGACGCGATCCGCCACCTGGCCAAGAGTGCCGCCGATCGCCGGCGGTCATTGCTCCGTCCGCTTTGTACCCCCGAGAACGCGCGAGAGGACCCATTTTCGCAACCTTGGAGTGCCCCCAAGAGAGGGAGCGCGTCATGAACACATTCGCCCGGACAGGCATCCGACTCGCGATGTCGACGCTGATGATGGGAATTGTCGTACTGTTCGGCTCCACAGTTCCGGCCGTCGCGGCGGACCTGACGACCGCCCCGGTGACTGGACACGGACCGGCGCTGACCGTTGCCGCGGCGGTGGCCGCGTTGCTCGGCTCCGCGATCGTGCTGTCCGTCGTTCGAGTGGTCTACCGCATCATCGCGATAGCGCTGCGGGCGATCATGGCGCTCGCCGCACTGCGATTGGTCCTTGGACTGTCCACGGTGCTCGCAATCATCCTGATGATGCAAACGATGACCCACCACTGAGGCGACATTCCGGGCATATCGCTGGTGGCGAACGCCGGGAACAACGGAGCGGTCATCGAACTTGAGTCGGCATAGCTCAATTTCGATAAGCTTCGAACGTAGGATGTGACCACATGAGCGGGACCGTGAAACTACCCGTGTTGCCACTGGACGACGAGGTCGTGCTGCCCGGCATGGTCGTCCCGGTGGACCTCTCGGAGTCCGACATACGCGCCGCCATCGAGGCGGCCCAGGCACAGAACGACGCACATCTCAACCAGCCCGGTATCCGTTCGGCCACCAGCGCCGAGGTGCTGGTGACCCCGCGACACGACGGCCAGTACGGTCCGATCGGCGTCCGTGCGGTCATCGAGCAGGTCGGCCGGCTGCCCAACGGCCACCAGGCCGCGGTCGTCCGGGCCGAGACCCGGATGCAGATTGCGCAGGGACTCGGGAGCGGAGCCGATGGGACGGCCACCGGCGTCACCGGACCGGGCGCGGCACTGTGGGTGGAAGCCACCCCGGTGGACGATCCGACCGACATCGGCCCGAAGGCCGAGGAACTCGCCACCGAGCTCAAGCGGCTCATCGTCGCCAACCTGCACGAACGCGGCGCGTGGCAGCTCGCCGAGGTTGTGGAAGGCATCGAGAACGCCGGCCGGCTGGCCGACCAGGCCGGCTACGCGCCGTACCTGAGCCGGACCCAGAAGCAGCAACTGCTGGAGACCCTCGAGGTCACCGAGCGGCTCGAACTGGCGCTGCAGTGGACGAAGGACCACATCGCCGAGCAGGACGTCGCGGACACCATCCGCAAGGAGGTCTCCGACGGCGTGGACAAGCAGCAGCGCGAATTCCTGCTCCGCCGCCAGCTCGACGCGGTGAAGAAGGAACTGGCCGAGCTGGACGGCAATCCCGGCTCGGAGGAAGAGGACTATCGCGCTCGGGTCGAGGCCGCCGATCTGCCGGACAAGGTGCGGGAGGCCGCGCTGAAGGAGGTCGACAAGCTCGAACGGAGCTCGGACGCCTCGCCGGAAGGCAGCTGGATCCGCACCTGGCTCGACACCGTGCTGGAGCTGCCGTGGAACACCCGGACCGAGGACTCCTACGACATTGCCGGAGCCCGCGCGATCCTCGACGCCGACCACGCCGGCCTGTCCGACGTGAAGGACCGGATCATCGAATACCTCGCGGTCCGCAAGAGGCGGGACGACCGCGGCCTGGGTGTCGTGAGCGGCCGGCGCAGCGGTGCCGTGCTCGCCCTGGTGGGTCCGCCCGGTGTCGGCAAGACGTCGCTGGGGGAGTCGGTCGCCCGCGCGATGGGGCGCAAGTTCGTGCGGGTCGCGCTGGGTGGCGTCCGGGACGAGGCCGAGATCCGGGGCCACCGGCGTACGTACGTCGGTGCGTTGCCGGGCCGGATCGTCCGTGCCATCAAGGAAGCCGGCTCGATGAACCCGGTCGTGCTGCTGGACGAGGTGGACAAGGTCGGCGCTGACTACCGGGGCGACCCGACGGCGGCACTGCTGGAGGTGCTCGACCCGGCACAGAATCACACGTTCCGCGACCACTACCTGGAGGTCGAACTCGACCTCTCGGACGTGCTGTTCCTATCCACAGCGAACGTGTTGGATTCGATTCCGGCGCCGCTGCTGGACCGGATGGAGCTGGTCAGTCTCGACGGCTACACCGAGACGGAGAAGGTCATCATCGGCCGCGACCACCTGCTGCCCCGGCAGCGGGAGCGCGCGGGTCTGACCGACGCCGACGTCACCGTCACGGACGAGGCGTTGGGCCGGCTGGCCGCCGAATACACCCGGGAAGCTGGGGTGCGTGGGCTGGAACGGAGCATCGCCCGAGCGCTGCGCAAGATCGCCGCTCAGGTGGCGCTCGGTGACGCGAACCTGCCGGTGAGGATCGACGCGGACAACCTGACGAAGTACGTCGGGCGGCCGCACTTCACCCCGGAATCCGCGGAACGGACGGCACTTCCGGGTGTCGCGACCGGTCTGGCGGTGACCGGAGCCGGCGGCGAGGTGCTCTTCATCGAGGCATCGCTGGCCGACCCGGAGTCCGGCGCCAGCGGACTGACCCTGACCGGTCAGCTCGGTGACGTGATGAAGGAGTCGGCGCAGATCGCACTGTCGTACCTGCGGTCGCACGGCGTGGAGCTGGAGCTTCCGGTGGGCGACCTGAAGGAGCGGGGCGTGCACATCCACGTTCCGGCCGGCGGTACGCCGAAGGACGGTCCGAGCGCGGGTGTCACGATGACCACCGCGCTGGCGTCGCTGCTGTCCGGGCGACCGGTCCGGTCGGAGGTGGCGATGACCGGTGAGGTGTCGCTGACCGGTCGGGTGTTGCCGATCGGCGGGGTGAAGCAGAAGCTGCTGGCCGCGCACCGGGCCGGCATCACCACGGTCCTGATCCCGCAGCGCAACGAGCCCGATCTGGACGACGTGCCGGAGGAGATCCGCAGCCAGCTGGAGATCCACCCGGTCAGCGACGTCCGCGAGGTGCTGGAGCTGGCCCTCGAGCCGGCCCGGGTGGCTGCCGCGGCCGCCTGATCGGTTCGACCGGGCCCGGCAGGGCCGTTTCCCGCCAGGGCCGTTTCCCGCCAATGTGGCGTTGGGGCAATCTAGTCACCCCAACGCCACATTGGCGCAAAAGGGATCACCCGCAAAGCGCGTCAAAGAGGCGGGGAGCGGCTACGAGGTGTGGATCGGTTGGTCGCTGCGGTGGGCGCGACCGGCTTCCAGCTGCATCGCGCTGACCACCAGCGGGAAGTGGCTGAACGCCTGGGGCGTGTTGCCCAACTGCCGACCCGCGACCGGATCCCACTCCTCGCTGAGCAATCCGACGTCGTTGCGCAGCGCCAGCAGTCGGTCGAACAGGGCCCGGGCGTCCCGGTCCCGGCCGGCGCCGTGCAGCGCGTCCACCAGCCAGAACGAGCAGGCCAGGAACACGCCCTCGCCGGCGGGCAAACCGTCGTCCGAGCCGTCCGTCCGGTACCGCAGGACGAACCCGTCCTGGGTCAGCTCGCGCGAGATGGCGTCGATGGTGCCGACCACCCGCGGGTCGTCGCCCGGCAGGAATCCGACCCGCGGAATCATCAGCAGGCTGGCGTCCAGCGCGGTGCTCCCGTACGACTGCACGAACGTGCCGCGGCCGGCGTCGTAGCCGTTGGCCAGCACGTCGGCGTGGATCCGATCGCGCAGCTGTTCCCAGCGGTCGACCGGGCCGCGCAGGTGATGGGTGCGCACGGCCCGCGCCATCCGGTCCACCGCCACCCAGGCCATCACCTTGGAGTGGGTGAAATGCCGGCGGTCGCCACGCATCTCCCACAGGCCGTTGTCCGGCTCCTGCCAGTTGCCCTCGAGGTGGCCGAGCAATGCGACCTGCAGCTCCCAGGCGTTGTCGTGCGCGCCGAGGCCGGACTCGCGGGCCAGGTTGAGCCCGTCCAGGACCTCGCCCCAGACGTCCAGCTGGAGCTGATCGGCCGCCGCGTTCCCGGTCCGTACCGGCGACGAGCCCTCGAAACCGCGCAACCACGGGAGTTCCAGCTCGGGCAGCCGCCGGGTGCCGTCCACCCCGTACATGATCTGCAGGGTGCTCGGGTCGCCCGCGACGGCCCGGAGCAACCAGTCCCGCCAGGCCTTCGCCTCGTCAAGGTAGCCGGCGGCGAGCAGCGCCTGGAGGGTGTACGTCGAGTCGCGCAGCCAGCAGAACCGGTAGTCCCAGTTGCGTGGTCCGCCGATCTGCTCGGGCAGCGAGGTCGTCGGGGCGGCGACGATACCGCCGGTCGGCGCGTACGTCAGTGCCTTCAGAGTGATCAGCGAGCGGCGGACCGGTTCGGCGTACTTGCCGGTGCAGATCGTGCCGCGGTCACACCAGTCCTCCCAGAAGGCGACCGTGTCCCGCAGGGCGTCCTCGGCGTCCACGGGATGAGGCGGACTCTGGTGACTCGGCGACCAGGTCAACACGAACGGCACCCGTTCGCCGGCCCGGACGGTGAACTCCGAGACGGTGCTCCATTCATGCCCCTTCATCTGCGCGGTGCTCTTCAACCACACCGCGTCCGGGCCGGCAACGGCCTCCATCCGGGAGCCGCGATGCCGGACCCAGGGCATGATCCGGCCGTAGTCGAACCGCAGCTTCACCTCGCCCCGCATCGGCACCGCCCCGGAGATGCCCTCGACGATGCGGATCAGATCCGGCGCGTGCCCGCGGGGCGGCATGAAGTCGATGACCTTCACCCGGCCCTCGGGGGTGTTCCACTCCGTCTCCAACACCAGAGTGTCGCCGCGGTAGCTCCGGCTGCTGCAGACGCCGCCGGCCGCCGGCGCGAGCAGCCACCGGCCCGCGTCGGGGGTGTCGAGCAGGGCGGCGAAGCAGGCCGGGGAGTCGAATCGCGGCAGGCACATCCAGTCGACCGATCCGGTGGTGCTGACCAGTGCGGCCGAGTGCAGGTCGCCGAGCAGTGCATAGTCCTCGATACGCGACATGACAGCGAGCTTGCCAGCAGGAAAACCCCCGTCGCCAGTCGGGGCCGACGGCAGGTGCAAGGCAATCCCATGCGGAGGCAAAACGGATTCGTCTGCAAAACTCGAATCGGCGCCGCGGCCAATCGCTACTCGTACCCGAGCGGCGCAGGCGAAGGAGAAACGCATGCTGCTCGAGGCAAAGACCATCATCGTCACCGGAGGCAACAGCGGCATCGGCGAGGCGATCGTGCTCGCCGCCGCGGCCGAGGGCGCCAATGTCGTCATCGACTACATCGCGCACCCGGAGGAGACGACCGAGCTCATCACCCGGATCGAGGCAGCCGGCGGCAAGGCTGTTGGCGTCCAGGCGGATGTCAGCAAGGTCGAGGATCTGCAGCGCATGGTCAGCACCGCGGTGCAGGCGTTCGGGCGGCTCGACGCACTGGTCAACAACGCCGGCGTCGAGACACGCACCTCAATCCTCGACACCACCGAGGCCGATTACCAGAAAGTCCTGGATATCAACCTGAAGAGCGCATTCTTCGGTACGCAGTTGGCGGCCAAGCAGTTCATCGCCCAGGGTGGCGGCGGGGTCGTCATCAACATCTCCTCGGTGCACGAGGACTGGCCGATGCCGGGCAACGTCGCCTACTGCGTCTCCAAGGGTGGCACCCGGATGCTGACCCGGACCGCGGGCGTGGAACTGGGGCCGCACAACATCCGGGTCGTCAACGTCGGTCCGGGCGCGGTCGCCACCCCGATCAACAAGTCCACAATGGACGACCCGGCGAAGATGAAGGCGCTGGACGCGGCGATCCCGATGGGTCGGATGGCGCAGCCGGCCGAGATCGCCGATCTGGTGGTGTTCCTGGCCTCGGACAAGGGCGGCTACGCGACCGCGACCACGGTCTTCATTGACGGCGGGATCATGCAGGGCAGCGTCGGCCTCTGAGGCGGTTGCCGTTCGCGCCGCCGGCACGGCAGAATCTCTCATCACAGGCGTTGTTTTTCACAGCTGCGTAGGGGAGTCCGATTGCTGGCCGGCGCGATCTTTGACCTCGACGGGGTGCTGGCCGACACCGAGCATCTCTGGGAAGAGAGCTGGCAGGCCTACCTCGGCGGCGCGGGCGTGACCTGGAAGGACGAGTTCAGCCCGGCGATGCAGGGCATGAGCTCACCGGAGTGGGCCGGCTATCTCGCCGGCCGGGCCGGCCGGCCCGAGGACGCGGACGGCGCGCGCCGGCGCTGTATCCAGCATGTCGTCGCCGCGATCGACGCCGGCCGCGGCCCGCTGCTGCCCGGCGCGCGCGAGCTGATCGAGGCCGTGGGGCAACGCCTCCCGCTGGGGCTAGCCTCCTCGGCGGCCCGCGAGGTGATCGACCGGGTGCTGTCGAGCAACGACATCGCCGACCGGTTCCACGCCACCGTCTCCAGCGAGGAGGTGGCCCGCGGCAAGCCGGCGCCGGACGTCTACCTGGAGGCGGTCCGCCGGGTCGGCTTCAGCGGCCCGGGCCTGGCGTTCGAGGACTCCAGCAACGGGATCCGTTCGGCGCACGCGGCCGGGCTGTACGTGATCGCGATCCCCAATCCGCAGTATCCGCCGGCGCCCGACGCGCTGGCGCTGGCCGATCACGTGGCCAGCGGGCACGACGACGCCCGGGTCCACGCGCTCGCCCGCCTGCATTGATCCGACTGTCAAACTGACCCAGGCAGGCTGGCCCGATCAACCGGAGGCTGCGTACATGGCGCACATCTACGACGACCCCGCGGCGTTCAAGGACGACATGGTCGCCGGCTACACCTCGGCGTACGCGCGTTACATCGAACAGGTCCCCGATGCCTCCGCGGTGATGCGCCGCGGCGGCGCCCGGCAGGGCAAGGTCAGCGTCATCATCGGCGGCGGTTGCGGGCACTATCCGGCGTTCTGCGGGGTGGTGGGCGCCGGCTTCGCCGACGGCGCCGTGATCGGCGACATCTTCACCTCACCCTCGGCCGAGCAGGCCTACCGGGCGGCCCGGGCCCTGGATGGCGGAGCCGGGGTGCTGTTCAGCTTCGGCAACTACGCCGGCGACGTGATGAACTTCGGCGTCGCCCAGGATCGGGCGCGGGCCGAGGGCACCGACTGCCGCACCGTCCTGGTCACCGACGACATCGCCTCGGCCCCGGCCGGCGAGCTCACCAAGCGGCGGGGCATCGCCGGCGGCTTCTGCGTCTTCAAGATCGCCGGTGCCGCGGCCGACCGCGGCGACAGCATCGATGAGGTGGAACGCCTGGCGATCAAGGCGAATGACCGCACCCGCACCTTCGGGGTGGGGTTCGCCGGCTGCACGCTGCCGGGCCAGACCGAGCGGCTGTTCACCGTGCCGGACGGCGAGATGGAGCTCGGCCTCGGCATTCACGGCGAGCCGGGCATCGAGTCGGTCCCGCGCACGAACGCCACCCAGCTGGCCCGCCGGCTGCTGGACCCGCTGCTCACCGAGCGCCCGGACGGCGCGGGGGATCGGGTGGCGGTCATCCTCAACGGCCTGGGCGGCACGAAGTACGAGGAACTGTTCGTGCTCTGGAAGACCGTGGCGGCGGTGCTGGCCGAGGCCGGGCTGACCCTGGTGTTGCCCGAGGTCGGCGAGCTGGTGACCAGCCTTGACATGGGTGGCGCGTCCCTGACGCTGACCTGGCTGGACGAGGAATTGGAAGAACTGTGGGTCGCGCCGGCCGAGACGCCCGGCTTCCGCCGCGGCTCGGTGGCCGACCTGCCGCGGTTCGAGCCGGCGTCGGCACGGGCCGATCAGGGCCAAGCGGCAGCAGGGACGAGCACCGCTGACGACGCCTCCCGGGCCGCGGCCGACACCGTTCGGGCGGCACTCGACGCGATGCTGGCCACCGCGATCGAGCACGAGACCGAGCTGGGCCGGATCGACGCTGTCGCGGGCGACGGAGACCACGGCACCGGCATGGTGCGCGGTCTGCGAGCGGCGACCGCGGCCGCCGGGGACTGCGCGGGCGGGGCGGGCGAGACGCTCGATGCGGCCGGAATCGCCTTCGGCGACAGGGCCGGCGGCACCAGCGGGATCCTCTGGGGTCTGCTGCTGCAGGCGGTCGGCCGGACGGTCGGCAACACCGGCCGCCCGACCGGGAATCAGTTGGCGGGCGGGATCCGGGCCGGCATCGACGACGTGCAGCGGGCCGGCAAGGCCCAGGTCGGCGACAAGACCATGCTCGACGCGCTGGTCCCGTTCACCGACGCCTTCGCCGCCGGACTGGACGCGGGGACGCCGTGCGCGCAGGCGTGGAGCTCGGCGTGCGCGGTCGCCACCCAGGCGGCGGCGGACACCGCACCGATGACGCCGAAGGTCGGCCGGGCCCGACCGCTGGCCCAGCGCAGTGTCGGCACCCCCGATGCCGGGGCCACCTCGATGGCGCTGTGCCTCACCGCCGCCGGGCCCGCATTGGCAACCACAGAAGGAGAACAGCGATGACCGAGCCACGTTGGCGACTGGTGATCGGCAGCGACGACGCCGGTCTTTCGTACAAAGAGCAGATCAAGGCAGACCTGCTGGCCGACCCACGGGTGGAGTCGGTGCACGACCTCGGCGTGCATCCCGACGACACCGCCGCCCCGTATTCGGAGATCGGCCTGGCCGCGGGGGAGCGCATCGCGGCCGGGGACGCCGACCGCGGCGTGCTGATCTGCGGGACCGGCATCGGCATGGCGATCAGCGCCAACAAGGTGGCCGGCATCCGGGCCACCACCGCACATGACGCGTTCTCCGCGGAGCGGTCCGTGCTCTCGAACAACTGCCAGGTGCTGACCATGGGCGAGCGGGTGGTCGGTATCGAGCTGGCCCGCAGACTGGTCCGGGAATGGCTCGGCTACGTCTTCGACGAACGTTCCGCCTCCGCGCAGAAGGTCGCGGTGATCACCGAGTACGAAAGCAACCACGCTTGAGATACCTCGGCATCGACGTCGGGACCTCGGTCGCCAAGCTGGCGTTGTTCACCGCCGACGGCGATATCGTCGCCACGGCGTCCCGTCCCGTACCGCTGCACCACCCGGCGCCCGGGCACGTCGAGCAGGATCCGGAACTGGTCTACGCCGCGGTCCGGGACATCCTCGGGCAGGTGCCCGCAGCCGACGTCGAACTGGTCGCGATCACCGGGCAGGGCGACGGCTGCTGGCTGCTCGACGCGGCCGGGCAACCGACCCGGCCGGCGATCTCCTGGCTCGACGGCCGGGCCGCCGGGGTCCTGCGCGACTGGGAACGCGCCGGGGTCACCGACGCGATATACGCGATCAGCGGCAATGCGCTGTTTCCCGGTGCGCAGGCGCCGATCCTGCACTGGCTGCAGGAGCACGCCCCCGATGAGCTCGACCGGTCGAGCACCGCGGCGTACTGCAAGGACATGATCTTCCAGCGGCTGACCGGGGTGCGGGCCACCGACTCGTCCGACGCCTCGGTCCCGTTCGGCGACGGCCACGGCGAGTACGCCGCGGAAGCCTTGCGGCTCTGCGGGTTGGAGCACCGCGCCGGGCTGCTCGCCCCGGTCGTGGTGCCGCTGCCGATCGGTGAACTGCGGGGCGGTCCGGGGCCGGCCGCCGGCACCCCGGTGGTGTCCGGCCCATTCGACATGCCGTCCTGCTCCGCCGGCGGCGGGGTGCGCGAGCTCGGCGACGGGTTGCTGACGATCGGTACGACGTTGTCGTCCCAGGTCCTGGTCGACCGGATCGACACCGGCGGCGAGCCGGCCGGCATGCACCTGGCGACCACCGAGCCGGACCGGTGGGTCCGGGTGATGGCCGCGATGGTCGGCACCGCGTCGCTGGACTGGACGCTGGGGCTGCTCGGGTTGCGGCACGACCAGATCGGCGACGCGCTGGCGGCGACCACACCCGGTGCCAATGGCGTGAGTGCGCTGCCGTACCTCGCGCCTTCGGGGGAGCGGGCGCCGTTCGTCGATCCGGCTGCCCGCGGCCAATTCGACGGGCTCGCCCTGACCACGACCCGCGAGGATCTGGTGCGGGCGCTGTGCGAGGCACTCGGTTATGCCGCCCGCCAGTGCCTCGACGCGGCCGGTCTGACCGGCCGACTGGTCGTCTGTGGGGGCGGGACCCGGTCGCTGCCGTGGCTGCGGGTGTTCGCGAGCGTGCTGGGGCGGCCGCTGGAGATTGCCCGCAGTCCGGAGGTGGGGGCCCGCGGAGCCGTGATGTCCGCGCTGCGAGCGACCGGCCGGGAGATCGACGTCCCGGCCTGGACCCGGCCGGAGCAGGTGATCGACCCGGAGCCCGCCGACGTCCAGTTCTACGCCGCCGGCTATCAGCACTACCTGCGCCGGCAGAGCGCCGCCCGCGCGCTCTGGCCCCGCTGAACCCCTTACAGCGCGGCGCGTTCCAGCCGGATCCACTCCCGGTACCGCTTCACCTCGGCGGCCTGTTCCGCCTCGTCCCAGCCGAGTTCGGTCGCGATGAGAGTCGCGACATGCGGCGCCGCCTCGGCACCGCCGTCCGAGGTTTCGAAGGACACGTGGGTGCGGTGCCACAGCACGTCGTCGAGGGTGAGCGCGCCCTCGTGGGTGACGGCGTAGCGGTATTCGGCGGCCAGGTAGGCCGGGGCTCCGGGCAGCGGCCGGGCCAGCCGCGGGTCGGCGGCCGCTGGGGCGAGCACCTCCTCGGTCAGCGCCCCGTACCGGTGCACCAGCCGCTGGACCTCTCGCACGTCCAGCCCGTACAGCTCGGCGATGGCCGGCGCTCGCTGCAGGATTTCGGTCCAGCCGGCGGAGCCGAGGACCGGCTGCGTCTCGGACCCTGTGCCGACCAGGTCGCCGTCCAGGAACCGGCCGGCGGCGTCGATCGCGTCGGCGGCCATGGGCCGGTACGTCGTGTACTTGCCGCCGACGATGGTGACCAGGCCGGCCGGGCCGGGAATCACCGAGTGGTCGCGGGACAGCGCCGAGGTCGCCGACGGGTCGTCGTCCATCGGCGCGAGCAACGGACGCAGCCCGGCGAAGGCCCCGACGATGTCCTCGCGGCGGATCTTGGTGCGCAGGTACCGGTTGATGTTGCGGAGCAGGTAGTCGATCTCCGCGCGCTCCACCCGCGGCGCGGAATAGTCGCCGTCGTACGGGGTGTCGGTGGTGCCGAGCAGCCAGTAGTCGCCCCACCGGCGGATGATGATGACCGAGTCCTCGGCCCGCGCAAACAGCGTGGTCCGGGAATCCAGCGCACTGAGCGGCAGCACGACGTGCACGCCCTTCGCCGGCTGGACCCGGAAGGTCGGCCGGCCGGCGAGTTTCTGGATCTCGGCCGACCAGATCCCGGCCGCATTGATCACACTGCGGGCTCTTATCTCGTGCCTGGTGCCGGTCCGCAGGTCCTCGACGACGACCCCGCCGACCCGGCCGGCGTTGCTTGGGATATCTATCACGCGGGCCCGGCTGATGACCTGCGCACCGAGCCCGGCGGCGGTGCGGGCCAGCAGCATGGCGTGCCGGGCATCGTCGATCTGCACGTCGTAGTAACGGATTCCGCCCACGACCTTCGCTGGGTCGAGCGCCGGCGCTTCGGCCAGGACGCCCTTGCGGGTGAAGTGCCGGTGGTGCGGCACTCCCTTGCGGGTCAGCGTCATGACGTCGTACAGCGCGATCCCGGCGCCTATGTAGGGCCGCTCCCAGTGGTGGGTCAACGGATAGGTGTACGGCTCAGGCCGGGCGAGGTAGGGGCTGAGCGTGGTGACCAACAGATTGCGCTCATGCAGCGCCGCGTTGACCAGCCGGAAGTTCAACTGCTCGAGATACCGCAGCCCGCCGTGCAACGTCTTGCCCGATCGCGACGACGTGCCGGCGGCGAGGTCGCCGGCATCGACGAGGACGACCGACAGCCCGCGACCGACCGCGTCGAGCGCGGCCCCGGCGCCCGTCGCGCCCGCTCCGATCACCACGACGTCGTGGACCCCGGAGGTCGCGGCGGACAACGACCGGCGCCGTTGTGCGAGGTTGAGCACCGATGGGTCATCGCCAGGCATAGGCCAATTGTCACACGGGTGATGTTTGATCTCGCAGCGGTTGTGGTGATCAGGCCAGCGGGGCGATCTCGATGTCGACGGCGTGCTGACGGGCCTCGGCGAGATCGTTCGGGTCGACATCCGCATCGGTGATGAGCAGGTCAAATCCGTCGAGTGGGCCGAGCAGATGAGGCGCCGGCCGGCCGAACTTGGCGTGATCGACCATCAGAACGCTCTGTGCGGCGTGCGACAGCATCGCCCGCCGCGCCATCAGGGTCGCCTCGGACCGGTGGTAGCAGGCGCCGTTCACCACGGCGGTCGTTGACATGAAGAGCACGTCGGCGTGCAGCTGGGCGATCGCCTCGACCGTCGCGACGCCGTAGCAGGCGTTCTGCACCCGCTGGTAGTGGCCGCCGAGCACGAGCAGGTCGACGCCGGCGAGGTCCTTGACCCGGTCGGCGGCGGTCAGGAAATTGGTGGCCACGGTAATCGGCACATGCTCGCTCAGGTACGGGATGAGGCCCATCGCGGTGGTGCTGTCGTCGAGGAAGACCGTCTGCCCGCGGCGCAGGTGGCCGGCGGCGGTCCGGGCTATAGCCGCCTTTTCCCGGCGCATCGCGGAGGACCGGTCCCGAACGCTGGCCCGCAGCAGGGCGGATGGGTTGGCGGTGGCGCCACCCCGCAGCTTGGTCAGCCAGCCCTCCGAGACCAGGGCGTCCACGTCGCGGTGCACGGTCATCACGCTGACGCCATACGACTTCGCCAGGTCGTCGAGTCGCGCGTAGCCGTCGGCCAGGATCTGCCGGCGGATCCGTTCCCGGCGCTCCAGCGGCCCTTCGCGGCCCGGATCCGGGACGGAGGTCAGATCAGCCATGGCGCCCAGGCTACGTGCCGCCGGCCGGCGATTGTCGCGGTGTCTGCTCGCGGAGCCCGGCGCCGTATCCGGTAGCCGGTGTGGTCCGCGGCATCGCCCTGCTGGTCGCCGCACCGGTGCTCCTGCGAGCCATGCGCGGTTAGGGCGGATTGGTCTGGCCGAACGGTGCGCGATTGGTCGGCTCCGCGGGCGGGCGCCGACCTAGGGTCGTCGGTGAAGCCAAAATACCTACAGGAGCGGCAAAATGCAGCAGCGCATAATTGGATCCGATGACGGCCGGCGGACGGTCAGCGCCCTGTGCCTCGGCGCGATGTGGTTCGGCACCAAGGTGGACCGGGCGACCTCGGAGGCGATCCTGGATCGCTTCGTCGAGGCGGGCGGGACCTTCATCGACACCGCCGACAACTACAACCAGTGGGTCCGGGACGGCGGCGAAAGCGAGACGCTGTTGGGATCGTGGATGGCCGACCGGGGAAATCGCGACCAGCTGGTCATCTCCACGAAATGCGGAGCGAAAACCACCGTCCCCGGTGATCCGAGCCCGGAGAATTTCGAGGGCCTCGCCGCCCCCACCATCCGGCGAGCCGTCGGGGACAGCCTGCGTCGGTTGCAGATCGACCGGATCGATCTGTATTACGCGCACATCGACGACCGGGCCACACCCATCGAGGAGACGGTCGGCGCGATGGGCGGTCTCGTCAACGACGGTACGGTCGCGTCGGTCGGGTGTTCCAACCACGCGACCTGGCGGCTGGAACAGGCTCGCAACGCCGCGGCGGCACTCGGTGTGCCGGCCTACAGCGCGATCCAGCAGGAGTACACGTACCTCTGGCCGCGGGCGGTCGCGGGCCGGGCTCCGGTCGCGGATCCGGAGATGCTCGACTACCTCACCGTCCACGAAGAGGTCACGCTGATCGCCTACAGCCCGCTGCTGTCCGGCTCCTACGGCCGGGCGGAGCGGCCATTGCCGGCGCATCGCGGATATGCGCATCCCAGCGCGCAGGCGCGTTATCAGGTGCTCCGGGAGGTCTCGGCAGACCTGGACGCGACCCCGAACCAGGTGGCCCTGGCCTGGCTCCTGCGGCACCAGCCGACCGTCATTCCGGTCTTCGGAGCGTCCACAGTGGAACAGCTTGACGAGGCGCTCGGCGCGTTGGACGTGAAGCTGGACGATGAGACTGCAGCCCGGCTCGACGTCGGCTGATCCTGGCTCAGGGCCGGTCGCGGCCGATGTTGTCCGACCGCGAGCCGGCTCCCAGGCCGACAGGTATGGTCAGCGGGTGACTGAACTCTCCAAGGACGCGGTCCGCTCCGCGACGGCATATATCGATTCCTGGTTGGCTTTCCGGCAGACCTATTTACGCGCCCCGGGCGTCCAGGCGGCCGTCCTGGTCGACGACGAGGTCGTCCTCGACACGGCGCACGGGCATGCCGACATGGCCGCGGGAACGGCGCTGACGCCGGGGCATCTCTTCCGGATCGCGTCGCATTCCAAGACCTTCACCGCGACGGCCGTGCTGCAGCTGGCCGAATCCGGTCAGCTGCGCCTGGATGACCCGCTGCGCGTGCACCTTCCGTGGATCGCCGACAGCTCGCCGAAACTGGCCCGGGTCACTGTGCGCGAAGTGCTCGGACATGCCGGCGGTGTGGTCCGGGACGGCGACGAGAGCGATTTCTGGCAATTGGCCCGCCCGTTTCCGGACGAGGTGGAATTGCGCGGCCTCGCGACCGACGCGAATGCGGTGCTCGAGCCGAACGAGCGTTTCAAGTATTCGAATATCGGCTATTCGCTGCTCGGCCTCGTCATCGCCGCGGCATCCGGGTTGCCGTACAACGACTATGTCAGCAGAAACATCGTCGACCGGTTGGGGCTGGCCGACACCGCTCCGGAGCTCGATAAGGCACGGCTCGGCGATTACGCCAACGGGTACACCTCGCTCGCCTACCAGCAGCACCGCGTACCGATCGACCACGTCGACACCCGGGCCATGTCCGCGGCCACCGGCTTCAGCAGCACGGCCAGTGATATGTGCCGGTACGCCGCGGCACATTTCCGCGGCGACGACAGGCTGCTCACCGACGCCTCGAAACGGCTGATGCAGCACGAGGAGTGGAAGGTCATCGGTGGAGACAACTCCTACGGTTTGGGCCTTTCCGTTGAAGAGGTAGGGGACCGGCGGGTGGTGGGCCACGGCGGCGGATATCCGGGCCATTCGACCCGGACAATGCTGGACCCCGAGGCACGGCTTGCCGTATCCGTACTCACCAATGCGATCGACGGTCCGGCTCAGGAGTTGGCCGCCGGGATCGTGAAACTCCTCAACCTCATCGATCCGACGAAACCCGAGTTGCCTGATGTCGGGCGGTTCTGCGGCCGTTTCGCCAATCTGTGGAGCGTCCTGGACATCACCGCCATCGGTGGGCAGCTGCTGGGAATTCGGCCCGGCCAGGCCGATCCCGCCGACAATCCGCTCGAATTCGCCGTCGAGAGCGACGCGGTACTGCGCATTACCGCATCACCCGGCTATTCCGCGCCGGGCGAGACGATCGCGTACAACTTCGACGGCGACACCGTACGGTCGATCCGGGGCGCCGGTGGCATGACGTTCTATCCCATCGAGGATTTCCGGCGCACCATGGCCGACCGCGACCGGATCAGCATTGTCTGAGTCCGAATCCGGCACCGAACTGCAGGCCCTGGTCCGGCGGGCGACGGACCTCGCGGACGGGCCGCGCCGCATTCTGGGTATCGCCGGCCCGCCGGGGGCGGGAAAGAGCACCCTCGCGGTATATCTGGCCGAACACGTCGGGCCGCGGGCGATGGTGGTCCCGATGGACGGTTATCACCTGGCCGACGTCGAATTGCGCCGGCTGGGGCGCGCTGAATACAAGGGTGCGCCGGACACGTTCGACGCCGGTGGCTTCGTCGCCCTGCTGCGCCGGCTCCGTGAGCCGTCCGGCGAGATCGTCTATGCACCAGGGTTCGAGCGGGTCATCGAGCAGCCGATCGCGGGCAGCATTCCGGTGTTTCCCGAGATCAACCTCGTCATTACCGAGGGAAATTACCTGTTGCACGACGAGGGCCTGTGGCGTGGCATCCGGCCGCAGCTCGACGAATGCTGGTGGATCGACCTCGACGGCGGTCCGCGCCGCGAACGATTGATCGAGCGACATGTGCAGTTCGGCAAGAACCGCCCCGCCGCCCGCCGCTGGGTGGAAGGCTCCGACGAGGCCAATGCCCGCACCGTCAGCGGAGGTGTTGCGCGCGCGGACCGGGTAATTCGCGGCGACCTGCCCGGCCTGCTTTAACACCCGGCCTGCTTTAGCGGCTCAGACGTTGGCGCTGCGGTAGACCTCCGGAGTGTGGCCGGCCTCGACCAACAACTCGGCGGCCCGCAACGCGACCGCCTGCAGGATCGCCGCACCGAGCACCGTCGAGGTCGGGCCGAGCGCATTGACCGCGCCGGGGACCGTAATACCCGCGTCGCCGGGAGTTCCGTGATTGTCGAGCACGACGTCGGCCACCTCGAAGAGCCGACCCGGCGACGGCGGCCGGGCCGGCATCGACTGCGAATGCGCCACGCTGGTGAGGGCAATCGTCCCGGCGCCGCGCTCCCGCGCCGCCAGCAGCGCCTGCACCGGAACGGCATTGCGCCCGGAATTGCTGATCACGAGCAGTACGTCGCCGGCCGCGAGCGCCGCCTCGTCCATCAGGATCGTTCCGTAGCCGCCCAGCCGCTCGGTCGCGGTCGATTTCGACAGGCCCTCGGACATTGCCAGCGCCGCATCGTGAATCGCTTCCAGCGCGGTGAATCCGCCGGCCCGTCCGCACAGCTCCAGGGCAAGTGCATAGGAATGCCCGGTGCCCAGCAATACGATCCGATGATCGGTGGCGATGGCGTCGGCGATCAGCCGGGCCGCCCCGTCGATCGGCTCGGCCTCGGTCTTCTCCACCGTGTCCAGCAGGTCGTGCAGCAGCCGGAAATACCTGGCGCCGGCGGATTGCGCGGAGGCGGTCACGATGGGCCTTTCTGCGGGCTGTCCCTGACGGCGGCCAGCGTCCCACAGCCGGACGCCGCGCCCGCAGCGTACTGCCCACTGCCCGCTCCAGTGGATAGAGCGCCGGGCCGGCTAGACCACCGACGCCGGCTCCGTACGCCGCCAGACATCGTTGCGCGGCAGGTATTCCATGTTGTCCGCGACGGTCGCGGCGAGCTCCGGACCGACCTCCCGTTCGATCAACCAGAGCCCGAGGTCCAGCCCTGCGGTCAGGCCGGCGGCGGTGACGATGTCGCCGTCGTCGACGACCCGGTGCGGCGTCACAATCGCCCCGGTCTCGCCCAACCCGGTCAGCAGGTTGTGATTGGTGGTCGCGGGTCGGCCGCGCAGCAGTCCGGCCTCGGCCAGCAGCATGGCGCCGCTGCAGACGGATGCCGTCCAACGCACCGTGCCGGCCAGCTCGGCCAACCGGCGCGGCAGCTGGCCGCGCCGGGCCTGCGCCCAAGCGCCTTCCGGTGCGTGATTGAGCCACCCACCGCCCGGCACGATGACCGCGTCGGGTCGGCCCAGTCCTTCCTCGACAATCATCCGCAGGCCGTGTTGGGCCCGGATCTCGGCCGGGCCGTCGGCGCCGACCAGGGCCACCCCGAACGGCGCGCCGGCCCGGGCCGCGCTGTCGAGCACCTCGAACGGGCCCAGGGCGTCGATCTCGTCGAAGCCGTCGAAAACCACAATCTCGATTCGCATGGCAGCAGCATTCCGGTCGTCGATGAGCGACGCCAGTGGCATAGTTGCCTATGTGCATCAGGATCCAGCCAGCCACGATTCAGCCAGCCACGATTCAGCCAGTCACAGCGTTGCCGTGCTCGCCCTGCCGAGGGTGGTGGCGTTCGACCTGACCATCCCGGTCCAGGTGTTCGGGCACGACGGACTCGATCGGTACGAGGTCACGCTCTGCGCCGCCCATCCCGGTCTGGTGGCCACCACGTCTGGCTTCGCGATCAGCGTCGAATCCGATCTGGGCGCGCTGGCCCGGGCCGACACTGTCGTGGTGCCGGGTTTCGACCGCGGTCCGGTGCCGGCCGGGGTGCTCGCCGCGTTGCGCCAGGCGTACGACCGCGGCGCCCGGCTGGCCTCGGTCTGCACCGGCGCCTTCGCGCTGGCCGAGGCCGGCCTGCTGAACGGTCGGCGGGCGACCACGCACTGGCAGCACGCCGCCGAGCTGGCGCGCAGATATCCGGCGGTCGTCATCGACCCGACCGTGCTCTACGTCGATGACGGCGACGTCCTGACCAGCGCGGGAGTGGCCGCCGGCCTGGACCTGTGCCTGCACATCTTCGCGGTCGACCACGGCGAGCCGGCCGCGATCGAACGGGCCCGCAGCCTGGTGACCCCGCTGCACCGGGCCGGTGGCCAGGCCCAGTTCATTCCGGCCGCGCCCGCCACGGTCTCGACCGATCTGGCCGCGGTCACCGAGTGGGCGCTGGCCCGGCTGCACCAGCCGATCACGGTGACCGATCTGGCCCGCCGGGCGCTGCAGGCCCCGCGTACGTTCAACCGCGCGTTCCAGCATCAGGTCGGGACCAGCCCGCATGCCTGGCTGACCCGGCAGCGGCTGCGCCTGGCCTGCACGCTGCTGGAGGACCGTCGCGTACCGATCGAGGACATCGCCGCGCGGACCGGAATGGGTAGCGCCGCCAACTTCCGGCTGCATTTCCGGCGCGCCTTCGGGACCACGCCCAGCGCCTACCGGGCGACCTTCAGCGGCTGAACCCCGTACGAACCGCACCGTCATTGGTCGCCGCCCGGGTGCGGTGATCATGCAGAAAGGGCTCGTCCGTGCGGCGTGTCGCGGACCCTTTCTGCATGATCACGGCGCCGCGACGGCGTCAAGCGGGGATGGCGCTTGCCGGCCGGACGGTCGGGATACCCGTACGAATGTCAGACCGGCGACCTAGCCTCGGCGCATAAAATGCCGGACGACGAGGGAGTCCCAGATGCTCGAGCGCTGCTACGTCAATCCTGTGCTGCCCGCTCAGGACGGTGCGCGAGCCGGAGCGTTCTATCGCGACGTCCTGGGGTTGCCGCAGCGGCCGTCGCCGATCCAGGACCCGATGCTGTTCGACGCCGGTGACGGCTCCAGCATCTGCGTCACCGAGATTCCCGAGCGGACGCCCCCCGGCTATCCCACGGTCAGTTTCACGGTGACCGGCATCGAGGAGCTCGTCGCCGAGTTGACCGCAAGGGGAGCGACATTCCTGACCCCGGGCCGATCCAGCTTCCAGGGCCAGGATGGTGCCGTCACCGGCGTGATCACCGATTACGGCGCGGTGAAGTCGGCATTTGTCGTCGACTCGGAGGGAAATGTCCTGGCGTTGAACGAGATCATCGGCTTCTAGCGATCTCAGGCGGCGGCCTGGACCGCGATGCGCCGGGCGTGGCTGGCTGCCGCCGCATGAGCCGCCCGAAGCGAATCGTCGCGTTGGTCGAGGAGACCGGCCATCGCCGGGTTGACCCCGGCCAGGGTGAGCTCGGCGCTGACGAAGGTGGTCTCCAGCCCGAAGACGTCGGCGAGGATCCGGCGCAGGTACGGCTCGGCGTGGTCCCAGCCCTCCCGCGGCGTGCCGGGTCCGTACGTGCCGCCCTTGGCCGTGATGACCACCGCTGGCCGGCCGGCCAGCGGCTGGCCGCCGTTCCAGAGACCGTGATTGGCGAGCAGCCGATCCACCCACGACTGCAGCCGGGACGGAATGGTCCAGTTATAGAGCGGCGTCGCGATCAGGTAGGCGTCGGCGGCCAGCACCTCGTCGCCGATCTCCTGCTGCAGCGCGGCCGCCGACGCCTGGCTCGGGGTGCGTTCCGCATCGCCGGCCAGCGCCAGCGAGAGCTCGTCGATGCCGATGTAGGGCAGCGGGTCGGTGCCGAGATCACGGTGTACGACGGTGTCGCCGGGATGCGCGTCCTGCCAATGCTTCAGGAACGTGGCGGCGACCTCGCGGGAGACTGAGCCGTCCTGGCGGATGCTGCTGGTGACGTGGAGCAGGGTCATGACTTCTCCGTAGTGGGAAAGTATGTGGCACCACAGAAGATATCACTGAAAGAACATCTCTACGGCCGAAGATCTGTCTACGGCATCACAGCGGTGGCGCCGCTATCCTCGTAGCCATGGTCCGTACGCAATCCGCACCGCACGTGGCGCCGACGCCCGAACTGCCCCGCACGCTCGAACGCGATCTGGGTTGGCTGCTCGGTCGGCTTGCGCACGAGTACACGGCGCGGGCGCAGCAGGCCGTCAGCGATCTGCCGGGCGGGTTGCGCAGCTACCTCATCCTCACCGCCGTCGACGGTCGGTGCCCCGAGACACAGCTGGAGCTCGGCCGTCAGCTCGACATCGACCGCTCGGTCATGACGAACGTGCTCGACACGATGGAGACGGCCAAGCTCATCGAGCGGCGCCCCGATCCGGCCGATCGACGGGCCCGCCGGGTCACGATCACCCCGACCGGACAACGTGCGCTGCGCCGAGCGGTCAAGCGCATTGCCGAGGGCGAGGAGGAGATGCTGGCGCCGGTCGCCGGGCCCGACCGGAAGGTGCTGCTGGACGCGCTGCAGCGGATGGCGACGCGCTCCTACCCGGGCGCCGACGAGCTGTGCTCGGCGATGGTGGACCTGGTCGAGCCCGAGGTTTCGACGACCTGACCGGCGCTAGGCCCCACCGCGGACAGGGCCGCGGGCCGAGCCGCCAGTGGTCACAGGTCCAGCCAGCCGGAGCCGATCCGCCAGTGTCGGCCGGATTTCTGGTGGTCGATGATGGCGCGCTGCAGGCGGGTGTCCCGCGGCAGCTGGTCCAGGTCGGCGTCGGTGCGTCCGAAGACGAAGAGCATCGTGTCGGAGTCGTCGTCGGCGGGTTGGTACGCCTGCCGGAACCGCCGCTGGAACCGGATGATGTTGGACTCCGCCGCGAGGTACTCGGCCAGTTGCTCATCGAGCAGCCAGGAATGGCAGGTGGCCACGGCGTACTTCTCCGCCGGAAAATGCGTCGCGAAGAATGCCGGCACCCGGGCGAAGGCGGCGTCGCACGCCGCGGGGCTTAGCGGTCCGGAGAATTCCGGGATGTGCACGCCGAGTGCAGGGTCGCCCGGTCCGTAGGGCAGTCCGGCCGCGGTGACCGCATTTCCGGTGCGGGTGTCGAGGGTCGACCGCTCGAACTGCAGCCGGCCGAGGTCGTACAGGGTGCCGCGGAAGTGATTCATCAGCCAGGGCACCACGTCGAAGCCGCCGACGCCGAACCGCTGCCGATACACCGCCATGTAGCGGCCGAGATCGCGCAGCGTCCGTCGGGAGACCTCCTCGGAGATCCCGTGCGATCGGTGGAACTCCTGCACGTGCGGCAGCACGGCAAGAAAGACGTAGATCGGGAAGTAGCGGCGCAGCGGGCCGGCGCTGTCCGGCAGCTCCGGGAAGACCGGGGGACCCTCGAGCTCTCCCATGCGGCGGACCAGCGAATGCGTGCACCGGTCCAGCAGCCAGCGCAGGTCGGCCGATTCCGGTCGCAGTGCGACGAGCGTGTCGATGTCCTCGTGCGGTACGGCGAGGTCGAGCAGGATCCCGGGCAGCTCGACGGCCGAGGGTAGGGTCACCTCGAAATCCGGCGGGCCGATGCTCTCCAGATGAGCGACCTTCTCGTCGGCGTCGAGGATGGTCCTGATATCCGGCATGTATGCGATCCTCCCTTTCGGACGGCGATCAGCGATCTCCGGCAGAATCCTTTCACGAGGCCGCCACCCAGCGCCCACACGAAGCCCGCACCGCGGACGAGCGTCCGAACGGGAATGGAGCAGGATGACCGACCTGGAGCAGGACTGCACGGCGCGCCGCATCGGGCTGGTGATGGAGCCCGATCCGGATGATCCGCGCGAGGTGCAGGGCGTGCTCAACCCGGCGGCCGCCCGCGGCCGGGACGGCGAGCTCTACCTGTTCCCGCGGCTGGTGGGCGATGGGAACTACTCACGGATCGGCCGGGCTCGGGTGCTGTTCGACAGCGACGGCGCACCCACCGGGGTCGAGCGGTTGGGGCTCGCGCTGGAACCCGGCCCGGACTGGGAGCGCAACAGCGGCGGTGGCGGGGTCGAGGATCCCCGGGTCACCCGGCTGGACGCGCTGGACCGCTGGGTCATGAGCTACACGGCGTTCGGCCCGCTCGGCCCGCGGGTCGCGCTGGCACTGTCCGGCGATCTGGTCAACTGGCACCGGATCGGCCCGATCGGCTTCGACTACGAGCCGGACACCGCCGCGGATTTCAATCTGTACGCCAACAAGGACGCGATTCTCTTTCCGGAGCCGGTGACGGCGCCGGATGGTCGGCGGGCATTCGCCCTGCTGCACCGGCCGACCTACCGCGTTCCGGTGCTCGGCGAGCCCAGCAGCATGGTCGTCCCGGATGGCGTTCAGGACGACCGGGAATCGATCTGGATCTCCTTTGCCCCGGTCACCGACGATCCGCGGGACCTGCTGCGCTGGGGCCAGCATCGGCTGCTGGCCGTGCCCGAGCGTCCGTGGGAAGCGGTGAAGATCGGCGGCGGCACGGTGCCATGGCGGACCAGCGAGGGCTGGATGCTCGTGTATCACGGGGTAGCGAGCCGGCCGCAGCCCGGCGTGCAGCGGGACCTCTGCTATTCGGCGGGCGCCATGCTCCTGGACCACGATGACGTGACCCGGGTGCTCTGGCGCGCCACCGATCCGGTGCTGGATCCGCAAACCGACGACGAGATGCGCGGCATGGTCTCCCAGGTGGTCTTTCCGACCGCTGCGGATTGCCGGCCCGACGGCAGCACGGACATCTACTACGGGATGGCGGACAGCCGGATCGGGGTCGCCCGTATCGGGCCGGGACGGTTCACCGCGGGGGAGTGAGCCCCGATCACCAGTTGCTGACTGATCCGCGGAAGATGTCGGCGAGGTCGGCGGCAGTGGGCTGGCGTGGCGCCTGCGCGAGCAGGCGCTGCTGTTTGAGGGACCCGTCCACCAACCCGTCGACGTCGGACCCGGTGAAACCGACCGCTTCGATGCCGTTGGGAATTCCGATGTCGCGCATCAGCCGGGTCAATGCCCTCGGGAGTTTCTCCGCGTCCTCGACCGCAGCGACGCCCGGATCGAGTAACTGCGCGGCCCGGACATGTCGCTCAGGCGCCGCCACGTAGGTGAATCGAAATGCCGCCGGCGCGGTCAATGACACAGCCTGCCCGTGCGGCACCAGCGGCTCATCGCCCGCGTAGCCGTCGGGATGATAATCGCGGACGCGGCCGGCGATCGGATACGCATTCGCGTGCGGAATATGCACGCCGGCATTTCCGAAACCCATTCCCGCGTACGTCGCCGCCAGCATCACATCGGTTCGTACGGCGAGATCGTCGCCGGACCGCACCGCCGATCGAAGTGACCGGCTCAGCGCGACGATTGCCTGCTCGGTCCAGATATCGGAGATCGGATTGGCGCCGCAGTAGACGACCCGTTCTTCCGGATTCTTTCGCGGCCCGGCCGTATATGGCCGCGCGGTCAGGGATTCCACCGCGTGACAGAGCACGTCCATGCCGCAGGCCGCGGTTACCGGCGCGGGCATCGAAAGGGTGACCTGCGGGTCGATGATCGCCAGGACCGGTCGCAGCGCCGGATGGCTGATACCCGTCTTCACCTGCAGATCAAGCACATCCAATACCGATAGTGCCGTGCATTCCGATCCCGTTCCGGCCGTGGTGGGAATGGCGACCAACGGTTTCAACGGCCGTTCCGGAGCAAGGGCCCGCCCGACCGGCCGGTTGAGGTAGTCGGTCAGCTCACCCGGGTTGGTCGAGAGCAGGTTCACCGCTTTCGCGGTGTCGATGACCGATCCGCCGCCGACCGCCACAAACGCGTCCCACGGGCCGGTCCGGGCGAACTCGGCCGCGTCGAGGATGCTCGCGTCGGTGGGTTCGATGTGCACCCCGTCGTAGATCACGCAGTCCACGCCGTTGGCCGCCGCACTCTCAGCGACCCGGCCCGGCCAGCCGGCCCTGCCCAGCGCCTTATCGGTGATGAGCAGGACCCGGCCGGCGCCGAGCCGGGCCAGTTCGAAGCCCGTTTCGTCAATAGCGCCCAACCCGATTTTCAACGCCGGCGCGGCCCAGGTGAATATCGTGTCGTGCCCGGGATATGGAGTCGCGAAGGTCATGGGCCGACGTTAGCGCCGTGTGACGGAAATCAGGCGGCTCCAGACCTGGTACGGAGCCGGCGTCGGGTGGGACCAGTTGGCGCCGCGGTCACCGAAGACGAGCAGCCGGTCGACGTCGACCGGGATCGCGACACCGTTGCCGGAATTGCGGTAGTCGATCTCCTGCGGCGCCGTCCAGTGCCGCCCGTTGCCGTCGGGTGAGGCGAGCATCGCCTGGCCTGGGCGGCCGATCCACAACACCAGGGTCCCGTCGGCCATCGGAATGAGCGACGGGTAGATCCCGACGACCGGTTGGGCGGGCTGGCCGGCGACCAGCGGCTGCGGGGCACTCCAGTTGGCGCCGTTGTCCACCGAACGGGCGGTGTACATCTGCTGATAGCTACCGGTCCGCATCACGACGAGCAACGAACCGTCGGCGGTGCGGGCGATCGCGCCCTCACAGAACCCCTCGTACGCCGGATTGCTTGACAGATCGGGGTTGTAGGCGATCGTCGAGGCCAGCTTCCAGTTGGCGCCCTCGTCGGTCGAGGTGAGGACGATCTGCCGGTACTTCCGGTCTCCGTCGTAGTAGCCGTATCCCGACTGGTACAGCGTGCCGTCGGGATCCTCGACCACGCCGTGCACCAGCACGAAACCACCGAGCGGTGAGCCGGGTCGGTCGGTGACGGTGGAGATCGGGCGCATGGCCTGCGGCGTCGTCAGCACGCCGGACCGCTGTTCCCAGGTCCGGCCGTCGTCGCGCGACAGCGCGGTCGGGACCTCGGCGGAGAGGTTGCCCGAGTCCGGCGTCATGTAGGTGTGATAGTCGACCGCGAGCAGATCCCCGTTGCGCAGCCGGGTCAGACCGTACGACGGGGCATCCGGCATCGGATTGCGTTCCTGGGCTGGGCTCCAGTGCTTCCCGCCGTCGATGCTGCTGGCCATCGTGTTCCCGGCGGTGTCGGAGGCGTCGCTGTGGGCCGGATAGCTGACCAGGATGCGGTGGCCGGCCGGGTCGGGCACGGTGACGGCCGTGTTCGGCATCTGCAGCGGGGTGTCGCTCTGGTCGATCGTGACCTGCGGGCCGAGCCGGAACGGGCCGTTCGAGCCGTGCTCCTGCCCGGGTCCACGCAGCGAGACGTTGTCGAGGAAGACGTCGTCGCCGGTCGATGCGGCGCTGTCGCTGGACACCTGGAATCCGTTGATGTTCGCGACGGCCCGCACCCCGACCGGCCCGGCGTTCCCGGCGCCGTGGCCGTTCACCGCGACGTGGGCGACCTCCTGGTCGCGCGGCACCTGCAGTGCGAGCGTGCTCCACCGCCCGACCGGCACGGTGCCCGGCGGCGCGATCTGGGTCCAGCCGCCGGCATCGAACCAGCGCACCGCGCCGGTGTTGGTGACACCCACGGAGAACACCGCGGCCGGCGGACCGTCGATGCCGCTCAGTTGACCGAGGAGCGACACCGAGAAGCCGTGCGGCAACGTCGCCGGATAGACCGCGAGCCGCAGCGTCGCACCGACTCGGGTGGCTGTCGGACAGGCGATCTGGGTCGCCGTGGTGCTCGACTCGTCGTCCACGCGCAGCGCCTTTCTGCTGTGCTGGCCCCGGATGTCACTCACCAGGGCGGCCGCGGCGCCGGCCGGCGTTTCGCACCCGGCAGGGACCGCCCCGACCGGATCGGACTCGAAGGTGCGGACCTGACCTTGCGGTCCGGCGGCGGATGCCGTGCCGCCGACGCTCATCAGGCCAGCCGCGGTGAGAGCGGTGGTCACCGCCGCCACCGCGAGGTGTCCCAACTTCGGTCGACGTCGCACAGCTGCGGTCCGGGTGCTCATCGCGCCTCCAGCTCGTGGGTGATTTGCCCCACAGAAGATGCGGAAAGTCGTTCCATGTCAAGACACGAAAGCTGCCCCAAGTGGCTCAGGCCCGTTGGACCGCAGCCCGGTCCATCAACTGTCCAGAGTGGACACAGCCGACGACGTCGGCCGAACCGGGCCGTGGCCCGGTACTGCGCGGAGGAATCCGCCGGCAGGTTCGTACGCTGAGTCTGGTGGCCGGGATCGGCCCGGCCGACCCCAGAGGAGCGACATGCCCACACGCGTAGCCCGCACGGCCTGGAACGGCACCCTAGAGCAGGGATCGGGGCAGGTAGAGCTGACCAGCTCCAAACTCGCCACCTACGAGGTGTCCTTCCCCAAACGCGCCGCCGATGACGCCGGCGGCTCGACCAGTCCGGAGGAGCTCATCGCGGCCGCGCACTCGTCGTGCTACGCGATGCAACTGTCCGCGATCATCGGGCAGGCCGGTGGCACGCCGCAGAGCCTGGACGTCACGGCCAAGGTCTCCCTCGGCCCGGACCCGGCCGGCGGTTTCCGGCTGACCGGGATCGAGTTGATCGTCCGCGGCGAGGTCGACGGCTTGGACGCCGACGCCTTTGCCCAGGCGGCCCAGACCGCGAAGGAGAGCTGCCCGGTGAGCAAGGCACTGACCGGCGTGGAGATCTCGCTGGACGCGGCGCTGGAGCAGTAAACCGGCGGCAAGTCGGCCCGATGACCCGAGTGACTCCGTCGACACGATCGAGTCACCGGGCTATCGGCGTCGCTGCGAATACCTGACGTTTTCCTGGCCGTAACCTTCGATTTCGCGCACCAGACAGTCCGCCATCTGCGGGCTCCTCAGCTGCGCCCCAAGAATTCCCGCCGGAGGTTGATGTCGCCGCCGACGCTGTCGAACGACCTTATCCCGATTGCGGAACGACAGCGATCGGGCATCCGAAGTCGGCCGTGTCATTCGGCCGCTTCTTTCTTCGGTGCCGATAAGAGACAATAGCTTTTTGTCGTACGACGTCCAGATCGGCGCGCCGTAGGGCAACATGTCTCACCGCCCGTGCCGGTGAAAGCGCAATCATGACGGGAAATGCCGCCGGGGTTTGCTCCAATTGGCGGAGATCCTGCCAGCTAAGGAGAGTAACGATGTCGTTGATGACGGTCCAGCCCTCGATTCCGGTATCGCCGTCGCGCGAACTGTCATTCTGGGATCCGTGGTCGGGATGCCGGATCGAGGCACATACGCCGGCCGGTCGTCCCGATCTGTGGCAGCAGTACGTCGAGGGATTGTCGGACAGTTACCGGCACTATGACGTCGAGGGAGCGCTGGACCTGGATTCCTTCGTCACCGGAGAGTCCACCTCGATTTTCTTCGTCGCGTTCAGCCCCGACGAGGAGATTGTCGCGGGTGTCCGGATGCACGGACCGCTGGGGGACAAGGCCGAGGCGCACGCGATGCTCGAATTCGCCGCCGATCCAGCGGGAGTGGCGACCGTCGGCAGGCTTATCGATGATCGTTTGCCGTTCGGGGTGATCGAGATGAAGGGTGGTTGGGTTGCCCGGCACTCCGATCGACGCAGCGAGTTGGGAAATACGTTGGCCCGTTGCTTCCTGCACGCCATGACGATGTTGGATGTGCAATTCGCCTTCGGGACTGCCAGCACCCACGCCGTTTCACGGTGGCGTACCACCGGTGCCCGAAAAGCGGAGGGCCTGTCGCCGGTGGCTTATCCCGATGACAGATATCAAACGATGATGATGTGGTGGGATTTCGCAAAGCTCGACGAACGAGCGGATCCGGCCCAGATGAGGCGCTTCCGTAGCGAAGCGGCCGCATTGATCCGTTCCGGAATCCGGTCCGACGATTCGGTGATTTCTACTCGCCGGGCCCACGCGTGAGCGCACCATCCATTGTCGAGACCCTGGCCGGCGACTGGCGACCGGAGATTCTTGACGAGCGCATCTCGGACGACCGGTCCAGGCTCCGAATCCTCCAGGCAGATCCCCGGATCGAGACCATCGACAGGCTGAGCCATATGCGGGCGGAGTTGGCCAAGATCGTGCCGGCCGTCGGCCCGGAGTTGCTCACCGAGCAGCCGCGCTGGGTGCACTATCCGTGGCGCCGGGCTGTCGTCGCCGTGCTCGGGCCCGTGGCCTACCGGCAATTGCGACTTGACCGGAATCGGAACAAGATCACGGCCGCTGAACAGGACCGGCTCGGTCGGTGGCGGATCGCTGTCATCGGCCAGAGCGTCGGTCACGCCATCGCGCACACACTCGCCATGGAGGGTCTGTGCGGGCGGATCCGACTTGCCGATTTCGACGACCTTGAGGTGTCCAATCTCAATCGGGTCCCCGCCACCGTGTTGGATGTTGGCGTCAACAAGGCGGTTGTCACCGCCCGCCGAATCGCCGAGCTCGACCCGTATCTCGACGTCGAAGTCTGTGCCGGCGGCGTCACCGACGACACGCTCGCCTCATTCTTCGACGGTGTCGACCTGCTGGTCGAGGAATGCGATTCGCTCGATATCAAGGTTGCGGCACGGGAAGCAGCGCGGGAGCGCGGGATCCCGGTCGTGATGGAAACCAGCGACCGTGGCCTGATCGATGTCGAACGTTTCGACCTCGAGCCGGATCGACCCGTTTTCCACGGTCTGCTCGGGGACCTCAGCGCCGCTGAATTGCGCGGCCTGTCGACGATCGACAAGATCCCGCACATCCTGCGGATCCTCGATCCCGATCAGTTGTCCGCGACGATGGCCGCGTCCATGGCCGAGGTTGGCGAGACGCTCACCACCTGGCCACAACTTGCCGAAGACGTCACCCTCGGCGCGGCCACGGTGGCCGCAGCGGTGCGTAAGACGGCTCGAGGTGAGGCGCAGTCGGGACGGTCCAGGGTCGATCTGGACAACATTCTGGACCGGATCGCCGGGCCCGAGGTGGCTCGGCCCGCCGCGGCCCAAGAGGCCGTCGCCGATGCGGAGGTGTCCGACAAGGACGCCACCGAAAACATCCTGCACAGCGAGATTCTGCGCGCGGCGAGCCTGGCGCCTTCGGGCGGAAACATCCAGCCGTGGGAATTTGTGACGGCCGAGAATCGGGTGGAAATCCACCTGGTGCCCGAACGCAGCACGACCATGGACGTCGAATTCCGGGCGAGCTATCTCGCCATCGGCGCGGCACTGGGCAACGCCCGGATCGCCGCGGCGGCCGCCGGGCGGCTGGGGTCGGTCGAGCTGCTGCCCCCGGGTACACCAGACCGGCTCGCCGTCCTGCATCTCACCGACCCGGCAGCTGGCAACGGGACAGCTGCCGAGCTGGCGGCCGAGCTGCCGGCGATGCTCGCCCGCTGCGCCAACCGGCAGCCCGGCAGGCCGGCTCTGCTCGACCCGGCGCTGATCGACGAGCTGCACGACGTTGTCGAGAGCGAGTCCGGCGTGCTGCATCTGCTGACCGACCGCGCGGACATCGACGCGTGCGCGGAGCTGCTCGGCGCCGCCGACCGGATCCGGTACCTCGACGCCCGGCTGCACCGCGAGATGATGGGCGAGCTGCGTTGGCCAGACATCGACCGGCTCGATCTCGGTCTCGACGTACGGACGCTGGAGCTGGACCCGGCCGACCTCGCCAAGCTCGCGGTCGCCCGCCGTCCCGACGTGATGGCGACGCTGGCCGAATGGGGGGCTGGGCGGGCGCTCGGTGAGCCGACCCGGGACAGCGTTCGATCCAGCTCCGCGGTCGCGGTGGTGACGGTGCCCGGAGGCACTCCGGAACACTATCTGCGGGGTGGCGCGGCCGTCGAACGGCTGTGGATCCGGGCGCAGGCCAGGGGTCTGGGAGTCCAGCCGGTGTCACCGGTGTTTCTCTTCGCGCAATCTGACGAGGACATAGCGGGGCTGGTTGGCACGCCGCATCGAGCCGAACTCGCCCACTTGGCGCAACAATTCCGTAGCCTGTCTGCTGTGCCCACCAACGAGGAGTTCGCCCTGATCCTGCGTCTGAGCCACGCGCCTGCACCCACCGCCCGCAGCCAGCGGTTGGGCCTGAAGGCGCTGGTCCGCGGGGTCGACGACTCTGGTTCGGGGATAGAGGCCGATGGCTAAGCACGCCCGCCAGTCGGACGACGAGCCGGCGGATTTCGACGTACGTCAGCTCGAGCAGGTCTTCGCGACGCTCGGCGAGGCGGTGGCGGCTGCGGCCGTGCTGCTCCTGGTCGACGGAAGCGACGCGGTCCACGACTGGGTCGCTGAGGGCACGGGGCGGGAGGTCATCGACCGCGCCACCGACTACGGCCGGCAGTGGTTGGCCGGGGAGCAACAGCCCGGCGCTCCACGGACCCGGATCAGGGAGATCGACGGTTGGCAACTTCTGGTGAACGCGGTTTCCACCACCGAGCGCCAGCGGTATGCGGCGATCGTGGTGGTCCGGTCGACCGGACAGGTCTGGTCGCCGGCGGATCACCATCTGGTCGAGACGACCTGCCGGCTGTGTGGGTTCTTCGCCGAGGCCATCGCCACCACCTGTGGCGGGCTGCAGCGCCGGCTGGACGAGTTGGTGACTCTGATCGCCACCGAGCTGATGCCGGTTTCTGCGGCCACGATCGGTGAGGCCTACCGGCACACCCTGGAGATCCTGACTGAGTTCTTCAGCCTGGACGCCAGTGTGCTGCGGCGACACGACCACGAGCGGGGATTCAGCGTGCTCGAGGCGGAGTGGCCGATTCGGCCGAATGTCCCGGATCCGGATCCGTTGGGGACGGTGTCCTTCGACGATGCCGATTCGGTGTTCGCCGCATCCCGGAATCTGCGCGAGCCGCTGGTGATCAGACCGGACGTCGCGTCGTCGGATTATCAGGAACGGGTACGGGCCGGGTCCGGCATCGCCGCCGTATCCGTGGCCGCGGTGCCGTTGATCCGGAGCTCGGTGACGCAGGGCGTGCTGGGGTTCATCAAGTTCGGCGATCGTGCCTGGTCCGACAGTGAGATTAACGCGCTGCGCGCCATCGCCTCGCTGCTCGTCCAGTTGCAGGCCCGGGTCAAGGCCGAGGAACAGCTGCAGATCAACGCCTACCACGACGAACTGACCGGTCTGGACAACCGCAGGTCATTCCTGGAGCGGCTCGGCGCCTCGCTCGCCGACCGCCGGGCCCGGCCGCTCGCGCTGTTCTTCCTCGACCTCGACCGGCTCAAGACGATGAACGACTTCCTGGGTCACGGCGCCGGCGACCGGTTCCTGCGCGCCCTCGCCGGGCGGCTGCGGGAAAGTGTGCGAGCGGATGACTTCGTGGCCCGGCTCGGGGGCGACGAGTTCGTCATCCTGGCCGGCGGCATCGGCGATCTGGACGACGCGCTGCGGATCGGGCAGACGATCCTGAGTGCCGTGGGGGCGCCGATCGACGTGGGCGGGCACCCGATCAGCCGCTCGGCCAGCATCGGCGTCGCCATCGGCTATCCCGGCGAAACCACGGTGGACCAGCTGATGCAGCACGCGGACGTCGCGTTGCTGGAGGCGAAGGCCCGCGGCCGGGGAGTGATCCAGCCGTTCAACGAGAAGATGCGGGCCAAGGTCGAGGCCCGGGCCGAGATCGAGTTACACCTGCCTGACGCAATCTCCTCCGGGGCGCTGCGGGTGGTGTACCAACCGGAATTCGACCTGCGCAACGGCAATCTGCTGGCCGTGGAGGCACTGGTGCGCTGGCAACACCCGGTCCGCGGACTGCTGGATGCCGAGGAGTTCATCGACATCGCCGAAGAGACCAACACGATCATCGAGCTCGGCCGCTGGGTCCTGGCCCAGGCCTGCCGCCAGCTCGCGGCGTGGCAGAGCCAGTACCCGCAGCTGCAGCTCCAGTTGCGGGTGAACGTGTCACCGGCGCAGCTGATCAGCAAGGACTTCGTCGCCAACGTGGCGCAGCAGCTCACGGCCTTCGGGCTGTCCGGCGAGCAGCTCTGCCTGGAGATCACCGAACGCGCGGTCTTCCCGGACCTCGAGCCGCTGCTGTCCACGCTGCGCGACCTGCGCTCGATCGGCGTGGCTGCGGCGATTGACGACTTCGGCACCGGTTTCAGTTCGCTGGCCCAGCTCAAGACGCTGCCGGTGGACACGCTCAAGATCGACCGCAGCTTCGTCGCCGGTGTCGGCCTGGACATCGGCGACACGGCGATCGTCGAGTCGATCGCGCAGCTGGCCCGGACGCTGGACCTGCAGATCGTGGCCGAGGGCGTCGAGTCCGTCCGGGCCGTACGGGAATTGCTCCGGATCGGCTGTCACCGGGCGCAGGGAAACCTGCTCGGGCATGCCTTTCCGGCCGAGCAGCTGGCGCCGATTCTGGCCGGCCAGCGGCTCAACGTGGAGTTGCTGGAGAGCTGACCCTCAGCAGTCCCGTACCGCTCCGTCGACGACGGTCGCCACCGGCACGACGTGCCGTTCGGGGACCAGCACCGTTCCGGTCGCGTCGGTGTAGACCCGGTCCGGCGCCGCGGCGGCCAGCCGGAAGACCGTCGCGTGCCGGATCACCCCGTCCGGGCGCAGCCACGGCTCGTCCTGGCCGCGGGTGAGCACGCGCCGCGGCGTACCGGTGATGGCCGCGACGGCGTCGGCCAGTGGCATTCCGCACGCCAGCAGTTTCGTCACTGTGGTGGCCAGGTCGTAGACCGGTCCGCGGACGTTCCGGATGTGGATGTCCGTGCTGATGGAATGCGGTGGGAATCCGGCGGCGATCGCCGCGGTGGCCGTGGCGGCGGAGAAACTCGCCGCGCCGTGGCCGACATCGAGTAGCACGCCGCGGTCCAGCGCCCTGGCCAGCGCCAGCACCGGCGTTCCGTCGGCGCGCCAGGGTTTTCCGATCTTGCCGTGGAAGCAATGGGTGACGACATCACCCTCGCCGAGGAGGTCGAGCACGTCCTCGATCAGCGGTGGCGCCTCGCCGACGTGGACCAGCAGCGGCAGCCCGGCCTCGCGGGCGACGAGCCGGCCCAGCTGCAGCGGGCGCAGTCCCATCGATCCCACGATCAGCCCGCTGGAGCGGACCTTCACGCCGCACACCAGATCGCGATGCCGGTCGATCGCCGCCAGGGTGGCGTCCACGTCGATGAACGTGGGGTCGGCCGTCTCCCGCAGGTGGACCAGACCGTGCGAGCCGATGTTGATCCAGGCGCGTACGTCCACAGTGGACGCCGGGACCACGTACCTGGCGAGGCCGTCGATGGTGGCCTGGCCGGAGCTCCCGGCGTCGGCGACGAGATGTACACCGGCGGTCAGGCCGACCTGGTCCGGGGGCAGGCTGAGCGAGGTCATCCCGTCGTATACGTGTGCGTGCAGGTCGACCCAGCCGGGACTGATGAAGAGGTCGGTGCCCGGCTCGTGGGTGGCCCTCAACGTTGCCGGGGTGCCCGAGATCCGCACCACGTCGGAGCTGCCGACCACCCGTACCGGTTCGTCGATGATCACCGCAGCCCCCTGGTGACGGCGGCATTGTGAAAGCGGCGGCGGATTCGGGTGATCCCGCCGGGGGCGCGGCTGGGATGCACCCGGTTGGTGAGGAGCACCAGGAACAGGTCGAGCCCGGGGTCCACCCAGATGCTGGTGCCGGTGAAGCCGGTGTGCCCGTACGCGGCGGCGGTGAGCAGATCGCCGCCGCTGCAGCCGGTCCGGTCCCGGCCCTGCCAGCCCAGCGTCCGCCGGAGGTTGAGGGCATCCGTACGCGGCTCGATCATGACGGCCAGGGTGCGGTCGGCCAGCACCGGCCCGCCGCCGCGGCACAGCGTCCCGCCGAGCCGGGCCAGGTCGCCCACGGTGCCGAACAGGCCGGCGTGCCCGGCGACGCCGCCGAGCACCTCGGCGTTCTCGTCGTGCACCGTTCCCTGCACCACCCGGTCGCGCCACGGGCAGTCCTCGGTGGCGGCGGCCCGCTGCCGGTCCCGTTCGGTCAGGCAGAATTGCGTTTCGTTCATGCCGGCGGGGTCGGTGACGCACCGGGCGACGAGGCGATCCAGGGCCAGCCCACCGGCGTGTTCGGCGATGAGGCCGAGCAGCATGAACCCCTGCGAGCTGTACTCCACCGCGACTCCGGGCGGTCGGACGGTACGCAGCTCGATGAGCGCCGCGAGCAGCTCGGCGCGGGTAGCGTGCCGGCGATACAGCGGTTGCTGGCCGGGGATCCCGGAGGTGTGGGTCAGCAGGTCGGCGACGGTCAGCTCGGCCTTGTCGGTGTCCCGGTACGCCGGCAGGTGGGCGCCGATCGAGTCCTCCAGGGAAAGCGCGCCGGCCTCGACCAGCGCCATCACCGCCAGCCCCACGATCGGCTTGGTGACCGAGGCGAGATCCCACAGAGTGCCTGCGCTGGCGGGGGATCCGCCCCACGACAAAGTGCCGAGAACGTGCTGCTCGATGACTCCGGCGCTGGACCCG
>DATAVB010000146.1:0-1695 GCA_036267955.1 Mycobacteriales bacterium | reverse complement strand
ACGCGCCATCGCCGGCGACCAGGCCCGCGTTGCTCCAGCCGAAGCCGCCGTCCGGCAGCATCCAGGCCCACACTCGGTCGCCGACCTCATGCAACCCGCGGGTGTAGGGAATCTTTGCCGGTGCCGGATTCACCCGCTTGGCCGCAGGCGCGGCATCCGGATTGGGCCGGGCCGGTAGTGGTTGCGGCGCAGCGGTTTTCCGTACGGTCTGGCGCGTCTCGCCGAGGCCTTCCACTCGCAACGTGACGACGTCGCCGTCGTGCAGCCAGCCGAGAAAAGACTCCGGCGCCGTCGGGTCGAGGTGTTCGACCAGCGTGCAGGTCGGCACCGTTCCGGAACCGAAAACATCGCCCGGATTGAGCATTACGCCGCGCGAGGCGTAGGCGATGATCTCGGCGAAGCTCCAATCCATCTGTGCGGTCGATCCCGAACCGATCACCTCGTCATTGACGAGCGCGGTCACGTCCAGGCTTAACCTGCCGTCGCGACGGTAGGGCTCGAGTTCGTCGGGCGTCACCAGATACGGGCCCAGCGTGACGCCGCTGTCTTTTCCCTTGGCCTGACCGATCGCCAGTTGACCTTCCAGTTGCTGCAGATCACGTGCGGACCAGTCGTTGAAGATCATGTACCCGACGATCGACCGTTCCGCGTCGGCGACCGACAGGTCTTTGCCCGCGGTCCCGATCACCGCGGCGATCTCCAATTCGAAGTCCTGCCAAACACTTCCGGGCGCCATCGGGGCGTCGTCGTAGGGCCCGAGAACGGTTGACGGGCAGGCGAAATAGAAGGCTGGGATCCGGTACCAGGTGTCCTTGAGCACCCGGCCGCCGCCCATCGCGGCCTGGCAGTTGCGCATGTGGTCGAGGAAGCACAGCGAATCACGAATCGACGGCGGCCGCGGAATCGGCGCCATCAACGTCACCTGGTCCAGGCGCGCAGTGGGCGCCGATCGGAGCGCCTGCTCCCCCGCCTCATGCAGTACGGCAGCGCCGCGCCCGATCAGATCCAGCAGGCTCACGCCCGGTGTCAGTGGATGGATCGTCTCGCCGTCACCGGAGAGCACTCCGATCCGCTGACCGCTGTCGTCTCGAAAGGTTACCCACCGCATTGTGATTCAGTCCTCTCGTACAAATGGCGGAGATGGTTCATTCGAGTGTGCAATATTCGGAGGCGACATGAGGGTTAACGAACGCGCGGATAACGTCACCGTCGACGAATTCGAGGTCGCCGACCCGGCGGACGCCTGGGTACAAGCCGGGTTCAGCGTTGACACCGATGCCATCTGCCGGGTCGGCGGCGTTCGCATCCGGTTGGCTGGGCGTGGCCGCGGCACCGGCATCGTCGGGTGGTCGTTGCGCGGCCTGTCGTCGGACGGCTCGCTCCATGACGTCGATGGCATCCCGACGACGAGGTCAGACGCGGTCGCTGCGACGCCGGCCGGGCACGCGAACGGCGTCCTCGCCATCGACCACGTGGTGCTGCTGTCACCTGACCTGCGCCGAACGGTTGAATCGCTGGCCACTATCGGTGTCGAAGCGCGCCGGGAGCGGGACGGCCAACTCGGCGGACGACCAATGCGCCAGATCTTTTTTCGTGCCGGGGAGCTGATCATCGAAGTCGTCGGTTCGCCCGAGACTGTAAGCGAGGGTCCATCCACGCTCTGGGGGATCACGTACGTCGTTGCGGACATCGACG
>DATAVB010000145.1:0-1710 GCA_036267955.1 Mycobacteriales bacterium | reverse complement strand
GCCGACACCAAGGACCAGGACTGGGAAGCGACCCGGATGGAGGTTTATGCCGCGCAGGTGCATGCCATGGACCGCGCTGTCGGCACCATCCTGGCCGCGCTGGACACGGCCGGTGTCCGCGACAACACCATCGTCATCTATCTGCACGACAACGGCGGCTGCGCCGAAGAGCTGTCGCCCGACCACTACGCGCGCTTCCAGAAGCGGCAGCGGCACAGCATTCCCCGTACGGCGGCTGGCGGCTCCGCGTTCCGATTCGGAAATGATTCCTCGATCACGCCGGGCGGACCGGACACGTACTGCAGCTATGGCCGGGCCTGGGCGAATCTGTCCAACACGCCGTTCCGGATGTACAAGCGGTGGGTGCACGAGGGTGGCATCGCCACGCCGCTCATCGTGAACTGGCCCGACGGCGCCCTGCGGACCGGCGCCGTGATAACCGAACCGCATCAGCTGACCGACATCGCGCCCACTGTCTACGACGCGATCGGCGTCGATCCACTGGCGACTCGCGACGGCGTGCCACTCCCCCCGCTGCCGGGCGTAAGCATGCTGCCGGCGATGCGCGGCGGGCAAGCAACCGAACATCCTTTGTTCTGGGAGCACATCGGCAATGCCGCGGTCCGGCAGGGAAATTGGAAACTCGTCCGCGAATACCAACAGGACTGGGAACTCTACGACCTGGACAACGACCGCAGCGAACAACACAACCTCGCCGCCGAACAACCCGACAAAGTCGTCGCCATGACCACCGCCTGGCAACACTGGGCCGACGGCGTCGGCGTCCTGGACCGCGAGGACGTCCTCACCGCACGCCGTGCGCACGGCGTCTTCCACGGCGGCTGAAGGGTGGCGATATCCGCGCCGCTGTCGAAACACACGATCACCGAGGTGACCTCAGCGCGGGTGGGATATCGCTACCTGCGACCGATCGGCCGCAATTCCTTCCGCGGCCACCTGCGGCAGGAGGGATTCAGCACCGCTCAGGTGCTGCGCACCAACCGCGACGCCACCGGCTGGGGGTTGCCGTTGCATTGCGACGGCGACCCCGGCTCGGTGCTCGGCCGCAATCTGGCCGAGGTGTTCGACCCGGCCGTCGGAGTGACCGAGCCGGCGGCCCGGGTCCTTGACCACGCGCTGCACGACCTGGCCGGACGGATCCTGGACCTGCCGGTGCACGCAATGCTCGGCGCCTCGGGCGCCACACCTCGCTGCTACAGCGGCGGCATCTACTTCGCCGACCTCGACCCGGACGGCGATCCCGCCGGTCTCGCGGCGATCGCCGCCGACCTCGACCAGGACCACGAATTCGGCTTCCACGATTTCAAGCTCAAATTGGGTCGTGGTTTCCGCTGGATGAATCCGGCCGACGGGCTGGCCCGGGATATCGAGGTCACCCGATTCACCCGCGAACGCTTTCCGCATGCGCATATCCTGGTCGATCCCAACGACGCGTACAGCCCACGCACCGTGGCCACCTATCTGGGGGCCGTCGCCGACTGCGATCTCTACTGGCTGGAGGAGCCGTTTCCCGAACGAATCGAGGATCTGCGCTTCCTGCACGAATTGCCCAATCGACCGTTGATCGCCGACGGCGAGTACGAGCCGAATGAGGCGCACGTGCTGCGGCTGGCCCGGGAGAAGCTGCTGGATGTCGCGTTGATGGACGTCCTGGACTACGGCGTCACCGCGTGGCGGCGGGTCATGCCC
>DATAVB010000144.1:0-16334 GCA_036267955.1 Mycobacteriales bacterium | reverse complement strand
CGATGGCGTGGATGGTCGGGAGCATGCCGACGGTGATGAGCGGCTCCGGCTCGGATATGCCGCAGGCGATGGACATGTCGCACGGAATGTCGATGCCGGGAATGGGCGGGAATTCCTCGGCCGTGCCCGGCTATCTGACCGCCGTCAGCATCGTGCTTGCCTGCTATTTCGCGGCCTACACGTTCTGGCTGATCTCGCACGCCGTCGGGCCGCTCAAGGCTGGACACACCGAGGCCGCTCAGGCCAAGGAGCGCAGCTGCCAGGGCATCATGAGCGTGGGCATGGCGGTAATGCTTCTTGCGGTGTTGTGACACTGCGGTGCTGTGACACTGCGGAGTTGTGAATTGCCGTCTGAGAGACTGGCCCGGTGGAGGAACCAACGCGAGACCGCCGCCGGGTCGGTCTGCTGGTCGCGGTCGCGGTGATCGCCGTGCTGCTGGACCTGATCTCCAAGCTCATCGTTGTCGCGCACCTGACTCCGGGGAAATCGCCGCGCATCCTCGGCGGCCTGATCTACCTGTCGCTCGGCCGCAATGCCGGCGCTGCCTTCGGAATGGCGACCGGGCTGACGATCGTCTTCGCGCTGGTGGCGGTGGTGGTCGTGGTTGCCATCATCCGAATGGCCCGGAAGCTGCGTTCCACGCCGTGGGCGATCGCCCTCGGGCTCATTCTGGGCGGCGCCACCGGCAATCTCATCGACCGCATCTTCCGGGCGCCCGGTTTTCTGCGCGGTGCAGTGGTGGACTGGATCTCGGTGTTCGGCCCGGACGGTGACCATTTTCCCGTATTCAACCTGGCCGACTCGGCCATCACGGTCGGCGCGGTCCTTCTCGCCGTGACCACACTGGTCGGCATCGGCCTGGACGGCCGACGCGTCAGATAAAGCGGGCAATTTCCATTGCGCAGTCCCCGGAACTGGCATGGGTCGTATCGACCTCGATGTCGTAAGTCACGCCGACGTGGACCATTCGCGCCTGGGTCGCCGCCATTCCCATCGTACGGTCCGACCGGTCCAACTCCCGCCGATTCGCCTCCTCGACGTCACAGCGGACACCGACCCAGACGACCTCGAGACCGGCTAATGCCTTGCGCCACCGCTCCTGCGAGCGGGCGCCACCGAGAAATACCTCATCGACGATGATATGCGCGCCGGCCGCCGCCATAGCGGCAATCCCTGTCGCCCAAGCGACATCCAGCACCCGGAATGCGGCGCCGATGGTGACCCGGCCATCCGCGGCGAACTCGATGCCGGCATCACTGTCCTGCATCGCCCGCGGCAGCGCGTCGACCAGCGTATCGACGCCGAACGTCAACCACGGCTCGGCGAGGACCGTCTGCAGGCTGCGCGCAATCGACGACTTGCCTGAGCTTGAGGCCCCGTTGAGCAGAATCACGTTGGTCGACATAGAGCCAAAGATAATGCCCCCAAAGACAGCACCTCAGCAAAGATAACGATTCGATTACAACGCTATGTTGGCGACCCGGCACCTCTAACCTCGCGGTTGCGACAATTCCCCCCTTTGTCGCAGGTCGTCCCGGCCCCGCTCCCCCCGTGGCAGGGCCGGGCGGCGGCCTGATTACTCACCCCACACCGGCTCCGGCGACTCCACGACTCTGCCATTCGAGCCGAAGACCACGAACCGTTCAAAGGATCTGGCGAACCAGCGGTCGTGCGTGACAGCCACCACCGTTCCGTCGAATTCCGCCAATGCGGCTTCCAGCGCCTCCGCGGAATCGACGTCCAGATTGTCGGTCGGCTCATCCAGCACCAACATCGTCGCACCGGACAACTCCAACAACAGGATCTGAAATCGGGCCTGCTGCCCACCCGAGAGTGTCTGGAAAAGCTGATCGCGGGCCGCCGTCAATTCATACCTGTGCAGCACGCCCGCGGCCCGTTCAAGCGGCACGGAACAGTCCTCCCAGAGGATCTTCAACAGGCTGCGCCCGGCCAGGTCCGGCCGTTCGTGCGTCTGCGAGAAATGTCCCGGCACCACTCTGGCACCGAGTTTCCAGTTACCGTCATGAGCCACCGCGTCGAGGTCCGGCCAGCCGGCGAGCAAGCGCAGAAAGTGCGATTTCCCGGTGCCGTTGGCGCCGAGAACGGCGAGCCGCTCGCCGTAGAAGAGGTCGAGGTCGAACGGATCGGTCAGGCCGCGCAGCGCCAACTCCCGGCATTCCAGCGCCCGGACGCCGGTACGCCCGCCGCCCAGCCGCATCGTGATGTGTTGCCGCCGCGGCGGTTCCGGTGGCGGCGACGCCTCGTGCCGGCGCAGCCGGGTCACCGCGGCCTGGGTCTTGGAAGACTTCGCCAACCGGAGCGCCTCGACCAGCGCGGCCAGCTTCGCGCGCTCCTCGTCCCAGCGACGGCGCAATTCGTCGAACCGATCGTGCCGGTCCAGCCGGGCCTCGTGGTACGACGCGAACCCGCCGCCGTGCACCCAGGCGGTATTTCCCTCGCCCCGTCCCTCCAACGTCACGATCCGCTCGGCGGTGTTGGCCAGCAGCTCCCGGTCGTGCGATACGAACAGGACCGTCTTCGGGGTTTCCTGCAGCTGTTGCTCCAGCCATCTTTTGCTGGGGACGTCGAGATAGTTGTCCGGCTCGTCGAGCACCAGGACCGAGTCCCGACCGCGCAACAACGCCTCCAGCGCGAGGCGCTTCTGCTCGCCGCCCGACAGGGTGGCGATATCCCGATCCCGCACCTGCTCGTACGGAATTCCGAGCGCCGACGTGCAGCAGATGTCCCAGAGCACCTCGGCGTCGTAGCCGGCGGCGTCGGTCCAATCCGCCAGCGCCTGCGCGAATCGCAACTGGGTACGGTCGTCGCCGGTCAATTCACGCTCAGCCGCCACCAGTTCCGCCGCGGCCGACTGGATCCGCGGCGGGGAGATCGAGACGAGGAGCTCCCGGACCGTCTCCACGCCGCGGCCGGTGCCGACAAACTGGCGCATGACACCGAGCCCGCCGCTACGGGTCACCGCCCCGCCGTGCGGTTGCAGATCGCCGGCCACGATCCGCAGCAGCGTCGTCTTGCCACAGCCGTTCGTCCCGACCAGCGCCACCTTGGATCCGTCGCCGACCCGGAAACCGACGTCGTGCAGCAGCGCCCGCCCGTCCGGCAGTCGATAGTCGACGCCCGAGATATCGACGTGGCCCATACCGGACGAGTCTTCCGGAGATGCCATTCTGACGCGACTGCATTAAGGTGACGCAAACGATTGCAGAATCGGCGGAGGACCGTGTGACCGACTGGATCGAGGGCCGCCTGCCCGACCGCACGCCGGTCCGGGTGCACTTTGCGGATGGCCGCATCGGCGCAGTAGAAACGATTGCGGACGGGCCGGACGTGCTGCTCCTGCCCGGTCTGGTCGATCTGCAGGTGAACGGATACGCCGGCTTCGACGTGAATTCGGCCGACGTGACGCCCGACGAGATCTGTCACCTCGTCCGTGCGTTATGGCCGCACGGGGTCACCTCGCTCTGTCCCACGGTCATCACCGCGTCGGCCGATTCGATGTTGACCTCGCTCCGGGCGATCACCGCAGCGCGGGCCGCGGATCCGTTGGTGGCGCACAGCATTGTCGCGGTGCACGTCGAGGGCCCGTACCTCTCGGAGCTGGACGGTTATCGCGGCGCGCACCCGCTCGACCAGATCCGGGAGCCCGACCTGGCCGAATTCGAGGCCTGGAACGCGGCGGCGGACGGCCTGATCCGGATCGTCACACTCGCCCCGGAACGCCGCGGCGCAACCGACTACATCACGGCGCTGGCCGGTCGCGGCATCGTCGTGTCGATCGGCCACACCGCCGCCACCCCGGAGCAGATCGATGCCGCGGTCGGCGCCGGCGCACGGATGTCCACCCACCTCGGCAACGGATCGGCGGCGCTGCTGCCCCGCAGCCGAAACCATGTCTGGCCCCAACTCGCGGCGGACCGGCTCACCGCCGGCTTTATCGCCGACGGCCACCATCTGCCGGCCGAGACGTTCACGGCGATGGTGCGGGCGAAGGGCGTCGACCGGTCGTTCCTGGTGAGTGACTCGGCGGCCCTGGCCGGATGCGCACCGGGCACCTACTCCACCCCGGTCGGCGGTCAGGTCACCGTCGAACGCGATGGCAGCCTGATGCTGACCGGCACCGAATACCTGGCCGGCTCCGGGAATTCCCTGGATGAATGCGTTGCCTGGGCGGCGACCGCCACCCCGTTCGGACTCGATACCCCGGTCCGGCTGGCGACGGCCAATCCGGCCCGGCTACTGCGGCTCGCCGATCGGGGCCGGCTCGATGTCGGCGCCGCGGCCGATGTCATCGCGGTCGACATCAGCGCCGGATTCGCCGTACGGAAAACGGTGGTCGCCGGCGAGACTGTGCATTAACGCTGTCGCGCCCGGCCGTTACCGGGCGGCCGCGGCGACGAACCCGGCCGCCCGCTCGGTCACCTGCCGCCAGTCACCGGCGGCGAGCGCAGCCGCCGGCACGAGCTCGCCGCCGGCGCCGACCGCGACAGCGCCCGCATCGAGCCAGGTCTGCAGGTTGTCCCGCGAGACCCCGCCGGTCGGCATGAACGGAATGTCCGGGAACGGTCCGCGCAATGCCTTCAGGTAGGCCGGTCCGCCGAGCGAGCCGGGGAAGAGCTTCACCACATCGGACAACCGCCGGGCGGCCATCACCTCCGACGGCGTCAACGCGCCAACCATGGTCAACCGGCCGGAGTCGGCCATCGCGCCGGCCACCTCGGGGTCAAGGCCGGGGCTGACCAGATACCGCGCGCCCGCCGCGACGGCCTCCCGTACCTGATCGGTGTCGGTCAGCGTGCCCGCGCCGACCACGACCCGGTCCCCGAACGTGTCGCCGGCCCACCGGATCACGGCCGCGGCGTCCGGGGTCGTGTAGGTGACCTCGATCGCCCGGATCCCGCCCTCCACGAGCGCCTGGCAAGCGCCTCTGGCCTCGTCCGGCCCGGGCGCCCGCAGGACAGCGATCACCGTGGCGGCGCGCAACTCGGCGAGGATGGTCGACTTCTCCGCTGTGGTAGGCATTTCCACACCTTATGTGACGCCGCCGATAGCCGGTAATTCGATTGCGCTTCAGACCCACAGAGTCCAGCCTTTGTCCATGCCGATCTGACTTTGCCGTCGCTTTGTCTGACTGCCTTTGAGTGATGGGCGGGTGAACCATGGTCGAGATCATCAGTAGCAGTACAAATCCATTGATCAAACAGATACGCATGCTCGCCAGCCGCAAGCACCGGCAGCGGACCGGCACCTTTATGGTCGAGGGAATCCAGCCCGTATGGCAGGCGATCGAGGCCGGTGCCGACGTCGAACAACTATTGGTCGCACCCGGTCTATTGGCCGGATCGCCGGCGCTGCAGTTACTGGCGGACCCGGTGGCGCCGGTCGCCTACCTGACCAACGAACTCTTCACCCGACTGTCCACAAGAGACCGTCCGGCCGGGCTGGCTGCCGTTGTCCGGGCACGACCCACCAATTTGGAGGAGTTGCCGGTCCAGGATGACTCACTGTTCGTCGCGCTGCACCTGATCGGCAACCCGGGAAACCTCGGAACCATCGTCCGCACGGCCGTGTCGACCGGGGTCGACGCGGTGCTCCTGCTGGACCACACGGCGGATCCGTACGCCCCCAGCGCGGTCCGGGCGAGCATGGGCGCCATCTTCTCGGTGCCGGTCGTTCACCTGCCTGATGCCGAAACGTTTCTGCGCTGGACCAGGGAACATGCGATCACCGTCGTCACGACCTCCCCGAACGCCGAACGCAACCACTGGACCACGGGTTATCCACTTCCCGGTGCGCTGGTGCTCGGCGGTGAACGAGTCGGCCTGCCCGAGGAGCTGCTGGCGCGCGGAGATCTGCGAGTCCGGATCCCAATGGCGGGCACGACGGATTCCCTCAATGCGGCAATAGCGGCCGGAATCATGCTCTACGAGATGCGCCGGGCGCACCCGATGGCCGACCGGATCTGGGAATTCGACCGCGTCGGCGTGTCCCAACCGGTCGTCGATCGCTGAGGTTAGATCACTGCGGTAATCGACACTCGCCGGCCCAGATCGCCAATTACCCGATATCCGGGTAGCTGCTGTGCCAAACTATCGGCCGACGACATTGAGTGGTTACGCGCCTTCACGACGCGATTGCCCAGCCGGAAGTAAGCGCATCCCCGGGGGTAGCAGTCATGGACGAGACCGGCGGCACGCCGGAACGATGGACAGTTGGCCGGTTGCGGGCGGAGCTGGCCGGCCTGCCGGCGCACCTCCCACTCCGCGTCGCGGTGGCGGATGGCGACCTGCATGTGGTGGTAAGCGGTGGATTCGGCACGCTGCACTGGCTCGATAATCGGGTGGAGCCGGACGAGATCGACCACGCCTACACGATCGTGTGTGTCGACCCGCTTTCACCGCCCGGCCCGAAGGGCTGAGCCGCCGCACCACAGCGGACGGCGCGCCACACCGGCAGGATAGTGTCGGTGCGGCGAAAGGAGCCGCCCATGCCCGAGGCTGTGGACCGTACCCGGCCGAACGTGATCCTGATCGTCTCTGACGATCACGGGTACGCCGACCGGAGCGCGCTGGGAATTGATCCCGAGGTCCGCACGCCCGCGCTGGACCGACTCGCCGCGGAGGGTGTGAGCTGCGACACCGCCTATGTGAGCGCACCGATCTGCAGCCCGTCGCGTTCGGGCATCATTTCCGGCCGTTATCAACAGCGGTGGGGTGGCCGGTGGTTCGACACATCGAGTTTCCCTACCGACGGCGTGACGATGGCCGAGCGGTTCACCGAGTTGGGTTACGCGACCGGCTACTTTGGCAAGGTCCACTATGGCCAGGAGAAGGCGGGCGACCGGGCCTGTCCGGACAATCACGGATTCGCCGAGTCGCTGTACGGCCTGGCCGGGCTGTCGATGGGACGGCTGCATTACCAACACCATTCCCGGGCTGCCGCCGAACGGTACGGGGCCGAGGGCACCCGTGTGCACGGTGTGAGCCCACTGTTCGAGGACGGCAACGAGGCCGACTGCGAGGGATTCCTCACCGCGGAGCTCGGCGAGCGGGCCCGGGATTTCACCACCCGTCACCGCGACGAGCCCTTCTTCGCAATGGTCGCCTTCAACGCGGTGCATAACTTCTGTTGGCAACTCCCGAAAGAGGAGCTCGACCGGCGCGGGCTGGCCGAGCATCCGGACTGGGACGCGGACACCTCGGAGTACGTCGACTGGTACGACGGCGCGATTTCGCCCAACCTCCCGAATGGGCGTGACTACTACCGGGCCCAGCTCGAGCTCATGGACGCGGAGATCGGGAAGCTGCTCGATCAGCTGGATGCCCTGGGAATCGCCGACAACACCGTGATTGTCTACACCACCGACAATGGCGGATCGACCTGCAATTACGGCAACAACAGCCCGCTTGCCGGAACGAAATACACCCTCTGGGAGGGTGGTATCCGTGTTCCGATGATTATTCGTTGGGCGGGCGGCGGCATTTCCGCCGGGCGGCACGTTGACGCGCTCGTCAGTTCGCTCGACCTCTACCCGACCCTGCTGAGCGCGGCCGGCGGGGTTCCCCGGGACTGCGACGGCGTCAACCAGCTTCCGCTGCTGACGGGGCGGCGAAATACCGGCCACAGCACATTGCACTGGGATTGCGGATTTCAGTGGGCGGTCCGGGACGAGGAATGGAAACTCGCCTGGGTCGACCCGGATTCACCCATAGCAGCGGGGATCCGGAAGGTGGAGCACGCCGATCCGGGAGCCGGGCTCCGGCTGCACCGGATTATCGATGACATCTCGGAACAGCGGGAACTCGCCGAGCAACACCCGGAAGTCGTGCAGCGGCTCACCGCGCTACACGAGAACTGGGCGAGCTCGATCGCCGGGCAGCACTGAGACCCAGAAACATTGCCGGCCTAGCTGATCAGGGTGGCCCGGGTGCTGTCCTGGAACACCCTGATCAGCCGCGTCCCATCGGAATTCCCGGGCGCGAAAAGGCCACTGGGGCTCACCCGTACGATCAGCGGATCGGCGTCGTCGACCGTCGCGGAGATGCCGCCGTTTTCGATGGTGTCCCACCACGCGTCGAGATTGCGCCCAAACCAGTCCGGGAGCCCGAGCGGGCCGGCGATACTGTCCCAGAAATCGGCCAACGTCTCGATCCGCCGGTCCCGTAGATCAACCACCAACTCCGCAGCGCCCATGCGGCCAGCCTACGAGACGCGCCCGCCAGGACCACTAGGACCACTAGGACCGGCGGCAGACGCAGAACGGGTTGCCGGCCGGGTCGGTGAGCACCCGCCAGCGGTCGCCGCCTGGCTGGAACTCCGGCTTTCCGGCGCCCAACTCGGTGCACCGCAACTCGGCCCTGTCCAGATCGTCGACGTAGAGGTCGAGGTGGTAGCGCTTCGGCGAATCGGCCTCCGGCCACCGCGGCGGGGTGAACCCCTCGACCTGCCCGAAGCCGATGGACGTCCCGTTCTCATCGGTGATCATGGCGTACTCGTCCTGCGCGTGGGCGATCTCCCAACCGAGAACCTCGTGGTAGAACTCGGCGAGCGCGCGCGGATCATGGCAGTCGAGATTGACCATCGCGAGCGATGCAAATCCGGTCATGGCGAATCGGGCCTCTCAGTCAGGTGTGCTGTGGTCGAACCACACTCATGCTGCCGGCCGTACCTGACAACCTGTGTCAACTACCTTCCAACGAAGGTTCAGCCCCGCCCGATCAACGGCATCGTCGTCGCCATAATCGTCATGAACTGGACATTCGCGCTCAACGGCAGCCCGGCCATGTAGAGGACAGCCTCCGCGACGTGCTGCACGTCGAAGGTCGGCTCCACCATGGTGCGCCCGTCCGGCTGCGGCACGCCGCGTTCCATCCGGGCGGTCATCTCGGTGCCGGCATTCCCGATGTCGATCTGTCCACAGGCGATTCCGTACGGCCGGCCATCCAGCGAGATGGACTTCGTCAGGCCGGTGATCGCGTGTTTGGTCGCCGTATAGCCGACGCTGCGCGGCCGGGGTGCGTGCGCGGAAATCGAGCCATTGTTGATGATCCGGCCACCGCCGGGCTGTTGCGACCGCATCAGGGCGAACGCGTGGTGCGCACAGAGGAACGAGCCGGTGAGGTTGACGTCCACGACCTGTCGCCACTGCTCCGGCGTGATTTCGTCGACCGCTCCGGCGGTGCCGCCCATACCGGCATTATTGAACAGCACATCCACCCGCCCCCACCGCTCGGCGACGGCCTCGAACAGCGCCCGCACCGCATCCTCCGACGACACGTCGGTGGGTACGCAGAGCGACTCGCCGCCGCCGGTCGCGGCGGTCTGCGCCAACGGCTCGGCCCGCCGCCCGGCCAGGACGACCCGGTAGCCGGCCCGCAGCATCGCCACCGCGACGCCGCGCCCGATTCCCGATCCGGCACCGGTCACCACTGCAACCCCGGGCGTACCTGACATCAGTCCACTCCCTCACCGTGATCGTGTGCGGCGGTCATCAGTGGTGATCGTCCGCGCGCCCACGATAACGTCCATCCGCCTGACAACACCGGCCAGACAGCACCGGCCAGACAGCACCGGCCTGAGAGCACAGCGAGGCGAGGACCGCATGACCGACGGGGACCAGCTCACGCCACCACCCGGATGGCGGCGCCGGATGACCGCCCGGAGCCGGGACGAGCCGCACCGCGCCTCGACCCCGCTGGAACTGCTGTTCGACCTCTGCTTCGTGGTGGCGGTCTCCCAGGCGGCAATCGGGCTGCATCACGAACTCGCCGCCGGTCAGGTGGGCGCCGGATTGCTGCGGTACGCGATGATCTTCTTCGCGATCTGGTGGGCCTGGATGAACTTCACCTGGTTCGCCTCGGCCTACGACACCGACGATGTGCCGTACCGATTGCTGACGCTGGTCCAGATCGCCGGCGTGCTCATCCTTGCGGCCGGGGTTTCCGACGCGTTCGAACACTTCGACCTCACCACCGTATTCGTCGGCTACGTCATCATGCGGGTCGCGATGATCGCGCAATGGTTGCGGGCCGCGGCCGAATTCCCCGACGGGCGTGACACGGCCCTTCGGTACGCCGCGGGTGTCGCCTTCTGCCAGCTCTGCTGGGCGCTGCGGCTGTTGCTGCCCGCACCCTGGGCCGGAATTGCGTTCGGTGTTCTCGTGCTCCTGGAGATTGCGGTCCCGATCTGGGCCGAGTTCCACGGAAACCCGACGACGTGGCACCCGGAACACATCAACGAGCGGTACGGCCTGTTCACATTGATCGTGCTCGGCGAATGCGTCGCCGCGGCAACCGTGGCGATTCAGTCGGCCACCACCGATCACGGTCTTTCGGCCCGGCTGCTGGTCCTGGCCGGCGCCGGGCTGGTGTTGGTGTTCGGGCTCTGGTGGTCGTATTTCAAGCACGACGCGGTCGAGGGCCTGCAGGCCTCACTGTGGTGGTCGATTCTCTGGGGATACAGCCACTACCTGATTTTCGGCGCGGTCGCCGCGTTGGGAGCCGGGCTCGAGGTCGTGGTTGAGTCACTCGACCACGGCGGCGAACTGTCCACTGTAGGCAGCGCATTCACCGTCGCCATTCCGGTTGCGGTTTTCCTCGTCGTGGCCGGACCAATTCACGCTCTGATGACTAATGCCGTCGGGATCAGGCAGCGGTACGTGATCGGCACCGCCGCGCTCGTACTGATCAGCGCGGCTCTTGCCGGGGCACTCACCCTCTGCGGCAGCGTGGTCGCCATGGCCGTGCTCGTCGCGGCTGTGGTGGGGGCCGGCGTTGTCGTGGGACAACGGCCGCAGCGGTAGCATCGACATTCCTCGGGGCCAACGTCGACAACAGGACACTCCATGAGTTCAGCAGAGAACGCCACGACGGTCGTCGTTCCGCAGACCGGCCACTACACGATCGATCCGGCTCGTACGACCGTCCGTTTCGACACCCGGCATCTCTTCGGCCTCGGACCGGTCACCGGCACCTTCGCGGTCCGCGGCGGCACGGTCGACGTCGCCGATCCGGCGACCGAATCGACGGTCGCGGTGGTCGTCGACTCCGCCAGCTTCGACACCGGCAGCAAGGGCCGCGACAAGCAGGTCCGGTCCGCCAAATTCCTGGACGTGGAGTCGCACCCGGTCATCCGATTCGAGGGGCAGAGCGCGCGCAAGTCGGCGGACGGTTGGCAGATCGCCGGCACGCTGACCGTCCAGGCGGTGACCAGGCCGTTGGACCTGGAGATCCAGCAGCTCACCGTCGCCGGATCAGAACTGCGGGCTCGCGTCACCTGCCGAATCGACCGCAAGGAATACGGCATCACCGCGATGCCGGGCATGGCGGGTCGACACCTCACCCTGACGGTCGAGGCCGTTGCCACGTCCTAAGTGGACTGACTCGTGGAGCAGTGACCGGATTTCCGACAAGGTGCTCGCATCATTCGGCGCCCGCTCACCATGCTGGTCAAGCCTTACCGCTGTGCCTGACGACGCGGCCCGACCCTTCTCTTCTTCTCACTGCCGGCGCGATGATCAGACACGTTTGGATCAATGCCAGGCCTGCGGTGGCACGATGACGGTCGGGCGATCGTCCACCGGATAGGTCGCGGCGACCGCGTCCCGAATCGTTTGATCCGCACCGGTCCAGTGGTCGATTGCGACAAGTATGCGCCGCTTATGGCGGCCATCGCGCCAGGTCACCTGGTGGACGCCGGCGAATCGACTGACCGACCGGACAGTGACCGCCCGCCGGCCGAGATCGACTGCGGTCGCCCCCGGAAGCTCGGTCGTTCGATGCAACGCATGACGGCTCGACATGCCACTCCTTCCCCGTGCCGGGGTCTAGCGGTCGGCCTCCGAACTCTCCGTCGACCGACCAGCTACCCCCGGTGACCCCCGGACGACACTGTACGTCCCGGATCGGCACTGGTGGGTAAAACAAAGAAGATAAAGTCCGAGTTACGTCGGTGTGAGTCCAAGATGGACGCCTCTCGGTCAGAGCAATAAATCATCAATTGCGCGGTAGATTCGCTTATCTGACACGGGAATCGGCGTTCCCAACGTTTGCGCGAAGTAGCTCACCCGGAGCTCTTCGATCATCCAACGAATACGCATTATGGCGGGGTGGTCCGCAGGCATTTGGTCTATCAAGTCCTGATAGGACTGTTGCACGGCTTGCACGCGGAGCATCCAGTCACGGTCGCGCTGCGGATTGGCCGGCAGCTTGTCCAGCCGCTGTTCGATCGCCTGCAGATAGCGCGGGAGATCACCCAGTCGGCTCAGGCCGGCCGCGCTGATGAAGCCGCGATGGATCAGGCCGTCCAGTTGCGCCCGCATGTCGGCGACCGCGGCCGGCGGACCGGCGAGCCGCACCTCGACCCGCTGCGCCGCGGCGAGCGTCTGCTGCACGGCGTCGAGCGCCTCGGCCGAGACGGGGTTGACCTGGGCTCGCGCGGTCGTCAACAGGCGATCGAACGCCGCGGCGTCCGCGGGCGGGCCTCCGTTGGCGGCGACGATGCCGTCCAGCGCGCAGGAGACGCAGTCGTCGAGCAGGTCGGCGGCGCTGCCGTACGGATTGGTGCTGAGCGCCAACTTGGCCCGGCTGGTGAGCCGACCCAGCAGGTACTTGATCGGTGAGGGCAGGTTGAGCAGCAGAAGCCGCCGGGTGCCGGCGAGCATGGCCCGTTCGGCGTCGTGTTGTGTCCCGAACACGCGAACGTCGACGCTGTCGCCCGCGTCCGCGAGGGCCGGGTATCCGGTGACGACGAAGGCGCCGCGCTGCTGCTGGACGCTGGCCGGGAGCGGGCCCACCGTCCAGGTGCGCAGCCCGCGCTGCTCCACTCCCTCGACGGCGGCCGACACGGTCTCCTGCACCTTCGGGGCCAACCGGTCCGCGAGTACCGCGAGATCCTTGCCCTCCTCGAGCACCGCGCCCTTCTCGTTCACGACGCGGAAGGTGATCTTCAGATGGTCCGGCACCCGGTCGACGTCCCAGGCATCACGCGGCACCGTGACACCGTCGTGCTGGCGGATCTCCCGGCTGAGCGTCTCCAGCAGCGGGGCGTCCCGGTTCGACAGCCCGGCGACCAGGTCCCGGGCGAAATCGGGCACCGGAACGAAATGCCGCCGGATCGGCTTGGGCAGGGATCTCAGCAGTGCGGTCACCAACTCGGTCCGCAGACCCGGGATCTGCCAGGAGAAGTCGTCGGCGTCAACCTGGTTGAGCACCTCCAGCGGGATGTCGACGGTGACGCCGTCCCGCTGGGTGCCGGGCTCGAACTGGTAGCTGAGCTTCAACCGCAGGTTGCCCTGGGCCCAGAAGTCGGGATAGTCGTCCTTGCTGACCTCGCCGCTGCCGTCGTTGGTCAGCATCTCCTTTTCGAAGGTCAGCCGGTCGGGCTGTTCCCGGCGTTGTTTCTTCCACCAGCTGTCGAAATGGCGGCCGGACACGACATCGGCGGGAATGCGTTTGTCGTAGAACTCGAAGAGCGTTTCCTCGTCGACAAGAATGTCGCGCCGTCTGGTGCGGTGTTCAAGATCCTCGACCTCGGCGAGCAGGGCGCGGTTGTCGTGGAAGAACGGATGATGGGTCTGCCAGTCACCCTCGACGAGGGCGTTTCTGATGAAGAGATCCCGCGCGACTTCTGGCTCGATGCGCCCGTAATTGATCTTGCGGGAGGTGACGATCGGCACGCCATAGAGCGTCACCCGCTCGAGCGCCATTACGGCGGCCTGTTTCTTTTCCCAGTGCGGCTCGGAATAGCTGTGCTTCAACAGGTGGCCGGCGAGCGGCTCCACCCATTCCGGCTCGATGCGGGCAGCCACCCGACCCCAGAGCCGGGAGGTCTCGACCAGTTCGGCGGCCATGACGAACCGTGGTGGTTTCTTGAAGAGCCCCGAGCCGGGAAATACCGCGAACCGGGCGCCGCGGGCACCCAGGTAATCGTTCTTCGTACCCTCTTTCACCCCGATGTGGGACAGCAGGCCGGACAGGAGCGCTATGTGGACGTGCTGCGGCTCGGCCGGGTTGCTGTTAAGCGTGATGCCCATGGTTTTGGCGGTCTGGCGGAGCTGGCTGTAGATGTCCTGCCATTCACGGACTCTGAGGTAATTGAGGTATTCAGCTCGGCAGAGTTTGCGGAATCGGTTGGACGACAGCTCTTTCTGCTGCTCGCGCAGGTAATTCCAGAGATTCAGGAAGGCGAGGAAATCGGAGTCCTTGTCGGTGAAACGGCGATGTTTCTCGTCGGCGGCCTGTTGTTTCTCCGCGGGGCGTTCCCTCGGGTCCTGAATGGACAGTGCGGCGGCGATGACCATGACCTCGCGGGTGCAGCCGTTGTTGTCGGCCTCCAGCACCATGCGGGCCAGTCGCGGGTCGACCGGAAGTTGGGCCAGCTTGCGGCCGGCCGGCGTGAGTCGCTTGCGGAGATCCTTCTCGGCGGGGTCGAGGGCGCCGAGTTCCTCGAGCAGTTGTACGCCGTCCTTGATGTTCCTGCGGTCGGGTGGGTCGACGAAGGGGAAGCCGGCCATGTCGCCGAGGCCGGCGGCAGCCATCTGCAGGATGACTGAGGCGAGGTTGGTACGGAGGATTTCTGGGTCGGTGAACTCCGGCCGGGACTCGAAGTCCTCCTCGGAGTAGAGGCGGATGCAAATGCCGTTGGAAACGCGCCCGCAGCGGCCTTTTCGCTGGTTGGCCGATGCCTGGGAGATGGCCTCGATGGGGAGACGCTGGACTTTCGTACGGTGGCTGTAGCGCGAAATTCGGGCCGTTCCCGGGTCGATGACGTACTTGATTCCCGGGACGGTCAGGGAGGTTTCGGCGACGTTGGTCGCGAGGACGACACGGCGGGTGGCGTGCTGCTGGAAGACCCGATGCTGCTCGGCGGCGGAGAGGCGGGAGTAGAGCGGGAGGATTTCGGTGGTGCCGAGATCCTGTTTGGACAGTGCATCGGCGGTGTCCCGGATTTCGCGTTCGCCGCTGAGAAATACCAGGATGTCGCCGGCGCCTTCGGCGCAGAGTTCGTCGACGGCGTCGCCGATGGCCTGGGTCTGATCGCGGTCCGGGTCGGACTCGGGATCGTCCGGGTCGACGATCGGGCGGTAGCGGACCTCGACCGGGAAGGTGCGGCCGGACACTTCGATGATCGGTGCGTCTCCGAAATGCCGGGAGAACCGCTGCGGGTCGATGGTGGCGGAGGTGATGATGACCTTGAGATCGGGGCGGCGCGGGAGCAGTTGTTTGAGGTAGCCGATGAGGAAGTCGACGTTGAGGCTGCGTTCGTGGGCCTCGTCGATGATGATGGTGTCGTACTGGCGGAGCTGCCGGTCGGACTGGATCTCGGCGAGCAGGATGCCGTCGGTCATGAGTTTGACGAGGGTGTCTTCGCTGACCTGGTCGGTGAAACGGACCTTGTAGCCGACGGCGCTGCCGAGCGGGGTGCGCAGTTCCTCGGCGATGCGCTCGGCGACGGTGCGGGCGGCGAGCCGACGGGGTTGTGTGTGACCGATCAGGCCGTGGATTCCTCGGCCGAGCTCGAGGCAGATCTTGGGGATCTGGGTGGTCTTTCCGGAACCGGTTTCGCCGGCCACGATGACGACCTGATGGTCGCGGATCGCGGCGAGGATGTCGTCCTTCTTCTGGCTGACCGGCAGCGCCGCAGGGTAGTCGATCTTCGGCACACTGGCTCGACGGTGGGTGACCCGATGTTCGGCGGCATCGAGATCGCGCGAGACGGCGTCGAGAATCTGTTGTTTCTTGGCAGGATCGCGCATTTTGGGTAGGCCGTCGAGGCGACGACGCAGGCGCTGGCGATCCCGGTTGAGCAGATCGGGGAGGCGTGCCTGCAGGTCGCCCAGCGAGGTGATCACCGGTGACGTTTCCATACCGTTGTCCAGGATAGGCGAGCCGGCGACACATCTCGAATCGATTCCGCGCCCCGCCGCGCCTACCGCTGCGACCGGGACTCCGTTCCGGCCCAGCGGCCCACACCGGTCGCTGCGATCCGGCACCAACCAGCCGGTACGGGCCCACTGCCTCGCTCGAAGCGCCGCCCTCCCAGGTTTCTGATGCCGGATGACTGGACGCGTGCTCAGAAGGGTGGTTCATCGATGGTTTCGGTGGTGGTTTCGGTGGTGGTTTCGGTGGTGGGCGTGGGCGTCGGGCGTGGGTGTTTCGGGTGTGTCTGGTTTTTTGGTTGGCTGTGGCCGGGTGGGTGGGTCGTTGTCTTGGTAGTTGTGGGGGTGGCTGGTGTACCGGTGTCCGGTGGGTGAGGTCCAGGTGGTGGTGCTGTTGGGGTTGCCGGTGACGGTCCAGCCGGTGGGTTGGTCTTTGGT
>DATAVB010000143.1:0-76786 GCA_036267955.1 Mycobacteriales bacterium | reverse complement strand
GCCCGGACCACGAAGCTCGAGCTCAGCAATACGAGGCTGGTGTACGAAACCGCGGCCGGCGACAACCGGCTGATCGTGGCGCTGAGCCTGGAGGATGACGCGGCCAACTTGGCCGTGCCGGGCGCGACCGAAGTGTTGGACAGCGCTGAAATCCTGGACGGCACTGAGATCCTTAACGGTAATGGGACCCTGCATGATCCGGGCACCGACGATGCCCGGGTTGAATTGCCGCCGCACGGCTGGACAATTCTGCGGGTCTGACCGACCCAAAGCCTGATCAATTGGCGGTGGTGAACTTCTGGGCCGCCTGCTCGCCGAGAGCCACGGCCGAGTCGTGCGATTCGATCGGTTCGCTGCGACCGGCTGTTTTCACAGCTATTAATCAGAGAACGGTCAGCCCGTCGGGGCCAAGGCGCACCCGATCCCCGTCCTTGACGTGCGCCACGTCGGGATTGATTACTGCCGGTACGCCGCGCTCCCGGAGCACGATGCAGGTGTGGGCGAGAAGCGTGCCCCGGGCGAACACAAATCCGGCCGCGCCGTCGATGAGCGGAATAAGTCCGGTGGACGGGTAGGCGGCGAAATACACCAACGGCTCTCCGCTGTGGTCCTGCGGCCGCGTGGAAATGGCATCGTTGTCGTGGCTGAACACGCTGATGCCCTGAGAGCTGGCCTGATCGTCCAGCGTCGCCAGATCGTGGATCCATCGGACCCGGCCGACCGCGGTTCCAGGGGACACGGTTGTGAGCCCGACCGGCCCTAAGGAATTCGACCCAGCGGAGATCGGCGTTGACTCGAGACTCACGTCCTTGGCAGTCAGTCGATCACCAACGGAATACCACTCCAGCCGTGCCTCGCCGAGCTCCGCGCAGAGCCGGTGCGCATATCGAGCTACGTTTCTGGCGAGTTCTTTGCTGAATGGTGTGGCCAGACTCTGGGACGTGCCCGCCGCCGATAATTCCCCGGCCGGCGACTGCGCGAATCGTACGACCTCCCCGGACCCGTCCTTCACCCCTCGACTGCCACCCTGGTAGACCTCGGACCACACCGTTCCGTCGGAAAGAATCGTGGTGAATCCAATCAGGTCGGCCGGGACCACCTCGCCGACCTGCACGGTGCAGAGGCCGGGACCGACCATGTTTGCGGGTCCGAGCTGGCGCAGCACGACGGCAAGATCCGTACCGGAAACTCGCTGTTTTGAAATACCATTGCCCACCAGAAAATGGGAGCCCCGAAGCGCTGCCTGAATATCCGCGGCGGCGGCATCGGCGGCATCGACCGGATACGTGAGGTAGCGCGTGCGATAGACATCGATATCGTTCTTCCGGCAGGCCCGTTCGAACCAGATCCGTTTTTGCAGCGCGCGGGCGTAATCGCGTTCCAGACGACCCAGCGTCAGACTCTTCATACCCTCGAAGTCGGTGTGGTCGCAGATTCCGCGCTGCGCAACCCCGGCACCGGATGCGATGGGTCGCGCCTGCAGGATCGACAGCTCGTCCTGGCGCCACGCCCATTCGACGTCGGCCGGTCCGCCCGTGATTTTCTCGATCTCCGGACAGAGCCGGGCGAGCGCCTTCGTGAGGCCGGCCGGAAGCGCGGCCCGCTCGTCAATACTGGCACGCAACGTAATCACGGAGCCGGAGGTGATGTCCGTCGTACTGCCGTCGCTGGCCTCCACAACGGGGCCTTGCCCGGTGGTTGGATGCTTCGTGAAGAGGACGCCACTCCACTCCGCCGCGATCTGCTGCTGAATTATTACCGCCATCTCGGTCTGCACAACGCCGGCGCTGTAGTACATCACTCGCTCGGTGAACAATGACGCCCAGCATTTGCGTATTGCGGCTATGACGTCGGTGAGCGAGGTCAGATCGAGCCATGAGTCAAATACGCCGGACCAGGTCGTGGCCCGCGCGTCCTCCACCGGGGACGACGACCTGACGACGACCGGGCCGGTATCGAGCAGCGGGCCGACGTGCTGCTCGAGCCGGCTGGTGAGCTCGCCGTCCGGCTCGACCCGGTGCAGCGCTGATCTCAGCCGCGCCAATTCCGATACCCGGCGGACCGGCTGCTCCGCCATTGACTGCCGGCTCTGGTCAATCTGCTCGCCGATACCTGATGTGGCCAGGACATTCTCGAGAACCCCGGTGGTCAGGCAGAATCCGGCTGGCACCGACAGCCCTGCATTGATCAGCCGGCCCAGTGTGTGTGCCTTATTGCCCGTCATCTGCGCCGAATAGGCATGGCAGCGGCCGAGGTCAATCAGGAGAGGAGCAGTCACGTGCGGGCCGCCTTCTCGGTACGAACGGTCAGACCAGAATACGCGTGCGATATCGGCCGGCAGGGGGCCCAGCCGGTCCATGATCGTGAGCGCGGAATGCCGGCCATGGCCGGCCCAACGCCATCACGATCAGGTGGCAGTCGAAGGGAGCGGACGACGAACCGCGGTTACTCCACGGATCCCGTTGCGAACAGGCCGACCGGGCACGAGACGCCGGTCGCGTGGACGGGGCAGTAGCCGTTCGGCACCTTCTGCAGGTACTGCTGGTGGTAGTCCTCGGCGTAGTAGAACGGCCCTGCGTCGGCGATCTCGGTCGTGATCGAGCCATAGCCGGAGTCGGCGAGCTTCTTGCCGTACGCATCCCGGCTCGACTCGGCCGTGGCGCGCTGGGTGGCGTCGGTCGGGAAGAGCGCCGACCGGTACTGGGTGCCGACGTCGTTGCCCTGCCGGTAACGCTGGGTCGGATCGTGGTTCTCCCAGAAGACGGTGAGCAGCTGCCCGTAGGAGATCTTGGCCGGATGGAAGACGACCAACACCGACTCGGCGTGCCCGGTCCGGCCGGTGCAGGTCTCCTCGTACGTCGGGTTGGGCGTGAAGCCGCCCGTATAACCGACCGCGGTGCTGTACACCTGCGGAAGGTGCCAGAACAGCTTCTCCGCACCCCAGAAACACCCCATCGCGAAGAGCGCCGTCTGCATCCCGTCCGGGAACGGCGGCACGATCCGGTGCCCATTGACCGCGTGCTCTGCGACGACGGCAATGGGCCGGGAGCGACCGGGCAGCGCCTTCTGCGGCGCGATCATTTCGGGGGAGCGTCCAAACAGGCTCATGGGTCGAGCCTAGCTCGCGGGCAGGGGCCATCGGGCGGTCTGCGGAGGCCGAAACAATTCGGTGAGATGAGCAGCAATATCGGATTAAAGTAACGAATCATGCCATCCCGGCTAAATACAGTAAGGCCGCACAAGTGTGCCGGAGTTTTATCGGATAAGTCGACTTTCAGGTCGAAAACAGTTAGAACGGTGGTGGGGTTCAGTACGCCGTGCCAGCGATATCTCGACCGAAAGGCCATAGATGCGCGCCGTCACCGCCAGAGCCGTTGTCGCCGTCCTGCTCACCGGCACATTGACCGGCACACTCACTGGCACATTCACTGGCACATTCACTGGCGCCAGCCCATCCGCCGCCAACTCAGCAACCACAACGGATTCCCCGGCTGGCAGCATCGTCTACGACGGCGCCACCATCGCGGTCCCGACATCCTGGCCGGTCTACAACCTGACCGCCGACCCGACCCGATGCGTCCGGTTCGACCAGCACGCCGTGTACCTGGGCCACCCCGGGCCGGACCAACGCTGCCCGGCGCACCTGGTCGGCCGCACCACGGCACTGCTGGTCGAGCCGTACGACGACCAGGCCGCGGTCACCCCCGCCGACACCGACTCCGGCAGCACCCAGGCCGTGTCGGCCAACGGCCGGGTACTCATCACCGCCTCCTACGGCTCCGGCGGGACCGTATCGGCGACCGCCGCGATGGGCGGCACGGCCGTCCAGGCAGCCGCGCCGACACCCCGACCCGCCGTGGCCGCTCCAGGCACGGTCACCCCGGCGGCAGTCACCGGCAGCGGCTCCGGTTTCGACACCTGCGCGGCCCCGTCAAAGGCGTCGATGAAGGCCTGGAGCACGGCCCAGTTCAGCAGCGTCGCGATCTACATCGGGGGGATCAACCGGGCCTGCGCCGACGGCAACCTGACCTCCTCCTGGGTTTCGGTCATCAAGAGCTACGGCTACCACCTGATCCCCACCTACGTCGGGCGGCAGGCCTCATGCGCCAGCATCGGCACCGCGATCAACACCAATCCGGGCCTGGCCGGGACCGACGGGCGGAACGCGGCCGCGGACGCCGTGCACGACATGCAGCGGCTCGGCCTCGGCAAGGGCGATCCGATTTACCTCGACCTCGAGCAGTACGAGGGGGACTCGAGTTGCGGGCGCAGCGTGCTGCGTTTCGTCGACGGCTGGGTGAGCCGGCTGCACTCGTCCGGCTACGTGGCGGGCGTCTACACCAGCAACTTCGCCGACCTGTTGAACCGCTACCGGGCGGCGGACTTCCACGATCCGGACGCCGTCTGGATCGGCCGCTGGAACGGCGAGGCCTCGGTGTACGGCGACCCGGTCGTGCCGGACAGCGCCTGGGCGCCGCACCGCCGGCTGCACCAGTACCGCGGCCCGCACGACCAGAAGCACGGCGGCGTCACCATCAACATCGACACCGACTACGTAGACGGCCCAGTCGCCTGATCCAGCGGTCACCCGACCACATCACATATCTGTCCACAAGTGTCTGTCCACAGTCATCTGTCCACATAGGTCACAATTCACGGGATCCCGCGCATTCGCCCCTATGAGGAGTTCGTTCATGCGTTCTGGAGTTCGCGCGGCCATCGCCGCCGCCTCCGCTGTCCCCGCCCTGATCCTCACCTCGCTCACCGCCGCCGTTGGCGCCCCGCCGGCCGGCAGCAGCACGATCAGTTACCACGGCACGACGATCTCGGTGCCCCGCGGCTGGCCGGTCTACGACCTGGCCAAGGACCCGACCCGCTGCGTACGCCTGGATCGGCATGCCGTCTATCTCGGCACTCCCGGCGCCAACCAGGCCTGCCCGGCCCACCTGGTCGGGCGCACCGAGACGCTGCTCGTCCAGCCGTACCGAGGCGGCGTGGTCCAGGCCGAGCCCGACGCGGTGCAGGCGACCCAGGGTCAGGCCCTGGTCACCGCCTCGTACGGTGCCGCCGGCGCCGCCGCCGCCCGCCGGTTGCTGCCTCGCGCGGCCAGCACACCACCCCGACCGGCGGCCCCCAAAACGGGAACCACAACCAAGCCGAGCACACCGACCACGCTGCAGGGCGCCGCCTTCGACGCCTGCGCCGCGCCGTCCCGGGAGGCGCTGCAGCGCTGGAGCACCACGGTGGCCCCGTACCAGGCGATCGGGATCTACATCGGCGGTCTCAACCGCGGCTGCGCGTACGGAAACCTCTCGGCACCGTGGGTGCGGGCGGTCCGCAGCTACGGCTACCGCTTCATCCCGACGTACGTCGGGCGGCAGGCGCCGTGCTCGCACATCGGCACCCCGATCACCCCGGGACAGGCGTCCGAGCAGGGCCTGGACGCGGCCCGCAACGCCCTGAGCAATCTGGCGAAGTTCGGCTTCGGCAAGGGCAACCCGGTCTATCTCGACATGGAGGGCTACTCCGGCGACGTCGCCTGCCGCGAGGCGGTGCTGTCGTTCGTCAACGCCTGGGTCTACCGGCTGCACCTGTCCGGGTTCCGCGCCGGGCTCTACACCAGCAGTTGGTCGAGCATCGTGATGCATCACAACGACGGCTTCCATAACCCGGACGTCATCTGGATCGGGCGCTGGAACAACAAGGCGACCGTCTTCGGCGACCCGGTCGTCCCGGACACCTTCTGGACCAATCACCAGCGGATCCACCAGTACAAGGGATCGCACAAGGTCCGGTACGCCGGCGTCACGCTGGAGATCGACACCGACGAGGTCGACGGTCCGGTCGGCTGAGCTGGGCAGATAGGCCGTCCAGCCAAGCGGGCCGGATACCGTCGAGCCATGGCGGACGACCGGCTGACCCTGCATCTCCCGGCCGCACCGGTACGGGCGGTCGCGCTCGTGCTGCACGGCGGCCGGGCCAAGAGCCTCGACCCGGCCCGCCCGTGGCGGCTCGCGGCGGTGCGGATGTGGCCGTTCGTACGGACCCTCCGGTCGGTCGAGGGTCTGGCCGTCGGCTTCCTGCACTACCGGTACCGGGGCTGGAACGGCGACGCAGCGCACCCGGTCGCCGACGCCATCGAGGCTCTGGACTCGGTAGCGGCCCGCTTTCCCGAGGTCCCGGTCGTGCTGGTCGGTCATTCGATGGGCGGGCGCGCGGCGCTGCGGGTGGCGGGCCATTCCGCGGTCACCGGGGTCGCCGCGCTCGCGCCCTGGCTGACCGGCGACGACCCGGTGGCCCAATTGGCCGGCCGGGCGGTGCTGATCGCGCACGGCGACCGGGAACGGGTCACCGACCCGGCGCTGTCCCTGGCGTACGCCACGCAGGCCCGGACCGTCTCGGACCGGGTCTGCCGGTTCGAGGTGCACGGCGACGGGCACGGGATGCTGCGCCGGGCCGGCGACTGGCATCACCTGGTCCGGCGGTTCGTGGCCGGTACGGCGGGAATCGAGCCACTCGACCCGGCGATCGCGGCCGGCTACGCCGCGGGTGGGCTGCGGATCCCACTGGCATCCGGCGGCGGCTGACTGGCGCTGACTCATCGGCAGTGGGTGCTATCTCACGTACGAACACGCTTTCCGATCGGGACCATGATCAGGTAACAAGGAATGGCGTCCCGTGCGCCGATCGTTGATTGTCCGGACATGCGGTCTGCGCCGGGAAATACAGTGTGTAATGACGGATGCATCCGCGTGCGCAACGCCAGTTGGAACTCGGGAGGCAACGTGAGCTCGCCGGCAGCCGAACGCAGTCGTCGTTACGAGATTCCGTCCCCGGCGCAGCAGCGCTGGCCCGGTCTGGCCAGCCCGCCGCCGGCCGGCACCCGGGCGGCGATCGCCCGGGCCATCTTCGGCCGGGCGGTCAGCCGGCTCAAGCTGCGCGCCACGCTGCCGGACGGTCGGGTCCTGGGCCACGGCGGCGCCCGGTCGCCAGTGATGCGGATCCACAACGCCAAGGAGTTCTTCGCCCGGCTGGGCGCCGACGGCAAGGTCGGCTTCGGCGAGTCGTACATGACCGGATCCTGGACCGCCGACGACCTGGCCGGTGTGCTGACCGTGTTCGCCGAGCAGATCACCACGCTGGTGCCGCCCATTCTGCAGTCGTTGCGCCGGTTCTACGATCAGCGCCGCCCGACCGAGGAGGAGAACACCCTCGCCGGGGCGAAGACCAACATCCAGCGGCACTACGACCTGTCCAACGACCTGTTCGCGCTGTTCCTCGACGAGAGCATGACGTACTCGGCGGCCTGGTACGGCCCGGGCGAAACCCTGGAACAGGCGCAGGTACGCAAGATCGACGGGATCCTGGACATGGCCCGGGTCGGGCCGGACACCCACCTGCTGGAAATCGGCACCGGCTGGGGATCACTCGCCATCCGGGCCGCGGTGGAACGCGGCGCCCGGGTCACCTCGCTGACGCTGTCCGAGGAGCAGAAGGCGCTGGCCGAGGAGCGCATCGCCGCGGCCGGGGTCGCCGACCGCGTTCGGGTCGTGATCCATGACTACCGCGAGGCCCAGGGTCGGTACGACGCGATCGCCAGCGTGGAGATGATCGAGGCGGTCGGTGAACGGTATCTGCCGGCCTATTTCCGCGCCCTGGATCGGCTGCTCAAGCCGGGCGGCTGGATCGGTCTGCAGGCGATCACGATGCCGCACCACCGCATGGTCGCGTCCCGGAATTCCTATACCTGGATCCATAAATATATTTTCCCGGGCGGGTTGTTGCCGTCCTTCCGGCTGATCGAACAGCAGGTACGCAGCCACACCGCGCTGCGGGTCATCGAGCGGCGCGACCTGAGCTCCGATTACGCCCAGACGCTGCAGGAATGGCGGACCCGTTTTCTGGCGCAGACCGACAAGGTGCTGAGTCTGGGCTTCGACCAGACCTTCATCAAAATGTGGGAGTTCTACCTCGCCTATTGCGAGGCCGGATTCCGCAGCCGCTATCTGCGCGATTTCCAGCTGGGCCTGCGCCGGGACCACTGACGCCAGCTCGGGGTCAATATCGGGTGAAACCCCGATGCCGCAGCGCTTTTTCGTGGCCATGCTGTGAGTCATGACCATGAATCTTCAGGAAACCCGATTCCGCCGCAGCCGCTCCAACCGCATGGTCGGCGGCGTATGTGCCGGCGTCGCCCGCGAGCTGCGCATCGACCCCAACATCGTACGAATTGTCGCCGTGCTGGGCGCGTTCGTCAGCTTCGGCCTCGCCGCTGTCGCCTATCTCGCCTGCTGGGCATTACTTCCGGAAATGGACTGACGCTGCGGCGCGGATTTTTCAGCCCGGATACAGCACCGGGCAGAACGCCGGGTCGGTGTAGTCCGGGTGCCCGTCCACCTTGCGGGTCAGGGTGTCGTTGGTGTGCCGGGCATCGCTCTCGACCCAGTGATTGTCGCCTGGTTGCAGATGGATCGCTATTCCGCGCCGCGGCGCCGTGCCGTGGTTCGGGCCGCTGCCGTGCACCGTACGGCAATTGTGAAAACTCACCTGGCCGCGCTTCATCCGGGCCGGCCGCGGCTGGAACGGAACTCCCTGCCGTTCCACCTCGGCCTGCAGCCCGGCGAGGTCCTGGGAGAAGAAATTCAGCCCCGTCACCTCCCATTGGTTGCTGCCGTCCAGAAAGGACACCGCACCGTTCGCCTCGTCCACGTCGTGGAATCCGACCCACGCGGTGAGCATCTCCGTCGAGGAACAGGTCTGCCAGTACTGCCGGTCGGTGTGCCAGCCGACATTCGCCGGCACTCCCTCCGCGTCGACCGGCTTGTAGAGCAGCTGGTCGTGCCAGAGCCGGATCGAGTCGGCGCCGGCGAGCCGGGCCGCGGTCGCGCCGATCATCGGATAGCGGACGAGCGCGGCGAGCTCGTTGACCCGCAGCGAGGCGTAGTCGTTCTTCCGCAACACATTGCCGTCGTCCGGCTTCCAGCCACCGACCGGGAGATCCTCGCTGTCCAGATCGCCGGCGTAGAAGCGCTCCATGCCCCGCTCCGCCGCGTCGACCACCTCGGGCGGCAGGATGATCGGGGAGATCCAGAAGCCGTGCTCCCGGTAGGACGCGAGGTCGGCCGCGCTCGGCAACAGGTTCTCGTCGGCCACGCCAGCCTGATCAATGACAGCCATAGGGCCGACGGTAGGGCCGCAACCGGCATCCTGCTTGCCCGATGTGCAGGAGTTCGGACACGATCGACAGGTGATCGAAATCCAACGGCCACCCGGCCTGCGGGCTGGATTTCACGCCACCGTCGGCGAATCGGCCAGCGGGTTGCACCATGCCGGAGAGCAGTGGGCGCCGGCCCGTTTTCTGGTCGATCAGCACAGCCACCCGGTCTGGGAGCTCTACCTGCAGATGCACGGCCTGTCCCGGTGGCGGGCGGACGGGCGGATCTTCGAGCTGCAGCCGGGTCACCTGTTCGCGGTGGCACCGGGAGTCGTCCATCAGATGGCCGACCAGCCGGCCGGCAACCACCATTTCTACTTCGCCGCCATCGACATTCCCACGGTGGTACGCCGGCACGGCTCGCTGGCCGGGCGATGGGACCGGCCGCCGTCGGTGATTCACCGCGGGCAGGCGCACAGCGTCGCGGCCCCGTTCGCCGAGCTGACCCGGGAGCTGTCATCCCGGCTCGACCTCGCCAGCGACGGACTCGAACTCGCGGTCGACCGGCTGGTCCTGGAGGTGACCCGGCTGCTGGTGCCGTCCGCGCCCGTACCGCTGCGCAGCGTGCACCCAGCGGTGATGCGGGTCCGCGACCTGATCGACCGCGACCCGGCCCGGCGCTGGACACTGCGCCGGCTGGCCGCCGACGTCGGGCTGGCCGCCACCTACCTGGCCGCGCTGTTCACCGCCGAGGTCGGCATGTCGCCGCACCGCTACCTGACCGAACGGCGGATCGAGCAGGCGGCCCGGTTGCTCGCCGCCAGCGATCTGCCGGTGACCGCGATCGGGATCGACACCGGCTTCAGCTCCGGGCAGCACTTCGCCCGGGTCTTCCGCCAGGTCACCGGCTGCACGCCCAGGGAGTACCGCCGCTCCGCCCAGTGATCGCTGACGTCTGATCCGGTCACCCCGCGCCGCCGGGTCGGGCGCGCGCCAATGCGGTGCGTGACCAACCGAGTACCGAGTCGGTAACGGCTGTTGACTATCGGGCATAACCGGGTTTACTCAGGTCCGTTCAAATGTACGAACGGAGCCAAACAGACATGTATGCGGCCGAGCGTCAGCAGCAGATCCTGCAGCAGGCCCGCGCCCACGGCCGGGTCGAGGTCACCGCTCTCGCCGCTGACCTGGACGTGACGCCGGAGACGATCCGCCGGGACCTCTCGGTCCTGGTCCGGCACGGCACCCTGCGGCGGGCGCACGGCGGCGCGATCCCGGTTGAGCGGCTGGTGACCTTCGAGCCGGAGATCACCGCACGGTCGGCGATCATGGCCGAGGCGAAACAACGGATCGCCCGGGCCGCCCTCGTCGAGATCCCGCAGCAGGGCACGATCTTCATCGAGGCCGGCTCGACGCCCGGCGCGCTGGCCGACCTGCTGCCCGCCAACCGGTCGCTGACCGTGGTCACCACCGGACTGTCCATTGCCCTCGGTCTGGCGACCAAGCCGAAGATCACCGTGCTCATCGTCGGCGGCCGGGTCCGTGGCCGCACCCTCGCCGCGGTGGACGACTGGGCACTGCGTGACCTCGCCGAACTGCACGTCGACGTCTCGTTCCTCGGCACGAACGGCTTCTCCGTCAGCGGCGGGCTCACCACGCCCGACGTTGCCGAGGCCGCGGTCAAGCGCGCGGCGCTGTCGATCGGACGTCGCACCGTGCTGCTCGCCGACCACAGCAAACTCGGTGTGCTGACACTCTGCGGGTACGGCGCGATCAGCGCCATCGACCTGGTCGTCACCGACCAGCTCACCCACCAGGACGTCACCGAGCTGACGACAGCGGGAGTCGAGGTACGACAGGCATGATCGTCACCGTCACACCCAATCCCAGCCTGGACCGCACCATCGCGGTGCCGGCGCTCAGCCGCGGCGCGGTGCTGCGGGCCACGGCTCCCGCGACGATCGACCCGAGCGGCAAGGGCATCAACGTCTCCCGTGCCCTGGCCACCGCCGGCCATCAGACCCGGGCCGTACTGCCGCTCGGTGGACCGGCCGGCCGTGACCTCGCCGAGCTGCTGGATTTCGAGTTCGTCGAGGTGCCGATCGCGCAGCCGATCCGCTCCAACATCAGCGTGGTCGAGCCCGACGGCACTGTCACCAAATTGAACGAGCCCGGGCCGGCACTCACCACCGCGGAATGCCGAGCCCTGCTCGATGCCGCGGTGGCTGCCGCCGCGGACGCCAGCTGGATCGCCGCGTGCGGCAGTCTCCCGCTGGGCGTCCCGGACGACTTCTATGCCGAACTGGTACGACGTTGCCGGGCTCCCGTCGCGCTGGACTCCAGTGGAGCGGCCCTGCGCGCCGGCCTGGCCAGCGGCCCGCGCGTCATCAAACCCAACCTGCACGAACTCGCCGAGGCGGTCGACCGTCCACTCTGGACTATCCGTGATGTGGTGGACGCCGCCACGCAGTTGCGGGCCGCGGGGGCCGGGGCCGTGCTGGCCAGCCTCGGCGCGGACGGCGCTGTTCTCGTCGATGGATACGACATCCTCTACGGGTCGGCGCCCGTCCCGATGTTGCGCAGCGCCGTCGGAGCCGGAGATGCCCTGCTGGCCGGCTTTCTCGCCGGCAGTGGTGCGGGCCCGAAGGCCCTGATCGAAGGACTGGCGTGGGCGGCCGCCGCCTGCGCTCTGCCCGGCACCGCCGTTCCGTCCGCCGCGGACATCAACCGCGCGAAGCGACTCGGGAGCGGAGCCACCGTCACCGATCGACCAGACCTCGACCATCCACTGTCGGAATCCGGAAGGGGAGCGCCATGAAAGTCCTACTGTCGGTCGCTTGCTGTCTGAGCCTGACCGCGACGGCCTGCGCGGGGGCCGGTGATACCGGCGGCGGCTCGGGCACGACCCTGTCGGTCGCCATCGTCTCCAATTCGCAGATGCAGGATGCGCAGAAACTGGCGCCGATATTCGAGCGCGAGCATCCCGGTATCAAGGTGCATTTCATCAGCCTGCCGGAGAACGAGGCGCGCGCGAAGATCACCGCGTCCGTCGCCACCAATTCCGGCGAATTCGACATCGCAATGATCAGCAATTACGAAACACCGCTCTGGGCCAAGAATGGTTGGCTCACCAACCTTTCGCCGTACGCGGACAAGACGCCGGGCTACGATCCTGGCGATTTCATCGGACCGATCCGCCAGTCGCTGTCGTACAAGAACAATCTCTACTCGGTCCCCTTCTACGGTGAATCCTCATTCCTGATGTACCGGAAGGATCTCTTCAAGAAGGCCGGGCTGACGATGCCGGCCCATCCCACCTGGCCGCAGGTCGAGCAGTTCGCGGCGAAGCTCGACGACCCCAAGAAGAACCTGAATGGCATCTGCCTGCGCGGCGACCCCGGTTGGGGTGAGGTGCTGGCGCCCCTGGACACCGTGATCAACACCTTCGGCGGCAGATGGTTCGACCCGTCGTGGAAGGCCCAACTGGATTCGCCGGCGGTCATCAAGGCGGTCCAGTTCTACACCGACCTCATCAAGAAATACGGCGAGCCGGGCGCGGCCCAGGCCGGTTTCTCCGAGTGCGCCACCCAGTTCGGACAGGGCAATTCGGCAATGTGGTATGACGCGACGTCGGCGGTCTCCTCGGTGGAGGACCCGCAGAGCAGTACGGTCTCCGGCAAGGTCGGCTACGCCCAGGCGCCGGTGGTCAAGACCAAGTCCGCGGGCTGGCTCTACACCTGGTCGCTGGCAATTCCCAAGACCAGCAAACACAAGGACGCCGCCTGGCAATTCATGTCCTGGATGACGTCAAAGGACTACATGAAGCTGGTCGGGCAGAAGCTCGGCTGGTCGCACGTCCCGCCGGGCAGCCGGCTGTCCACCTATCAGCTGCCGCAATACAAGAAGATCGCCACCGCATTCGCGCAACCGACGCTGGAGGCGATCGAGTCGGCCGATCCGCAACATCCGACGGCCGAGCCGGTGCCGTACACCGGGGTTCAATTCGTCGACATACCGGAATTCCAGGACCTCGGCACCAGGGTGAGCCAACAGATATCCGCGATCATCGCCGGGCAGACCTCGGTCAGGAGCGCCATGAAACAGTCCCAGGAATACGCCCAGACCGTCGGTGACACGTATGCCAAGGGCACGTCATGACCGCCGTGACGCTGCGGGCGGCGCCGGCCCGGCGGCGCACCCGCGATCCGGAGAAGGTTGGCGCCTGGTCCCGGCGGCTGCCGCTGCTGCCCGCCCTGGTGTTCACCGTCCTGATCACCCAGATCCCGTTCATCTTCACCATCTACTACTCGCTGAAGTCCTGGAATCTGGTGCGCCCGGGCTCCGAACACTGGGTCGGCGTCTCCAACTACGGCAAGGTCTTCACTGACAGCCAATTCCGCGACGCGGCCATCAACACCGTTATTCTCACCGTCTCCGCGGTCATCATCGCGATGCTGCTGGGCACCGGCCTCGCGCTGCTCCTGGACCGCTCATTCCCCGGCCGCGGCGTCGTTCGAACCCTTCTCATCACGCCGTTCCTGGTCATGCCGACCGCCGGCGCGCTGCTCTGGAAGACGACGATTCTCGACCCGGTGTACGGGCTGGCGAATTTCGTGCTGCGACCTTTTGGCATCGGCCAGTTCGACTGGATCAGCAAGTTCCCGATGGGCTCGGTGGTCGCCGAGACGGTCTGGCAATGGACCCCGTTCATGATGCTGATCGTGCTGGCGGGACTGCAGAGCCAACCCCGCGACGTGCTGGAGGCAGGCCGGGTCGACGGTGCCGGCACGCTGGCGCTGTTCCGTGAGATCACGTTCCCGCATCTACGCCGCTATATCGAGCTCGGCGTACTGCTCGGCGCGATCTATGTGGTCAATACGTTCGACGCGATCTACATGATGACCCAGGGCGGCCCGGGCACGTCGTCGACGAATCTCCCGTTCTATCTCTATCAGCGCGCATTCCTCGGGTTCGACATCGGACAGGCCGCCGCGCTCGGCGTCGTCGTCGTGGTGGCAACGATCATCGTCGCGACGTTCGCATTACGGGTTGTCTTCTCGTTGCTCAATGTGGAGGAGGGAAAGTAATGGCCGGGTTTGCCGAGAGCGCGAGCAGCAGCAGTCGCGCCGGACGGTTTGGATTGGCTCTGCTCGCCTGGATCGTGGCTATCGTCTTCTTCTTCCCGGTGCTGTGGATGGTGCTCACCGGATTCAAGAACGAGAGCGCCGCATACACCCGTACACCGCACATCGTCTTCTCGCCGACACTTCAGGAGTTCCGGAATGTATTCCACAGTGGAGTGGGGCCGTACCTGGAGAATTCGCTGATCGCGACCGTCGTCTCGACGGTCCTCGTACTGCTGTTGGCCACGCCGGCCGCGTACGCGCTGTCGATCAAACCGGTCAAGCGCTGGCAGGACGTGCTGTTCTTCTTCATCTCCACCAAGATGCTGCCGGTGGTCGCGGCCATCGTGCCCATCTACGTCGTGGTGGAGAAGATCGGCGCCCTGGACAACGTCTGGATGCTGTGCATCCTCTACGCCGGGATGAACATGCCGATCGCGGTATGGATGATCCGCTCGTTCCTGCTGGAGGTGCCCGGCGAGGTGCTGGAGGCGGCCACCGTTGACGGCGCCAACCTGCCGCAGTCGCTGCGCCGGGTGGTGCTGCCGATGATCGCGCCCGGCCTCGCCGCCACCGCGTTGATCTGTGTCATCTTCTCCTGGAACGAGTTCTTCTTCGCGGTGAACCTGACCGCGACGCGTGCCGGGACGGTGCCGGTCTTCCTGGTGGGATTCATCACCAGTGAGGGCCTCTACTGGGCTCAATTGGCCGCGGCCGCGACGATCGCCACCTTGCCGGTGCTGCTCGCCGGCTGGTTTGCTCAGAAGCAACTGGTCCGGGGCCTGTCCATGGGCGCCATCAAGTAACCGGTCCGTAGGATTGCGCCAGCCACTGGAGAGGACAGCATTTCGTGGAGACGCTCGTCATCGGCGACCATTTCATTGCCGCGCAGCACTACGTCGAGGCGTTGCGGCAGGTGTGCGGCGAGGATTTCGGCCCGGTCCGCACGGTCGACTGGGCCGGCACCAAGGCCGAACAGCACCACGTGCAGCAACAGATGGAATGGAACGGTGTCGACGCCGCGCCGTTGCCGACCGAGGTGATCGACTCGGTCGGCGACGCCGAGGTGCTGACGATGCACTTCGCCGCCGTACCGGCCGCGGCGCTGGAGGCGGGCAAGCGGCTCAGGGCCGTGGTCGTGGCCCGGGCCGGACTGGAGAACGTCGACCTCGCCGCCGCGACCGAACGCGGGATCGCGGTGTCCGGGGTGTCCGGGCGGAACGCTTCCGCGGTGGCCGAATTGGCGCTCGGCATGATGCTGTCCGAGTCGCGCGGGATCGCCCGGTCCGACGCGATGATCAAGTCCGGCGGCTGGCGCGAACCGCTCTCGCCACCCGGCACCGAGGTGGCCCACGGCACCGTCGGGATGGTCGGCTTCGGCCAGGTGGGCCGGCAACTCGCCCAGCGGCTGGCCGGTTTCCACGTCCGGCTGCTGGTCGCCGATCCGTACGTCGAGGAGTCTGACCTGCGCGATTTCGGCGGCCAGCGGGTGGACCTGGCCGACGTGTTCCGCGAGTCCGACTACGTCGTGCTGCAGGCCCGGCTGACCCCGGAGACCGAACGGTTCATCAACGACACCCTGTTCGCGTTGATGAAGCCCACGGCGTACTTCATCAACGTGGCGCGCAGCCGGCTGGTCGACTACGACGCGCTGTATGCGGTGCTGTCCGAGGGCCGGATCGCCGGTGCCGGGCTGGATGTGTACGACGCGGAGCCACTGGCCGCCGACAGTCCGTGGCGGGCGCTGGGCAACGTGACGCTGACCCCGCACTACGGCGGCGACACCCAGCAGACCAACCGGACCTCGGCCCGGCTGGTCGCCGAGGCGGTGGCGGAGTTGGCGCAGACCGGCCGGATCGCCGGCGCCGTCAACGCCGAGGCCCTCGGTTGGAACTGACCCGCGCTTTTCCCCCGGAACCGACCTTCGGCGCCCCGGCACCGCCCCATTCCGCGCCGATCTTGAAGTTATCGCCCCCCGATGTCCGGTATGCGGGGCTTTATCGTCAAGATCGGCGGGGGAATGAGTCGGCCGAGCGGACATGAGGGGTCGTTGATGGAGTACCTGCTGGGCATCGACTCCGGTGGCACGGTGACCAAGGCCGTGCTCTTCGACCTGGCCGGGCACGAGGTGGCCGCCGGATCGGCCGGATCGCAGGCCTCGACGCCGCAGCCGCGCTGGGTCGAGCGCGACATGGACTCCGCCTGGACCGCCTGCACCGAGGCGATCCGGCAGGCGGTGGCCGGCGTCGATCCGGCCCGCATCGTCGGCGTCGGGCTGGCCGGGCACAACGACGGGATGTACCTGGTCGACGCGGCGCTGCGGCCGGTACGACCGGCGGTGCTGGCCTCGGACACCCGGGCCGAGTCGGTGCTGGACGGGTGGCAGGCGTCCGGGGTGCACGCCGCGGCGCTGCCACTGATCGGGCAGCAGCCGTTCGCCGCGTCGCCGGTGGCCGTGCTGGCCTGGCTCGCCAAACACGAGCCGGCCGCGCTCGAACGCACCCGCTGGTTGCTCTTCTGCAAGGACTGGCTGCGGCTGCAGCTCACCGGGGAGATCGGCACCGACCCAACCGAGGCGAGCGCGTCGTTCACCAGCGTGCGCAGCGCGGTCGCCGGCCGGGCAGAGTACGACGACGGCGTGCTGGACCTCTTCGACCTGCGGCAGGTCGCCGACAAGCGGCCGCCGATCCACGGGTCGACCGAGGTGGTGGGCGCGGTGACGGCCGCCGCGGCTGAGCTGACCGGCCTTAGCGCGGGGACGCCGGTGATCTGTGGCTCGCATGACGTCGACGCGGCCGCGGTCGGTCTCGGCGCGGTCCATCCCGGCGCACTGTCCATTGTGGCCGGCACGTTCAGCATCAACCAGGTCGTGTCGACCGACCTGCACACCGACTACCGCTGGCAGGCCCGGGCCTTCCTGCAACCCGGGCAGCTGCTGAACATGTCGACCTCGCCCGCGTCAGCGTCCACATTGGACTGGTTCGTCCGGAGGCTGGTCGGCGTCGACTCGTTCGATTTCGTCGGCGACGAGGTTGCCGCGGTGCTCGACGATCCGAGCGACCTGCTCTTTCTCCCGTATCTCTACGGATCCCCGATGCTCCCGCATGCCACCGGCGGATTTGTCGGCCTGCAGGGCTGGCACACCCGGGCGCACCTGTTGCGCGCCCTGATGGAGGGCGTGGTCTGCAATCACCGGCTGCATATCGACGCGCTCGGCTCGGCTTTCGAGTTGTCCCCGGTGGTACGGGCCACCGGCGGCGGAATGCGCAGCGGCGTGTGGCGGCAGCTTTTCGCCGACGGTCTGGGTCGCACGATCGAGGTGCCCGACACCGACGAGGCCGGCGCCCGCGGCGCGGCCGTGCTGGCCGGACTCGGCGTCGGGCTGTATTCCGATCTGGACGAGGCGATCACCAACACCGTACGCATCGCCGCCACGCACGAGCCGGATCGCCGGCGGAGTGCGGCTTTCAGCGCGACGTACGAACGCTTCACCGCGGCCATCGCCGCTCTTCGTCCACTATGGATAGAGACGGACAGCGCCACATCCTGATCGACCGACATCACCTCACGAAAGGGCTGCACATGACTGACACCGGCCGCGAGGTTCACCTCGCCGAACGCCCACATGGCGTACCGACCGTCGACAACTTCAGGATCGTCGAGGCGCCGGTTCCCACGCCGTCCGACGGCGAGGTGCTCGTCCGGAATTCCTATTTCTCCGTCGATCCCTATATGCGTGGCCGGATGAATGCCGGAAAGTCCTACGTGCCGCCGTTCGAGGTCGGCCAGGTGATGGACGGCGGAGCGATCGGGGAGGTCATCGCCTCGGAAAGCGACGCGCTCCCGGTGGGCGCCACCGTGCTGCACCGCTATGGCTGGCGCGACTACGCGGCCGGCCCGGCGGAGGCGTTCCAGCCGGTCGATCCCACTCTCGCACCGACGGTTTCGGCATATCTCGGCGCGCTCGGCATGCCCTCGTTCACCGCCTACGTCGGGCTGCTCGACATCGCCGAGATGCGTGCGGGTGACGCCGTATTCGTCTCCGCCGCGGCCGGCGCGGTCGGCAGCATCGCCGGCCAGATCGCCAGGCTGCGCGGCGCGTCCCGCGTGATCGGCAGCGCCGGAACCGATGCCAAGGTCGCCTATCTGCGCGACACGCTCGGGTTCGACGCCGCGTTCAACTACAAAACAGCGCCGGTCGCCGAACAACTCAAGAAAGCGGCCCCAGAAGGTATCGACGTTTATTTCGACAATGTCGGCGGCGACCACCTCGAGGCCGCGATCGGCTCGCTCAACCGGCACGGCCGGGTGGCGGCCTGCGGTGCGATCTCCGTCTACAACGCCACCGAGCCGCCGCCGGGCCCGCGGAATCTGGGCCTGATCGTCGGCAAACGACTCACCATTCGCGGTTTTATCGTCGGCGACCACAATGACCGGCAGCAGGATTTCGCCCGCGAGGTCGGCGGCTGGCTGCGCGACGGGTCGATCACCTTCCAGGAGACCGTCGTCGAGGGCATCGAACGTTCGCCGGAGGCGTTTCTCGGCCTGTTGCGCGGCGACAACATCGGCAAGATGGTGGTCAAGCTGCACGACTGATCGGGCATGATGCTCGACATGATCACGGCGCAACTCGGCAGCAGCCTCGACCAACTGGCCGGCACCGCACAGCGGGACGGCCGGGCCCCGTCCCTCGTTCTGGCCGCGGGCCAGGACGGCGAATGTCTGCATCACACCGGGCAAGGCGGCAATCCGGTGCCGAGCCCGCAGACGCAGTACCGGGTCGGCTCGATCAGCAAGACCTTCACCGCCGCCCTGGTCATGCAGTTGCGGGACGAGGGCCGGCTCGACCTGGACGAGCCGATCGGCCGGCTGCTGCCCGAGTTGGGGGAGCACGCGCCGACCGCCCGGCGGCTGCTCACCCATACCTCCGGGCTGCAGGCCGAGCCGGACGGGCCGTGGTGGGAACGGTCGCCCGGCACCTCGGTCGAGCGGCTGCTGGCCGGCGTCACGGCGGAGAAATTCACCCTGCCGCTGGGGCGTTTCCGGCACTACTCCAACCTCGGGTACGGCCTGCTCGGTGCGCTGATCGAACGGATCACCGGCCAGCCGTGGCGCGAGGTCCTGCAGGCCCGGATCCTCGACCCGGGCGGCCTGCGGGACACCGGCTGCAGCCCGCGCGATCCCTACGCGCGCGGCTATCTCGTCCATCCGTGGGAGCAACAACTGCGCGAGGAGCCAACCCCGGACACCCTTGCGATGGCGCCGGCCGGACAGCTGTGGAGCACCACCGGTGACCTGCTGCGCTGGGCCGCGGTGCTGGCCGGCGGACTGGACGGCGTGCTGTCGCGCGCGACAGCCGAGGAGATGCGGGCGCCGGCCGCGATCGTCGACCCGCGCCGCTGGAGCCTCGGCACCGGCCTGGGGATCCAGCTCAACCGCGTCGGCGACCGTGTCTACTGTGGACATACGGGGTCGATGCCGGGCTTCGTTGCCTGTCTGGCGGCGGATCCGGACACCGGCTGGGCCACCGTGGCGTTCGCCAACTGCTACAACGGTGCCCGGGTCAGCACACTCGCACATACGGCTCTCAGCGAGATCCTGGACGCCCAACCCGAAGCGGTGGTGCCCTGGCAGCCGGACGGCCCGGTGCCGCCCGAGGTGGAGCCGGTCACCGGCCGCTGGTGGTGGATGGGCAACGAGATCACCATCGGGTACGACACCGCGGCCAGCCAGCTGCTCGACATCGACGGCGGCGACCTCGCCCGGCTGGACCAGATCGGGCCGGACCGCTGGCGCTACCTGGACGGCCCGGAACGCGGCGAGGATCTGCGGGTGCTGCGGGCACCGGACGGCAGCGTCGAGGCACTGGACATCCGTACGTTCATCTTCACCCGCGACCCGTGGCCGGACACGCCCCGCTGAGCTGGATCAGCCGATCGCCCGGCCGTACGTGGTCGAGCTCAGGCCGCGGACGAAACCCATCCGTTCGTACACACCGAGCGCACCGGTCGGATTGGCGGTGTCGACACCCAACTCCGCCCTGCTCACCCCGGCCGCCCGGTAGGCGTGCAACGTCCGCGCGATCAGCGCCGAGGCCACGCCGCGCCGGCGCCACCCCCGCCGGGTGCCGATCACGGCCATCGTCAGCCGGGCCGGATCCTGATATCCGTTGGTCAGCACATAGCCGGCCACCTCGCCGGACGCGTCGACGGCCAGCCGGCTCAGCGCCGGCCGGAAATTCACGCTCTCCACCCGGCTGCGCCAGTCCCGCTGCGGCCGTTGCTGAAAGCCCCAATGGTCGGCGAACGCCTCCGTGTGCGCGGCGTACAGCGAGTCCTCGTACCGCGGCTCGTACGGCACCGCGGTCAGCCCCTCGGCCAGCGGAGTTTCGACGACCGGGGCCGCTGTGTCCCGCAGCATCTCGAACCAGAACCGCACCGGCTTGAAGTCGAAACGGGCCAGCAGACGGGCATGCCCGGGATCGGAGTCCATCGTCGGGACGTGCAGCGCCCAGGGCTCGGTCGCTCCCGCGGCGGCGTGATGCGCGCCGGCCCGCTCGACCTGCCACGCCAGCAGCCGGCGGCCGATGCCGCGCCCCCGCCAGTCCGGATGGACGCCGCCGTACCCGCTCAGCCGGCTGCCGTTCGCGGGAGGTGGCGGCAGGCCGCACCAGCCGACCGCGACACCGTCGGCCAGCACTGCCACCAGGCTGTCCTCGGTCAGCGCACCGCGGGCGCCGGCCATCCCCTGGGCCAACGCCGCCTCGGACAACAGATCGTGACCACCGACATGCACGGTCACGGCATTGGTCAACCGGGCCAGCGCCGGCACGTCGTCGAGAGTGGCGGGACGCCAGGTCAGGTCCCGCTCCGGGTCGGCAGTCATTGGGCGATCCTAGGCACCCGGTCCCAGACAGCCCCAGATCCCAGCCACCCGACGATCCCCGGGCCGGCCAACCATTCCGGCGGTCCTGTCGTCTCAGTAACCGGTACGAACCGGCGGCGACGATGCGCGGTCACGTTGCGTTATGGATGACCTCGCTTGTCCGGTTCACGATGGCGGTTTTCCGACACCGAGTGGACACAGGAAGTAGTGCCATGTTGTGCTCGGAGTGAGAACGGCCCGTATCAACGCCGCCCGGGTCGGGCTCATACCTGTCAGCATCCGTTCGTGTCATCCGCTGGGCAGCAGCCTAAGCAGATGCCATCAACCACGAGGAAAGGGCCATCCGTGTACCGACGAGCCATGGCGGCGCTCGGTGCGACAACCGTTGCAGCTGGCGTCCTTGCCGCCGGCACCATGAGTGCCGACGCAGCCACCCCCCGTCCGAGCAGTAACTCAACGCAGTCGAGTCCCTCGATCCAGCAGATCACCGACTCCACGGCCGGCGTCACCAACAGTTATCCGGACAACGACACGGCCGCTGGCCACGCCGTGAGTCCGGACCATCCGTGGACCATCAACTACCGCGATTCGACCGGCCAGGTCACCCGCGTCTGGCACGGCACCCGCGCCGCCGCCACCGCCCTCGGCCAGCAATGGAAAGCCGGTCGCGGCACGGTCGCCCCGGCGCCATCCATCATCAAGACCAACAGCTGCCGAGAGCCCACCACGTACTGGGTCTTCTTCAATTCGGGAATGACCTGCTACGCCTACGGTGGCTCGCTGAACCTGCACATCACCGGGGTGTACGAGGTCGACTCCGGCAACAACGTGGGCTATTACCGGATCGGCAGCCACGATCACTCGCTGTCCAGATTCACCAGCGATTTCTGGTCGACCGCCCAGACCGTCAGCTTCATTCACATCAACTGAGCGCTCTGAACTGATCGGCGCGTCAGGCAGCACACGGCGGGGTGCCGTCCGCGCTGACGCTCACGGTGACGCGGGACGCGGCGCCGGATTTCGTCGGTACGGCGATGATCAGCACGTCGCCGTGCGGAAGCCGGGCCGGGTCGAGCACGAACGAGTCGGGCCGGGTTGCGCCGAGCAGCCCGGCCGGGACCGGGACGTTCTGCGTGCTGCTGTGGCAGCGCCCGCGGTAATTGGTCGAGCTCACCACCCGGACCGAGGCCGCGCCGGCCGAACTGAGCGCGGCCTGCGCCGTCACCGTGTCGCCGACCAGACCGCTGACCGAGAAGCCGACCGTGCCGCCCTGATGGCGGGTCACCGCGAAGCCGCTGGGCGCGCCGTGCGCACCGCCGAGCACACCGGGCAGGACGACAACCGCGGCCGCCATTGCCGCCACCGCGGCGGCGGCGCCGGCGAGCAGCACTGGTCGCCGTACGCCTCTTCGCCGCGCGACGAGGTCAAGGGGGGTGGGCTCCGGCTGGTCGCGGACCATGCGGGTCAGCTCAGCCAGCAGGCGGTCCTCGAAGGTTTCCGGGCCGCTGTCGTCGGTCATGCTCGAATCTCCACGGGTCGGGTGGTCGCGAGTAGTCGGTCGACGCCCTCGTCGGCGTCGGCCTGGGCCAGCGGACTGCGCAGCGCCCGCAGGGTGCGCCGGGCCCGGTGCAGTCGAACCCGGGCCGCGGTCGGCGAGATCGACAGGGCCGCGGCGGCGTCCACCACCGACAGGCCGTCCACCCCGACCAGCTCGATCACGTCCCGCTCGCCAGCCGGGAGCCGGTCGATGAGCTGATACAGCACTCTGGCCTCCCGTTCGGCGTCAAGTCGTTCCTCGAGTCGCTGGATATCGGCGTCGTCCAGGAGACGCCGTCCACAGATTCGTTCCTGTTTCCGGCTCTCGTGCGCTGATCTGCGGTATTCGCCCAACACCACGATGCGGGCGATCCCGATCAGCCAGGCGCGCGGCGTGCCCCGACCCGGTTCGTACGATCCGGACGAGCCGATCGCGGCGACGAAGACGTCGCTGGTGAGATCGGCCGCGGTGGCCGGATCGTGCACCCGGCGGGCGATGAAACGCAGCACCTCCTCGACGTGCCCGCGGTAGAACGCCTCCAACGCTGAGGGATCCCGCGCGATCCGCGCCACGGGATCGGTCGCATCAGACTTCGCCACGAACCCGCTCCTGTCTGCACCCTCGCCCGTTATTGCTCCCCGCGCCCCGGACCGTTACATCCTGATCCGGACGCCAGCTACAGCGACGTCCGGATCGGCGCCCTTCGCACGGTAGAACGCGGGCTGCGCCACCGCCAACAGCTGCCGGCAACGGTTCGGCTACGGCTACGGCTCGGAGACCGGTCGGCGGATTGGCTACCGCGGATCGAGCAGGTCCGGCATCATCAGCGGTCCCGAGGCCGGCAGGCCCAACCGCGCGGCGAGCTGGCCGAGCGGCCCCCAGCCCAGCGCGGCGGACGCGGCGCCCGGGTCGTCGCTGGAGCGCGGCGCGTGCAGCCGGTCCTGCGGTTTGACCCGCGGGTAGTTCCGTACGTCGGCGAGATCCTGGCGCGCCCGCAGGCCGCCCCGGGTGCGGGCGAGCTGCACCGCGGTGGCCAGCCCGCCGAGCTCGTCGACCAGCCCCCGCTCGGCCGCGTCGGCGCCGGTCCAGATCCGGCCCCGGGCCACCTCGTGCGTCTGCGGCACGGTCATGCCCCGGTCCGCCGCCACCTTGCCGACGAAGTCGTCGTAGACCCGGTCCAGCCAGCGGTGCAGCAATTCCAGCTCGCTGTCGGTGTACGGCTGCCGGGCGGAGAACATCAGCGCGTGCTCGCCCTGCGCCACCGAGGCGGTGCCGATCCCGGCCCGGTCCAGCAGCCGGTCGACCACCGCCTTGCCGCCGAAGACGCCGATCGAGCCGGTCAGCGTCCCGGGCGAGGCGACGATCACGTCGGCCGCCATCGAGACGAAGTAGCCGCCGGAGCCGGCGACCGTACCCATCGACACGACAACCGGCTTACCGGCCTGACGGGCCAGCACGACCTCGCGGCGGATCGTGTCGGAGGCGGCGTACGAACCGCCGGGACTGTCCACCCGGAACAGGATCGCCGCGACGTCCTCGTCGCGGGCCGCCGCCCGTAGCGCCGCCGCCACCGTCGTGGCCCCCATCCCGTTGCCCATCGGCCCGCGGGAGCTGCGGCCCAACCCGATCGCGCCGGTGCCGTGCACCAGGGCGATCACCCCGCCGCGGGTGCTGATCCGGGCCGCGCCGGCGCGGACCAGGCCCGGCTTGAAGCGGTGCAGAAATCCCAGCCGCATCCGGCCGCCGACCTTCCGGCGCATCGCGGCATAGACCTCGTCCCGGTAGCCGATGTGGTCGACCAGGCCGGCGGCGGCGGCCTCGGTCGGGCTCAGCGGTCCGGTGTCGAGCAGCTCGCGCAGCCGCTCGACCGGCAGTCCGCGGTCGTTGGAAATCCCGGTCAGCAGCTGGTCGGTGAGCGACTCGACGAGCCGGGTCAACGACTCCCGATGCCCGTCGGTCAGCTCCTGCTGGGTGAACATGTTGGCCGCGTTCTTGTACTCGTGCCGCTGACCCAGCTGCACGGTGACGCCGATCCGGTCCAACGCGTCCCGGACGAACGTCGGTTGGGTGCCGATCCCGGTGAGGCCGACGTCGCCGGACTCCTGCACCCACACCTCGTCGCAGCCGGCGGCCACGGCGTACCCGGTGTTGCCGGGTGCGAACTCGCCGAACGTCTCGGCCCAGGCGAAGACCGGCTTGCCACCGCGGCGAAACTCCGCGATCGCCGCCCGCAGCTCCTGGGCCAACGCCATGCCTGGCCCGCGGCCGCCGACCTGGATGACGATGCCGGCGACCTCGTCGGCGGTGGCGGCGCGGCGCAGCCCGATCAGGATGTCGGTGAGCCGGGGACGGCGGCGGGTCCGGATCACTGTCAGCGGATCAGCCAGCGGATCGGCCGGCGGGACGGTGGCCGGCGGTTCGGTCAGGTCGAGTTCCAGGACCTGGGGCGCGTCGTCGCGGTGCAGAGTTCGCATGCGCTCCAGTGTCACCGAATCGCCGCCGATACGCTGGGAGTGTGCCCGAACGAGCCAGCTTGACGCCGCGTGACGCCGAGCGTCGCCGGGCCCTGATCCGGATGAAATCGGTGGCCGCCGGGCTGTTGTTGCTGGCCGCGCTGATCTGGCTGCTGTGTGTGCTGTTCGGGAACGGCGGCTGGGTCGGCTACGTGCAGGCCACCGCCGAGGCCGCCATGGTCGGCGCGCTGGCCGACTGGTTCGCGGTCACCGCGCTGTTCCGCCACCCGCTCGGCCTGCCGGTGCCGCACACCGCGATCCTGCCGCGGAAGAAGGACCAGCTCGGGTCGAGTCTCGGCGAGTTCGTGCAGACCAACTTCCTGTCCGCCGAGGTGATCTCGGAGAAGCTGCACTCGGTCCAGCCGGGGCACCGGCTCGGGGTCTGGCTGGCCGATCCCGCGCACGCCCGCCGGATCGGCGACGCCGCCGGGGCCGCTATCGGCGGGGTCACCGAGGTGATGCGGGACGAGGACGTGCAGTCCGGGCTGGAGCAGGTGCTTGTCACCCGGCTGCGGGAGACACCGAAGGCGCCGTTCGCCGGCCGGATGGTGGACATCGCCACCGAGGCCGGGCACGACCAGCGGATGCTCGTCGCCGGCGTCGCCGTACTCCGAAAGTTCCTGGACGAGAACCGTCAGGTGCTGCGTGACCGGTTCGCCGTGGAGTCGCCGAAATGGGTGCCCAACCGGGTCGACGACCGGGTCTTCGCCCGGGCGTACGCCGGCCTGCAGCACTTCCTCGACGAGGTGGCCGAGGACCCGGAGCACCCGCTGCGCAAGGACGCGGCGGTCCGGGTGCGGGCGTTCGCCGAGCAGCTGCGGACCGATCCGGAGATGGAACTCAAGGTCACCAAGCTGGTCGACCAGGTGCTCGACAGCACGGCGATCCGCGGGCTCGCGGTCACTCTCTGGACCGCCTTGAAACAGAACATCATCACCATGTCGGCCGACCCTGAGTCCGAGCTGCGGCACCGGTTGGAGGCGGCGATCGCCTCGTTCGGCGAGACGCTGCGGGACGACCCGGAACTGCAGGCCAAGGTCGAACGGTGGGCCGACGATGCGGTGCGCTACCTGGCCGAGACGTACCGGACCGACATCGCCGACCTGGTCGCCGGGACGGTGGCCCGCTGGGACGCCGACGAGGCGAGCCGGCGGATCGAGCTGCAGGTCGGCCGGGACCTGCAGTTCATCCGGGTCAACGGCACCGTGGTCGGCGGGCTGGCCGGGCTGCTGATCTACACCGTCAGCCAGCTCATCTCGTGATACACCGGCCCGTTTCGCGCCAATGTGGCGTTGGGGCAATCTAGCCACACCAATGCCACATTGGCGGGAAACCGAGGGACCATGATCGATCTGCGGTCGGACACCGTGACCCGTCCCAGCGACGCGATGCGCCAGGCGATGGCATCGGCCGCGGTCGGCGACGACGTGTACGGCGAGGACCCGACCGTCCGCGAGTTGGAGGAGGAGATCGCCGGCCTGCTCGGCAAGCAGGCGGCGGTTTTCGTACCGTCCGGCACGATGGCCAACCAGCTCGCCGTGATGGTGGCGATCGCGGCCGGGACGGCGGTGAGTACGGAGGTCTGGGCGCACGAGGCCAGTCACGTCGCCGGCCACGAGCAGGGCGGGATCGCGATCCTGGGCCGGGGCTACCTGCGTACCTTCGGCGGCGCCAGTGGCCTGCCCGACGGCAACGCGCTGCGGACGGCACTGGCCGGCGGGGACAACATCCATCGCGCCACGCCCCGGGTGCTCTGCCTGGAGAACACCATCGGCGACCTCGGCGGCCGGGTACTGCCGACCGGGCCGGAGCTGGCGCAGGTTGTCGACGCGGCGCGCGCGGCCGGGATGGCGATCCACGTCGACGGGGCCCGGTTGTGGAACGCCGCCGTCGCGTCCGGCCGGACACCGGCCTCGCTCGCGGCTGATGCCGACACGGTCTCGACCTGTTTCTCCAAGGGTCTGGGCGCGCCGGTCGGCTCGGCGGTCAGCGGGGATGCCGAGACGATCGAGGCGGTACGGCGGGGGCGCAAGCTGCTTGGCGGCGGGATGCGGCAGGCCGGAATTCTGGCGGCCGGCGCGCTCTATGCCCTGCGGCACAACCGGGACCGGCTGGCCGAGGACCACGATCGGGCCAAGCGGCTGGCCGCCGGTCTCAACGAACTCGACGGCCTGTCGGTCGACGAGCCGGACACCAACATCATCGTGGCCCGGGTGGCGCCGGGCACCGCCGAGACGGTGGTGGCACAGTGGCAGGCCGCCGGAGTGGCGATCGGGCCGATGGACGCCGACAGCGTCCGGCTGGTCGTACATCTGGATCTCTCCGACGCCAACATCGACGCCGCCCTGACCGCGATCCGCCGCGCCGCCCGCTGACGGGCCGCCGGCCGGGACCCACCCCTGATCGACCCGCCGCCCGACCTGTCCACGGGCCCCGCCGCCCGACCTATCCGCGGGCCCCGGCCCCGACTCCTTGGTGATCATGAAGTTTCCGACACACCGGCCGGCGTGTCGTCGGCGTGTCGCGCAGGGAACTTCATGATCACCACACTTGGGGCCACGAAAGGCAAACGTGGCCAGGGGTCAGGGGGCGGCACGGAGTTGGCCGGGTGAGCGACCGGTGGCGGCCTTGACCTGGCGGCTGAGGTGGCTGGCCGAGCTGTAGCCGCAGTACGAGGCGATCGCCTCGAGAGTGATCGTCGAGGTACGCAGATGTCCCAGGGCGTGCCGCAGCCGTACCGACTGCAGGAAGTCCCGCGGGGTCAGCCCGCGCAACGCCACGAACTGGGCCCGCAACGCCGACGGCGACGCACCGACCTCCCGGGCCACCTCGGCGATCCGGACCGGCCCGGCGTGCCGCTGTTCCAGCAGCCGCTCGGCGTCGGCGACGAGCTGCTGGGCCCGGCTCGGCAGCGGCCGGGAGGCGGCCCGGCGCAGCAGCAGGTCGAGCTCGGCGAGCAGCAGTTCCAGCATCCGGTCGCGATCGCTGCCGCCCTGGTTCGCCTCCCGGTACAGCGCGCCGACCACCCGGCCCAGCGCTCGGTCGGCGTCGTCGAAGGCGACCCGCGGCCACGGCCAGTCGGCCGGAGCGTCGACCGTCACGTAGAAGTTGTCGTACGCCGACAGCGCGATCTCAGCGTGCGGGGTGCGCGGCGGGGTGGCGATCAACGTGCCGGCGCTGGCCTCGTAACTGTCCGCCCCGACCGGGCTGCGTACATGCCCGCGCCGGTAGTAGACGAGCTCCCAGCTGGAATGTTCGTGCAGCGGGAAATGCTGCCCACGGGCCGCGGAATGCGCCCCGGCCATGATGACCCGTGGCGATTTATGCATGACCTCATCCGTTCGATGCATGGCAATCACCGACCGATCAACGGATCCTGAATGGACCGATAATCAGCGGTAGAAGAAGCGTACAAAGGATGGGCCCATGGATATGGCAGCTGCGCTGGCCGATCTCGGCGTGAGCGAAAGCCTTCTCGACCGCGACACCATCGACCGCCTCGACCGGGACGGGTTCGCGCCGCTGCCGGGCATTCTGTCCCCGACCCAGATCGCCGCGCTCAATTCCCGGCTCGCCGAGCTGAGCCGCGAGGAGGGTGAACGGGCCGGTCTCGAGGTGCATCAGGAGGCGGGCACCGACCGGCTCTCGGACCTGGTCAACAAGGACCCGATGTTCCAGATCTGCTTCACCCACCCGTTGGTGCTGGCCGCGATGGCGCACGTCCTCGGCGAATTCAAGCTGTCCTCGCTCAACAGCCGGGCCGCGCACCCCGGCAAGGGACTGCAAGGGCTGCACGCCGACTGGGGCAGCCGGCAGCCCGGCGAGGGATTCAGCGTCTGCAACTCGATCTGGCTGCTGGACGACTTCACCGCCGAGAACGGCGCGACCCGGGTGGTGCCCGGCTCGCACCTGCAGGAGAAGGCGCCGGTCGACGCGCTGGATGACCCGGCGGCGGCGCATCCCGATCAGATCCAGTTGCTCGCGCCGGCCGGCACCGTGGTCATCTTCAACAGTCACCTCTGGCACGGCGGCACCCTCAACCGCACCGACAAGCCGCGCCGGGCCCTGCACTCGTACTTCGCCCGCCGCGAATGCCAGCAGCAGCTGGATCAGCGGAAGTACGTCCGGGAGGAGACGCTGGCCCGGCTCAGCCCGGCCGCCCAGTTCATCCTGGATGTCTGACCTCCGCGCCGCGCCCTTTCCCGCCAATGTGGCATTGGGGCAATCTAGCCACCCCAACGCCACATTGGCGGGAAACCAACCGCGGTCAGCGCTCGCTGTCCAGACTGGCGATCATCGCCTCGGCGTAGCGGTTTCCGGCTGCCGCACCGGCCGGTACGGCCGCCTCGATGGCGGCCAGGTCGGCCGTGGTCAACTCGACGTCCAGCGAGCCGAGCGTCTCGGCCAGCCGGTCGGTCCGCCGGGCGCCGACCACCGGCACGATGTCCGTCCCGCGGGATAGCACCCAGGCGATGGCGAGCTGAGCGACCGTCACGCCCTTGGCCTCGGCGACTGCCCGCAACGCCTCGACCAGCGCCAGGTTGCGTTCCAGGTTCTCCCCGGAGAAGCGCGGACTGTGAACGCGGAAGTCGGTGCCGTCCGTCGCCCGGTTCGCCGACCAGCGGCCGGACAGCAACCCGCGGGACAGCACACCGTACGCGGTGATGCCGATGCCCAACTCCCGGCAGGTCGGCAGGATGTCGTCCTCGATGCCGCGGGACAGCAATGAGTACTCGATCTGCAGGTCGGCGATCGGGTGCACCGCATGCGCCCGGCGCAGCGTCTGCGCGCCCACCTCGGACAGCCCGATGTGCCGTACGTGCCCGGCCCTGATCAGATCGGCGATGGCGCCGACGGTGTCCTCGATCGGGACCGCCGGGTCGAGCCGGGCCGGCCGATAGATGTCGATGTGGTCGGTGTCGAGCCGGCGCAGGCTGTACGCGGCGAAGTTCCGCACCGCCATCGGCCGCCCGTCATAGCCCACCCACGCACCGTCCGGGTCGCGCAACCCGCCGAACTTCACGCTGATCTGCACCTGATCCCGATCCCGGCCGCGCAGCGCCTCGGCGATCAGCAGTTCGTTGTGCCCCATCCCGTAGAAGTCGCCGGTGTCGATCAGGTTGACGCCGGCGTCCAACGCCGCGTGGATGGTGGCGATGCTCTCGTTCCGATCGGCCGGACCGTAGAGGTCCGACATCCCCATTGCGCCCAGGCCGATGGCCGAGACGGTCGGTCCGGTGGTCCCCAATGACCGCGTAATCATGTGTGCTCCTGTCGATCTGCTCTTCGGCTGACGACCCGAGTCTGCCCGCGGCCGGACCGGTCCGGGAGCGGAGCGACGATCATGGGATCGGCGGTCCCTGGATCATCGCGGTGCCACTGCCGCATGCTGGAGGCATGGACCGCAACCAACTCGCCGACTTCCTGCGCCACCGTCGGGCCAGTGTGCAACCGGGCGACGTCGGGCTGACCGAGGGGCCGCGTCGCCGCACGGCCGGGCTGCGGCGCGAGGAGGTCGCGGCGCTGGCCGGCATGTCGGCCGACTATTACGTTCGGCTGGAGCAGGCCCGCGGTCCGCATCCGTCAACCCAGGTGCTCGCCGCGCTCGCCCGGGCGCTGCGGCTGTCCGACGACGAGCGGGACCACCTCTTCTACCTCGCCGGTCAGCAGCCGCCGCTGCCGACCGGACCGACCGGGCACGTTCGACCGGCGATGCTGCAACTGATCGACCGGATGACCGACATCCCGGTGACGGTTGTCAGCGACATCGGCGATGTGCTGGTCCAGAATCCGCTGTCGGTGGCGCTGCTCGGCGACATCGCAGGCAGCCGCGGCCTGGACCGAAACACCGTTTGGCACTGGTTCACCGATCCGGCGATGCGGGCCCGGTATCCGGTCGAGGACCAGGCGCACCACACGCTGGCGCACGTCGCCGACCTGCGGGCGGCCGCCGGCCGGCGGCACGGCGATCCGGACGTGACGGGCCTGGTACGGAAACTGAGCGCGGCGAGTCCGGAGTTCGCGGAGCTGTGGGAGCGGCACGATGTGGCCGTACGCCAGGCGGATCGGAAACGGATCCGGCACCCGGAGGTCGGGCTGATCCACATCGACTGCGAGACGCTGCTGACCCCCGAATACGACCAGAAGCTGCTGGTCTTCACCCCCCAGCCAGGCACCGGCGCCGCGGAACAGTTTCGGTTGCTGGCGGTGATCGGGCGGCAGCGGATGAGTGCCGAGCCGGCCCTGCACCAGACAGCCCTGCCGCACACCACCATGCCCCACACGACGATGGCCCACACCACCATGGCCCACACGACGATGCCCCATACGTAACGGACCACCGCAATTGCCGTACGTCCCCACCAGTTGTCACTAAAGTGACGGCCGTGCGCACAACGAAGGCGGTCCGGGCGGCGGCGTTGGCCGTACTGTTCGCGGCCGTACTGTTCTCGGGCACCGCGTGCACCACGGCGACCGCCGGCCGCGGCGTAGCGATCGACGCCCTGCCGACCAACGCATCCACCTCCATCACACCCACGTCGAGCGCCGACCCGACGACGACCGCACCACCAACCACCAAACCGGCGCCCACCAGCACCACTGCGCCGCCGACCACCAAGCCGGCGCCCACCACAAAACCGCCGAAGAAACCGGTGTCGCACAGTTGCCCGGGTACGCATGCGGCAACCAAGGCGAGCAGCCCGCGCAAGGCGATCCTGCTGAAGTCACCGGACAAGGTCCCGACCAACGTCAAGGCGTCGGGATCGCAGCCGCTGACCGTGCTGGTACACGAGACGTACAAGGGGGTCAGCGGCGCGGCGGCGTTCCTGACCAAGATCCATTACCGCGGTGGATATCAGCTGACCTGGACCAAGGGCACCGCGGGAAAGCCGGGCCGGGTCACCGAATTCACCACGGTGTATCAATTCGCCGGCACCGCCGACGCCTGCTCATTCGCCGCCTGGGAATCGAAGAATTTCGGGCTGAAGTCGGCGAAAGACCTGCCCGGCCTGACGACCAAGACCGGTCACCTGGCCTCGGTCAAGGCTTACACGACCGAATATGCGGTGGCGAAAGGCCGGTTCGTGATTCTCTCCGGTGCCCTGGTCTACGGGCCGAAGAGCGGTCAGGCGATCTCCCTGCGCATCATGCAGCTGCAGTACGCCCGGGTGTAGTTCGGGTCGGGTGTCGGTTCAGGGGCGGTGTCGGTTCAGGGGCGCAACTCGCCCGAGCCCCGCTCGGTGAGGGTGGTGGGCAGCACGGTGGTGTTGACCGGGGTGTTGTCCCCGGCCAACCGGGCAAAGAGCCGCTCGGCGGCGGCCCGGCCGAGGGCGCGGGCATCGCAGCCGACGACGGTGACGGCGGGATCCAGGACGTCGGCCAGCTCGAAGTCGTCGAAGCCGACCACGGCGACTCGGGTGCCGCTCTGCCGGAGCTGACGCAGCACCCCGATGGTGGCCCGGTTGTTGCCGGCGAAGATCGCGGTCGGCGGATCGGCGAGGGCGAGCAGCTCGGCGGCGGCCCGGGCCGCGCTCTCGATGTCGTGCGCACCCTGCCGGACCAGCTCCTTGTCCAGGCCGAGCTTCGCCGAGCGCAACGCGTTGGTGTAGCCGCGGTAGCGCTCGCGGGCGGTGTAGAGGCCCGGAATATCACCCACGTAACCGATCCGGCGATGTCCGTACCCGATCAGGTGCCGGACCCCGTCGGCCGCGCCCCGTACATTCGCCACCACCACGGCGTCGGCGTCCACGCCGGCGGCCGGCCGGTCGGCGAACACCATCGGGGTGCCACGGGCGACGTCCGGTGCCAAATAGGAGTGGTCTCCGCCGGCCGGCACGACGATGAGCCCATCGACCCGCCGGGACAGGAAGGCTGAGAGCGTCTCGCGTTCCAGCTCCGGGTCCTCGTCCGAGCTGGCCGCGATCAACAGATACTCGTGTTCGCGGGTTATCTCCTCCACGCCGCGGGTCACGGCCGCGTAGAACGGGTTGCTCACGTCCTCGATAAGCAGGCCGATGGTGGCCATCGACTGGTCGAGCCGGCGCAGGCTGGCCGCGATGTCGTTACGGCGGAAGCCGAGCTGCCGGGCGACCGCCTGGACCCGGTCGCGGGTCGCCTGCTGCACTCCGGACTCGTCGTTCAAGGCTCGGGACACGGTCTTCACGCTGACCCCGGCAACCGCGGCGACGTCCTTCATCGTGGGCCGCGGATCCGCCGCGCGGCCGCCATTCCGGCCGGACAACGATGTCACGGGCCCCTCCAGCCGTCAGTCACGGCTGTCAGCTTACGCGGGAGGGTATCGTTTTCCGCGGTTATGAGGACGCCATGGTGATGTCATGAGCACTCCGGTGATCAGCACGCGCAATGCGCGCTTCCAGCAGTGGCAGGCGCTGCTCGGCAACCGGACCAAGCGGCACCGGGCCGGCGCGTTCGTCGTGCACGGTGTCCGTCCGATCAGCCTGGCCGCCGGCAACGGCTGGCCGTTCGAGATGCTGCTGCATCCCGCCGACCGGCCGCTCTCGAACTGGGCCCGCGAACTGCTGGCCGGCACCGACGCGCCGCGGATGGCGATGACAGCCGAACTGCTGCGCGAGCTGGGCGACAAGGAGGCGGACACCCCGGAGCTGATCGCGGTGGTGCGCACCCCGCCGGACGACCTGACCCGGATCCCGGTGCCGGCCGACTTCCTGGGTGTCGTCTTCGACCGGCCGGTGGGGCCGGGAAATGTGGGGACCCTGGTCCGGTCGGCCGACGCGCTCGGTGCGCACGGCCTGGTCGTCACCGGTCACGCCGCCGATGTCTACGACCCGAAGGCGGTCCGGGCCAGCACCGGCTCGCTGTTCGGGTTGCCGGTCGTCCGGACCGGGTCGCACCGCGAGGTGCTCGACTGGATCGGTGACCGGGCCCGGATCGTCGGCACCGACGAGGTGGGCACCGTCGACCTCGCGGCGGCCGATCTGACCGGCCCGACGTTGCTGGTGATCGGCAACGAGACGGCCGGGATGAGCGTGGGCTGGCGGGAGTCGTGCGACGAGGTGGCCCGGATCCCGATCGTCGGCAGCGCGAGCTCGCTCAACGCCGCCAATGCCGGCTCGATCGTGCTGTACGAGGCGGCCCGGCAACGCAACCGCTGACCCGGAGGCGACCCGGCAGCGGCCGCGCCGTACCGTCAAAACCGTGTGGAAGACGCTGCGCGAGCCACGGTACGTGGCGCTGCTGATCATCGCGGTCGGCATCGCGATCGGTTGCAGCCTGGCCGGTGTCTGGCAGATCCACCGCTATTACTGGAAACACGACAGCAACTACGACCTGCGGCGCAACGATCACCACACACCGGAGGATGTCGCCAAACTGCTGTCCGTCGACAAGCAGGCGACCCGGGCGGAGCAGTTCCGCCGGATCACCGCGACCGGCACCTTCGAGCCGAAACACCAGCTGCTGGTCCGCAACCGCGAGGTCAACGACAGCCCGGCGATGCTGGTCCTCACCCCGCTGCGTACCAAGGCCGGCCCCACCCTGCTGGTGGTTCGCGGCTGGCTGCCGGTGCGCGACTCGGCCAACGCGACCCCGAAGGTGCCGCCGCCGCCGACCGGCACGGTGAGCCTCACCGCGCGCGTCTATCCCAGCGAGCCGAACGGCCGGCCCGGCACGTTGCCGAGCGGGCAGATCAACCGGCTGAACGTGCCGTCGATTGCCCGGCAGGTCGGGCAGCCGACGTACGGCGGGTACGCCGAGCTGATCTCCTTCTCGGCCGAGTCGAAGCTGCAGCTGCTGCCGGCGCCGGACATGTCCAACCCGACCGGCGGTGCGTTCGAACTGCAGCACCTGGCCTACGTCGGGCAGTGGTTCCTCTTCGCGATCATCGCGCTGGGCGCGCCGTTCGCGTTGGCCCGGATCGAACGGATGCGCAACACCGACCGGCCGGTGCAGGAGATTGCCGCACCGGTCGCCACCACCAGCCAGTCCGGCTAGCCACCACAATCTGTCGCGGTCCGGTCGAACCGGGCCGCCGCTCGGGCGTATCGCGTCGGAATAGTTGCGAGTTCAACTAAGTTCGCTGGGTACCGTCATTTCGAGGAGGCCGCTATGCCCGCCGTCACCGCCGACACACTCACCCTGCCCCGCCTGCCAGACCTTCCCGCCGACACCGCCTGGCGCGGGGTCAGCAAAGTCGTCACCGCCGCCCGGCATCTGGAGGGCGAGGGCTTCGAGGTCCGCCGCCCGTTCCCCGGCATTGATGTGTCGCTCGCCGACCCGTTCCTGCTGCTGGATCACATGGGCGCGGTGGAGTACGCGCCGGGTGAGGCCAAGGGCACGCCGTGGCACCCGCACCGCGGCTTCGAGACCGTCACCTACATCATCGACGGCGCGTTCGAACACCAGGACACCACCGGCGGCGGCGGGCTGATCACCGACGGCGCCACCCAGTGGATGACCGCCGGATCCGGGCTGCAGCACATCGAGAAGCCGCCGGAGGCGCTGGTCGCCAGCGGCGGGCTGTTCCACGGCGTACAGCTGTGGGTGAACCTGCCCAGATCGGCGAAATTCACCGCGCCGCGCTATCAGGACATCGGCGCCGGCGACGCCACCCTGCTCTCCAGTGGCGACGGCGGCGCGTTGGTGCGGATCATCGCGGGCGACCTCGCCGGACATTCCGGCCCGGGCAGCACCTTCACCCCGATCACCTACCTGCACGCCACCGTCGCACCCGGCGCCCGGCTGAGGATGCCGTGGCCGCAGGACTTCAACGCCCTGGTGTACGTACTGTCCGGGCACGGTGTGGTCGGTGTCGGCGACCGTCCGCTTGAGGAGGGACAGCTCGCGGTATTCGGAGCCGGCGACGCGCTGACGATGCAGGCGGCCGCGTCCCAGCCGCAGGCCGCGACCAACGGCTGGGAGATCCTGGTGCTCGGTGGATTGCCGATCCGGGAGCCGATCGCGCGGTACGGGCCGTTCGTGATGAACACCCGGGACGAGGTCGTGCAGGCCTTCGAGGACTTCCAGGCCGGCCGGATGGGCACCGTTCCAGTGCCGCACCTCAGCGCCGCGGACGACTCCGTCCAGTCGTAGGCACCGGCGAGTTCTGCCGGGACGCAGCAAGATCCGGTCGGTAGTCTGGAACCGACGATGCGGTCGTACGGCGGACGGGGGTGGGATGCAGCCCATCCTGATAATGCTGGCCACAATGCGGCGAGCGCTCCAGCGACCGCCGCGACTGTGGCAGGAGGCGGCGCTGCTCGTCCTGGGTTTCGGGCTCTACTCGATGATCCAGGACGACGTGCCGCTGCAGGCGCATGCCGCCTACGACCGGGGCCGCACATTGCTGGACCTCGAACAGCGCTGGCACATCGACCTGCTGCATCCGCTCAACCGGGCCCTGCCGAAATTCGAGCCGCTGGCCGTGCTGGCCAACTACTACTACGTGGCAATGCATTTCATGGTGCCGATCTGCATCCTGCTGTGGCTGATCTTCCGGCACGTCGACCGGTACCGGGCCGAGCGCCGGGCATTCGTGCTTATGGCCCTGATCGGTCTGGCCGTATTCTGGTTCGCCCCGACGGCGCCGCCGCGGCTCATTCCGGGTTCCGGAGTTCTCGACACGGTTTCGCATTTCCACACCATCGGCAGTTACGAGAGCGGCCCGACCAAGGTGGCCGCGGACCAATTCGCCTCGATGCCGTCGCTGCATTTCGCGTTTGCGCTGTGGTGCGCCATCACGATGTTCCGGACCGCGAAGCACCGGGGCGTCCGGTACGGCTGGCTGGTCTATCCGGTGCTCACCGGGCTCGACGTGCTCGCGACCGGAAATCACTACGTGCTGGATCTGCCGGCCGGGGCGGCGGCGCTCGGGCTCGGATATCTGATCAGTTACGCGGCCTCGCGCTGGGCCCGCCGGCTGGATTCCGTTCCGCTGTCGGACCCGGAGCCGCTGAGCCCGTCGGACCAACTGAGCTCGCCGGACCAACTGAGCCCGTCGGACCAACTCGGCTCGCCGGGCCAGCTCAGCTCGTCGGGTGGGCCGACCGATCGGGTCGCTGATTCCGGTGAATCGATCGACGAATCCCGCGTCTCGCAGTCGGGCTGAGTCGGTTCACCAGCAGGCCCGCACCTCAGAATTGAAGGCTTGTTAGACCGATCTCACATTTCCGCCAACTTTTTGGGCGGCCGACGGATCGCAGGTGGTGACGGGGTCCGGTTGGGCGGCGTGTCCGGGAGACCGGGCCGATGGCGCGATGAGACGATCGGTCAGGCGATGTTGCCTTTTCCGGGCCCGGTTCGGTGTTGCCACCGCGACTGATGTCAACGAGGCGCCGATCCCAGACGTCAGGACCGACGACGTGCAACCGAGGCTAATCAGGAGGCCACCCGCTGTGGACAGACGACTCGCGACCGCGGCCGTCGGACTGACCGTCGCCACCGCTTTGTTGGCTGCCGCCTGCAGCAGCACGAGCAACGGCTCTCCCGATCCGTCCAAGAACACAACCTCCGCAGCGGCCGGCACCAGCGGCAGCCCGACGGGCGACAAACCCGGTTCGAGACCGACTACCCAGCCGACCAAACCGGCGCCGGTCGGGCCCGCGGCCTATTTCACGCCCAAGAAGCTCAAGCCCGGAGAAAAGCCGCCGCAATTCATCGTCTTCTCGTTCGACGGTGTCGGCTGGCATGAAAAGTGGGAATTCTGGCAGTCCATCGCCAAACGCGTTCCGCTGCGATTCACCGGCTTCCTGACCGGCCTGTACCTCCTGGACGAGCAACACAAGGACAACTATCACGGTCCGGGGCACGGGGTCGGGAAGAGCTCGCTGGGATCCTGGAACTCGCCGGCCGACGTGGTCCAGGAGATCAAGGATCTCAACAAGGGATATTCGCTGGGCGACGAGATCGGCACCCACTTCATGGGGCACTTCTGTTCCGACAACCCGCCCGGCGGCAACGTCTGGTCGACGGCCGACTGGAACAGCGATCTCGACCAGTTCTTCAACGTGTATCGCAATCACGCCAAGATGGACATGATTCCCGGAATGCCAAAACTCGCCGTGCCGGTCAGCAGCATCAAGGGCGAGCGCACGCCTTGTCTGGAAGGCAAAACCGACCAGCTTTTTCCGGCGTTGCGAGCGCACAAGATGATTTACGACTCCAGCCCGGACCGTGCCGGCATCGCCTGGCCGACGAAGGCGCACGGCATCTGGCAGATGGGAATGGCCGACTTCCCGCTCGCCGGCACCGACCACAAGGTCATCACGATGGACTACAACTTCTGGTTCGCACAGGAGCAGGCCAGCGCCAATGTGCCGAAAGCGAAGTCCGCCCAGGATACGGCGCAGATCACGCAGACGTACCTCGACATGTACGGCGCCACCTACAACGGAAATCGCGCGCCGCTGATTCTCGGCAATCATTTCGAGGAATGGAACAACAACGCGTACACGCAGGCACTGGCGAATTTCGCCCTGAAGGCCTGCGGAAAGCCCAACACGTACTGCGTGCCGTTCATCGACGTGGTCCGCTGGATGGAGGCGCAGGACCCGCACCGGTTGGCCCAACTGCAGGCGGAGGCTCCGGAGACCGGGCCCCGCGGCTGACCGAGCCGGCTACTCGGTGCGGGTCACCGTGAAACCCAGCCGCAGCAGGGTTTCCGGCGTTCCCGACGCGAGATCGTTGAGTCCCCCGGCGTAGTCGACCGGATCGACCGCGGCGAGCCGGTCGCGCATCCTGGCCGGGTGCAACCGGTCGACCAGGGTGCGCGGCTGCAGCCGAATCAGCCAACCGGTGGGACCGTCCGGCCCGGCGAACAACACGTGCGACATTCGCCTGGGTCGTGGCAATTCGGCGAACGCCGTCGATCCGGCACATCGCGTGCCCACCAGTTGACCCGTCATGATGCTCACCCCGCCATCTCTTGGATGACTTCATGCTCGTCGCCTACGGCGGCTACGGGCAGCGGGTTGAGCCCCGGATCGGGGTGGAGCACGCACCCCTTTTCGGTGGTGGGGTGCGCCGTACGATCCAGTGGCTACGGGTGGTCCACCGGCCGGCGGCCGACCTGCGGGCGAATCTCGGGCAGTACGCTGCCGCGCAGCCGCCACCCGCGTGGGGTCCAGCCCCAGCGCAGCGTCGGTGGCTGTGCCTGCCACGGACGCTGCGCGTTCAGATATCTCTCCCACAGGGCAATCTGGTCGGCGTTGGCCGCTGATAGCCGGCTCAAGAGTCGACGCATGGCACGGTCTCCATCTCGGTGTCGCTGCTGTCTGGGTGGCTTTCGTTGGTGTGACTGGTGTCGCCGACGGCGTTGCGTTTGAGGCCGCGGCTGAAGAGCGGAATGAACAGATGCGCCAGCGGGCCGATGCCGGCGGCGTACACGATCGTGCCGATGCCGACCGTGCCGCCGAGCAGCCAGCCGATCGCCAGCACGGTCAGCTCGATGCCGGTGCGGATCAGCCGGATCGACCCGCCGCGACGGGCGACCAGGCCGGTCATCAGACCGTCCCGCGGCCCCGGCCCGAGACCGGCGCCGATGTAGCAACCGGTGGCCATCCCGTTGAGCACGACACCGCCGACCAGCAGCAGGACACGCATCGGCAGGTCGTGCGGCACCGGCACCTCGGCCAGCGTCAGGTTGACCACCAGGCCGATGACCACCACGTTGCTGGCGGTGCCGAGACCGGGCCACTGACGCAGCGGGATCCACAGCAGGAGTACGGCGGCGCCGACGATGATCGACCAGGTGCCGATCTCGATGCCGGTCCGGCGGGCCAGGCCCTGATGGAAGACGTCCCACGGATCGAGACCGAGCGCGGCCAACACCAGCAGGCCGTCGGAGAAGCCGTAGAGAACGAGACCGACGTAGAGCTGGGAGAGTCGGCGGACCGGCCTCGGATACGGACGCCATGCGGCTCCCGCTGACCGCATCGAGGTGCCAATTGCAGTGAGCGATGATGCCAATTTCGTCGGAGTCTGTCGCGTTCGCCGATTCACCTCTTCAGCTTGCCGATAATTGGCCCTCATGAAAAGATCCAATCGCGAACAGGTGGACTGACATCTATCGGCGGGGGGAAGTGCCGTGCGTATCGTCAGCGGCTTGCAGTTGTCCCGGTTGCTCGGCGACTGGCGCGGGACCGGGAGTGCGTACGAAACCCTGGCCGGCGCCGTGACCGGGCTCGTCCGGGACGGGCGCCTGCCGGCCGGCGCGCGCCTACCCGCCGAACGCGAACTTGCCGGCAGCCTCGAGATCAGCCGGACCACCGTCGCCGCGGCGTACGAGCGCCTGCGCGCCGACGGGTACCTGCGCAGCCGGCGCGGCTCCGGCAGCGTCATCACGCTGCCCCGCGGGCAGTCGGGCGGCCGGGCGGCCGGCTGGGTGCCGACCACAAGTCCGGACGGCGTGCTGGATCTCGCCATCGCCGCCATGCCCGCGACCCAGCCGATATTCGGGACCGCGGCGCAGGCCGCGCTCGATCTGCTGCCGGACTACAGCCGGAACCACGGCTACGACTCGGCCGGCCTGCCCGAGCTGCGCGAGGAGCTCGCGGCCGGTTACCGACGGCGCGGCGTACCGACGGCGGCCGAGGAGATCCTGGTGACCAGCGGGGCGCAGCACGGGCTGGACCTGCTGCTGCGGCTGCTGTGCCGACCCGGCGAGCGGGTGCTGATGGAATGCCCGACGTATCCGAACGCGCTGGCCGCGGTCAGCGGCAACAACTGCCGGGTGGTGCCGGTCGGTCTCGGCGACGCCGACTGGGACGTCGAGCTCTTCAGCGACACCATGCGTCAGTCGACGCCGACGTTGACCTATCTGATCCCGGAGTTCCAGAATCCGACCGGTTGGCTGATGCCGGCGCAGACGCGGCGCGCTCTCGCCGAGGTGGCCCGCCGGACCGGGAGCTATCTCGTCTCCGACGAGTCCTTCGTCGGGCTCACCTTCGGCGCGACCGAACCTGGTTCACTGGCCAGCTTCGACGGCGGGGAACGGGTGATCTGCCTCGGCTCGATGTCCAAGCGCTACTGGGGTGGGCTGCGCATCGGGTGGATCCGGGCGAACGCTCCACTGATTCGCCGGCTGGCCGACCTGCGGGCGGTGGTCGACATGTCGCAACCGGTACTGGAACAACTCATCGCCTGTCAGCTGCTGGCAGCCGGCCCCGCCGCGGTGGCCCAGCGGTGCCGGGATCTGGAGAGCCGACGTGATGCGCTGGTCGGGGCGGTGCGCGAGACCTTCCCGGACTGGTCATTCTTCCTGCCACAGGGCGGGATGGCGCTGTGGGTCCGGCTGGAAGCGCCGGTGAGCAGCGCGCTGTCGGCCGCGGCCCGGCGGCACGGTGTCGTGGTGGCGCCCGGACCGCGGTTCGGCGCGGCGGCTTCGATGGAGAACTACCTGCGCATTCCGTACACGCTCAGCGAGAACGAGTTGGTCGAGGCGGTCGGACGGCTCGAGCGGGCGCACACCGAGACCTTCCAGGGCGGCACCGGCGATCCGCAGGTGCACGTGGCATGAGAGGTGGCCCCGGCATTTCGCCGGGGCCACCTGTTCTGCCGCGCTCAGTACCAGACCCACAGATTGTAGTCACTGAATGCGCTTCCGTCGCGACATTCGTAGGCGCTCCAGTTGCCATTGTCCATCCCGCGGTTACCGGCAGCATTACAGTCGGCGCCCCAGAAATAGCTGTCGATGAAACGCCACTGCCGGGCCGGCTGCTGCAGAGCTGCGGGTTGCACGACCGAATGCGAAACTGACTCGTGCACGGGTGTCGCCGCCGAAGCATTTCCGGCAAAGGCAAGCGCACCAGCCGCTCCCGCGCCGGCTACAATAACTGCCGCCTTCCGAAGGAGGTTCTGCATGATTGGTTCCTCGCATTCTGTCCCACCTATGTGGACATTGGAATTCATTGCTGACGGTTAATAGCCAAACTCGACATGCGGACTATCCATACCGCCGAGCGGGTGATGTGCGAGGGCGAATTCCATGCCCTTTCAGGCAGCAAAAGCGTTACCTCAATTTCTGAATCAATTTCGTGAGAACACCGACGCGAATCGTCGGGACAACCTCCGTTAGAGTTGACCACCATGTCGACGGGCGTAGCGCCGGGCAGACCTGGTCAGCACCCCTAGCTGTTGATCATGCGGAAACTGTTGCTCCGTACGGCGTGTCGCGAACAGTTTCCGCATGATCAACAAGTGGGTGGGGCGACTAGCTGGCGCGTTCCAGGATCACCACGGGAATGTCCCGGTCGGTCTTCTTCTGGTATTCGTCGTAGTCCGGCCAGATCGCGGCCACCTTGGGCCAGAGCCGGGCCTTCTCCGCGGGATCGGCCGTCCGCGCGACGGCGTCGAACACCTCGTCCCGCACCTGCACCTGCACCTGCGGCTCGGCCACCAGGTTGCTGTACCACTGCGGGTGCTTCGGGGCGCCGCCGAACGACGCCACCACGAGGTAACGGCCCTCGTCCTCGCCGTAGATCAACGCGGTACGGCGCAGCTTGCCAGAGCTGCGTCCCCGGACGGTGAGCAGCAGGGTCGGCACGCCCCGCCAGTCGTGTCCGTCCGCACCGGCACTCTCGACGTAGCGGCGGGCGTGCTCGGCGACCCAGTCCTGCCCGGATTCGGTGGGCTCCTCGTTTGTGCTCATCTGACCTCCGTGTCGTTGTTTGGTCTCGCTTCGTAACACCAGCGAACCGCACCACCTTCCGGGAACCGCCACGGCGTGGCGAGCGACCACCGTCACGTGTTGTCCTGCGATGAGGTACGAGAGGCGATCTCGGCGCTGCTCGATAGCGAGCCACCGGGGTGTGAGCCGGCGGCCGTGGATGCCCACCTCGCCGACTGCAGTGGGTGCCGCTCCTGGCGTGAGCGCGCCCATCAGGTCACCCGGCGGGTCCGGCTGACCCCGGCCACGGAGCCGGACGACGCGACCGCCGAGATCCTGCTCGCCGCCGTACACACTGAGCGGCGCCGGTCCCGGCGCGGGCAGCGGCGCCGGCTCACCCTGCGGGCCGGGCTGGCCGCCGTGGCGTTGGCTCAACTCGCGCTCGCCGTCGTACTGCTCGGGGTGGACCGCGCCGGGATGGGCGCGATGGCTGGCATGGCCGGCACGATGCACATGGACCACGAACTGATCGCGTTCAATGCCGCGCTGGCCCTCGGCTTCGGCCTCGCGGTCTGGCAACCGGGCAAGGCGCGCGGCATGCTGCCCGTCACCGGCATCATTGCGGCCGGTCTCGTGGTGGCCGCCGCAGTCGACATCGCCGACGGCACGGTCGGTCTGCTGCACGAGGTCCAGCATCTGCTGTTGGTGCTGGGCACCCTGTTGCTGTGGGCGTTGGCCCGGGTCGAGGGGGCGCCGGAGCGACCGACCGCCGACCAGCTCGACACCCCGGAACACACCCGACTCGCCGACGTACCGGACGAGCCGGTGGCCGAGCGCCGGCTGCGCTCGGTCCGGCCGCATCCACCGGCGGCCCGGCATATCCCGGGCAAGGTGGCGGCCCTGGTACTCCTCGGCACGGTCGTCGGCGTGCTCGCCAGCGGGCAGCGCCCCGCCTCCGCACACGCCGTCCTTGAGCAGACCAGCCCGGCCGACGGCAGCACGGTGCGGACCGCGCCGGACCAGATCTCGCTGCAGTTCGGCGAGCCGGTGACGGTCGAGTCGGGAAGCATCAGAGTCTTCGACGACCGGCTGCACCCGGTGCAGTCCGGCGGCGCCACCGGCTCCGGCTCGCCCCGGGTCGGCATCGGCCTGCGGTCCGGGCTGCACACCGGCACCTACACCGTGACCTGGCGGGTGGTCTCCGCCGACTCGCACCCGGTCTCCGGCGGATTCACCTTCTCCATCGGCCATCCCAGCACTGTCACCGGGACGGTGCAGGCCGCGGACGGCGGCAGCCGGCTGGTCGGCATCCTGCTCGGCGCGGCCCGGTTCGCCGCGTACGCCGGGGTGGTGTTGGGGCTCGGCACCGCCGCGGTGCTGTTCGCGTTCTGGCCGGTGGGCCGCTTCGAGGACCGACCGCGCCGGCTGCTCTGGATCGGCTGGGGGCTCCTGCTCGCCGGCACCCTGGTCGGTCTCCTGCTGGAGGGCCCGTACGGTGCGGGGCGGTCGATCGCGCACGCCTTCGACGGCAGCCTGCTCGCCGACACGTTCGGCGCCCGGTACGGACAGGTGCTCGGCACCCGGGTCGCGCTGCTGACGTTGCTCGCCGGATTCCTCGCCGAGGCGCTGCGTACGCCCCGGGTGGCCCGCTGGGTGCTCGGCGGCTTCGGAACACTGAGCGTCGGTGTGTTGGTCACCTTCGCGCTGGCCGGGCACGCGGACACCGGCAACCAGGCGCCGCTCACCTCGCTGTCCGACGTGCTGCACCTGGCCTCGATGGGCGTCTGGCTGGGCGGTCTCGCCCTGATCGTCGGCTGCCTGGCCGGCCGAGCCACCGAGCTGCGGCGGGTCCTGCCGCGGTTCTCCCGGCTGGCGTTCACCGCGGTCACCGTTCTGGTCGGCACGGGCATTTACCAGACCTGGCGCGATGTCGGATCGTGGGCGGGTTTCACCGACACGGTGTACGGGCGGTTGCTGCTGGCCAAGATCGGCTGCGTGGTGCTGTTGCTCGGGCTGGGCAATCTGGCCCGCCGCTGGGTCGCCCGGCAGTACGGGTCGGTCAGCCGACCGGCGGTCGTACGGGAGCCGGTCGCCGCTGGCGGTCCGCCACCGCCACTTCCGCCCGAGTCGCCACCGAGCGAACCAGGCCCGGCCATCCCGGGGCCGGGCGACGGCGAGCTGCGGACACTGCGCCGCGGACTGGCAGCCGAGGTCGTACTCGGCGTCAGCGTCCTGATCCTGACCACGATCCTGGTCAACACCGCGCAGGCCAAGGAGACCCAGTCGCAGGCCGGCAGTGCCAGCTACTCAGCCAGCTACTCGACCACCGACACCAGCGGCCAGACCCGGGTCCGGCTGACCGTGACACCCGACCGCACCGGCCCGGTGAAGCTCGTCCTGCGGGTGCAGCGGCCGACCGGCGCGGTGCTGCCGGTGCAGAAGGTGACGGCGTCGCTGTCGCTGCCGGCGGAGAACATCGGCCCGCTACCGGTCACCTTTGCCGGCGTCGGGAAGGGCCCGATGACCGCCCGGACCGCGCTGGCCAGACCCGGCAACTGGGACCTGGACGTCACCGTGCAGACCTCGCCGATCGAGGCCACCGCGTTCCGGCTGGCAATTCCCGTCCCGTAATCCCATCCACTCGACATCCCATCCACTCGACATCAGGAGACAGTCTCCGTGCGTAATGCCGTCCGAGCCGCCGTGTTGTGCGGCACGATCCTTGCCGCGTCCGCGATCGGGCTGGTCTCCGCCGATGCCCACGTCACGGTCCACTCCAACGACGCCACGCCAGGCGGGTATGGGGAACTGACGTTCCGGGTGCCGACCGAGCGGGACGACGCCTCGACCACGAAACTGCAGGTCAACCTTCCGGCCAGCGACCCGCTGGCCAGCGTTTCCGTACAGCCGCACACCGGCTGGACGTTCACGACCACCAAGAAGACCCTCGCCACCCCGCTGACCACCGACGACGGCAAGGTCACCTCGGTCATCAGCGCCATCACCTGGACCGCACAGCCCGGGCATGGCATCGCGCCAGGGGAGTTCGACGAGTTCTCGGTGTCCGTCGGGCCGTTGCCGAAATCCGGGTCGCTGACCTTCCCGGCCGTGCAGACCTACAGCAACGGGTCGGTGGTGCGGTGGATCGAGGTCGCCGCCGCCGGCGCTCCGGAGCCGGAGCATCCGGCGCCCTCGCTGACTCTCACCGCCTCGGCCGCTCCTAGTGCGACCCCGGATTCCCAGGCGGCACAATCGGATTCCATGCCAGGCATGTCGTCCGACACCTCATCGGGATCCTCGGGATCGTCCACCGCCAGCCTGGCCGTCGCGGTCACCGCGCTGATCGTCGCGGTGGTGGCGGTCGGCCTGGGCGTCTTCGGATTGCGCCGTCCCGGCGGCGGTACATGAGGCGGGCCGCCGCCGCTGCGAGCGCAGCCGTGCTGTTGCTTGCTGGCTGCGGACACGGGAAGGACGCGGCCGGCTCGAAACCCTCACCGTCGGCCACGATGGAGATGGGTGGGCGCGGCCAACTCGGCGATCTGCAGATCAGCGCCGCGTACGTACCCGAGCCGGCCTCGCCCAGCGTCGCCGCCGCCTACGTCACGGTCCGCAACACCGGGCCCGACACGGACACTCTGATCCGGGCAAGTACGCCGGCCGGGAAGTCCACCACGCTGCACCGGGACGTCACCAGCGGCGGCAGCGAGGGGATGGTGGCGCTGCGTTCGGTGCCGATCCCGGCCGGGAAGTCGGTGGCGATGAAGCCGGGCGGGATCCACCTGATGATCGAGCATCCGCGCAGCGGCCTGATCCGCGGCGGTCAGGTCGAGTTGACCCTGGTCTTCGCGCACGCCGGCCGGCTCACGATGCAGGTGCCGATCGTGTCGCCGGCCGGGCTGAACGACGGGATGCCTGACATGCCAGGCATGCCAGGGATGGGCGGTTAGGGCAGTCGGGCGAGCAGGTTGAGCACCCGGGTCGTCTGGTTGACGCCGAAGTTGTCGTCGCTGATCAGGGTCACCGAGGCGATGCCGGTCGGCCGGTAGGCCTTGACGTAGAGCCCCTCGAAGTTGTCCATCAGCGGGTTGGCCTGGGTCTCCTTCGCCTTGGCGCCGAGCGATGGACACTTCGTCACGTCGGAGACCAGCCGCTTGTGCAGCACGTCGCGGGCCGGGGCCTGCGACAGGTTGGCGACCTTGGTGATGTCGGGCGCGCGGTCGGCGCCGGTCACCGCGTAGAGCCGGATCGTGTTGCCGATCGCCGGGTCGTACGCCGCCTCCAGCACCACCAGGCTGCCGTCGTCGTATGCCGCGGCGTCCGCGATCCGCATACCCGGGTCGACTTCGTACCCGACCTGCTTGACGAGCCGGAAGCCGCTGCCGCTGGCCCGGTAGACCAGAATCCGGCGCCACCGCGCCTCGCCGCCGGCCGGCGCGTCCCCGGAGAGCGTGCCCTCCATCGAGGCGTAGACGTAGCGGCCGGACGGCGAGATCGACAGCCCTTCCAGAGTGGCGTTGGCGGTGGCCTCGCCGGCCGGGGCGACCGCGAACCGGGCCGGCACCGGGAGTGACGCGCGCTGCACGCCGCTGCGGGAGAAGATCCGTATCGACGGCTCAGTCTCCGAGCTCACCAGATAGCGGCCGTCGGGCAGTACGGCCAGGCCCTCGTTGTCGGCGGTCTGCCCGGTGTAGGGCGTGCCGTCCGGCTGCCGCAGCACCAGCGGGGCGCCGACGACGTGTGGGTGGGTCAGGTCCTGGTAGAACCACAGCCGCGCCGGGTCGTCGGCGTTGTTGTCCACCGCGGAGACGTACGACCGCGACCGCCGGTCGTAGGCGATCGAGGAGAGGCCGCCGATCGTGACGCCGTTGGGTGCGGCCTTGTCCAGCGCATCGCTGAAGCCGAGCGGGATCGCCGATGGCGGGCAGCTGTACGGCGCGACAGCCGCTTTCGCCTTCGCTGGTGCGGCGGTGGCGGTGGCGGTGGCGGGACCGGCCGACGCCACCGCGGCGGTGGCTGTGACGGCCAACGCGGCCAGCGGCGTCACTGCCAGTGCCACGGCCTTTTTCCGGTTACCCACCCGCATGTCTGACTCCTGACGGCCATCGATTTCCAGGACGAGATTGCGACTGCGACATGATCTCGAACCCCGACAGCACCTGCCAGGGCGACCCCGTGAACAACCCGCCAACACCCCCCTTGCCCGGCCTTCCGCAGCACCCCCGTCCGGCACCCCTTTCATGATCATGATCGGTTTTTGGTTGCTATAGCCCCAACCACCGATCACGATCATGAAAAATGGCGACCGAGCCGCCGCCCTTCGTGACAAGGGAAGGCTGGGAGACAGCGTGGACGGGGAAGGTCAGGATTTCGGGGTGGGTCGCTCGCCACCGTTGATCTTCGCCAGCCAGGAGTTGTACGCGACGAGTTGCTCATCGTCGTTGTCCAGGTCCGGCGGCCGGCTGGCTGCCCGCGAGCCCGCCAGCGAGCCCGCCGACTCAGCGGCGCCGGTCGAGCCTGACCCGGCCGTCAGACTCGCCGCCCGCTCGGTGAACACCGAGGCACGGGCGGCCTCCATCCAGCCGCGGCGGGCCGCACCCCGGGCGGTGTCGTGCTGGGCCCAGAACGCGAAGACCACCAGGATCGCGACGAACATCAGGAAATCGCCGCCAATCCACATCACCGCGCCGCCGTTGTGGATGTCGGTCAGCGACATCCCGAACCGAGGGGCGTTGCTCTGCATCAGGGCCACCCCGGTGAAGGTGTCGACCGGCATGCTGACCACCAGCAGTGCGATCTTCATCGGATGCGACAGTCGCCACCGGATCGGCTCGTCGCCAAAGACGGGCAGGAAGTACAGATAACCGGCAACCAGGTACAGCAACTGTTCGCCACCGTGTGCCGCGGTGCTGGACATCAGCATGTCCATGAAGCCGGTGAGATGGGTGATCAGCACGGTGACCGTATAGATCGCAGCCGCCACCACGGGATGGGTGAGCAGTGAGACCGGGGCCGACCGCAGCGCCCGCTTGGTGACGCGGTGCACCGCCGGGCTTCCGGTGTGCAGCAGCAACATCCACGGCCGGCCGGTGACCAGCAGCGCCGGCGCCAGCATGATCAGCAGCAGGTGCTGGATCATGTGCACCCAGAACAGCTCCCGCTCGTACACGCCGATGCTGCTCTGGGTGGCGATCGCGACGACGACCAGCCCGGCCGCGAACGAGCCAACCCGGATCGCCGGCCAGGACCGACCGCGGCGGCGTACCGACCGCAGCACGCCCCAGCCATACAGCGCGGCGATCACCAGCAGGGCAGCGGTGACGACCGGGGAGAACATCCACTGGCTGAACGCGGTGGAACCGGTCAGCTCCGGGCGGCCGCCCATGCCTCCCATGCCCGGCATGCCGCCACCCCACTTCCTCGCTGTGTCCCGCTGCGATAGTCGTCAACGCGGCCGCCGCAGTTCCCAGCCTTACGACAGTTCGCAGCTTCACGATACGAGGCGGCCGCGGTCAGCCCGACGTCGCGCCCGCCGGATTGCCGTCCGCCCCGAGGTAGGTGCCGTGCCCCTGCACCACCAACGGTCCGTCGAAGGTCAGCACCTCGCAGACCAGACCGTTCAGCTGGTTGCGGTAATTGATCACGATGGTCTGCAACCCGTGGTAGGCCCCGACCAGTTCGAAGTGCAGGTCGGGGATGCGCCGCAGCCCCTCGTTCCAGTAGTCGCGCAGGGCCGCCTTGCCGCGGATGACGCCGTCGCTGCCGGCCAGCAACTGGCCGGCCACCGGCGAGGTGAAGACGGCGTCCTCGGCGAAGTGGCTCAACACCTGCTCCACGTCGTGCGCGTTCCAGCCCCGCAACCAGCTGTCGACGAAGGCCTGAACGTCGGTGTGATCCATGCATCCGATGATGCCGGAACCGGCGGGAAGTTTTGCGTTGACGTCGGTGTCAACCTCTAACGTCACCTTCCATCGGGGACATCGGGAGGACAGATGCTGATCGGCGAGCTCGCGGAGCGGGCCGGCACCTCGACCCGGGCGCTGCGGTACTACGAGAGCCAGGGTCTGCTGCGGGCCACCCGGACGGCGAACGGCTACCGCGACTACACCGAGACCGATCTCCGGCTGGTGCGGGAGATCCGCTCGCTGCTGGACATCGGCTTCGGCCTGGAGGAGACCCGGCCGTTCGTCGAGTGTCTGCAGGCCGGAAATGACAGCGGTGACGCCTGCCCGGCATCGATCGAGGTCTACCGCCGCAAGCTGGCCGAGCTGGATTCCTGCATCGACCGACTGCAACGGATCCGCGACCACGTGGCCCGACAGCTCCTCGACCCGGCGCCCTATTGCGACTCGGCAATTTCTCAGGAGGCGACTGAATGAGCAGCTCTATAACGGTGACCGACGAGACGTTCGAGCGGGACGTGTTGCGCAGCGAAAAGCCCGTACTGCTGGAGTTCTGGGCCGAATGGTGCCCGCCATGCAAGATGATCGCACCGATTCTCGAGGAAATAGCCGCCGAGCGCGCCGATTCTCTGACCGTCGCCAAAATTGACACCGACACCAATCCGGAAACCGTACGGAACTGCGGTGTGATGGCTAATCCAACGTTGAGTTTCTATCGCAACGGCCAGCTCCTCGGCTCCGTCGTCGGCGCGCGGGCGAAGTCGAAATTGCTGGCCGAATTGGACGCGGCCCTGCTGAGCGCGGTCCGGTAGTCCCGCGGCGTGGTCCCCTCCAACTGCCGGAATCGGCGGTTGAAGTTCGACAGGTTGTCGTACCCGCAGCGCACCGCGACCTGGGCAATCGGCAGATCGGTGTCGGTCAGCAGCCGGCACGCCTCCGCGATCCGCAGGCCGGTGAGGTAGGCGGTGAGGGTACGGCCCATGGTGCGGCGGAAGAACCGGCTGAACGCGGCTGGCGCGAGATGCGCTACTCCGGCCACCTCGGCGAGGCTGACCGGTCCGGTGTAGACGTCGGCCAGAAACCGACACACCGCGTCGATCCGGGCCCGACCGGCGTGATCGACCGGTGCCGGGTGCCGGCCGGTCGTGAGCGATCGCACCTCGTCCGCGGTCGACAGGGTCAACAGGATCCGAGGCAGCAGCAGGGTCCGCTCCGCCCCGGCCAGGTTGGCCATCCCGCACAACTGACCGGCGACCGCGTCGGCGACCTGGGGCCCGAAGGCCAGCCCACCGGCCGAGGAGTCCAGCAGCCGCCGCACCGGCGCGAGCTCAGCGGTGTCGAAGAAGCCGGTCCCGAGGAAGTCCCGGCGGAACTGCGACACCACGGCCTCGTGCACCGGCCCGGCCGCGTCCTGCGGACTTGCGTCGGACAGGAAGGTATGTGGCAGCTCCGACCCGAGCAGCACGAGATCGCCGGGCAGGTAACGCTCGATCGAGTCGCCGACGAACCGCCGCCCGCTGCCGCGGGTGATGAGCGTCAGCTCGTACTCGAGGTGGTAGTGCCAGCTGAACGGGAACGCCCGCTCCCGCCGGACGAAGTGCTGCCAGGACGAGGTGGCCGGGGTGTCGATGCGTTCAAAGACCGCTTCCACAAGCCGAAACGATACCGAGCGACAGCCGATCCGGGCCTCTCCCGCTGGACCGAGGTCAAGAAAGTACCGGAAACCGTCATCTCAGGTCTGGCGTCCGGCACTCCGGTCCGATGGGATTGGGAGGCTGAGCTCAACCCTGGCCAGCCACCCGAAACAGCCACCCGAAACAGCCACCCGACCCAGCCACCCGACCAGAAACCGACACATGGAGCCCGCAATGACCCTGACGACCGAGCCCGAGCTGGATCAGCCGTACGCCGTGACAGCCGGTGACGTCGAGCTCTTCGACCGGCAGGGATTCATCCGGCTCCCGCGCGTGCTGAGCGCCGAGACGATCGCCGCCTACGAGCCGGAGATCACCGGCAAGGTGATCGAACGCAACACCATGCACCTGCCACTGGCCGAGCGCAGCACCTACGCCAAGGCGTTCCTGCAGGTGAGCAACCTGTGGGAGCACAGCGAGGCGGTCCGTGAATTCGTCCTGTCCCGGCGGCTGGCGCAGATCGCGGCGGACCTGATGGGCGTCGAGGGGGTCCGGCTCTACCACGATCAGGCGCTCTACAAGGAGGCCGGCGGCGGCATCACGCCGTGGCACGCCGACCAGTACTACTGGCCGCTGGACACCGACCGGGTCTGCACGGTGTGGGTGCCGTTGCAGGAGACGCCCGAGGAGATGGGTCCGCTCGCGTTCGCCACCGGCAGCCACCATTTCGAGTTCGGCCGGGATCTGGCAATCAGTGACGAGTCCGAGGCCCGACTGCAGAAAGCCCTGACCGAGCAGCATTTCCCGCTGTCGCAGGTCCCGTACGCGCTCGGCGACGTGAGCTATCACCAGGGCTGGACGTTCCACCGGGCCGAGCCCAACCAGAGCGACATCCCGCGCCGCGTGATGACCATCATCTACATGGACGCCGACGTACGGGTGTCCGAGCCGGTGAACGACAACCAGCGCGCGGACCTGGCCACCTGGCTGCCCGGCGCGCAGATCGGCGCGGTGCCGGCCACCCGGCTCAATCCGGAGCTCTACCGCCGCGGGTGATGCGAGACGGCTCTCAAACGCCGGAAGGCCCGCCGCAGCGGGCCTTCCGAGGGGTGGGCGAGGGGGGAGTTGAACCCCCACGTCCTTGCGGACACACGGACCTGAACCGTGCGCGTCTGCCATTCCGCCACTCGCCCAAGCGGCGACCGAGATTAGCACGGGCCGGGCCCGGCGATTGACGCCGCCCGCATCGCCTCCACCGGCCACATCCACTGGCAGCGATGACCACCGCACACAGCGTGCCGGTTAGCCGACCCGCCATGCCCGGCGTCCCAACCAAGCCGGCACTATGGGAGTCCAATCGGTAGGGCGGCGCGGAGACGCTCCGATTACGCAGGCACCGATACGATCGGGGCGATCGGAGAGGAGGGACCTGCCGTGGGACTGCTGCAGCGCTTCGAGCGCCGGCTGGAAGATCTCGTCGGTGGCGCCTTCGCGCGGCTGTTCAAGGGCCAGGTCGAGCCGGTGGAGATCGCCAAGGCTCTGCAACGCGAGGCCGACGAAAATCGCGCCGTGATGGGCGGCGGGCGGGTGTTGGTGCCCAACCGCTATGTCGTGGAGCTTGGCCCGTCCGACCACGAGCGGCTCGCGCCCTGGGAGACCCAGCTGACCCGGACCCTGGCCGAGATGGTGCAGGAGTTCGTCGACGACGAGGGCTGGTCCGCCTACGGCGACATCACCGTCTCGTTCGCCCTCGACAAGGCGCTGCGCACCGGCATGTTCCGGGTCGGCAGCGACGTCGACATGGACGCCTCGCCCCGACAACGCCCGCGTGACTCGCTCTCCGCGCCGCTGCCGAACGCCTCCCGACACAACGCCTCGCCCGGCGACTACAACGAGCCGTACCGGGATCCCCACAACGAGCAGTACAACGATCCCTACAACGATCCCTACAACGATCCCCACAGCGGTCCCCACAGCGATCCCTACAACCAGCCGGCCCGCGATCCCTATGGCCAGCCCGCCAGCGATCCCTACCGCCAGCCGGCCCGCGAACCACAGCGGGAGCACCGGCACCGCGACAGCGACGGGCACGGCCTGCCCCTTCCGGGTGTGCCGGGTCTACCGGTGCCGGGCGCGCCGATCGCCGGCGCGGTGCCAGGCGTGCCCGTCCCCGGCGTGCCCGTCCCCGGTGTCAACCTGCCGCATCACGACCGGCCCGGCTCCGACGAGCCGCCGTACCGGGACGAGCCCGCGTATCGCAACGACCCGCCGGCGTACGACCAGCCGGCATATGAACCGCCCGCGTACAACCAGCCGTACAGCGAACCGCAGAACGACCCGTACGGGCAGCAGCCCGAGGCGGACCGGACCCGGTTCGACGCGCCGTCCTATGACCAGCCGCAGCTCTACGACCCGCCGCCGCGGGCCCAGCCGGTGCTGATCATCGACGGCACCGACCGCCGGCTTCCGGTCCGCAGCGGCTCGACGGTCATTGGCCGTGGCCAGGAGGCGGACCTGCGACTCGCCGACACCGGCGTCTCGCGGCGGCACGCGGTGGTCCGGTTCGACGGCACCACGGCGGTGATCGAGGACCTCAACTCGACGAACGGTACTGTCGTCAACGGCCAACGCATCCGCACCTGGCGCCTGCAGTCAGAGGATGCGATTCGGGTGGGGCATACCGTCGTCGTCTTTCGCCAGGAGTCGTGGTGACCTCGCGCGTCCCCAATGCTGCACCGTCGGTGCGGCGCAGCGCCCACGCCCCGGTCCCCATCGGTGAGGCAGTCCGGTGAACGCCCCGATCGTCGTTCAGGCGATACGGTTCGGGTTCCTGGTCCTCCTGTGGGTTTTCGTCTACGCGGCGTTCCGCGTGGTCCGGTCGGACGTGTTCGGCGCCGCCAAGCCGCGGCCCTCGCAACTCCCGGCCACCCGCCCGCCGTCAGTGCCCAAGTCGAAATCCAAGCGTCGCAGCAAGTCCGCCAAACATCTCTATGTCACCGCCGGTTCGCTCACCGGCACCCAGATCGAGCTCACCGACGCGCCAGTCTCGATCGGCCGGGCCGAGGACTCCACGCTGGTGCTCACCGACGACTACGCCAGCTCCCGGCATGCGCGCCTCATGCTGCGCGACGGCAACTGGTACGTGGAGGATCTCGGCTCCACCAACGGCACCTACCTGGACCGGACCAAGGTGTCCGGCCCGATGCTGGTGCCGCCGGGAGCGCCGATCCGGATCGGTAAGACGGTGCTGGAGCTGCGTTCATGACGCTCTCACTGCACTACGCCGTGCGGTCGGACCGAGGGCTGGTCCGGGGTGACAACGAGGACTCGGTGTACGCCGGGCCCCGGCTGCTGGCGTTGGCCGACGGCATGGGTGGCCACGTCGGCGGCGGCACCGCGAGCCGGGTCGTCATCACGACTTTCGCGCCGCTGGACGACGACACCGCGGCGCAGGACATGCTCGGCGCGCTGCGCGCCACGGTGGACGCGGCCAACCTGCGCCTGCGCGAGGCTGTGCAGAGCGATCCCGGCCTGGAAGGCATGGGCACCACGCTCACCGCGATGCTCTTCAACGGCGAAAAGCTGGGTGTCGTACACGTCGGTGACTCCCGCGCGTATGTGCTGCAGGGCCGGAAGTTCTCCCAGGTCACCCGCGATCAGACCTTCGTCCAGGCTCTGGTCGACGAGGGCCGGATCACGATGGAGGAGGCCCGCAGTCACCCGCAGCGTTCGGTGATCCTGCGCGCCATGACCGGCAGTGACGTGGATCCGGACCTGTCGATCCGGACGGCCCGTCGCGGCGACCGGTACCTGATCTGCAGCGACGGGCTGTCGGACTACGTTTCCGGCGACACCATCGCCGACGCGCTGAAGATCGAGGACGCCCACGAGGCGGCCGACCGGCTGATTGAGCTCGCGCTGCGCGCCGGCGGCCGAGACAACATCACCGTCGTGGTGGCTGACATCGTCGACGCCGAAGAGGGCGACGTGGTGCCGGTGATCGACGGCGCCGCGAGCGACTCGCTTGAGGACCGCGAGGTGCATCCGACCAGTGCCGCGGCCCGGGCGGCGATCGCCATGCCGCCGGGCCAGAGCAATCCGGGCCAGAGTGATCCGGACAGCGACGATTACGCCGATGACTACTCCGACGACCCCGACGCCGACACCGCCGAGTTTCCCGACGCGACCGCTCCGCCGCGCCGGATCAAGCGGCGCATCGCGGTGGCCCTCGGCGCCGTGGTGGTTGTCGTTGGCGCGCTCGGCGGGCTGTACGCGTGGAGCCAGACGCAGTACTTCGTCGGCGCCTCCGCCAACAAGGTGACGATCTTCAAGGGCGTCAACATGTCCTTGGCCGGCGCCCACCTCTATCACCCGGTGCACACCAGCGAGGTGGCCGTCGGCGACCTGGTGTCCACCGCCCGGGACAAGGTACGGGCCGGGCTCTCCGCCGACAGCCGTTCCGGCGCAGAGAAGATCATCAGCAACCTGAACAGCAGCGAGCTGCTGCCCGTCTGCCCGACCGCCACCCCGACGCCGTCTCCCACCCCGTCGCCGAGCCGCTCGGCCGCCAAGCCGCCGCGCCGCTCCGCGAAGCCGCCCGCACACCGCACGACCGCACACCGCACGACCGCACACCGCAGCCCGGCGCCGACGCATCCGACAGCCACCCACCGCACCCAGCCGGCCGCGACGCACCCGGCCGCCATCGTCGCCGCACCCACGCCCGTACCCGGGAAGGACTGCCGGTGACCGCCCCGGCGACGAGCGACATCCGGCGTTCCGTACCGACGCGGCGGAACAGCGAGCTGGCGCTGCTGCTGCTCGCGGTTGTCCTCGTCACCGGGGCCCAGGCCATCGTCGACGCCAACATCAAGAACGGCAAGGTCGGCATCGACGTCGCCTACTACGGCGTCGGTTTCGCGGCGCTGTGGCTGGTGGCGCACGTCGTGGTTCGGAAGGTGGCACCGTACGCCGACCCGATCCTGCTGCCGATCGCCGCGCTGCTCAACGGCCTCGGCCTGGTCCTCATCTACCGGGTCCGGCTGGCGACCAAGTCCCGCAAATATCCCAGCGCCGACCCGAAACAGCAGGTGGTCTGGATGGTGGTCGGGCTCGCGTTCTTCATCGCGGTGCTGCTGATCATCCGCAACCACCGCATCCTGTCCCGGTATGCCTACACCTTCGCGGCCGTCGGCCTGGTGCTGGTGATCCTGCCGGCCGTGCTGCCGGCCCGGCTGTCGGAGGTGAACGGTGCGCGGGTCTGGATCCGGCTCGGTGGCTTCTCCATCCAGCCCGGTGAGTTCGCGAAACTGGCGCTGCTGATCTTCTTCGCCAGCTACCTGGTGGACAAGCGGGACGTGCTGTCGCTGGCGAGCCGGCGGTTCCTCGGCCTGGCGCTGCCCCGCGGCCGGGACCTCGGGCCGGTGCTGGTCGCGTGGCTGCTCAGCGTCGCCGTCCTGACCCGGGAAAGCGATCTGGGCCAGTCGCTGCTGTTCTTCGGCATGTTCGTGGCGCTGCTCTACATCGCCACCGAACGCACCTCGTGGCTGGTCATCGGTCTGCTGCTCTTTGCCGGCGGCGCGTTCGCCGCGTACCACCTCTTCAGCCACGTGCAGGACCGGTTCTCGATCTGGCTGCACCCGCAGGAGTACTACAACACCGTCTATCCCAACAGCTACCAGCTGATGCAGGGCCTCTTCGGCATGGGCACCGGTGGGCTTTTCGGCACCGGCCTCGGCAAGGGCTACCCGCAACTGGTGCCGTACGCCGAGTCCGACTTCATCGTCAGCACCCTCGCCGAGGAGCTGGGCCTCTTCGGGCTGGTGGCGATCCTGGTGCTGTACGGGCTGTTCGTGATGCGCGGCTTCCGGATCTCGATGAGCGCCCGCGACCCGTTCGGCAAGCTGCTCGCCGCCGGGCTGTCGGTGTCGATGGGACTGCAGGTCTTCGTCATCGTCGGCGGCGTCACCAAGCTGATCCCGCTTACCGGTCTGACCACCCCGTTCCTGTCGTACGGCGGCTCGTCGCTGGTCGCCAACTTCGGCCTGATGGCCCTGCTGCTGCGGGTGTCGGACTCGTCCCGGCGCCCGGCCGTACCCAACCAGCCGAGGCCGCCACTCTCCTCGGCGATGACCGAGGTGGTGAGCAGATGAACAAGCCGCTGGGCCGCGTCGTGATCGCGATGATGGTGCTCTTCCTCCTGCTCATCGGCAACGCCACATACACCCAGTACGTGCACGCCGACGCGTTGCGGGACAACAGCCGCAACTCCCGGGTGCTGCTCTCGGAGTACGACCATCCGCGCGGCAACATCCTCGCCGGCTCGCACCCGATCGCCTCCTCCAAGGCCACCGACGACTCGCTGAAATACCTGCGCACCTACGCCGACGGCCCGGTCTACGCGCCGGTCACCGGCTTCTACTCGCTGGTCTACGGCGCCACCGGCATGGAGAGCGTGGAGAACGACGTCCTGGCCGGCACCGACGACCGGCTGGCGCTGTCCCGGCTGTCCGACCTCTTCACCGGCCGCAGCCCCAAGGGCGGCAATGCGGTGCTCACCATCGACCGCAAGGTGCAGGAGACCGCCTACAAGGCGATGGCCAAGCAGACCGGCTCGGTGGTGGCAATGAACCCGAAGACGGGCGCCATCCTCGGCATGGTCAGCACCCCGTCGTACGACCCGAACAAGCTCTCCACCCACGACGGTGCGCAGATCCAGAAGACGTACAAGCAGCTGCTCAACGCAAAGGGCAATCCGCTGCTGGATCGGGCGATCTCGCAGACCTACCCGCCCGGCTCGGTCTTCAAGACCATCGTGTCGGCCGCGGCGCTGAAGAACGGCACCAAGCCCGACGACCGGATACCGGCGCCGGACGGCCTGCCGCTGCCGCAGTCCAGCCACATCCTGCACAACTTCGACGGCGAGACCTGCGGCGACGGCAAGACCGACACCTTCACCCACGCGCTGACGATCTCCTGCAACACGGCCTTCGCCAGCCTCGGACTGAAGCTGGGCGCGCAGAAGATCAAGGACGAGGCGAAGGCGTTCGGGATCGACGGCAAGAGCTTCAAGATGCCGCTCAAGGTGGCCGGCAGCGACACCGGCCCGATCCCGGACGACGCGAAGCTGGCCGAGTCCTCGATCGGTCAGCAGGACGTCCGGATCACTCCGCTGCAGGGCGCGATGATCGCCTCGGCCATCGCCAACGGCGGCACCCTCATGAAGCCGTACCTGGTGAAGCAGATCCAGGCCAACGACTTCTCCGTGGTGGACAGCACCGACCCGGAGAAGCAGAGCGAGCCGATGTCCTCCGGTGACGCGGACAAGCTGACCCAGATGATGAAGACCGTCGTCTCCGCTCCGGACGGCACCGGCAGGTCGGCCGCCATCCCCGGCGTGCAGGTGGCCGGCAAGACCGGTACCGCGGACAACGCGCCGGGCGCCGCGCCGCACGCCTGGTTCATCGGCTTCGCGCCGGCCGACAATCCGACCGTCGCGGTGGCGGTGCTGATCGAGCACGGCGGCGTCAACGGCAACGAGACCACCGGCGGCGAGGCGGCCGGCCCGATCGCCAAGGCCGTCATGCAGGCCGCTCTGTCGGAATCCGGTGGCGGACACTGATGGGCGGACATTGATGGCCACCCTCGCGCAGGACGCGATGCTCGGCGAGCGGTACCGGTTGAAACGCCGGATCGCCATCGGCGGCATGGGCGAGGTCTGGCGGGCCGAGGACATCCTGCTGCATCGGCCGGTGGCGGTGAAGGTGCTGAAGACCGAACTGTCGGTCGACCCGACGTTCCTGGAGCGGTTCCGCAACGAGGCCCGCAGCGCCGCCGCGTTCAGTCACCCCGGCATTGCCGGGGTCTTCGACTACGGCGAGACCGATCCCACCAACGGTGACCCCACCACCGATGACGCGCCCACCGCCTATCTGGTGATGGAACTGGTCGAGGGCGAGCCGCTCTCGGCGGTCCTGGCCCGCGAGCACCGGATCGGACTGGCCCGCACGCTGGACTACGTCGGCCAGGCCGCCGATGCGCTGCAGGTGGCGCACCGCACCGGGATGGTGCACCGCGATATCAAGCCCGGCAACCTGCTGATCGCCGGCGACGGCCGGGTCAAGATCACCGACTTCGGCATCGCCCGGGCGGCCTCGACGATCCGGCACACCCAGGCCGGGATGGTGGTCGGGACCGCGCAGTACTTCTCGCCCGAGCAGGCCGAGGGCAAGGTGGTCGGCCCGGCCAGCGACGTCTACTCGCTCGGCGTCGTGGCGTACGAGTGCCTCTCCGGTAACCTGCCGTTCACCGCCGACAGCCCGGTGACCGTGGCGGTGATGCAGATCCGCAACGTGCCGCCACCGCTGCCGCCCGATGTGCCGCCGCCGGTCCGGGCCGTGGTCGAACGGGCCATGGCCAAGGATTCGCGCTGGCGGTACGCCAACGGGGGCGAGCTGGCCCGGGCCGTCGCGGCGGCCAAGGAGGGCCGGTTCGAGCAGCCGCCGCCGCTGCCGCCCGGTCCGGGTGCGCCGCCGATGCGGCCCGGCCCGGGGCAGAACAGCGGCCCGCTGCCGGTCGGCGTTCCGATCCACCCGCTGTCCGGCCCGCTCAACCAGCAGGGCCAACTCCAACCGGGCCAGCTCAATCAGCAGGGCATGCCGATGCCCGCGCCGAAACGGCACGGGCGCCGGCTGATCCTCGTCGTCGGACTGCTCGCCACCGCCGTCCTGGCCGCCGTCGTCGTCTGGCTGATCGTCCATCGCGGCGACGCGCGCGACACCGGGTCTGCGACATCACATCGGGAGACCGTCGCAACCCCGAAGTCGGTGGCCGGTTCCGTGGCGCGGCCGAGCTCGCCGGGGAACGGTGCGCCGGGCGGCAACGCCACCTCGGCCGTACCAAGCCAGTCGGTTGCCGACCAGATCCAGCTGGATCCGCAGAAGTATCTGGACCACCCGCTGGACGACGTGCTGCGGGACCTGCGCGGCCAGGGCCTGCAGCCGACACTCGCCGACACGGGTGACGCGACGGCCACCGAAGAGACGAAAGGTACGGTCAAGGCCCTCATGGCTCCACCCGGGCACGTGCTGCGTACGCCGACCTGGCTGCCGACCGGCAGTCAGGTCCTCGTCGTGGGCACCCCCCACAACCGCCCGAACCAGCACATCGCGGCCGGCACCGTCGGCACCGTCGTACACCCGAAACCCTTATCCGAACAGCAGGCCAATCGATGACTTCCCCCCGCGTACTAGGCGAACGTTACGAGCTGGGCGAGCTGCTCGGCCGCGGCGGCATGGCCGAGGTGCACCTCGGCCGCGATGTCCGGCTGGGCCGGGACGTGGCGATCAAGGTGCTGCGGGCCGACCTGGCCCGCGACCCGTCGTTCCAGGTCCGGTTCCGCCGCGAGGCGCAGGCCGCCGCGGCGCTGAACCACCCGGCGATCGTCTCGGTGTACGACACCGGCGAGGACCCGCACGGCGAGACCGGCCCGACGCCGTACATCGTGATGGAGCTGGTCGAGGGTCGTACGCTGCGCGACATCCTGCGGGCCGAGGGGCGGCTGCACCCGCAGCGGGCGATGGAGATCACCGCGGATGTCTGTGCCGCCCTGGACTTCAGTCACCGCGGCGGAATCGTGCATCGCGACGTCAAGCCGGGCAACGTGATGATCACCCGGACCGGTGCGGTCAAGGTGATGGACTTCGGCATCGCCCGCGCTATGACCGACTCCGCGGCGACGGTCACCGCGACGGCCCAGGTCATCGGCACGGCCCAGTACCTGTCGCCCGAGCAGGCCCGCGGCGAGAATGTCGACGCCCGCTCCGACGTCTACTCCGCCGGCTGCATGCTGTACGAACTGGTGACGGGCAACCCGCCGTTCACCGGTGACTCGCCGGTCGCGGTCGCGTACCAGCACGTGCGGGAGAACGCGAACCCGCCGAGTTCGATCAACCCCGACGTACCGGCCGTGCTGGACGCGATCGTGCTCAAGGCGATGGCGAAGAACCCGGCCAACCGCTACCAGAGCGCCGCAGAGATGCGGGCCGACCTCGGCCGGGCAATGTCCGGCCGGACGGTCATGGCCGAGCCGGTGATGTCGGCCGAGGAACGGACCACGGTGCTCGGCGGCACCGGCACCCAGATGATGGCCGAGGACGACCAGGAGATGAGCGGCCGGCGCAAGGCCGGCTACATCGCCCTGGCGCTGGCCGTGCTGTTGGTCCTGGCCGGCGGCGGATACGGCATCTACCGGGCGATGGACAAGAAGAAGGCCGACACGGCCGTCCAGGTCCAGGTGCCCGATCTCAACAATCTGACCAAGGCCAGCGCGAAGGCCCGGCTCAACAAGCTCAAGCTCGACGCGGTGTTCAAGACCGCGGTGTCCAACGCCGATCAGAAGAACCGGGTCGTCAAGCAGGCTCCGGATGCCAACACGATGGTCGACACCGGATCCAAGGTCACCGTCACCATCGGCCAGGGCCCGGACACCGTGGATATCCCACAGCTGGCCGGTTTGCCACGGGGCACCGCAATGACGTTGCTCAAGCAGAACGGTTTCACCGTGAGTGCGGTGCATCCGATCGATCCGGACAACCCACAGCAAGCGAAGAACACTGTTGTCCGCAGCGACCCGACGCAGGGATCGGCGGCGGCCAAGGGCTCGGCCGTCATCCTCTATGTCTCCAACGGCCGGGTACAGGTGCCCAATCTCTTCGGGCTTACGGTGGACGACGCCAAGACCAAGTTGTCGGACGCCGGATTCACCTCCGACCCGCAGACCAAGGAAAAGACCAGCACCGAGGGACCGGCTGGTTCGGTCATCGCGCAGAGCCTGCAGCACTACTCCTTCGCCGAGCCGAACGCCACGATCGTGCTCACCATCGCCAAGGCCGCAGCCACCACGCCACCACCGACCACCACGGCGCCACCGACCACCGCGCCGACGACGACGCCACCCACGACCACCCCGCCGCCCAGCTCAGTTCCGTCTGACACCAATTCGCCGTCGGTGCCGGTCGGCCCGGGCGACGCCGAGTAGAAGCAGAGAACGACGCCGCGCCTCGCGGTGATCATGAAGTTTCCAACGCGACACTCCGGCGACACGCCAAGGGATGCGCCGGGAACTTCATGATCACGGTTGGGCGCGGGGGCCGCGGGTCGTGCGCCAGCGGGATTTACCTCAGGAGGTCTGCAGCTGGGCGACCGCCGCGGCGAGGGCGGGCGCCTTCTCTCGGGCGGTCGGGTCACCGACGACGGCGAGCCAGTTGGCCAGCAGCACATGCCCGGCCTCGGTGAGGATCGACTCGGGGTGGAACTGCACCCCCTCGATCGGCAGCTCGCGGTGCCGGGCGGCCATCACCACACCGGACGCGGTCCGGCCGGTCACCTCGAGCTCGGCCGGCAGGGTCGACTCGACCGCGGCCAGTGAGTGGTACCGCGTCGCGGTGAACGGGTTGGGCAGCCCGGCGAGCACGCCGGCGCCGTTGTGCAGCACGTCGCTGACCTTGCCGTGCAACAGTTCCGGCGCCCGGTTGACCGTGCCGCCATAGGCGACGGCGATCGCCTGGTGTCCCAGGCAGACACCCAGCAGCGGCAGCCGCCGCGCAGCGCAGGCGTGCACCATCTCAACGCTGACCCCGGCCGCCTCGGGCGTACCCGGTCCGGGACTGAGCAGCACGCCGTCGAAACCGGCGAGCTCGTCCGTGGTCACGGCGTCGTTGCGCCGCACCTCGCACTCCGCGCCGAGCTGCGCCAGGTAGTGCACGAGGTTGTAGACGAAGCTGTCGTAGTTGTCGACAACCATTATTCGTACGGGTGTCTGCACCAGATCTGGGCTCATTGGTTGCGGGCTCATTGGTTAATTGTGACCTGGTTGAACGGCAGGCGCGGATCGACCCAGGGAAACACGACGAAGAACAACAGCGCGACCACCGCGAGCAGCAGCACCGTACAACCGGCGAGCTTGCCGGGAAGTCCGCCGGGAAGCTTGTGCCAGAGCCAGGTATACACGCGCTATCCCTCCCGGGAGTCGAACGGGCGGCGGGTCACGGTTGGGTCCGCAGAGCGTGCGGAAGCCCGGCGGACCGCGGCCGCGGCTTCCCCTCGAGCACGCCGTGGATGATCATCCGCTGATGGGCGGAGAACTTCGGGTGGCACGTGGTGAGGGTGATCATCGCCTGGCTGGGCGTCTCGCCGATGTGGTCCGGCACTGGCGCCACCACCTTGACATCGCTGGGATCGACGATCTCCCGGCCCGGAATGCCCTCCGGCGTGCCCTGGGTGAAGCTGCCGTTCGCCTTGTCGCCGAGCACCCGGTAGGTGAACCAGGACGTCTTTGTCTCGATCACGATCGCGTCGCCGGGTAGTAGCTTGTCCAGATCCAGGAAGGGGCTGCCCTTGCCGACCCGGTGTCCGGCGATGGCGAGGTTGCCCTTCTGCCCCGGCAACGCCGAGTTCGTGTAGTGACCGGGGCCGATGTCGAGATCGTCGGCATTGGTGCCCTCCACCACGGTGCGGGCGTAGTCCAGCCCCAGCCGGGGGATGCGAATGATCGCGATGCCGGTGCCCAGCGGAATCGACTGGACCTTGTCGCCAGGCTGACCGCTGCCGACCAGTGGGTCGTCACCGGAACCCCAGGCCTTTTCCAGTTTGTTCGTGGCGCTCTTCTGCTCACCGGCGTTGATGAAATCGGTGAACCACAGTTCGTAAACGACGAAAAGCAGGATCACCACGCCGAGGGTGATCGAGGTCTGCCCGATGCCGCGGACCGCGGTCCGGGCCCGGTCGGCGAGGGTCTGCTCCGGCTTGGAGTGCCTGCCCGCAGCGTCATGACCCGCCGGCTCGTCGCCTCCCGCCGGTGGCACTGCCGGGTCTGGTGTGGCCCCATCAGCCGTACGGTCGGCAGTGTCATCGGCCAAGTCATCGGCCAAGTCATCGGCGGCACGGGTATCCGGCACGGCATGCCGGCCGGTCTGGTCCGAACTCATCACATCGTTCCCCGCTGCTCCGGCCCGTCATAACGAAGGGACCGCGGAAACCGTACGCGGCAACAGCCACTGACGGAGAATGACCCCCTGCCTACAACGAGTCCCTGGAACGAGTCCCCGGATCGAGTCCCCGGATCGAGTCATTGCGCCGAAGGTCGCGCCACACCGTTAAATGGCCGCGCCGGCGGCCCTCAGCCCGGTGCGCTGAGGGTACACAGCCTGCGGGACCACAGCGGGGCCGTCTAGGCTGTGCGGCACGGAGCGTATGACAAGGAGGGTCCGGTGCCTAAGTCCAAGGTCCGCAAGAAGGCGGTCTACACCCCGCCGGCCAACGTGCTGCCCACGGCAGCCACGCAGGCGAAGCGGAAGGGTCCGAGCCCGACGTGGTACCCGGTCACGATGGTCGTCCTGATGTTGCTTGGTCTGGCCTACATCGTCCTGAACTATCTGGCGCCCAACCTGGCCGGTATCCGCTCGCTGGGCAACTGGAACTTCGCCGTCGGCTTCGGGCTGATGATCGGCGGCTTGGGCATGGCCGTCCGCTGGCGCTGATCTGAACCCCAGCGACCCGAACCCCAGCGACCCGAAACCACAGTTGACCTGAACCGTCAGCTCACAGCACCATCAAGGTGCCACCAAAAGCCCACCGACCCCGGTCGGTGGGCTTTTCACTTGGTTGTCCACAGGTCAGCGAGATTTCCAGCCCTGTAAGGCTTGCGTGCAATACCGACCACACGCCGCCGACCTGCGGAAACACACGAATGTAGTTTGTCCCCAGGGGTTATCCACACTGTGGATAACTATGGTCCGATAGCCCGGGCCCGCTCGCATCGTCGACAGGCTGCCGGCATCAATCGGACGGCGTTGTCGGCAACGTCACGAAAATTCTTCACAAAGATGGTGACCCAGTGCCGAACGCTGGTTACGCTCTGCCCGTACCCCTCGATCGGGACGTTCCGATCGGGTTGGGCTGCGCGGGTCTCCCGCTGATGTCTGTTGAATCGACGTCGGCGTAGGCAGATCCGCTGCCACGCATTACCGCGAAAATACACCGATGTCATTCATCCCCAGCGGTTATCCACACTGTGGATAACTCGGTTGAGTACGCCCGCGCCCGGCGTCGGATCAGCCGATCGGCCGCCCGCCATCAGGAGCGGCGCGAGGCCAACCGCTCAAGAATGGTCGCGTTCGCCATCCCACCGCCCTCGCACATCGTCTGCAGGCCATAGCTGCACCGGGTGTCGACCATGTGATGCACGAGGGTCGTCATCAGCCGGGCGCCGGAACCACCGAGCGGGTGACCGAGCGCCACGGCGCCACCGCGCGGATTGAGTCGGCCCGGGTCGGCTCCGGTCTCGGCAAGCCAGGCCAGCGGTACCGAGGCGAACGCTTCGTTGACCTCGCACACACCCATGTCGTCGATCGACAGCCCGGCCTTGGCCAAGACCTTTGCGGTGGCCGGAATGGGGGCGGTCAACATGATCACCGGATCGTCAGCGGCGACGGTTGCCGCGTAAATCCGGACCAGCGGTGTCAGACCGAGCTCCGTGGCCCGGTCCGACGTGGTGACCAGCAGGGCGGCCGCGCCGTCGGAGATCTGGGAGGCGTTGCCGGCGGTGACCACGCCGTCCTCGGCGAACGGCGTCTTCAGAGCAGCCAGCGACTCCACCGTCCCGCCGCGCCGAACGCCCTCGTCGGTGGAGACGACCGATCCGTCCTCGGTCTTCACCCCGACCAGTTCGGCGTCGAAAGCTCCGGAATCCTGTGCTGCGGCGGCTTTGGCGTGCGAGCCGAGGGCGAACTCGTCGAGCTGGCTCCGGCTGAGCCCCCAGCGCTGCGCGATCTGTTCGGCGCCGACGCCCTGATTGAAGGCGATCCCGGCGTACCGGGCGGTCATCGCCGGACCGAACGGCTGGCCCGGCCCCTGAGCCGCCGGCGATCCCATCGGCACCCGGCTCATCGACTCGACTCCGCCGGCCACCACGATCTCGGCCTGACCGCTGATCACCGCGGCCGCCGCCGAGTGCACCGCCTGCTGTGAGGAGCCGCACTGGCGGTCGATGGTGGTGCCGGGCACCGACTCCGGCCAGCCGGCCGCGAGCACGGCATTGCGCCCGATGTTCCACGACTGCTCGCCGACCTGGCTGACGCAGCCCCACATCACATCGTCGACCAGCGCCGGGTCCAGCCCGGTCCGCTCGACGAGTTCGGTGAGCACCAGGGCCGACAGATCAACCGGATGTACGCCGGAGAGCGCCCCGTTTCGCTTTCCGACCGGCGTCCGGACCGCCTCGACGATGACCGCGTCGCGCATAAGTTACTCCTCGGTAGCCTATGCGCCGATCGTACGCTTTCCGCCGTGACCGAACGAGTACCGAACGAGTTGACTCAGAAGGCTCCGAGTTGACTGCTGCGCCACACGGTCAGCCCGACCATGATGACGATCACCAGCGCGACGCCGCTGATCTGGTACGTGAGCCGATTGACCCGCGGGGCGTACACCAGCGCGGCGGCGACGACTGCCCCGGCAATGAACCCGCCGATGTGGCCGACCCAGGAGATATCCGGGATCCGGGTGGTGATGTAGACGTTGATCAGGATCGTCGGGATGAGCATCCGCATGTCGAGACCGAGCTTGCGGTACACCACGACCAGGGCGCCGAAGAGGCCGAAGATCGCGGCCGAGGCACCGGCGGTGGCTGCGATCGGATCACCGAAGACGTAGACCGCCGTGGCGCCGCCGAGCGCCGCCACGAAATACAGCACGATGAACCGGCCGTGCCCGAAGACCCGCTCGATCGCCGGCCCGAGCACCGCCAGCGAGATCATGTTGACCGCGAGGTGAATGAAGCCGTAGTGCAGGAAGGCCGACCCGATGAACCGCCAGTACGCGCCGTCCTGCGCCACCAGCGTCGGGCTGAGCACCATCCGGCTGAACAGTCGCGACGACGCGTTGTGGTGAATGCCGCTCGGTGAGGTGAACGCGGTGAGGAGGTAGGTGACGATGTTGAGCACGCCGAGCACGATCGTCACCAGGCCGACGGTCCGCATCAGGCTGCCGCCGTAGGGGAGCGTCGGCTGACGTGCGTTACTGGTTGAGCGGACACATTCCGGGCACTGGAAACCTACCGGTGCCTCACGCATGCAGGACGGACAGATGGGACGATCACACCGGGTGCAACCCACATTCGCCTCGCGGTCGGAATGCCGGTAGCACCGGGCCGCGAAGGACGAACCTGTGGGCTGTTGCTCCGGGTAGTTCATCCCCTTACGTCCTGACCAGTCCTGCTTCTGACCGTACGAGGTCAGCGCTCCTCGATCGTGACCGAGTTGATCACGACGTCGTCCTTCGGGCGGTCCGAGCGGTCGGTCGCCGTGGTGGCGATGGTGTCGACGACCTTCTGGCTGGCGTCGTCGGTCACCTCACCGAAGATGGTGTGCTTGTTGTTCAGGTGCGGCGTGACGCCGACCGTGATGAAGAACTGCGAGCCGTTCGTGCCCGGCCCGGAGTTGGCCATCGCCAGCAGGTAGGGCTTGTCGAACCGCAGGTCCGGGTGGAACTCGTCGCCGAACTGATAGCCCGGGCCGCCGAAGCCCTGACCCAGCGGGTCGCCGCCCTGGATCATGAAGCCGGAGATGACCCGGTGGAAGATCGTGCCGTCGTAGAGCGGCTCGTTGGACTTGCTCTTGGTACGGGGATCCGTCCACTCCCGCTCGCCCTTGGCGAGCTCCACGAAGTTACGCACCGTCTTGGGCGCGTGGTCGGGGAACAGCCGGACGACGATGTCTCCGGAGTTGGTGTGCAAGGTCGCGTACTGCTCGGTGGCCACTGATCGGGCTCCTCAAAATGACGGCGCGGCATGCTCGCTGCTTTAGCGCCATGCTCTCACGAACGGATTACGGTGACAGACAAAGGGTAGTGAGTCGGAACGACCGGCGTACGGCCCGAGGTCTTACGCTGAGTGATCGATCTAGTACGGGAGGCACTCTGATGTCGCGCACCGATCTGGCTGAGCGCGTACCACCGGCATTGCACGGCCTGACCGAGACGGCCGGCTCGGCCGCCTCGGATATGGCTGATGCCTGGCGGGAGAAGGGCGCACCGGCCGCGGCGGCTGTCGTCGGCACCGTCCGGGAGAAGGCGGGCCCGACCGCGACCGCGTTTGCCGGCACCGTGCGGGACAGGGCCGTGCCGGCGGTCCGGGACCACGCGCTTCCGGCGGCCGTCGCCGTCGGGCAGACCGTCCGGGCCAAGGCCGTACCGGCCGCAACCGCGCTGCTGGCCATCCTCCGCCAGCGGCTGGAGCCGACCGCCGGGGCGGTTGCCGGGACAGTAAAGGACAAGCTCGGCCCGGTCCTCGAAGCGACGGCGCCGGCCGCCGCTTCGGTGGCGAGCACGGCCGGAGCGACCCGCAAGAAGGGCCGCAGGGCCGCGAAGTCGGCGAAGTCGGCGACCGCGAAGAAGACCAAGCCGGGCCGTAAGAAGGCCGCCAAGGCCGCGGCCAAGGCGGCAAAGGCGACCAAGCCGCACCGGAAGGAAGCGACCCGCCGGGCCCGCGAGGTGAAGCGGGCCGCTCGCGGTGACCGGCGTTGGCCGCTGGTCCTCGGCGTGTTCGCGGTCGGCGCCGGAGTCGGTGCGGCGGTCGGCGCGCTGGCCAAACGGAACCAGCCGGAGCCGTTCACCTCCGGCTACGAGGAGAGCCTCAACGGCACCCACCGCGCCGAAACGCAGGCCAGCACCACCGCCACGGACATCGGCAAGAACGACTCCAACCACTAGTCAGCACTCATCGCGCCTTACCCCGGGTGGGTCAGCTCTCCGTCGGAATCCAGCCAGACCGCGATCTCGGCCGGTGGCAGCTGCACCACGCACCGGTCGCCGATCCGGTACGGGCCGCTGGTGCGGGCGGCCAGCTGCAGTTCGCCAAGATCGACCGTCACCTCGCGGCTGGAGCCGAAGTCGACGACATCGAGGATCAGGGCCGGATAGCCGGACGTTCGCCCGTCGTCCGGAAACACCGCCACCGACGCAGCCCGGATCCCCCAGCTGACCCTCGCGCCGGTCGGCGCCGTCAGATCCGGGACGGCGAATTCGACTGCACCGGCGGCGATTCGGCCCGGGCGGTCGACCCGGCCCACGCACAGGTTGTCCACTCCGAGCAACCGCGCGACGCTGGGCGTCGCGGGGTGGGCGAAGACCTCCGGTTGCGGACCGGCCTGCAGCACCCGACCGGCCTCGACCACCAGCACCTCCTCGGCCAGCATCGCGGCCTCGGTCGGATCGTGCGTGACCAGCACCGTGGTCAACCCGGTGTCCCGCTGCAACGCCCTCAGCTCGCGGCGGAACTCGTCCCGTACGGCCGTATCCAGACCGGTCGACGGCTCGTCCAGCAGCAGCACCCGAGGGCTGCGCGCGAGCGCCCGGACCAGCGCGACCCGGCGGCGTTGCCCACCGGACAGCTCGTCGGGACGCCGCTCCTGCAACTCGGTCAGCCCCAGGCGGTCGATCCAGTACGCGGCCACGGCCGGATCGGAGTCCACCCCGAACACCGCCTGCCGCCAGACCGGCAGCCCCGGGATGAGGGTCGGCTCCTGCGGCACGTACCCGATCGCGCGATGTTCCGGCGGCAGCGGCGAGATGTCAGTGCCGTCGAAGGCGATCTGGCTGTCTCCGCGCCGGGCCAGCCCGGCGATCAGCCGGAGCGTCATCGTCTTGCCCGCGCCGGAGGGACCGAGAACGGCGAGGTGGCGGTGCGCGGCGCGATGGGCGAGCTCGATCCGGAAGTCGCCGACAGCGGCGCGCAGGTGCAGCTCCAGCAGCGGACCCGGTTCCGTACCGACCGCCCGGCTCGGCGGCGGCAGGCCCGACCCCGGCCGGCGGACCCGCGCCAGCCGCGGCACCCAGGCCGCCACCAGCAGGACGGCGAACGCCGCGAGCAGGGTCACCGCCACCGGCGTCAGCGTGCCCGGCAGTCCGGACGAGCCGAACTGGACGTAGGTGAGCACCGGCAGCGAGTACGGGTGGTACGCGAGAATGACGGTCGCGCCGAACTCGCCGAAGGCCCGCAGCCAGGCCAGGAGCAGGCCGGCAGCAATACCGGGCGCTGCGGCCGGGACCGCCACCCGCAGGAACCGGGCCCAGCGGCGATGGCCGAGAGTGGCGGCGACGTCCTCCCAGCCGGGATCCAGCGCACCGAACGCCGAGCGGGCCGCGATCACCGCGAACGGGGCGGCCACGAACACCTGGCTGCAGATGATGCCGATCCGGCTGTCGGTGAGGGTGCCGTTCGCCAGCTCGCCGAGCGGGGTGTACGGGCCGAGCAGGTAGAGCAGCAGGATCCCGGAGACCAGTGGCGGGAACGCCAGCGGAAGCTGCAACAGAACGCCGAGCAGCAGTGAACCGCGGCTGCGTCCGTGGGCCAGGAGGTAGGCGAGCGGGACGCCGAGCAGCGCGATGATCGCCGTGGAGAGGGTCGCCGTCTCCAGCGACACCACCACCGCGTCGCCGAGACCCGGCACGCCGGAGACGTTCCCGGGTGCGCGCGCCAACCGGACCAGGAACGCGCCGATCGGGACCAGCAGGTAGAGCACGAGCAGCCCGGCCAGCCACGGCAGCGGAGTGCCGATCGCGGCGGCCCGGGTGCGCCGGCGAACCGGCGCCGACTCGATCAGTGGACAGCCGGCTTCAGGTCGGCCGGGAGCGCGTTCTTGTCACCGCCGGCGGTGTAGGGCTGCACGCTGAGGCCGTGCTGGGTCAGGATCTGCTTGCCGGCGGGGCCGAGCAGGTACTCGACGAAGGCCAGCCCGCTCGATGGGTTCTTGGCGTGGTTGAGCGTGGTGATCGTGTAGCTCGCGGACAGTTTGATGTCACCGAGGCTCACGGTCGGGATGTGCTGCTCCTTCGCCTCGTTCGCGTAGAAGAATCCGGCATCGAGCTGACCGGACTGCAGCCGGCCGACGAGCGTCTCCTCGGGGTAGACCGAGACACTCTTGTCGACCTTCGACACGAAGTCCTTGTCGCCGGATTTCGACGCGGCCTGGTCGAACGCCTTCGCGGTCAGCTTGCCCTTGGGGTCCAGCTTGGGGTCGGTGCGCCCGACCCGGATGCCCTTCTCGGTGATGACGTCGTACCAGGGCTTGCTCTTCAGGTCGGCGGCGAACTTGCTCTTCGGGTTGTAGCCGATCAGCAGCGGCGCCTTCGCGAAGTTGACGTACCAGGTGACCCAGTCGCCGTTCTTGCTGCCTTCCAGCGTGTCGTTGACGTCCGGAGTGGCGCTGATGAAGACGTCGCCGCTGCGCACCTTCCCGGTGATCTCCTTTGCGATGGCGCTGGACCCGGCGCCGTAGCCGGAGAACTTCGCGCCGCTGGCCTTCGCGAACTTCGGCCCGAGGTCGTCCTCCATCAGCTTCACCAGCGACCCGGCGTACAGCACGTGCACGGTGCCGGGGGGCGCGGACGGCTTACTCGAGGCGGCCGTCGAGCCACCGCTGCCCGGCTTGGCGTTGGAACTTGCGCTGCAGGCGCTCGCGGTTACGGCCAGTAGTGCGACCGCGCCGGCGGCGGCGCGGGTCCTGGCCGGGCGGGCGACACGAGAGGTGACAGACATGTCGACAGCCTAGCGACGGAGCGTTGACCCGCTCCGGTCGCGCCGCCGCCGTAAGGATTCCGTCATCCCCGCAAGATCCGGTACTTGAGGTGGGTAACGCCCGGCGCCGCGACCGCCCGAACCTGCTCGAGGCGCACGTTCGGGTGGCCGAGGTCGTCGAGCAGGCGAGAACCACCGCCGAGAAGCAGCGGAACGACGTGCGGCTCGAGTTCGTCCAGCAGTCCCGCTGCCAGGTACTGCTGAGCGACCTGGCCGCCGCCCCACAGCATGACGTCCTTGCCGCCGGCGGCTTTCTTTGCCTGCTCGAGCGCGGACTCGATTCCGTCGGTGACGAAGTGAAATGTGGTCCCGCCCGCCATGGCCACCGGATCACGCGAGTGATGGGTGAGAACGAACACCGGGTAGTGGTACGGCGGGTTGTCACCCCACCAGCCGGTCCACCGCTCCTCGCCCCAGTCACCGCCGCCAACAGGGCCGAACATGTTCCGACCCATCACCCCGGCCCCGATGTTCTCCCGTGATTCCTCGAATACCGACGTGCTGTCGTTCAGCTCGCCCCCCTGCCCGCCATGCGCACGGCGCCAGGCGGCCAACGGAATCACCCACTCGTGGAGTCGCTCGCCACCTTCGCCGAGCGGGTTCTCCTCACTCTGGTTCGGCCCCGCGACGAAACCGTCCAGCGAAATCGAGATGTGACACCTGAGCTTGCTCATCGTGGCTCCTCAGTCGGCGCCGCCGTCCGGCGCCTTCAATGGATAGTCGAAGCCGGCCCGGCCGTCTTGACATCGCCATGGAAAGAGCTGTTTGAGAATGAATGTCACGGTCGCCGTATTTCGCATCCAATATCTGGCTGGTTTCGCGGTGCGCATTTCCGCTGTCGGCGATCTCTGTGATTACGCCGTTTGTTCCACAGGCTGTGGGCAACCCTGTGGACCGCGGACGACGATAGCCAGCTGTTCCACCGATGTTTCGCTCTGCGCTTATTGACAAAGGGCGAATTTATCTACGCGGCAGTAATTCTGCATACGCTCCGCAACGCCTACGAAGCTGATTTTCTGAATGTCCGAATACACTGATCCGGATCGGGACAGCGGGAATTCTGCGAATTCAGACCGATTCAGACAGTGTCCAATTCGTTCACGACCTGGGTGCCGTGGTGCTCGCCACGACAGATGGCCGCCATGATCCCGGACTGATCGACGTCGAAAACGTGCAACGGCAGCCGGTGCTGCTGGGCGAGTACGAACGCGCCGTGGTCCATGACCTCCAACCGGCGGTCGATCACCTCTCCGTAACTGATCGTCTCGAATCGGCGGGCGTCGACGTTCTTCTTCGGATCGCTGTCGTAGATTCCGTCGACGCCATGCTTGCCGACGAGCAGCGCGTCGCAGTCGACTTCGAGTGCCCGCTGCACCGCCGGATAATCGGTGGTCTGGAACGGTTGTCCGTTTCCGCAGGCGAAGATGAGGATCTCACCTTTACTGAGGTGGTTGACGGCGCGCAGCCGGACGTACGGCTCAGCGATCGAGTTGATCGGGATGGCGGTCATCACCCGGACCCGCTGGCCGGTCAGCGAGTTGAGCTTGCCGCGCAGCAGCAGGCTGTTGATGACGGTGCCGAGCATGCCGATGTTGTCGGCCTCGATCCGGTCGATGCCCCAGGAGCCGGAGTCCCGGCCGCGGAACACGTTGCCGCCACCGATGACGACCGCGACGTTGACGCCGGTCTGGTGCACGGACAGGATCTCGGTGGCGAGATGCTCCAGCGCTGACGCGTCGAAGGTGGCGTCACCATCGCCGGACACCGCCTGGCCACTCAGCTTGATCAGTACGCGTTTGTACCGGCCCACACCGCCCCCAACATCGATTTCCTAGAACCTAGTGCAACGGCGGTGCGGACGGGTCAGATCGGTGGCCGTCGTGGGCAACGCCACGATCATGATCATGAGGGTGTTTCAGCCTTCGAGTGGACCGGCCCAACGCCAGTCGCCCTGCGGGCCGAGGTACTCCACCCGCTGCACCTCGTCGTCGGGCTCCGACTCGTCCCGGGCCCAGGCGAGCGCCGCCGAGTGGTCGTCGAAGTCGAACTCCTCGACGACCTCACCCATCGGATCGAGAAACCGATAGCGGGTCATGCAGGTCAACCTAGCGCGCCGTGACCGCCGGGAGTGGCCGTTGCCGGCAGCTTCTCGACAACGCGGCTAGGCGCCGAGTTCGGCCAGCGCCTGGCGCAGGAACGGCGGCACCCGGGCCGCGAACTGCCGGCGCGAGTCGGTGCACCCCTGGTGCCGGAAGGCGCCCAGCCACTGGGTGGTGCCGAACCGTTGTGCCGCAAGGCCACACATCAGATCGAAGACGGGAAGGTCTACCGGCGCCGCGCCGACAATGTCCACGTAGTGCTCCGTCAGTCGCCGGACCCCGCGCATCCCGAAAAGGAGCGCGACATCGGCCCGGCAGTATGCAAGGTCAAACCAGCGGGGGCCCAGCCGGGCGCCGCTCCAGTCGACGACGCCGCTCAGCGTTCCCTGGCTCCAGATGATGTTCCCCGGATGGAAGTCGCCGTGCAGTAGGACGGACGGTCCGTCCGGGCTCGGGCGATGCTGCCGAATCGCCTCGACTACCCGATCGACCAAGGTGGAGGTGGGCCCGGACACCGTCGTCGCCAGCTCCCGATTCCCCCAGTTACCCGGCCGCAGCAGCGGGCCGGCGGCGCCTGTGGTGTTGGTCTCGTGGATGGCCGCGAGTGCGTGCGCGAGCTGCCGAAGCCATCGGTCCAGGTTGCTCGGTCTGACGTCGCCTCGACCCGGTAGCCGGGACATGACCAGTGCCGGAGCTCCGAACCAGCGTCCGTCGGCATCCAGCGCGACGGGTTCTGGCACCGGAACCTCCGCCCGTTGAGCGAAGGTCAGGCGCTCCCATTCAAGGAGTGCGCCCTCTCGTCGGTCCGGGCGAAAAACCTTGACGACGAAATCGCCCGCGGTGGTGTCGACACCGAACGTGTCAGTGGCCAGACCGCCCTGGATAGGACGTGCGTTCCGGGTCGTGGCACCCGGCGCGATCTCGGCGACCATCATCGCCAACTCAACGCCGGATAAAGACACAAAACGCGATGCTAGTGGGCAAACCGCCCCGGCGGCGACCGATTAGTGGGTGGAGACGATGGGACTCGAACCCACAACCCCCGCCTTGCAAAGGCGGTGCTCTGCCAGTTGAGCTACGTCCCCGCGTGCCGCCGACAACGAGCCGGCGGCGGAACGGCTGGCGGCGGCACGACCACCGCCGTGGATCAGCGCAGGTCGGAGCCGCTGGTCGCCTCGCGCCACAGGTCCGCCTCAGACTGGGCGTCCCGCCGCTTCTTGACGACGAAGAGCCCGGCACCCAGTGCACTGATCAGCACCAAGATTTTCTTCACAGCGGTGTCTCCTGTCCTCCCCCGAGGGGGATTCGGTGGGGCAGCGACGGTGGGCCTGGGAGGACTTGAACCTCCGGCCCCATCCTTATCAGGGATGTGCTCTAACCATCTGAGCTACAGGCCCGTGCGCGTGACGCGACGGCTGAGATTACCGTACCCGGTCACGCGGTCCCAACTGACCTTGCCCCACCCGTCAATCCCGCTCGGCGAGCGTGACCTCCAGGCCACCAACCATGTCGGCACAGAGGTTGTAGATGAACGAGCCGACGGTCGCCAGGGCGGTGAACAGCACGATGCTGACACCACCGATTACACCGGCCAGACCGAGCACGATCTGCGGCGTGACCGTCTTGCCGGTGCTGCCGTTGACCTCGTTCACGGTCGAGTTGATCTTGTCGAAGACGCCCATGCCGCTGAGCACGCCGTAGAGCACGCCGATAGCGACCATCCACACCACAAACAGCGCCACCGCGAGAACCAGCGAGAACTTCAGCGTCGACCACGGGTCGACCCGGCGCAGACTCAAGCGGGCCCGGCGGGGGCCGGCCGAGCCGCGGGGCTCGGCCGACTCCGGTACGCCGTTCGGCGCCGAGGGGGTGCCGTACCGGCTGTTCTGCTGCCAGCTCGGCTCCTGCTGATACCCCCCGGAGTTGTACGCCGGAACGTACTCGGCCGCGGGATCCGGCGCGGGCTGCTCCACCTCGGGCGGCGCCAACCGGGCCATCGCTTCGGTGTGGTCGCTCGGTGCCGCCTGCTGCGGTACGGCCGAGACCGCGCCGTTCGTCTGCGTCGATCCGGAGAAGGCCGAACCGGGCTGACCGGCATCGTCGAGGCCGTGCTCGCTGCGCACCTGGTCCCACCAGGCCTGGGCCGAGGTCTGGGCCTGGTCGCTGTCGGCTTCGTCCCCGTAGTTGGGGGCAAGCGTCTGCGGCGCGTGCCAGTCGTAGCCGTCGTCGGCGTCAGGCTGCGATTCGTCGACGCTGGTGGCGGCGAAGCCGCCGTACCGGCCGGTCGGGGCCTCCACGCCGTTGGCGTGGAAATCCTGCGCCGGTCGCTGTCCAGACTGTCCAGACTGTCCCGAAGTTCGGGGGTCGGTCACTTATCGCTCCCTGGTCACGTCGTCGGTCAGTGCCGCACCGGCCACGCTATGCCCATGCGCTCGACTCGGGACTCGGTCCGTGCCTCGCTTCGCTGCGATGCCCGTTTCATCCCTCGCCTTGCGACACCCATGCGCTCGACTACATGTCCCACCGATCAAGCGCAGCGGACGCTACGGTACCTCACCCTCGTCTACCCCGCTGACTCCTCAATTTCATCGGCGTTACGGGCGATGGCGAGGAGGTTGACTCCGTCGGGGAGGTTCATGAGGCGGACGCCCATGGTTTGGCGGCCGGCTCGGCGGACTTCGCGGGCGTTGGTTCGGATGACTCCGCCGCCGGATGTGATGGCGTAGATT
>DATAVB010000142.1:0-8310 GCA_036267955.1 Mycobacteriales bacterium | reverse complement strand
GCGGCCGCGACCCGATCCCAGTGTCGTCGGTTTGCCGCCCGATCTTCCGCGGTCGTCATGCCGTTCATAGTGCACAGCGGACCGCTACCGGTCGAGCAGGTTTTCAGGCAGCGATCGCGGGTCGGCGACAGTGAACGGGTTGCCCCACCGGCCGCCCCGGCCCACGTAGGCCGCGTTCATCGGCAGGGCCTTGCCCCGAACGTACTGGATCCGCCGCGGCCCGGTCATGACCGGCCGTCGGTGTAGTCGCGGGCGTCCAGGATCCGCGGGGCGGCCGCCTCGACCCGGGCGGCGAGCTGCTCGTGCTTCGCCAGCTCGGCGAGCGCTTCGGGGGTCAGGCAGTACCCGCCCTGATGGTCACCGGTGCAGTCCGGGCAGTGGGTGTCGGGGTCGTGCTGGAATCCGCACGCCACACACCAGACCGGCTCGGCCGGCCGGCGCTGCGCGGGAATCTCTGCATGGTTCGTGTTGGTGAGGGACATGACGGCCTCCGCGACCCTGCAGCGGGTCGGGACCTTCAGACGGTCCCTGCTCGGCCCCGCTGTTTCAGCACTGGCCGCCCTTAGCGGCGGGTCGTCGGGGTCAAGGGTCGAAGAGCAAAAGATCATGGCCCGGTGAGGCGATATTCGAGCCGGAACGTGCGAATGGACATGATGTTCTGCGGCCCTTGGCGCCGGCGGGCCGGCGTTAAAGGATCTCGTTGCTGAGAGAGCGACGTACTCGCTAACGACTCGGGTTTACGATCGGCGGACGGTTCAGCATCATCTTGCCGGCGACCGCCTCAGTCCCGCCCGATTTAGGGTAACCCGGTCCCGGCCGAAGAGCGCAGGTCGGCATTGGCGTGGGATCAAACGTGGTGCGAACTACCGGCTAACGCAGCAACTGACGCACATCGGAGACGCTCGACATGCGAGCCGAGCAACCACAGCACACGCGTGATTACGCACACAGTCGGCCTTTTAATCCGCGGGTTCCGGGTTCGAGCCCCGGGCGGCCTACTCCCGCTCCCTGACCGGTCGGGGTCCCAGGTCCATCAGGCTGGGCGAGCCTGACCTAACCACGACGCGCTCGGTGCGGCACCGTAAGCGGCGTTCTGGCCGGACGTTGCCACCGACTGCCGCCTCGGCTCGGGACCGCCGGAAAGTTTTCTCTGATCTGCCACTGGCTTGCCCGACACATTAGGCGGACAGACTCGGCCGTTGCCGGACCCGACTAACCGTAATGGCACTGGTACAGCACATTGCCAATAGGGATACCTGCGACAGAGAAAGCATTCACCTCACTTATTGAGCCCGCGAGGAACAGCGGTGGCGTGGGGGCGGATTTCGCGTATCGGGATAGCCGTAAACGGCAGCTCTCTTTGCCTCGCGCACAGCGAGATCCGCACAGGCTGGCAGGCGGCCTGGACCGCACGTCCGGCTGGGTAATGCGCTGAGGCGCGATCCTATCCAGGCAACGGCCCTCGAAGCCGTCAGGGCGTACCGGATGGTTCTGCGGCGACCTCATCAGTATCATTCGGGCCAAATCGAATGCAAAGGGGACGCAAATGCGACGTTTGGCGTTATCGACCGTTGCGATCCTGGCTTGTGGGCTGGGGCTCGCGGCGTGCGGCGGCAACGGCGCCGGCACCGGCACCGGCACCGGCGGGGGCGACAAGGGCACCAGCAGCCAGGGAAGCAATGACGCGTCGGACAACAGGGACGGCGGCAAGACCGGCACGCCGCTTGCGGGCACCGACCCGTGCAGCCTGCTCAAGCCCGCCGACGTGCCCGAACTCAACCGGGGCAGCGGCGTCCAGCCCAAGGCCGATGGCCGCAGGTGCGAAGGTGACCAGTACGCCGTCACCATCGCGGAGGTCGACGCGGACGGCTACGCCGTCCAGTTCGAGGGCTCGATCGTCAAGCCGCTGCCCGACATCGGCGGGTACAAGGCCGGCAAGATGGAGGACCCTGGCTCCCAATACAACAGCTGCGCGGTCGTCCTCGCGGTGACCAGGAATCAACTGGTGACCGTCGCTGTCGGGTATCAGGAGGACCCGACGAAGAGCTGCGATGTCGCGAGGAAAGCCGCGACTGCCATCGCCGGCGGAATTCCCCACTGAGACACGTCGGCAGCCAAATGCCTCGCTGCGCCGGCGACCGAGGATCGGCGGCAGCTCAGTATTTCACCCGGAAGTTGCCGACCAGGTGGATCAGGTTGTTGTCCGGGTCGGCGATCGGACAAAGCCGTACGCCCTTGTTGGCGTCGATGATCTCGCCCGTCTCAAGGCCCATCTCGCTGAGTTCGCGCACGCCTTCCTCAAGGTCAGACACAGCCAAATTGAGCATCCCGTTTCCGGCGCGCTGGCGATCCTCGGCCACCTGCACCCAACCGCCATCGGTGACCTGCCATTCGACCAGGTTCGGCATCGGGTTGTTGTCGGGTTCGCGGCCGAACAGCCTGGTGTACCAGGCCCGGCCCGCCTCGATATCGCGCACCGCAACGACGGCCAGCACAAAATCAACGTGCGCCATGATCAGTTCTCCTTTGCCTCAGCGGCTGCGGCGAACTCCGCCGCCAGGGTGTCGAGTTGCTGCGCGGTTCCCTGCTCGCGCCACTCGGGTCGCTCCTGGCCCGGCACGTACATTCCGTGCTCGGTCAGCACCACCCAGGTGTCGGCATCCTCGGCCCGGAATTCGACACTGGTGACCGAGACCGTCGACAACTGGTCCTCGGTGTGCATTGTGGACATCGTGAGAATTCGTTCATTGGTCACGATGTCGGCGTAGCGCGCCTCATAGGTCAGGGCGCGACCCTCTCCGTCCAACCCTTTGACCCTTTCGAGACCGCCGACCACGAAATCCTGCGAGTGCTCTGCGCCCTGGGCCATCCAGCGTCTCCGGGCTTCCGGGGTCGCCCAAGCCTGGAACACCCGCTCGACCGAGGCCGGGTAGCGACGCTCCAGCGTGAACGTCGAGTGCGTTACCGCCATGATTACTTTCCCTTCAAATAGTCGTCGAGTTGATCAAGCTGTCGTTCCCAATCCGTACGCTGGCGGCCGAGCCACTGCTCCGCTTCACGCAGCGCCTTGGGTTCGATCCGGCAACTGCGCACCCGGCCGGCCTTCTCGGTGACGATCACGCCCGCCGCCTCCAGCACCTGCAGGTGCTGCATCACCGCGGGCAACGACATCGTCAGCGGCTCGGCCAGCGCCTTCACCGGCGCCGGGCCGCGTACCAACCGCTCCACGATCGCCCGCCTCGTTGGATCGGCGAGCGCCTGGAACACCCGGCCGATCGCGGCGGAACCAGATTGGTTAGGCATGTGCTTAACTATCGCGATCGAACCCGCGAAAGTCAAGTAACTGCTTAACCATCGGCCGGATCGGCGTACTCAGGGTGGCTGCGGGGCCGAGTCAGAAAGTTCTAGAAAGATGTGGTCGAGGATGTCGAGACCGGCGGGCCGGCTCCGTCCCCGGGGCAGCTGTCCCCGAGTCCGTCGCGGATCGCCGGGCAAACACACTGGAAAGGACCGCCGACATGGCCGTCGCCGAAGACCTTGATCGCGCCACCGACTCGCAGTGGGACTGGGTTGCCGAGCACGCCCGCACCTACCTGGCCTCGGGCGGCACCGAGGGACACGAGAACAACGGCGTACACACGCTCGTAATCGCCACGACCGGACGCCGGACCGGCAAGGCGCGCCGCACCTGCCTGATCTACGGCCGCGCGGGCGGCGAGTTCGTCGTCGTCGCCTCCAAAGGTGGGGCCGATGAGGACCCGGCATGGTTCAAGAATCTTCTGGCGGACCCGAGCGTCGGCGTGCAGGTCGGCACCCGCCGGTTCACCGCCCGTGCCCGTGTTGCGTCCGCGGCCGAGCGCGGGCCACTTTGGGCCCAGATGACACAGATCTTTCCCCTCTACGACAGTTACGCGGAGAAGACCGACCGCAAGATCCCGATCGTCCTGCTGGCGGCCGATCCCGAGCCGGGCGGCGAGATCGACGCAGCGAAAAGAATGTGATGAGGATTCGAGATAGGCAACTGGCGGATCGACGGGACGGCGACGATCCAGCGAGCCCTATCCGTACGTGGGGCGCTGCGGCCACCCGACCGGGGAATCTTCCCACTCCTGCTGCCGACCGTACGGAAGTAGGTCTTGGATGCTGTTGTGGAAGACCAACCGGTCCACGCCGCGGGACCCGGTGTTGTACGTCCGGTAGATATCCTCGCCGTCGCGCAGGAACACACTCAGCATGAAGCCGCGAACGCCACAGTCGTCAGCGAACGACGTTCCGTGCGAGGACACGAACGGCAGCGTCCAGCCCATTTTCGCCTTGTACGCCTCGATTTGCGCGAGGGGCATGTTGGATATGGTTGCCCAGCTGACTCCGTCCCGGGCCAGCCCGGAAAGCGCCGTAGCCGGTACGTTGTTGGTGAAAGCGGTGCAGCCAGGGCAGAAGTCGTCCGGGCCGTTGTCCATGAATTGGTAGACGACCAGCTGCTCGCGACCGTCGAACAGCTCGAGCAGTGTTCGCTTGCCCCCCGGCGCGTCGAACAGGTAGTCATTGCCAAACTTGACCATCGGGAGCCGGCGCCGTCGGGCGGCGACCGCGTCCTCCGCGCGGGTGACCTCCTTCTCAGCAACCAGCAGCTCATCGCGTGCCTGCTGCCACTCCTCGGCCGAAACGATCTTGGGTCGCTCCATTGGTCAGCCTTCCTATCCGTTTTGACGTGTCGTAGTAAAGACGGAGCCGAGCGAGCCGACTCGACATGTTCAGTTCACCGAAGATAACCGAACCCGGGAGTTCGGCCGGGTCTGCTCGTCCGCCCGCGCAGGCGCAGACCGTGATTACGCCCCGGCGACCCCGACGCATCACCGCACAACTCCCAAAGACGTACATGTGCGAAAACGAGGTCAAGCCCGCCCAAAAGCGGTTACGATCGCGCCCGAAAGAGGGGTGCTCATGAGGCGACTTGTGTTCGCGGCGGCCTGTGCCGTGCTGGCCAGTTTGGTGACCTTGACCGTGCCGACAGCAGCGTCCGCCGCCTCGGCGGCCACGTTCAAGGCGCAGCGGATCACCGGCCCACCGCCACCGAAGTCGGGGATCGACCACAACGTCGTAGCGCTCGGCACGGCACGGTTGAAAATGCCCGCCCACCACACCGCGTACGTGGTCTCGTCGTTACGCGCGAACGCGGCCACCGTGGTGACGATGGTGGACAACGAAGTGCGTTGCACCTGGCCTGGTGGCGGTAAGAACCAGGTGATGGGCCAGAACGTCTATGCGGGCACGGGTAAGAACCCAAAGTTGGAAGACAGCTGGATCGTCACCAAATTCCTGGTGCGCCCCGCCAAGGCGACGACGGTCACCTGCCGGACGTATGCGAGGGTCGCCTCGCTGTACAAGCAGAAATCCTCGGTGCGGATCGTGAGTGGCTCTCTGCGGTTCGCCAACAAGTCGGTCAGGAACGCGGCGAACGGCAAGCCTCTCAGTTACGACATTCCTTACGGCGACCTGCCGGTGGACTCCAACCACCGGCACGTGCGGCAGCCCGCGCTGCCGATCACCACCGCGCCAGCCGGGCTGCACGAGCTCAATGTATTCGGCGATGTGGACTACCAGGTGTGCCAGCGCACCGGCTGCAACAAGAGAGGCGCCTCGACGGCCCGGTTCACGCTGATCGTCAACCAGTGGAATGCGACGGGCAAGAAGATCTGCCAGGAGAACTCATCGACGAGCATCACCAAGACGATCCCGTACGCGGTGCATCACGCCGTGGTGCCGTTGTACAAACCGCACTTCAAAGTGTCGAAGGCGCGCGGTTGCGCCCCGGTCTTCAACGCCTACGTACGGGTGGACTGGCTGGGCGGACAGAAGGGCGCGGTGCAGGGCACCGCGGTCGGTCTGCCCGACCGGCGCGGTTCCACCTCCACGCATCGATCGGCGATGAGCCACCTCTACATCGTTCCGACGTGACCCATCGCCAATCTGTGCAGATGGTTGACTGACCGCATGGGCGACGCCACGGAATCCTCCCTGCCCGAGCATGCACGCGCGAACCGGCAGCTCTGGGACTCCACGATGAGCAGTTGGTACGGTCAACGAGCACTGGCTCAATGGGCCGCCGAACCACACTGGGGTATCTGGGCGATCCCGCAGACGCAGCTACCGGTCCTGCCCGAGGATCTCGCCGGCAAGGATCTGATCGACCTCGGCTGCGGAACCGCCTACATCGGCGCCTGGGCAGCAAAGCAGGGCGCTCGGCCCGCCGGGATCGATAACTCCGCGAAGCAGCTCGCCGTCGCCCAGGCACTGCAGGACAAGTACGGAATCCACTTCCCGCTCATACACGGCAACGCCGAGGACGTCCCGGCACCGACAGGAACCTTCGACGTGGCAATCAGCGAGCACGGAGCGTCAGCCTGGTGCGATCCCTACAAATGGATTCCCGAAGCCGCCCGCCTGCTCCGGCCGGGCGGTCAACTCGTCTTCATGCGCAACTCCACACTGTTGCAGCTGTGCAGCCCTGAGACCGGTCCCGCTGATACGACGCTGAGACAGAGCCAGTTCGGCCTCAATCGCATCGAGCAACAGAACGGCGCGGTGATCTACCAACTTCCGACCGGGCCCATGGTCCGGCTCCTGCACAAGTCAGGCTTCATCCTCGAAGACCTCATCGAAGTCCAAACCCCGGAAGACGCCACGACCGATTACGACTACGCAGCCCTGCCCTGGGCACATCTCTGGCCCAGCGAAGAAGTATGGAAAGCCCGACGCGCAGGATGACCACGACCTGATCCTCCGGCTCAGCGAGGATCTGCGACTCGGGTCGGTCCATCACCGGCTGGTAAAGGACATTACCTACCCTGGTCTCCGGCGCCTGTCGCGGCTCGGCGGGCCGTCTCGAACGGCAGACGATCGAAGATGATTCTCATTCGGGTGATCTTGCCGTCCGCCACGGTGACATATTCCGCGCCGGGAGCATCCGGAACGGGCACGGTGCCGGTTTCGTACATCAGCACCGCCGTCGTGTCGTCGCCGAATGCCGCGATCAACCGGGATCTGGTCACGATCTGGGTGAACGGCCCCATGAAGCCGCGGAATGCGGCGGCGCCGGTGAGCTGCCCGGCGGGCGCGTGACAGACGATGTCGTCAGCGATGTGCGTCATCGCCCGGTCGAAGTCTCCTGTGGTCCACGCGCGGTGGTATGCCAACGCGGTGTCCAGCGCCGCGGTGTCGGGTCCGGTCATGGCTGAATCCTCCAGGGTGATGGGGTCAGAATTCCTGCTGAACCGTTAGACACCGCCGCCACGGGAAACGGAACGGTCCGCGCGTGGCACGATGCCCAGGTGAGCGGATCGACGCTGGATCGAGCACGAGCCGGTGATGAGGCGGCGTTTCACGAGATCACCGCGCCGCATGTCCGCGAATTGCATCTGCATTGCTACCGGATGCTCGGTTCTCTGGTCGATGCGGAGGATCTGCTTCAGGAGACGCTGATCGCGGCGTGGCGTGGCCTGGACGGATTCCTCGGCCGCTCGTCGATACGCACCTGGCTTTACCGCATTGCCACCAACCGCTGCCTCAACGCGATCCGCGACGGCAGGCGTCACGCACCCTCCGAGCCAATTCCACCGTTTGATCCGCCACCGCCGTCACGGCGGAGCGCGGTGACCTGGTTGCAGCCCTATCCGGATGGCTGGCTGCGCGAAGCCGCCGACCAGGCGCCCGGTCCGGCGGAGCGGTATCTGGCCCGGGAAACGGTGGAACTTGCCTTCGTCGCGGCGCTGCAACTCCTGCCGCCCCGCCAGACTGCGGCCCTGCTGCTGTGTGACGTACTCGGCTTCGCCATCGCCGATGCCGCGGGCATGCTGGACACCAGTCCGACCGCGATCAAGGGCGCCTTGCAACGGGCCCGCGCATCGCTCGACCGGGCCGATCGGGATGCGGTGCCACGCGCGGCCGAGCGGCCCGAGCGGGAACTCGCCCAACGGTTCGCCCGGGCGTTCGCCGCGGACGACATACCCGGTGTCATCGAATTGCTGACCGACGACGCCTGGCTGGCCATGCCGCCGGCACCCCACGAATACCACGGTCCGGCCGCGATCGCCGAGTTCCTGCGGGCCAGCGCCGATTCGCGCGCCGGGCAGCGCCTCCGGCTGGTGCCGACCCGAGCCAACGCGCAGCCTTCCTTCGGCTGCTATTTCCTCGATCCCGACCGATTGACGGTGACCGCCACCGGGTTGATCGTGCTCACGACCGTGGCCGACGGGATCAGCGTCATCACCCGATTTCTCGATGGCGACCTGACAGAAATATTCGGGTTGG
>DATAVB010000141.1:0-28286 GCA_036267955.1 Mycobacteriales bacterium | reverse complement strand
CAACGCTCCTCATGTGTCACGTGAGTGAGACACTATGCGGTCGGCTGCGGCAAACTCCATGATCCGGCCGAGACAGGTCACGGACGCTACGTACGGTGGGCGCAGTAGGGATCGAACCTACGACCGCTCGGTTGTAAGCCGAGTGCTCTACCGCTGAGCTATACGCCCGAAGAAGACCCCGAGCCTACCGTCCGCCGGTGCGGCAGAAAATCAGGCAACCAGCTGCTGCAGGGCCCGTTGCCAGTCGGCCTGGTCCCGCGGCTCACCCGGCGCGTTGACCTCGCTGAACCGCACCACGCCCTCGGTGTCGATCAGGAATGTGCCGCGATTGGCCATGCCGGGAGTCTCGTTGAAGACGCCGTAGCTCTTGGCCAGCTCGCCGTGCGGCCAGAAGTCCGACAGCAGCGGGAAGTCGTACCCCTCGGCATCGGCGAAAGCCTTCAGCGAGAACGTCGGGTCGGTGCTGACCGCGAGGATCTGCACCTGGTCGTTCTGGTACTGGGACAGGTTGTCCCGCACCTGACGGAGCTCGTTGGTGCAGATGCTGGAGAAGGCGAACGGGTAGAAAACGAGGAGAACGCTCTTCTGACCGCGGAACGACGACAGCGCGACGTCCTGCTTGTTCTGGTCCTTGAGGCTGAACTCTGGGGCCTGCGCACCGGTCTCGACGGCCATGATTCGCGCACTCCTCGCAGGTCGGGTCAGCAGAATCGGGTGATTGGAACGTTCATCAGCATGCCAGCCGCGCCGCTCAACGCTTCGAGCGGGCCACCTTCGGCGCGACGAGCCGCGCCCCGGACCAGTCCTTGCCCGCGGACAGGGTGCTGGTCTCCGACAGGCCGGCCGTGGGAGCCGCCTCGCTGATGTCCCACGGCTCGACATGACCGGTACGGCCGACCTTCGGGGTAAGCAGCCAGACCACGCCGCTGTCGGCGAGCGGGCCCTTGGCGTCGACCAGTGCGTCGATCAGGTCGCCGTCGTCCTCGCGCCACCACAGCAGCACGATGTCCACGACCTCGTCGGAGTCCTCGTCGACCAGCTCACTGCCGCTGCGTTCAACGATCGACGACCGCACCGCCTCGTCGGCGTCGCTCTCGTCGTAGCCGATCTCTTGCACGATCGTGCCGGCCTCGACCCCGAGGCGCTCGGCCAGACCCGGTCCGCCGGCCGAGTCAGCGGTGGCGCTCACTTCGTCAGTCCTCCTGAGGGCTGTTGTTTCGCTGGTGCGGTCAACCCGACACTCCCGGGCCGCCGTCCTGTAACTGTGTCAGTTCGTGCGGGTAGCAAACACACTCAGCCACGATTCCGCAAGCCAAACCGCGGTGTTCGCAGGATCGTGACCATCGTCCCGGCCGCGAGAGTGGCCCGTGGGCGGGCATTCCGGTCACCGCGCGCAGGCAGTTGTGAGATTGGCGAAAGCCTTTCGCAGCCGACGATCCGTCACTCCCTGACCGGTCGGCAACGCCTGCGCGATGCCCGACACGGCCTGGGCGACCTCGCTGCCCCGGGCGTAGACCACATCCCGGCGCGGCAGTCCGGACCGCTGCAGGACCTTCGCCATCCCGGCGTGCGCCTTGCTGAAGGAACGAGCCACCGTCGTGCGGGCCTGCTGCGACGCATGCGTGGGCAGCGACCGGAAGTCGGCGCTCGGCTTGCGGGCGAGCTGATAGAAGTTCAGGCAGACGGCGAACTCCGGCAGGCTGGCGCTCGGCGATTGGACCTTCGAGCCCGGCCGCTGGGCGGTGTCGTGCGGCGCGGGCGCGTGGGTCGCCGGTGGGCGGTGCGTGCGCGGCGGCGCCGGGGATGTCGGGATGGCCGGTGGGATGCGCGGTGGGACCGTCGTGGTCGTGGTCGGTGGCGTCCGTGGTGCGCTCGAGGTCGGGGCGCTGGACCGATGCGGCTCCGGGTGTGGCCGGCGGCTGTGCCGCGACGAGGACGTCGCGGCCGGCTTGTCGGCGTCGGCTCCGGTGTTGGCGACCGACCCGACCACCCGCGGCGGTTCGTAGCTGGCCCGCCCGGCGGACGGCACCGCGCAACCGGCCACGAGCGTCGCAAGCCCGGCGAGCACGACTAACACCCCAGACGCGATGCCGCCGCGACGCATGAACCCTCCGAAGTAGTGACCACCGACATGCCCGCAGCATTCCCCGTAAGCCCGGCACGAACCACCGTACGTGTCGAAGACCCTACGCGGAGTACCAATCGGACACAGCCACCAACCGGGGGATGACGTCCCCGGCGAGCCGTGTCAGCGAGATCACGCGGCCGAAACAGGAAGTAACCGGCAGGGTGGCTGTGACAACATGACCGATCGCGAGGAGCATGGGTCCCGAGGGTCCCACCGGACCCATGCGGGATAGTTGATCCTGGCGTGTGCGCCGACGTACCTGACAGCACGGCGACATCGACATCAGGCAGATCAGAACGAGGAGAACGCGACCAGTGACCCCTGAGCGTTTCAGCGTCATCACCGACGGCCTACCCAGCCAGTTGCCTGACGTTGACCCCGAAGAGACCCAGGAGTGGCTCACGTCGCTCGACAGCGCGATCAATGTCGCGGGCCGCGGTCGGGCCCGCTACCTGATGCTCAAGCTGTTGGAGCGCGCCCGCGAGCGCCAGGTGGGTGTGCCGGCGCTGCGCAGCACCGACTACATCAACACGATCCCGCCCGAGCGCGAGCCGTGGTTCCCGGGTGATGAGTTCGTCGAGCGCCGGATCCGCGCCTACATCCGGTGGAACGCGGCGATCGCGGTCTCCCGGGCCAACAAATACCTGGGCGTCGGCGGCCACATCGCCACCTACGCCTCCAGCGCAAGCCTTTACGAGGTGGGCTTCAACCACTTCTTCCGCGGCAAGGACCACGGCGAGTCCGGGGACCAGGTCTATTTCCAGGGCCACGCCTCCCCCGGCATCTACGCCCGCGCCTTCCTCGAGGGCCGGCTCTCGGAAAACCAGCTCGACGGCTTCCGGCAGGAGCTCTCGCACCCAGGCGGCGGCCTGCCCAGCTACCCGCACCCCCGGCTCATGCCGGACTTCTGGGAGTTCCCGACCGTGTCGATGGGCCTCGGCCCGATCGAGGCGATCTACCAGGCCCGGTTCAACCGCTACCTGCTCAACCGGCAGATCAAGGACACCAGCCGCTCGCACGTCTGGGCGTTCCTGGGCGACGGCGAGACCGACGAGCCCGAGGCACTGGGCGCGATCGGCGTCGCGGCCCGCGAGGAGCTGGACAACCTCACCTTCGTCATCAACTGCAACCTGCAGCGCCTGGACGGTCCGGTCCGCGGCAACGGCAAGATCATCCAGGAGCTGGAGTCGACCTTCCGCGGTGCCGGCTGGAACGTGATCAAGGTCGTCTGGGGCCGGGACTGGGACCCGCTGCTGGCCCGCGACGTCGACGGCGCGCTGGTCAACCAGATGAACACCACCCCGGACGGGCAGTTCCAGACCTACGCGGTGGAGTCCGGCGCGTACATCCGCGAGAAGTTCTTCGGCACCGACCCGCGGCTGCGCAAGATGGTCGAGGAAATGTCCGACCACGACCTGCGCCACCTGTCCCGAGGTGGGCACGACTACCGCAAGGTGTACGCGGCATTCAAGTCCGCCCGCGAGCACGTCGGTCAGCCGACGGTCATCCTCGCCCAGACCATCAAGGGCTGGACGCTGGGCAGCGACTTCGAGGGCCGCAACGCCACGCACCAGATGAAGAAGCTCACCAAGACCGAGCTGAAGGACTTCCGGGACCGGCTCTACCTCGACATCCCGGACTCGGCCCTGGAGGCCGACCTCCCGCCGTACTACCACCCCGGCGAGGACTCCGACGAGATCCAGTACATGAGGGAGCGGCGGGCGGCCCTCGGCGGCTACCTGCCCAAGCGGGTCGTACGGCAGCGGGCGCTGGCACTGCCGGAGCGCTCGGCGTACGCCGACCTCAAGCGCGGCTCGGGCAAGCAGGCCATCGCCACCACGATGGGTTTCGTACGGTTGCTGAAAGACCTGATGAAGGACAAGGAATTCGGCAAACGATTCGTACCCATCATTCCGGACGAGGCCCGTACGTTCGGAATGGACTCGCTTTTCCCCACGGCGAAGATCTATTCGCCGCACGGGCAGAAATACGACGCGGTCGACCGCAATCTTCTGCTGTCCTACAAGGAATCCACCACCGGCCAGCTGCTGCACGAGGGCATCACCGAATCCGGCGCGATGGGTTCATTCATCGCCGCGGGCTCGGCCTATGCCACGCACGGCGAGCCGATGATTCCGATTTACATCTTCTATTCGATGTTCGGATTCCAGCGGACCGGCGACCTCATGTGGGCCGCCGGCGACCAGATGACCCGCGGCTTCCTGCTGGGCGCGACCGCCGGCCGGACCACGCTGGCCGGTGAGGGTCTGCAGCACAACGACGGGCACTCACACCTGCTGGCCTCGACCAACCCGGCGTGTGTCGCCTATGATCCGGCCTACGCGTTCGAGATCGCTTATATCGTCGAGGATGCGCTGCGCCGGATGTACGGCTCCAGCGAGGAGTTCCCGCACGGCGAGAACATCTTCTACTACCTCACGCTCTACAACGAGCCGATGCCGCAGCCGGCCGAGCCGGAGGGGGTCGACGTCCAGGGTCTGCTCAAGGGCATCTACTCCTACCGCCCGGCCGACAGCGACGGCGAGCGGCCGCACGCGCAGATCCTCGCCTCCGGCGTGGGCATGCCGTGGGCGCTCAACGCCCAGCAGCTCCTGGCCGACGAGTGGGGGGTCGCGGCCGATGTCTGGTCAGTGACGTCCTGGAACGAGCTGCGCCGCGAGGCGGTCGAGGCCGACGAGTGGAACCTGTTGCACCCGAACGAGGGCCAGCGCACGCCGTACGTCACCCAGGCTCTGTCGAACGCGCCCGGCCCGGTGGTGGCGGTCAGCGACTGGATGAAGGCGGTGCCGGACCAGATCGCCCGGTGGGTGCCCGGCGACTACACCTCGCTCGGCGCCGAGGGCTACGGCGTTTCCGACACCCGGGGCGCCACCCGCCGGCATTTCCACATCGACGCGCAGTCTGTCGTGGTCGCCGTGCTGACCGAGCTGGCCCGCACCGGCCAGGTGAAGCACGAGGTGCTGCAGCAGGCGATCGACCGGTACCAGCTGCTGAACGTCCAGGCCGCCGACGCCGGCCCGGTCGGCGGCGACAGCTAGACCCCGCTCCAACCCGCTCCCGGTCTTTGTTGATCATGCGGAAACTGTTCGCGACACGCCGTTAAAAGCAACAGTTTCCGCATGATCAACACCGGTGGGGCGGCGAGGCCATCCCTGCCCGCTCAGCCCAATAGCGACCAGACCCGCTCAATCATCCGGTGATGCAGGCGATACACGTCAATGTCGGTCACCGACAACATGCGCCAGTCGCGCTGCGTGAGCCAGGCTCGACGCTCGAGGTCGTGCCGCTGGCGCATCCTGTCCTGGTGCTCGGCGCCGTCGTACTCCAGACCCACCCGATATTCAGGCCACGCCAGATCGAGCCGGAAGACGCCAGTTCCGTGGCCGTCACGGACCCAATGCTGCAGGGTCGGCATCGGGAGCCCCGCATCAAGGACCCGACACCGCAGCCGACTCTCCATCGGTGACTCGGAAAGGCCGTTCGCCCGGGCCACGATATGACGCGCCTGCACGATTCCCTTTGCGTGCCGCTGGTTCGCAACCTGCGCGGCCAGCTCTTCCGGAGTGCAGGCGCCGATATGCAGCGCCGCGTCGAGGACGGCGAGCGCATCGAGGCGGCTGACCGAGCGAGCCAGATCCACCGCCGTACGCGCAGGAGTGGTTACGCGCATGCCTGCCAGCTCGCCGACGTCAGCAGGCGGAATCCGATATCCGTGAATACACAGCCCCGGGCGAGACCGGGCGGTCCGGCTCGGTTGTCCAGCGAGATGGACCACGCCCGAGTCGAGAACGCCGAAGCCGTGCAACACAGCGGCCGATTCACCCACCACAGTCAGATCCGAGCCGGCTGAGCGAAGGGCAGCACGGATCCGGATGTCCGCGTCCAGCGGCGTGTCGATGCTTGCGTACAGGCCGCGGTCAATTCTCTTCCAGGCCCCAGTCGACAGCCATCGCCTGATCCGCTCCGGGCCGTATTGCCGTACGGCCTCTGTCCTGGTGAACACCCCAATAGGCCATTGCATCACCGGGACAGCCTGGCGCAGCCGGCCGGTTCGGCGCGGGCGAAGACGCTCAGCCTGTGGATAACACCCCCACCCATGTTGATCATGCGGAAACTGTTGCTCGTACCGGCGTGTCGCGAACAGTTTTCGCATGATCAACATGGGTGGGGACGAGGGGTGGGGTGTGCATAGACTCGGTGGCATGTCCACGACCCGGTTGTTGGTGCTTGGGGTAGTACGGATTTTCCAGCCGGTGCACGGCTATTTCGTCCGCCGGGAATTGCTGTCCTGGGACATCGAGCGCTGGGCCAACATCAATCCCGGCTCCATCTACAACGCCTTGCGCAGCCTGACCCGCGAGGGATTTCTGGTCGAGTCCGAGGAGCGTCCCACCGACAACCGGGCGCACAAACCGGCGGACCGGGGGGCCAAGCAGGGCCGCACCAGCTACCGGCTCACCCCCGACGGCCAGAACGAATTCCTCGCGCTACTGCGCGACGCGCTGTGGCAGGTCGACCAGTCGGACAACTCGACCCTCCTCGGCGGCCTCTCCTTCATGACCTTTCTGCGCCGCGACGAGGTCGTTGACGCCCTGGAGACGCGGGCCGACGCACTGCGCGGTCTGGTCTCGGCCAGCCAGCACACGATCCGCGATTTCTCCGAGCGCCGGGCCGCCCCGCCGCATACGGCCGAACATCTGCTGGTCACCGAACACCGCTGGGCGGGCGAGCTGGACTGGTGCGAGCAATTCCTGAAACGCGTCCGCGACGGCTATTACCTCTTCAATCCCGAGCCTGGCTGGGATTCCGGCCCGGCCCGGGACGGCACCTGGCCCGGCCCGACAGACAAGCCGACTAGTCAAGGTTGACTAATTTAGTCAACCTTGATTAACTGTGGGTCGTCGCGATATCCCGACGACCCACAGAGCGTGCCGCAGGAGCATCCATGTCCAGTCCGAAGTTCCGCGCGTCCGGCCTCGTGGCCGCCGACCTCGACCGGGTGGCGTCGCTGCTGACCACGGCCGCGACGGGTCCGGTAACACCGACCAACGGGTGGATCGTGCACCGCACCGGACTCGGGGCCACCGAGTTGCGTGGCGGACCGGACCGGTTCGACGTACTGAACGGCAAGAGCGAAACGCTGATTCTCGACATCGACCACGAGCGCAACATCGCCGCCCTGCAAGGACATTGGTGGTACCGCGGCGAATACGAGGCGACGCGGAGACGCATGGCACCCGGCTGACCTACCGCGTCTACAACATCGCGCCAGGGGCCGCCTGGCCGGTGGCGGTGGCCCACCGGTTCTTCGTCGGCTACCAGCGCAAGCTCGACCAGCAGCTGTCTGCGCTGTGCGCGGACATCGAGCAGCACCAGCACGACGACCACTGAATCCACGACACGCAGACGGCGGGCGGAGCCATGAGCTACCTTGATAGCTATCCAATAGCTAGGAGATATCCGATCATGGCCGCTGAACCCACCAAAGCGATCTACGTCCGCGTCCCCACTGCCGTCGCCGACCGGCTCGACCGGGCCGCCGAGCGACTCGGCATGAGCAAACGGGACATCGTCACCCGACTGATGGGAGACCGGCTGGAAATCGAGGACGACCTGCAGGCGACGCGGATCTGGGAGAACGACCACCCGAGGAATCCCGGTTGGGTCCGAGCCGCGGACGAGAACGGCAACACCGACGTGCTGTCCCTGGAGGAGGCCGCGGCCCTGTTGCGGGTCGGGCCGGACGACATCACCGAATTGGCGGAGTCCGGCGAAATACCGGCCCGAAAACTCGGCCAACAATGGCGCTTCTCCCGTTCGGCACTGCTGAATTGGCTGCGCGCCGAGAAATGACAGGAAGGACCACCTAAATGACCGAGAGCATCATGTCGGCCCGCGGGCTGGCTCGCACCTACAAGACCCGCAAAGGCCCGGTTGAGGCGGTCCGCGGCGTCGACCTCGAGGTAAGCGAACACGAGATCGTCGGCTTTCTCGGCCCGAACGGCGCCGGCAAGACGACGACGTTGCGCATGTTGACGACTCTACTCAAACCGACCGCGGGTGAGGCGACCGTGGCCGGCTGCGACCTGCTGACCGACCCGGTCGGGGTACGCCGCCGCATCGGGTACGTCGCCCAGGGCGGTTCCTCCGCCCCCGAGGCCACGGTCGGTGAGGAGCTCGTCGACCACGCCATGCTGTACGGAATGAGCCGGGCGGACTCCCGCGCCAGCGGCGAGCAGTTGATTGCGCAGCTCGACCTGGATGGCCTGTGGAACCGCCAGACCAAGGCGCTTTCCGGCGGTCAGCGCCGCCGGCTCGACGTCGCGATGGGCCTGGTGCACGGCGCGAAACTCGTCTTCCTGGACGAGCCGACCACCGGCCTGGACCCACAGGCCCGGGCCAATCTGTGGGATCACGTACGGCGGCTGCGCGACGACCTCGACTCCACCGTCTTCCTCACCACCCATTATCTGGAGGAGGCCGACGCGCTCTGCGACCGGATCCTCATCATCGACAACGGCGAGATCGTCGCCGAGGGCACGCCGGATGACCTCAAGCGCCGGGTCTCCGGCGACGTGGTCACGCTGCGGGTACCCGACGAGACGCAGACTCCGGACGCGGTGCGCGTGGCAAAGGGCCTGACCACCGACGACGAGCCCGAGGTCGACGGCGTCACCGTTCGGTTCCGGGTGGACAGCGGCGCGGAGATCCTGCCCCGGCTGCTGCGCGAGCTCGACTCGGCCTCGGTGACCCTGGCCGGCGTCGAGGTGCACCGTCCCACCCTCGACGACGTGTTCCTCACCCTCACCGGCCGCACCCTGCGCGACGACGCCGCCTGATCCGCTGTCTGTCCACATTGGAGTTCTCATGAACGCCCTGCGGGAAACCCGTATTGTCTTCAACCGGTCGATGCGCCTGTCGGTACGCAATCCGGCCTGGGTCATCATCGGCTTGACCCAGCCCATTCTCTATCTCGCGCTCTTCGGCCCGCTGCTGAAGAAAATGACCCAGGTGCCGGGATTTCCACCCGGCAGCTGGTGGCAGGTGTTCGTGCCCGGGCTGCTCATCCAGCTCGGCATCTTCGGCGCGATGTTCGTCGGCTTCGGCCTGATCGCCGAATATCGTGCCGGCGTCATCGAACAGATGCGGGTGACCCCGGCGTCGCGGACCGCGCTGCTGATGGGCCGCGTCCTGCGCGACGTCGTCGTACTCGTCGTGCAGGCGGCCGTGCTGATCGGCATCGCCACGATATTCGGACTGCGCGCACCGGTCGGCGGGGTACTGCTCGCCTTCATCCTGGTTGCGCTGCTGGGGGCGGCCTGCGCCTCGGCCTCGTACGCGGTCGCGCTGATCACCAAGAGCGAGGACGCTCTGGCGCCGCTGCTCAACACCGTCGCCGTGCCCGTCATGCTGCTGTCCGGCATCATGCTGCCGATGTCGCTCGCGCCGAAGTGGCTGCGCACCATTGCCGAGATCAACCCGTTCTCACACATCGTGGACGGCATCCGGTCCCTGTTCCGCGGGCACTTCAGTTCGGCCGACTCGATGTGGGGCATCGCGGTGGCGCTGATCATCGTGCTCCTCGGCATTGCATTCGGCGCCAGGACATTCCAGCGCGAGTCGGCTTAGCACCGGTGCGTTCGGCCGCGCGGATCCGCGGCCGAACGACCGGCACCAAAGCGAACGAGCGCAAGATGGATTCCCCGGGGCAAGTCGGACGCGGTTCCTGGTTCGTACCGTGCATACTTGCCCCGTCGCCGTCTCAGATGACTCGTGCCGGCCCGGGTGGCCGGGCACGAGCACATGCCGGACGTATAGATCCGGGCCGAGCTGGGTACCGTTGTTGGGACCCCCCGTGAGGCTGAATGGCGCGCGGCGATAGACAAAAGCCTGTGGAGCGGAGCTAAAACCTTGATCGGACGCCTGGGACTTTCTGACATATCCCCGACCGTGTCGTGTGGCCAGTATTCGGCCCGCGCGGTCGTCGGCGAAGTCATCCCGATCAGCGCCACCGTTTTCCGCGAGGGGCACGGCCTGGTGGGGGCGAATGTCGTTTGGCGTGGGCCGGGCAAGCAGGCCGGGAGCCGGTCCGCGGCCCCGGGCCGCATGGTGCCCGGCGCCCCCGGCACGGACCGGTGGCACTCGACGGTGACGGCGACCGAGCCGGGCCGGTGGAGTTTCTTCATCGAGGCGTGGTCCGATCCGTTCGCCACCTGGCGGCACAACGTCGAGCTGAAGGTCGAGGCCGGCCAGGGACTCGACGAGCTGTCCAATGATCTCGAGCTCGGCGCCCGGCTGCTGTCCAAGGCCACCCGCACCGTTCCGAAGGAGCACCGCGCCGCGGTCCGGCTCGCCGAAAAGGCGCTGCGCGATCCACAGCAGGATCTCTGGGGCCGGCTCGGACCGGCGCTGGATTCGACCCTCGCCGACCGGCTGCATGAATATCCGGTCCGCGACCTGATCACCCGCAGTCCGCGGCACGAGATCTGGGTCGACCGCGAGCGGGCGCTCTACGGCGCCTGGTACGAGTTCTTCCCCCGCTCCACCGGCGGTCACGACGAAGCCGGTCAGCCCGTGCACGGCACGTTCGCCACCGCCGCCGAGCGACTGCCGGCCGTCGCCGACATGGCCTTCGACGTCGTCTACCTGCCGCCGGTGCACCCGATCGGCGAGATCAACCGCAAGGGCAAGAACAACACCCTCGTCGCCGGAGCGGACGATGTCGGCTCGCCGTGGGCGATCGGTTCGCACGAGGGTGGGCACGACGCCATCCACCCGCAACTGGGCACGATCGAGGACTTCGACGCCTTCGTCGCCCGGGCCCGCGAGCTGGACCTCGAGGTGGCCCTCGACCTGGCGCTGCAGTGCGCGCCGGACCACCCGTGGGCCAAGGAGCATCCCGAGTGGTTCACCGTCCTGCCGGACGGGACGATCGCCTACGCGGAGAACCCGCCGAAGAAATACCAGGACATCTACCCGGTCAATTTCGACATCGACCCCAAGGGCCTTTACGCCGAGGTGCTCCGGGTGGTGCGGTACTGGATGTCGCACGGCGTCCGGATCTTCCGGGTCGACAACCCGCACACCAAGCCGGTCAACTTCTGGCATTGGCTGATCTGGGAGGTCAAGAAGACCGACCCGGACGTGCTGTTCCTGGCCGAGGCCTTCACCCGGCCGGCGATGATGCACACCCTCGGCAAGGTCGGCTTCACCCAGTCGTACACCTATTTCACCTGGCGGACCGGCAAGCAGGAGATCATCGACTACGGCAACGAACTGGTCGGGTCGCTGGACTACATGCGGCCCAACTTCTTCGTCAACACCCCGGACATCCTGCACGCCTCACTGCAGTACGGCGGGCCGTCGATGTTCAAGATCCGAGCCGTGCTCGCCTCGATGCTGGCGCCGTCCTACGGCGTCTATTCCGGTTATGAGCTGTACGAGCACCTCGCGGTCCGGGAGGGCAGCGAGGAGTACCTCGACAGCGAGAAGTACCAGTTGCGCCCCCGTGACTTCGCCGCCGCCGAGCGGGAGGGCCGCAGTCTCGCGCCGTACCTGACCCGGCTCAACCGGATCCGGCGGGCGCACCCTGCCCTGCACCAGATGCGCACCCTGCATTTCCACGAGATCGACAACGAGTCGCTGATCGCATTCTCCAAAAGGGATCCCGCGACGGGTGAAACTGTGCTTGTCGTATGCTCTCTCGACCCGCACAACATCTGCGAAGCGACCGTATCTCTCGATCTGCCCGCACTCGGAATCGACTGGCACGAAAGCCTTACCGTCCGCGATCAGCTGACGGGCGCGACGTATGCGTGGGGACCGCACAACTACGTCAGGCTCGACCCACACGTGGAGCCTGCCCACATCTTCGTCGTAGAAAGGCCCAGCCGGTGAGCGAGCCGCAGCATCACGCCGGACTGTCCACAGCGGACGATCCGGAGTGGTACCGCCGAGCGGTGTTTTACGAGGTGCTGGTGCGCGGCTTCGCCGACAGCAACGGCGACGGCAGCGGGGATCTCAAGGGACTGACCGAGAAACTGGACTACCTGCAGTGGCTGGGGGTCGAGTGCCTGTGGTTGCCGCCGTTCTTCGCCTCGCCGCTGCGCGATGGCGGGTACGACGTGAGCGACTTCTGTTCCGTACTGCCTGAATTCGGCACCATCGAGGACTTCCAGCAGCTGCTCGCCGAGGCGCACGCCCGCGGCCTGCGGATCATCATCGACTTCGTCATGAACCACACCAGCGACCAGCACCCGTGGTTCCAGGCCTCCCGCAATGACCCGGAGGGTCCGTACGGTGATTTCTACGTCTGGCGTGACACCGACGAGGAATACGCCGACGCGCGGATCATCTTCGTCGACACCGAGCCGTCGAACTGGACCTTCGACCCGGTCCGCCGGCAGTACTACTGGCACCGGTTCTTCCACCACCAGCCCGATCTCAACTTCGAAAACCCTGCCGTGCAGGACGCCATCATCGAGGCGTTGCGATTCTGGCTGGACCTGGGCATTGACGGCTTCCGGCTCGATGCCGTGCCCTACCTCTTCGAGGAGGAGGGCACCAACTGCGAAAACCTGCCCAAGACGCACGACGTGCTCAAGCGGGTCCGGCAGATCATCGACGAGGACTACCCCGGCCGGGTCCTGCTGTGCGAGGCCAACCAGTGGCCGGCCGATGTGGTCGAGTATTTCGGCAAGGGCGACGAGTGCCACATGGCATTCCACTTCCCGGTGATGCCGCGGCTGTTCATGGCGGTCCGGCGCGAGTCCCGGTACCCGGTCTCGGAGATCATGGCGCAGACGCCGGACATCCCGGAAGGCTGTCAGTGGGGCGTTTTCCTGCGCAACCACGACGAGCTGACCCTGGAAATGGTCAGCGACGAAGAGCGCGACTACATGTGGTCGGAGTATGCCCACGACCCGCGGATGAAGGCCAACATCGGCATCCGACGCCGGCTCGCCCCGCTGCTGGGCAACGACACCAACCAGCTGGAGCTGTTCACCGCACTGCTGCTGTCCCTGCCCGGGTCGCCCGTTCTGTACTACGGCGACGAGATCGGGATGGGCGACAACATCTGGTTGGGCGACCGCGACGGGGTGCGGACCCCGATGCAGTGGTCACCCGACCGCAATGCCGGCTTCTCCACCTGCGACCCGGCCCGGCTCAACCTGCCTGTGGTGATGGATCCGGTATACGGTTACCAGACTGTGAACGTCGAATCGCAGACCCGCAACTCGGCGTCGCTGCTGCACTGGACGAGACGGATGATCGCTGTTCGTAAGGAACATCCGACATTCGGGCAGGGCAGCTACCACGAGATCGGGTCGCGCAACCCGACGGTGTTGTGCTACGTGCGCGAGCTCGGCGACGATGTCGTTCTCTGTGTCAACAACCTGTCCCGGTTCCCACAACCGGTGGAACTCGACCTGCGCCGGTTCGAAGGGTGGATCCCCGTCGAACTGGCCGGTCGGGTGCAATTCCCGGAGATTGGAGTGCTGCCGTACATGCTGACCCTCGCCGGACACGGATTTTATTGGTTCGAGCTGGCTCGACCCGAGGAGCCGCGACAGTGATCGGCGCTTCGCCTGCCGCCATTGCCGTCCCGCTCTCCGCTCAGCCGCCGTCCATATTTCCCGCCAATGTGGCATTGCGGCGGCTAGAACGCCCCAATGCCACATTGGCGGGAAATGTGGACTGGTCCGGGGAGCGGTCGTGAGCGCGGAATTCCCCGGCGTCGAGCAACTCCTCGTCGAGTGGCTGCCACATCAGCGATGGTTCGGCGGGAAGGGCCGGGAGATCGCGGCCGCGCACGGCGTCTCGGAGGTGTTGCAGGCGGGCGACCCGGCGGTCTGGACCTACCTGCTGCACGTGGAGTTCAGCGACGGTGGCAGCGATACCTTCTTCATCCCGATCTCGGTGCGGTCGCAGAGCAGCGAGGCGCTCGGCTACGCGCTGATCGGCGAGGTCGCCACGCCCGACGGCAGCACGGTCTACGTGCACGACGCGCTGCACGACCGCGACGTTACTCCACTGTGGACAGTGCTACTGGACGAGGCCGCGAAGGTTGGCTCCGTGTCGTTCCTCCGGCAGCCGGACGTGCAGATCCCGACCGATCTGCCCGGTGACGCGCTGACCGTGGAACAGAGCAACACCTCCCTGGTGTACGGCGAGGCCGCCATCATGAAGTTCTTCCGCCGGATCGAGCCGGGCCGAAACCCCGACGTAGAGGTGCACGAGGCGCTCCGGGAGACCGACAACCCGCACCTGGCGCCGTTGTTCGGCTACGTGACCAGCACCGTCGACGGTGATGAGCCAGCGACCCTCGCGATGGCGCAGAGCTTCCTGCCGGCGGCCAGTGACGGCTGGGCCCAGGCCACCGCCAGCGTCCGGGACCTCTACGCCGAAGGCGATCTGCACCCGGATGAGGTGGGCGGCGACTTCGCCGGGGATGCCCACCGGCTCGGTGCCGCGACCGCGTCCGTACACGCCGATCTGGCCCGGGTGCTGCCAACCAGCGACGCCGGTGAGGACTGGCTGGAGACGACCGCGGCGGTCATGCGGGAGCGGTTGGTCGAGGCGTGCGTCATCGTGCCGGCCCTGGCCGAGCACGCCGACGCGCTGCGGGCGACGTACGACGCGCTGGCCGGCCTGACCGTCCACATCAGACTGCAGCGGGTGCACGGCGACCTGCATCTCGGCCAGGTCCTGCGCACGACATCCGGCTGGACGATCCTGGACTTCGAGGGCGAGCCGGCCCGGCCGATCGCCGAGAGGCGCAGTCTCAGCACCCCTTTGCGCGACGTCGCCTCCATGCTGCGATCGTTCGACTATGCGGCGCGGTCGTTGCTGCTCGACGGTCAGGAGGATTCGCAGCTCGCCTACCGGGCCACCGAGTGGTCCAGTCGCAACCGCGGCGCCTTCTGCGCCGGTTACGGCGAGGAATCCGGGGAAGATCCCAGGGAGCAGGCAGTCCTGCTGCGCGCATTGGAGGCGGACAAGGCGGTGTACGAAACGATCTACGAGGCACGCAACCGTCCGGCCTGGCTCTCCATCCCGCTGCGCTCACTGGAACGAATCACCAGTGAGGAGCCGCAATGATTCGTTGTGACGGCGACTCTGCGATGCTCACTGCGGAGGTCGCCCGATGAGTAACCACCGATCCACCGGAGAACACCACCTCGACGTCCCCGCCGACGAACTCGGCGAGCTGCCCACTGACGCAGGCGGGCCGGACAAGGAAGAGTTCGACCGCCTCGTCGGCGGTGCGCACCACGACCCGCACTCGATTCTCGGCGCCCATCCCGACGGCGACGAGGTCATCGTCCGCACCCTGCGCCCGGAGGCCGCCGCGGCCGCCGTGCTCGTTGACGGCGTCCGGATCGAGCTGACCCAGGTCCACCCGGGCGGCATTTTCCAGGGACGGGTCCCCCGCCCACTCGGCGACTACCGGGTGGAAACCACGTACGGGAGCGACACCTTCGTCGGCGACGACCCGTACCGCTGGCTGCCGACGATCGGCGAGATCGATCGACACCTGATCTCCGAGGGGCGCCACGAACGGCTCTGGGAGGTGCTCGGCGCCCACGAGCGGTCCTACGACACTCCCGGCGGGCCGGTCACCGGTGTCTCTTTCGCCGTCTGGGCGCCGAATGCGCGCGGAGTCCGGGTCACCGGCGACTTCGACTTCTGGGGCCGGCGCGCCTATCCGATGCGTTCGCTCGGGTCGACCGGGGTCTGGGAGCTCTTCGTCCCCGGCGTCGAGGCCGGAGCCAAGTACAAGTTCGCCATCCTGGGCGCCGACAGCGTCTGGCGGGACAAGGCCGATCCGTTGGCCTTCACCGCCGAGGAACCGCCCGCCACCGCGTCGGTGGTGTTCACCTCGAGCTACGAGTGGAACGACGCCGAATGGCTGGAGCACCGGGCGAACACGGCCTGGCATGCGGCGCCGATGAGCGTCTACGAGGTGCATCTCGCGTCCTGGCGCGCCGGCCTCGGCTACCGCCAGCTGGCCGACGAGCTCACCGCGTACGTATCCCGGGCCGGCTTCACCCACGTGGAGCTGCTGCCCGTCGCCGAGCATCCGTTCGGCGGTTCCTGGGGATATCAGGTCACCTCCTATTACGCGCCGACCTCGCGTTTCGGCTCCCCCGACGACTTCCGCTATCTCGTGGACGCGCTGCACCGCGCCGGGATCGGCGTCATCGTCGACTGGGTGCCGGCACACTTCCCGAAGAACGACTTCGCGCTGGGCCGGTTCGACGGCACCGCCCTCTACGAACACGCCGACCCGCGCCGCGGCGAGCAGCCCGACTGGGGCACGTACATCTTCAACTTCGGGCGCAGCGAGGTCCGCAACTTCCTGGTCGCCAACGCGCTGTTCTGGCTGGAGGAGTTCCACGTCGACGGGCTGCGGGTCGACGCGGTCGCCTCGATGCTCTACCTGGACTACTCCCGCAACGAGGGCGAATGGACGCCCAACGAGTACGGCGGGCGGGAGAATCTGGACGCGGTCGCCTTTCTCCAGGAGACCAACGCCACCGTCTACCGGCGGGTGCCCGGCGCCGTGATGATCGCGGAGGAGTCGACGGCATGGCCGGGTGTCACCCGGCCGACCCATCTGGGTGGCCTGGGTTTCGGCTTCAAATGGAACATGGGCTGGATGCACGACACGTTGAGCTACATCTCGCACGAGCCGGTGCACCGCGCGTACCACCACAACGAGATGACGTTCTCGATGATGTACGCGTACACCGAGAACTTCATGTTGCCGCTCTCGCATGACGAGGTGGTGCACGGGAAGGGCTCGCTGGTCGGCAAGATCCCTGGCGACTCCTGGCAGAAGATGGCGACGCTGCGAGCCTTGTACGCCTACCAGTGGGCGCACCCCGGCAAGCAGCTGCTGTTCATGGGCGATGAGTTCGGGCAGGTCGGCGAGTGGGCCGAGGCGCGGTCGCTGGACTGGCACCTGCTCGACCAGCCCGACCACGCCGGCATGCAGCGCCTGGTCGGCGACCTCAACCACGTCTACCGCGGCACGCCGGCGCTCTGGTCGCTCGACGTCGACCCGGCCGGCTTCGCCTGGATCGACGCCAACGACGCCCAGGGCAACGTCTTCTCCTTCATCCGGCGGGCCAAGGACGGCTCGGTGCTCGTGTGCGTCGCCAACTTCTCCTCGGTGGTCCACGAGCGCTACCGGTTGGGGCTGCCGCGGACCGGACCGTGGGCGGAGGCGCTGAACACCGACGCCGAGACCTACACCGGATCCGGCGTGGGCAATCTCGGTACGGTGACGGCCGAGGCGGCGAGCTGGCACGGCCAGCCGGCCTCGGCAATGCTCCGGTTGCCGCCGCTGGGCGTGCTCTGGCTGCGCCCCGTCTGACTGCCCGTCGGACTGGCGGACCGACTGGCACGAATCCGGTAGAACGGCCCAAACGGGCACCCGGCAGAATGGCACGGCGAGCGACCGACCGCCCGCCGCTGCCGACCCGGATGGGGAGCCCCGCTGATGTTCCGATCGCGCCGTACCGGACTGTTCGCCGTACTGGCGCTCGTGGCCGCACTTGTCCTGGCCGGTTGCGGATCCGGTGGCGGGTCCGCCGGCGATAATCTCGTCAGCTCGACCCCCAGCGACGCGCCCGACGCCAACGTGCCGATCAAGGGCACCGACAATGGCAAGGTCGACAAGATCGCCGGCGACGCGATCAGCGACATCCAGGGATTCTGGAAGATGCAGATGCCCAAGGTCTTCAACGGGAAGGCCTATCAGCCGGTCACCGGTGGCTTCTTCTCGGTCGACCCGAGCGCGTCGGACTCGCTGCCGCCGTGCGCGACCAGCATGGCCGAGATCAAGGGCAACGCCTTCTACTGCCCGTCCAAGGACGTCGTCGTCTGGGACCGCACCGGGCTGTTGCAGCAGATGATCCAGAACTTCGGAAAGTACGCCGCGGCGATGATCCTGGCCCACGAATGGGGGCACGCGATCCAGGCCCGCAGCCAGGAGCCCGGCTCCAAGACGATCGTGCTCGAGTCGCAGGCCGACTGCTATTCCGGCGCCTTCACCGCCTATGCGAAGGCCGGTAACGCACCGCATTTCCACATCGACAACAACGACCTGGACAAGGCGCTTGCCGGCTATCTGAACTTCGCCGATGTGAAGGGCAGCAGCCAGAACGACACCGGCGCGCACGGAAACGCGTTCGACCGGATCAGCGCCTTCCAGGGCGGCTTCGAGAACGGTGCGGCCTACTGCGCCAGCAACAAGAATTTCAGCGACAACCGCAAGTTCACCGAACTGCCGTACGACCAGACGTCGAACCACCCGCAGCGGGACCAGTCGGACAACGGCAATGCCCCGTACAACCAGGCCGTGCAACTCGGAGTGCAGGATCTCAACAAGTATTACCCGACGCTGCCGGGCTGGAAGCCGCTGGCCAACGTCTCCTCGATCGATCCGAACAATCCGGCCTCCTGCGGGACATCCAAGGTCAGCCAGAACATCTTCTACTGCCCGAGCGACAACACCCTGTATTTCGACGGATCGCAGCATTTCCCGTCGATCTATCAGAACTTCGGTGATTACGCCGTGCAGAGCCTGCTCGCCACCGCCTACGGCCTCGCCTACATTCACGATCAGGGAAAGAATCCCGACGGCGCGAAAGCGCTGCTCGGCGCCGCCTGCTACACCGGTGCCTACACGTACCAGGTCTTCGCGCACGGGCAGCGGGACCACCTGTACTCCCTCTCCCCCGGCGACCTCGACGAGGCGGTGCAGGCGCTCCTGCTCGGAGTCGACGGCTCGTCCTTCTACGGGCTGCAGGGCACCAGCGGATTCGACCGGGTGAATGCTTTCCAGCGCGGTTTCCAGGCGGCGTTGCAGGTCGGGTTCCAGGGCGGCGCGGCTCAGGGTGCGACGGTCTGCTCGCCCTGACAGCGCAGGGACAGCAGAAGTCCCGGTACGCCACGGGCGTGGCACCGAGAGCCCTGGATCCCCCCACAGCACTCTGATGCCACGCTCGCGGCGCACCGGGACTTCCCGGCCGTGCCGGGAGCTCAGCTCTGACCGACCAACAGCCCGCCCAGTGGCGTGTGTTCCTCGACCTCACGGCCGGTCTTGTCCCAACCGGAACGACCGCGGATCATCCGGAAGACCGCCCGCCACACCGCGATCATTCCGACGTAGAAACCGGCGATGAGCAGGTGGCCGATCAGGAATGCCTGCAGCCAACCCACCTCGCCGTCGCGCTGGTGGTAAATGATGCCGGCGACGATCATCGGCAGGAACGACACGATATAGAGGAAAAGGATGTAGCCGGTGACGGCCAGCGGTCCGCCGTTGATCGGCAGTCCGACCTGGACGAAGTTGATGATCGTCTGGGTCCACAGTGCGTGGTAGAGAATCGACCACGGCAGCACCAGGATCCACGGCACCGACAGGTAGAGCACGGTTTCGATCGCCGCGCTGTTCGAGGTCTTCGGCGAGGTCAACAATGCGGGCGCATAGCGGCCGCACGTCATGTGGCCCTGCATCCAGCGGGTCCGCTGCCGGATCAGCCGCCGCCACGACGTGACGGCCTGCTGATCGACCCAGGCCAGCGGGGTAGAAACCAGTTGGCGGCCGGCCAGGGTCATCCGGATCGCTAGATCCAGGTCCTCGGTGAGGCTCCCCGACCACGGCTGGTCGTCGAGTTCGAGCAGCGCCGAAAGTCTGGTGAACTGCCCGTTGCCGCCGAGACTCACATTTCCGAACGAGACCCGGGCGAACTGGCTCAGCGCCGACAATGCCCAGAACTCGATGTCCTGCAGCCGGCAGATCAGTTTCTTCCGATTGCGGATACGGACCGCCAGTTGCGCCCCACCGACCCGGGCGTCGTCGAACAGCGGCTCCACATGCGACAGTGCGTCCGCGGACAGGTGACCGTCGGCGTCCATCACACATACGAGCGTCCGGTCCGGATCGAGGCCGCGCCGCTGCACCTCCGCCAGCAACGCAACGAAACCGGCATTGAGCGCCGGTCCCTTTCCGTTGCGGGCCTCGGGAAGCTTCCGCTGTACGACCAGACAACGCCCCGAACCGGCGACCCGGGCGATGTCGCCGGTGCCGTCGGACGAGCCGTCGTCGACAAGCACGACGAACGCTTCGGGATTGCCGACGAGCCGGCGCACCGTCTCGCCGATCACCTCGGCCTCGTTCAGCGCCGCGATCAGGAAGAACACGGCGTAGTCATGCTGGGCGCGGGCCGGTTTCACGTGTCGGCCGGAGCCGGATCGGCGCAGCCGGACATAGCCGAGCACAATTCCGATGAAGAAATACGCAAGACCGAATCCGACGACGAAGACCGCGAGACCGTGTTCGATCGCACCCAGCATGGACAACATGTCGTTCTCCTATTTCACCGAGATCTTTTTCGCGGAACGCCGCTTGGAGCCGAGCCGAATCGCAACCAGTCCGCCAAGAATCAGCACGGCGGCAATCACGATCTCCAGGACCACGTTGACGCCCGTGTAGGCCAACTTCGGTGGTGGCACGAATATGGTGGGATACACCGCAAACAGCCCTTCTCGTGTGCTGTCAGACGGTCGGCGCGACGGACCTGCGCTCGTCGCGCCGACCGGTCAGATCAGACTGCGGAGCCGACCCGGCGACGGCGGATAATAAATGCGCCGGCACCGGCGATGACCAGCACACCGAATCCACCGAGGAATCCCTTGGTGACGATCGGGGAACCCTCTTCCGGAGCGTTCGGGCCACATTGCGCGTGACCCAGGATCAGGTCGCCACCCACACCGGACAGCAGCGTGATGTGGACCGCGTTGACCTCGAGCACGCCACCGCGGGTGCTCTGCTCGTTCAGGATGATGCGCAGCACGCCCGGAACGCTGACATCGGTGTTGGGACCGGGGTGCGCGTTGAGCGCCTCACCGCCACCGAGGGTCAGATTCGCGAGGTCTGCGTTTCCGTGCAGCTGACCGCCGCTGGCGGTGCAGGTTGCGGTGATCGCGTCTGCCGTGATCGCGGCAGCCTTGGCCTTGATCGCAGCCGCCGCCGTGGGGGTGATACCGCTGTTCTTCACCAGCGGCAGGCTTCCCAGCAACAGATTGACCTTACCGATCTCGGCCTTCGCGTCCGACGTGCCGGCGGTTTCGTCACCGGAGGTGGTGGCGCGCAGCACCTTCACATTGCCGAGCACGCCCAGATTGGCCTGCACGGTGTTCTGCTGGCCGCCGTTAGGGAATGTCGAAACCGGCGTCGGGGCCACCTTGATCGCGCCCGCCAACAGTTCGGCCTTCACGCCGTACGCAGACGACACAGCCGCAGCGGACGCCGGCAGGGCCGCACCCAGCGTGATCGCTCCGGCCAGACCCACGGCTGCGCCGATACGCGCAACACTTCGTGGGAATCTTTTCATGACGAATCCTCTCCAAGATTCATTTACGGACACGACAGCTGCCGGACGCGCCCATGCAGAAGCGCCCGACGTAACAACAACTGACGGGTAGAAGAGGGATACCCAGCCCTTGGACGCACGACTGAAGTCAGTCGCCAGATCCGGCTACATTGACGGAAGCGTCCGAATACGGCACTCGCCTAGATGCTATTTACATCGTTTCCGCGAGGCACATTGTTACGCTCTTCGCCAAGAGCAATCCAAGCCAATATCGCAAGGCTCGCTGCGGCGAAAACAAGACTGACGACAGAGCCGATTACCGCGTGGCCCCATTCAAATCCTTTTGCCAGTCCGAATTCACCGATGCTCCAGGCGATGACCCCCAATCGCACCTGATTGGAAAGCAACAGCAGCAGGGTCGCCGCGCCGAAGCCCCCGAAAATTCTGCGCACCCGCACCCGCCGTCGTACCGTCAGCAGTGCGGAAAGTAGAGCGGCTGGCGCAATAAGCAACGCCGAGCAGCATTCCGGTGTAATGCGGAGGCCGTAACCGTTCGACCGGCCGAGTCCGAAGAAAACAACGGAACGCGAGAAGTTGAACGAGGTCGGCGCACCGACGCCATACAGGTAGGACGCCTCGACCGCCTCGACACTCTGCCAGAAATGCAGGAATGCGAAAAGGCAGATGGCCAGGGCCACCAGCATTGCGGCAGCGAACGTACGCGACGCCGGCCAGGCGTCGTCATTCTTGTACCGGTGCATCCCGCTCATGCGCGACCACCCGGCCGAAAGTCAGAACCCTTTTCGCCATGACCCAGCAACCAGCCGCAGGCATTCACGACCCGTTCGCTGGCACGCCCGTCCCCGTAAGGATTCCGTTCAGCGGCGTCCGGATCCCGATTCTTCAGCAGACGGCGGGATTCCGCGACGATCTTCGCCTCATCGGATCCGACGAGGACAGCGAGTCCGGCGTCGACACCCTCCATGCGTTCGGTCACCTCACGAGTGACCACCACCGGAATTCCCAGCGCCGCGCCCTCTTCCTGAATTCCACCGGAGTCGGTGATCAGCAGGTCGGCACGGGCCATGAGCCGCACGAAGGGACCGTACGGAACGGGGCCGGGGAGATAGACATTCGGTTGGTTACCGAGCTCGAGCTCCAACGTCCTCCGCACGCTGGAGTTCATGTGCGCGGCAACGACGACGGACGCCGCCGGCATTTCCCTGGCGATGTGCGCCACCGCACGGCCGATCCGACGCATCGGCTCGCCCCACGATTCACGGCGGTGCGCGGTCACCACGACGACCGGCGCATCGCCGGCATCGATGGATTTCAGCCGTGCGTCCTGGTAGGACAGCCGCTGGTCAACTACTGCGCGAACTGCGTCGACCACGGTATTTCCGGTCAACACAATTCGTTCAGCCGGAACACCCTCGGTGCGCAGATTTTCCGCGGCGAGAGTCGTTGGCGCAAGATGCAGCGCCGAGAGCTGACCGATGAGGCGGCGGTTCCCCTCCTCGGGAAATGGCGCCGCGAGGTCACCGGACCGCAGCCCGGCCTCCACGTGCGCCACCGGCACCTGGGCGAAGAACCCGGCCATCGCTCCGGCGAGCGCGGACGCTGTGTCGCCCTGAACGAGCACCAGGTCCGGCGCGGTCGCGGCGATGGTGCCGGCCAGGTCCTGCAGCAGGCGTGCCTGCAACTCGGCGACGGTATTGCCGCCGCGTTCCAGGACGAGCTCGTGCTCCGCCTTGACTCCCAGGAGTCGCAACGTTTCGGCGACCACCTCGCCATGCTGGCCGGTGGTCACGACTACAGGTTGGGCCCAGTCGGCCCGCTCGAGCCCGGTCACGACCGGCGCGAGCTTCACCGCTTCTGGACGGGTGCCAACGACAACCAGCACGCGGGCACTTTGCGAGGCAAGCCTTTTAACCGCAGCCGGCGACAAACCGGCCGACGGGATCGGCGTCATGCGTTCCCCTGATCTCTACGGCGCGTCAGCACCTGCCCCCAACGCCTCGGTGCGCCGCATCCCCCAGTTATTCACCGTTGAATGGTGTCACTGCCCGTGGCGCCATTGCCACGGTTCGTGATGGTTGGAGATTAGAGCACATGCCACCGAGGCGGCGTTTCTTTCGCCCGGCTGCGCAGGCTATTTAGTCCATTCTCCGTAGCGAAAACGGACAGATAATGTCCGAAAAGACCTTGGCATACCTGTTTCACAAACCGCTAGAACAGCGCGGAGGTCAGGTCGCGACGGGCGGCAATGACCTGCGGATCGTCGTCGCCAAGAACGTTGAAGAGATCCACCAGGCGGCCGCGTAGCGCGTTGCGCTCATCGCCGGAGGTGCCACGGACCAGGCCGATCAGCCGGGAGAATGCCGCGTCGGCCCGCCCGTCGATGACCTCCTCGTCGGCGGCGGCGAGCGCCAGTTGCACGTCCTGCGGAGCGGCGTCCGCTTTGGCCACGGCGCCCGGACCGGCCGCCTCGACCCGCGACTGCAGTTGCACGCCGCGCAGCATGGCGGCCGCGCCCGGGTGATCCGGCTCCCGGACCAGCAGGGCCTCCAGCTCGCGCTCGGCGCCGGCGAAGTCGCCGCCGGCGAGCAGCTCCTCGACCGCGTCCAGCGCCGGGTCAGCCGGCTCGGCAACCTCCGCCGGCTCGCCGTCAGGGCCGGTCGCGGGCGGCACGGCGCCGCCGGCAGCCTCGATCAGGGCGTTGATCCAATCCCGTACCTGCGGCTCTGGCATCGCGCCGGTGAACTCGGCCACCAGCTGGCCCTGAAAGACCGCTTTCACGGCCGGGATCCCCTGCACCCGCAGCGCCTGCGCGATGCCCGGATTGGCGTCGACGTCGATCTTGGCCAGCACCCAGCTGCCGCCGCCTTCGGCCGCCAGTGACTCCAGCACCGGACTCAGCTGCTTGCACGGCCCGCACCACTCGGCCCACAGGTCGAGCACGACCGGAACCTGCATCGAGCGCTCGAGCACCTCGGCCTGGAATGTCGCCTCGGTGACGTCGACCACACTGCCGCCCGCCGCTCCGGCGGAGCCCGTCGGCGCACCGCCGTCGGGAGAGCCGCCCGGAGTCGGACTCGCCGGCTGTTGGGCTCGGGCCTTCAGCGCGGACAGATCGACGGCTCGCGCCATCGCGCCGGTCAGTGGTAGCTCGCCTGGCTGCATGCACCCGATTCTGCCGTACCCGCAACTCGCCGGCATCGTTGGTCAGCTAAGTGAGCCGGGTGGCGGGTCGGACGGTGGACGGGCGACACCGCCGAGCGGCGAAATCGGCGACCCGCGGGCGACCGGCGACCGAGCGGCTAACGTGAGTGCGGTGTCCGCGACGGTGCCGGCTGGAGTCCCGCCAGCCATCCCGCCGGCTACTCCGATCGTGCCCGGCCATTCCGGAGTGAGCGGCCTCCGCCGTACGCGTATCGCGATGGGCTATTCGGCAGCGACCGCAGCGTGCTTCGCATTCCTGGCGGCGATCCCGGTCGGCCGGCCGATCTGGGACGCCATGTGGGCCGAGGACGGCACGATCTTCTACCGCGACGCGGTGACGCAGGCGTGGCCGGGAGTGATCTTCCGGCCGTACGGCGGATACATGCACCTGGCGCCGAGGCTCATCGCCGGCGTCGCGACGCTGGTGCCGATCAGTGCTGTGCCGATCGTCTTCACCGGCGCCGCGATCCTGGTCCGGGCGCTCATCGCGGTCTTCGTCTACCGGGCCAGCTCGACCCAACTGCCCGCGCCGGTCTACCGGCTGGTGGCGGCCGGCGCGGTCATTCTGGTGCCGGCCGGCGAGACGTACGACAACGTGGCCAACCTGCACTGGTACCTGATCGCCGGCGCGTTCTGGGCGGCGCTGTGGCGGCCGATGTCCCGGGCCGGCGCGGCGATCGCGGCCGTGGTCGTCATCGCCGCCGTCGGCAGCGACCCGCTCACCCTCGCGGTGGCGCCGGTGGTCCTGCTGCGGGCGGTGACGCTGCGGGCAGGGTCTCCGGGGTTGGGGCGCCACCGGGTGGTCGCCATCGCCTTCGCCGCGGCCGCCACGATGCAGCTGATCGTGGTCACGTCGGCATCGCACACGCACCGGACCAGCTACGCCTGGCACCAGATCCCGGCCATCGTCGCGGCCCGCGTGGTGGTGCCGTTCGCGACCGGCCGCGACCTCGCCGGCCAGATCGTCGGGCACACCTCCCAGACCGCGCTGTTGCTCATCGCGCTCGGCATCATCGTCGTGATCTGCTGGCCGGCACTGCGGGCCGGCGGCAGCGCCCGGTATCTCGTCCTCGCGGTGCTGGTCGTCGATGCCGCGCTCCTGGCCGCCGCCTGGCGCAATTCCGCTGGCCTGCTGGCCCATCCAGTCACCGATCTCAGCGGGAACAGCCGCTACATCGTCACGGCCACGATCCTGCTCGCCGGCGCCCTGGCCGGCAGCCTCTCGACATTTCACGGCCGCGCCGTTCAACTCCGGCAGCCGGTCTTCGCGCTGCTGAGCACCGGGCTGATGTGTTACGGAATGCTTTTCGGCCAACCGCTCGCCACCGCCCGGCCCGGGCCGGACTGGCGCACCGAGGTCGATGCCGCCCGGATCCGGTGCGCCGCCGGGATCGGCCCGATCGCGCAGCTCACGATCCGGCCGCACTGGGGCGTTGACGTCCCCTGTTCGGTGCTGAATGCTCCGGTGCCGCCGGTCGGTTACGTGACGCCGCGGGCCGGAGCCGGACCGGACTAGAAAGTGGCCTAGAACCGGGCCGGCTCGGTGTACGAACCCCAGACCTCCCGCAGCGCGCCACACACCTCACCGAGGGTTGCCTCGGCCGCGACGGCGTCCAACATGGACGGCAACAGGTTGTCCTCGGTGCGGGCGGTGGCCACCATCCGGGCCAGCGCCGCCCGTACCGCCGGATCGTCGCGCTCGGCCCGCCGCCGGGTCAACGAAGCCCGCTGGTCCTGCTCGACCTGGTGACTGACCCGCATGATCTCCAGCGGTTCCTCGACCGAGTCGGTGTGCACGTTGACCCCGACCACCTTCTTGTCGCCCTTTTCCAGCGTCTGCTGGTAGACGAAGGCCGACTCGGCGATCTCGGCCGAGAACCAGCCGTCCTCGATCCCGCGCAGCAGCCCGTCGGTCATGGTGCCGTCGACGCCGCGGTCCCGGATCCGGGTGAAGATCTCCTCGGCCTGCCGCTCCAACTCGTCGGTGAGCGACTCGACGTACCAGGAGCCGCCCAACGGATCGGCGACGTTCATCACCCCGGTCTCGTCCATGATCACCTGCTGGGTCCGCAGCGCCGTCTCGGCCGCCTTCTCCGATGGCAGCGCCAGCACCTCGTCCAGGGCGTTGGTGTGCAGCGAGTTGGTGCCGCCGAGCACCGCGGCCAGCGCCTCGATGGCGGTGCGTACGACATTGTTCTCCGGCTGCTGCGCGGTCAGCGAGACCCCGGCAGTCTGGGTGTGGAAACGCAGCCACTGCGCCTTTTCGGTCTTCGCGCCGTAGACGTCGCGCATCCAGCGCGCCCAGATCCGGCGCGCGGCCCGGAACTTCGCGATCTCCTCGAAGAAGTCGATGTGGCTGTCGAAGAAAAACGACAGGCCTGGGGCGAACTTCTCGATATCCAGGCCCCGGGACAGCCCCAATTCCACGTAGCCGAAACCGTCGGCGAGGGTGAAGGCGAGCTCCTGTGCGGCCGTCGAACCGGCCTCGCGGATGTGGTAGCCGGACACCGACAATGGCTTGTACGCCGGGATGTCCGACGCGCAGTACTCCATCAGGTCGCCGATCAACCGCAGGTGCGGCTGCGGGGGGAAGAGCCATTCCTTCTGCGCGATGTACTCCTTGAAGATGTCGGTCTGCAGCGTGCCGTTGAGCTTGCCGATATCGACACCCTGCCGCTGCGCGGCCACCAGATACATGCAGAACACCGGCGCGGCCGGCCCGCTGATCGTCATCGAGGTGGTGACCTCATCGAGCGGGATCCCGGCGAAGAGCTCTTCCATGTCGGCCGCCGAGTCGATCGCGACGCCGCAGTGCCCGACCTCGCCCAGCGCCCGTTCGTCGTCGGAGTCACGGCCCATCAGGGTCGGCATGTCGAAGGCCACCGACAGCCCGCCGCCGCCGCGGGCCAGGATCATCTTGTAGCGCTCGTTGGTCTGCGCGGCGTTGCCGAAGCCGGCGAACTGGCGGATCGTCCACGGCCGGCCCCGGTATCCGGTCGGATAGAGGCCGCGGGTGTACGGAAACTCGCCGGGCCAGCCGATCTGCTCGACGCGGGCGTCCGCCTCGGTCGGGCCGTACACCGGATCGACCTCGACACCGGACAGCGTGCTGAAGTCGGCATCGCGGGTGGCCGCCGCGGCGTACCGCTGCTCCCACCGGGCTCGTCCGGCCGCGATCTCCGCCTCGTCCATGCTGTCTCCCTCGGTCGCCGGCGGCCCGGTGTTCCGGGCCCGACATTGCGGCCCGGCGTCGGGATTGCCGGCGCCGCTGCCCGTCTTCACCAGATACTAGGACGACCTACTAAATCTCGCCATCCGCCCCGACCATCCGCCCCGACCACTCGCCGCCGCCTCGCCGCCGCCTCGCCGCCGAGAGTCCATGATCATGATCGGTTTTTGGTTGCTATAGCCCCAACCACCGATCATGATCATGGATTTTCTGGCCGGCCGCGCCTTTCTGGCCGGCTGCGCCCTCCCGGCCCAGCGGGCAGCGGCGGGCGGGGTCGATCAGACCGGTGGCGGCGATC
>DATAVB010000140.1:0-23092 GCA_036267955.1 Mycobacteriales bacterium | reverse complement strand
CACCGTCAACTGTGGAGCCGCAGGCCCTTCGGAACTGACGTATGTAATGCCGCCGCGAACGAGGCGATGGCCGGATGCCCACCCGCGCCCGTACGGAAGGCGATCATGGTCCGCCGGTGAATCGGCAATTGCGTCAGGGCGATCTCGCGCGGTGGATCGATCGCGCCCAGTTGTGGCACCAGCGCCACTCCCTGCCCAGCGGCGACGAATGCGAGCACCGTGGCGAATTCGTCTATGTGGTGCCGGACTCTCGGCGTGAATCCCGCAGCCTGGCAGGCTCGAATGGTCATGGAATGACAAAGTGTTCCCGGGATGGCGGTAATCCAGGGTTCGTCCTTGTACTGTCCGAGCGTCGACCCGTCCAGTTCCTCGCCGGGCAGAGTCGACGCGAGATACATGGACTCGCTGCACAGCATCTCGGTGGTAAGTCCCGGTTCGGCCAGAGCCGACACGAAGTCATAGTCGTGGATAAGTGCGACGTCCAACTCCCCCGCCCGTAGCGCGTGGGCCACGGCCGCCGGATCAATCTCCGACACTCGGGGCACCAGGCCTGGATGCTGGCCGGCGAGCGTCGACAGCGCCGACGGAACGATCGCCCGGGCCGCGGTCGGAAAGGTGCCGACCCGCAGGTCCCCGGCCAGGCCCTGTCTGGCGTCGACCAGCTCAGCCGCGGCCCGCTCCAGCCGCTCGAGCACGACCTCCGCGTGCCGGACCAGATTGTGTGCGGCCGGAGTGAGCGTGACTCCCCGTCCGGTCCGTTCCAGGAGCACGATGCCGGCTTCCCGTTCCAGGACGCTGAGTTGCTGCGAGACGGCCGATGGAGTGAAGGCGAGGGCCTCGGCGACCGCGGAAATGGTGCCACGGAGGGACAGTTCGCGCAGTAGGCGCAGGCGCCGGACGTCGAGCATCAGTTCATCTTACGTATCGGTCCAGAAACCTGAACTGGACCTGGGTGGTGGCGCCAGGAAGGCTGACAGCCATGACACCCAGGTCCCTCCGCGGAATTCACATACCGCTGGTCACGCCCTTCGCTGCCGGCGGCGGTATCGCGGAGGACGCGCTGTACGGGCTGGCCCGGCTGGTCCTGGACTCAGGAGCCGCCGGCATCGTCGCCCTCGGCACGACCGCCGAAGCCGCATCGCTCACCCCCCGGGAAAAGAACACGGTTATCGAGATATGCGCCCGCGCCGCCCAGGAAAGCGATGCTGTGTTGCTAATCGGCGCCGGCACCAGCGATACGGCGGCCAGCGCCGGCGCGTTGGCTAAACTCACCCGTTGGCCACGGGCCGCGGCCGCCTTGGTGCCGGTGCCTCCTTTTATTCGTCCCTCGCAAGCCGGCGTTATCGCGCACTTCGGCCAACTGGCAGCCAATAGCCCCGTCCCACTGGTCATTTACCACGTTCCGTATCGCACCGGCCGCAGCCTTGATGCCGCCTGCATTCGAACCTTGGGCGCCTTGCCCGCGATAATCGGAATCAAATACGCAACGGGAGGCATCGACTCGGAGACCATCGCGCTCCTCGGCGATCTTCCGCCGGATTTCGCCGTTCTGGCCGGCGACGACCTCTTCCTGTCACCCTTGCTGGCGCTCGGTGCATCTGGCGGCATTCTCGCCTCGGCGCACCTGGCCACCGGACGGTTCATAGAATTGGTATCGGCCTGGTGCGACGGCGATCTCGGCCGAGCCCGGCGCCTCGGGCCGGCTCTGGCCAGACTCTCGGCCGCCGCGTTCGCCGAACCCAATCCGACCGTGATCAAAGGCGTACTGCATGCCCAGGGCCTGATTCCCACCCCGGACGTACGACTCCCGCTCCTGCCCGCCGCGCCCGGCTCGGTCGACGCCACGCTGCAGCAACTGGCCGATCTCCCAGCGGCCGGCACGTAGGGTGGCACGCGTGGACGACAACGAACCGACTCCACCCGTACGGAGAATCGCGCCGGAGCCGCTGATTGCCGAGGTCAACCAACGCGACCGCCTGGACGTGATCCTGACCGACACTGTCGATCCGGCGCGGCTACGCAGCTACTGGGCACACTGGACGCTGAGCCGGCTCGACTGGACCATCAGCAACTTCCCCACGGCGGACATCGACCTCTTCCTGCAACTCGGCGAGAGCCGACTCTGAGCCGCCCGGGCCAGACTGTCCCACCGGCATGCTTGGATCGACCGTGAAGCAGCCGATTGAACAAGGAGCTGGTCATGGCCAAGGCCACCGCGCCGGAGACGCCGTTGGCGTTGCGCCGCCGCGCCCGGAAGATCAACCGCGAGCTCGGCCTGACCTACCCCGACGCGCACATCGAGCTCGACTTCCGGACGCCGCTCGAGCTGTCGGTGGCCACGATTCTGTCGGCTCAGAGCACCGACAAGAAGATCAACGAGGTCACCCCGACGCTGTTCGCGAAATACGGTGACGCCGTTGCCTATGCCGGCGCGGACCGCGCCGAGTTGGAGGAGCTGATCCACGCGACCGGCTTCTTCCGGGCCAAGGCCAACACGCTCATCAAGCTCGGGCAGCAGCTGACTGAGCGGTTCGACGGCGAGGTGCCGGGCAAGCTGGACGACCTCGTCACGCTACCGGGCTTCGGTCGCAAGACGGCGGCTGTGGTGCTCGGCAGCGCCTTCGGGATTCCCGCCGTCGCGGTCGACACCCATGTTCTGCGGCTGACGCAACGCTGGGGCTGGACCACCGAGACCGACGCGGTGAAGGTGGAATCCGATGTGGCGGCGCTGATTCCGCGTAAGGAATGGACCCTGGTCTCCCACCGGACCACCTGGCACGGTCGCCGGATGTGTCACGCCCGCAAACCGGCCTGCGGTGTCTGCCCGGTCGCGTCGCTCTGTCCGTCCGTGGGCACCGGCGAAATGGATCCGACCAAGGCGGCAAAACTCGTCCGCGGTCCGGCCTGAGCAGGTACGACACAGCGTAGAAGATTCGTCGCTGTGTCGTACCTGTCTGGATGTGGTCCGTCGCCCGCTTAACCGGCGACTACCCGGCTACTGGGCCGCCGGGGCCCGGTGCGGCAGCTTCCAGTCCGGTCGGACGAAATGGCACGTGTAGCCCTCGGGGTAGCGCAGCAGGTAGTCCTGATGCTCGGGCTCCGCCTCCCAGAACGGGCCGGCCGGCTCGACCTCGGTGACCACCGATCCGGGCCACAGGCCGGACGCTTCCACGTCGGCGATGGTGTCCTCGGCGACCTTCTTCTGCTCGTCGTCCGTGTAGAAGATGGCCGACCGGTAACTGAGCCCGATGTCGTTGCCCTGCCGGTTCTTCGTCGTCGGGTCGTGCACCTGGAAGAAGAACTCCAGCAGGTCGCGGTACGAGGTCTGCGCCGGGTCGAAGACGATCTCGATCGACTCCGCGTGCGACCCGTGGTTGCGATAGGTCGCGTTGGGCACGTCGCCACCGGTGTAGCCGACCCGGGTGGACAGCACGCCCGGCTGCCGCCGGATGAGATCCTGCATGCCCCAGAAGCAGCCGCCGGCCAGGATGGCGGTTTCGGTGGTATTGGTTGCTGTCGTGCTGGTCACTGTTGCTCCGTCCCTTCGGTGTCGGATCCATCCGCCTCGAACAGCCTGCGGTACGTCCCATAGCCCTCGGACTCCAGGTCGGCCACCGGGACGAACCGGAGCGCGGCCGAGTTCAGGCAGTACCGCAGTCCACCGGCGTCGCGCGGACCGTCGTTGAACAGATGGCCGAGGTGGCTGTCGCCGTGCGCCGAGCGGACCTCGACGCGGTGCATGCCGTGACTGATGTCCTGCTTCTCAACGACATTTCCAGACTCGAGCGGCACCGTGAAACTCGGCCAGCCGGTCCCGCTGTCGAACTTGTTGATCGACGCGAACAGCGGCTCACCGGAGACGATGTCGACGTAGATGCCGGGCTCCTTGTTGTCGCAGTACTCGTTCTTGAATGGCCGCTCGGTCCCGTTCTTCTGCGTGACCTTGTACTGCTCGCGGGTCAACTGCGAGATGGCTTCGGGATTCTTGCGGTAGGTATCTGTCATCTTGCCTCCTCGATCTCTACAACACAGGTGTGCCGCACTTTGGTCCCGCGCTCCGGTGGCCGACCTCACGACTCCGGTGGCCCGCGCGTTTACCGGGTATGAGCGACAACTCCGAAGGATTGAACAGCTCCGACAATGTGCTCGACAACCTGGCCTGGGCGTCTCCCGAACAGCTGGACCGGCTACGCAACCAACTGACCGTCGCGGCTCAGGACGGCGGCATCCTCGACATCGCGTACCGCACCGTCGCCAGCCCGGTGGGCAGTCTGCTGCTCGCCGCGACCGATCGCGGACTGGTACGGGTGGCCTTCGCCAGTGAGGGCTACGACACGGTGCTGCAGGAGCTGTCCGACCGGGTGAGCCCGCGGATCCTCAACGCACCGGCCCGGCTGGACGGGACCGCGCACGAACTCGAGGAGTATTTCGCCGGTCGCCGGCGTACCTTCGACGTCGCCTTGGACTGGCGGCTGTCCACCGGATTCCGCAATGCCGTGCTGCACCAGTTGATCGACATCGGCTACGGCGACACCGCGTCCTACTCCGCCATTGCCCAATCGGCCGGCAGCCCCCGGGCAGTCCGTGCGGTGGGCAGCGCCTGCGCCACCAACCCGCTCCCGCTCATCGTGCCGTGTCATCGCGTCGTACGGTCGGACGGCAGCATGGGCGGCTACCGCGGCGGTCCGGACGCGAAACGCGTCCTACTCGACCTCGAAGCCGCCGCCTGAGCATCGGCCGAGCCGCGAAGGGGCTGGTCATGTCGTCGAGCCTGGCGCCAGCCGGAGAGCCACCAGTCGCGGATATGCCCGCTGTACTCATCGTGCGGCACGTCGGCGGGGGTCAAACCCAGGAAGTATGCCTCGTAGCCAGCCGCCTTGGCGTGATCGAGATCAACCCAGGTGCGATGGACACAGGTCATCAGCCTTGAATCCCTTTACTACCGATGGTTCAAAATAACTCACTTCGGATCACTATGGATCCCTCGCTATCGACTTGTCAACAATGCGTACTTGACGGATTACGGAGCGGAATGGATCCTGGCGGATGAAAGGGAATCGCTCTCGATTGCGAGGTTACCGATGAGACAACTCGCCGGCTGCGAGACAGGTCCCTGCCCGAAGGTCTTCTACAACACGGAAACGGACGAGTTCGACGTCCAAGGAACCAACGTGGCAGCAATGCCGCTGACCACGATCCCGGACGACGAAAAGCTTGTGCGAATCCCCGGCGCCATCATGCGTCAGGCGATTGCTGCCTATCGGGCAGGCGCGTGACTCCCGAGGACTTTGACGCCCTGTTCAACGGCTTCAGCCGTACCGTTTTCCGGCTGGAGGCTCTGCAGACCTACACGGTCGGTGGAGCGGAGGCCGAACGGCTCGCGTCATTCCGCGCAGGACGGCCGCGCCCCCAACGGAACGTGGCCACCGACCCATGGCTGTGGCGCCTTGCGCAGTCGACAATCGCCGGGAAACGCTGGTCGCGGGCGCACATCGTGGACGAGCCGCTGTCGGAGTACATCCGGTACGAGCTGAACGGCTATCTCGAATCGCAGGTCGTTGGCGAAGACATCCGAATCGCAGTACGCGGCTCACAGGCAGCCCTGCCGGACCTTCAGAAGGACTTTTTGCTGTTCGACGGCGGCACAGCTATGGCGTCCGGCGTCTCAATGCGGTACGACCAGGAGGGCCACGTCCTCGGCTTCGATCTGGTCACCGATCGAACCGAGCTGGAACGGTATGAGAAGATCCGCTCGCTCGTCATGGCGGCAGCCGTCCCGCTGAACACCTACCTGGCGGTGAGGAGTGTCTGATGGCCGCCCGAACTCAGCTCGCGGCGGAGTTACGCCGTCTCCGCGAGCTGGCTGGACTCTCCGGTCGCGAGATGGCGGAGACCGTCCACATCTCGCAGACCTCGCTGGTTCGCACCGAACAGGCTGAGCGGGTCCCCACGCTGCCGCAAGTAAAGGCGTGGGCCAGGGCTGCAGGGGCATCTGAGGAGCGGACAGCGATGCTGACACAACTCGTCGAGGCGGCCTACAGCGAAGTCGAATCATGGCGGGACGCGATGAGTGGGGTCACTCATCTCGGCGCACATGCGGCCACGATGGACGCCGCCAGAGCGGTACAGCAGTATCAACCGACAATCGTGCCCGGCTTGTTGCAGACTGCCGAATACGCACGCCGCACTCTCACCCTCAGTGACCTACCCAATCTTGACGTCTCCGGTGCTGTTGCCGCGAGGCAGAATCGCCAAAGTGTGTTGTTCGACGCCGACCGTCGAACTGAGTTCCTGATCACCGAGGCCGCGCTACGGTTTCCGGTTGGGCCACCGCAGATGATGCATGCTCAACTCGACCGCATCCGGTCGCTGTGCACACTGGACCAGGTGACTATCGGAATAATCCCGCAACAGCACAAGGCCGCCGCGATCGGCTGGCACGAGTTCACCATCTACGACAAGGTGCCCGACGGCGACTCGTTCGTCTACACCGAGCTGATGCACGCTCAACTTACGATCTCCGACCCAGCTGATGTCGCGCATTATCGGTCGTCGTTCGAGAAGCTCCGCCAAGGCGCTCAGTTCGACCAGAAAGCCACCAACATCCTCAATCGCCTGACGAGCGATCTACGCCGTTAGGCATTTCTCAGGAGGAAGCTAGATGACGGCAGCGGTAACGGTGCGCGACAACACCGAATCACGTTCCTACGATGCGCTCGTCGACGGGCGGGTCGTCGGATCGATTGTGTACGAACACGAGGGGCAGCGGATCGTCTTCACGCATACGATCGTCGAGCCGGAGTTTCGCAGTCAGGGCATCGCGACGACGCTCACGCGGGAGGCGCTCGACGATGTCCGGTCCAAGGGCGTGAAGCTGACCAACTATTGCAGCTTTGTTTCCGAATTCATCGGCGAGAATCCCGAGTACGCCGATCTCCTCGACGAGGCACATCCCGGGCACATCCGCCGACCCTCGTGATCCACAGCTATGTCCCGTCACCCCTGGGTGATCTGCTCGTCGTACGGGGCGATCGCGACGCGACGACGGGTCGTCCGGGAGGCCTCGCCGGCCTGTATCTGCCGACCGGTCGGCATGCGACCGCGATTCGCGGCGAATGGCGCAGGGACGAATGGCACAGGGACGACGACGCATTCGCCGACGTACGCGGACAACTCGGCGAATACTTCGCCGGCAACCGGCGCCATTTTGACCTTCCGCTGAACGCGGCCGGCACTGAATTCCAGCGCAAGGTCTGGACGGCCCTGACGGGAATTCCGTACGGCGAGACCACAACGTACGGCAAGTTGGCCGCCGCGCTCGGCTCACCGACCGCGTTCAGGGCCCTCGGATTGGCCAACGGGAAAAATCCGATCTCGATCATCGTGCCGTGTCACCGGGTGATCGGCGCGAACGGTTCGCTGACCGGGTACGGCGGCGGATTGGACGCCAAGCAGTGGTTGCTGTCGCACGAGCTCGGTGACCGTTGAGCGAACGCGGTCCACGCTTGACCCTCGCGCGGCCGTCCCATACGCTTAACGAGTTCGTTAATCGAGGAGAGCAGTGGCCGGGACCGATCAACTGAGCGTGGTGTTCTCGGCGCTCGCCGACCCGACCCGTCGGGCGATCCTCGACGAGCTGGCGGAGCGCGACGCAACGGTCACCGAGCTCAGCGCTCCCCTCCCGATGTCGATGCCGGCCGTGTCACGACACCTGAAGGTGCTCGAGCACGCCGCCCTCATCTCGCGAACACGATCGGGCAAGTGGCGTGCCAGTCACCTCGAGACCGCCCCGCTCAGCGAGGCAGCCGACTGGATCGATCGCTTCAGGCGCTTCTGGGACTCGTCCCTCGACCGCCTCGACGCCCACCTCGCGGCGGTCCAAGCCACCGAGCGCACCGACACCAAGGAGCATTGATGACCTCCGAAACGCCACAGCTCAGCGTCTCGCGCGTATTCGACGCGCCCCGAGCGCTGGTCTTCCGGGCCTTCACCGATCCGGACCACCTCGCGACGTGGTGGGGCCCGAGCGGCAACTCCCTGCCACGGGACGAGATCGAGTTCGACGTCCGCCCCGGCGGTTTTCAGCGCTGGACCGAGGTCGCCGCAGCCGAGCCCGACCTCCGCGTCAACGTCTACATCGACCTGACCGACGTTGCCGACGGCGACCTCCTCGAAGGCGTCATGCACATCTCCGGCCAGCTGCAGGAGGGCTTCGAGCCATTCGAGACGAGGTTCCGGATCGAGTTCCACGACGAGCCCGACGGACGGACCCGACTCGAGATCCGCCAATGGCTTCCTGCCCATCTGGCCGGGCCAAGCAACCAGGGCTGGCTCGAGGCGTTCGAGAAGCTCGACGCCACCTTGCTCCACCTCCAGGCCGCGACGTCCGGCATCGAGGCTTAGCGCCGTGGCCAAGCTCGTCTACCTCACCAACGCATCCCTCGACGGTTACATCGAGGACGAACACGGCGCCTTCGACCTCTACGAGCCCGACGACGACGTGTTCGCAGCCATGACTGCCCTGCTGAGATCCTTCAGCACGTTCCTCTACGGACGGCGCCTCTACGAGACGATGTCCGTCTGGGAAACCAACCCCGCCCTCGCCAAACAGTCAGACCGCACGGCCGAATTCGCAACCGCTTGGCAGGCAGCGGCCAAGGTCGTCTACTCCACGACCCTGACCGCCGTGTCAACGACCACCACCCGCCTCGAACATGACTTCGACCCCGCCGCCGTCCAGGAACTGAAGGCCGCAGCCACCAGCGACATCACGATCGGCGGGGCCAACCTGGCCGGCCGCGCCTTCGCAGCCGGCCTGGTCGACGAATACCAGATCTTCGTCTGGCCCATGATCGTCGGCGGCGGCAAACCGGCCCTGCCCGCGGGCATCCGCACCAACCTCGAGCTCCTCGACGAACACCGATTCGACAACGGCGTCGTACACCTCCGCTACCGCATCCCAAGATGACCGCCCCGGCCCCTTTCGCGGAAGTGCCGGTGCCACCGTCTTGAGAATCCCCCCTCAATGTTGGTTCCGGAGGTGAGGCGGCTTTCTTGGCCACCCGGTCCGCCTCAGAGAGGCCTATGCTGTCAGCGGAATTCTCCTAATTCAGACGATCTGTCGCGCTTTCCTGGTACACAATTCCCAGGCACATGCGCCACCAGGAGGATGAGATGTCGCAGGTTGATGACGGCGCCGGAATGACGGCCGAGATCAGTGGCGACCTGACCGGGTTGATACGGGCGGCCGGTGGGCTGGTCATGGAGCTGACCCGGTCGCCCCTGGTGACCCTGCCGGGAGCTGCCGCCCGACTCACTGCCAGCGTCATTCGGCCGCTGCAGGATCTCATCCCGGGACCGGTCGAGCCGCTCCAGACATCAGGACCGGTCGACGAGCAACTGTGGCAGTTAACCCAGACGGCAAGCGCATTGGCGGCTCGGCCCGACGCTCCCGACGGCCTGCTGGAAGCTGCCGCCGCCCTGCAGGATCTGGCCTACCGGCTCCCGGATCGGCCCGATATTCCACCGCGGTTGGCCGAGCTGTGCGGCGGCCTGGCCACCGGAATCCGAGTCGCACCCGACGGGCCTTACCTCGCGGCCGGCGCCAAGACCGTGGTCAACCATCTCGGCGAGCCGGTGCAGGCACCACCGGTGATGGCGTTCTGTCGCTGTGGCGAGTCCGCAATCAAGCCGCTGTGCGATGGCTCGCACGCCCGGATCGGCTTCACCGGCGACAAAGACCCGGGTCGGGTTCCGGATCACCGCGACACCTACGTCGGCGTGCAGGTCACTGTCCTGGACAACCGCGGGATCTGCGCGCACTCCGGGCTGTGCACCGATCGGCTGTCCACCGTCTTCCATTCGGGAAGCGAGCCGTTTGTGACGGCCAGCGGTGGCCGGATGGACGAGATCATCCGAGCCGCGCGCGACTGCCCGTCCGGCGCACTGAGCTTCGCCATCGACGGCCGGGAAGCCCGCGAGGAAGTGGATCAGTCGCTGCGCGAGCCGACGATCACGGTGACGAAGGACGGTCCGTACCGGCTGACCGGCGGGATCCCGTTGACCACGGACGGCGCCGATGTGCCACGGAATGAGGGTTCGTCCCGGGAGCACTACAGCCTGTGCCGATGTGGGCAGTCCCGCAACAAGCCGTTCTGCTCCGGCATGCACTATTACGTGAATTTCACCGATCCGGTGCTGGATCCGGACACCGAGCCAACATTGTTCCAGTGGGCCGGCGGATTTCCCGCGCTGCTGCGGACGTCCCGGTTGTTCTACGAGAAGTACGTGCCGCAGGATCCGCTGTTGGCGCCACTGTTCGCCGCGATGTCAGCCGACCACCCGGAACGGGTGGCCAGTTGGCTCAGCGAGGTATTCGGCGGGCCGGCGTTCTACAGCGAGCAGTACGGCGGCTATTCCCGGATGATTTCCCAGCACCTCGGAAAGATGCTGACCGAGGAGCAGCGAGCCCGATGGGTCAGCCTGTTGGGTCAGTCGGCACAGGAGGCCGGGCTGCCGACTGATGCGGAATTCCGGGCGGCCTTCATCGCGTATCTCGAATGGGGCTCTCGGATCGCCCTGGAGAATTCACAAACGGATGCCACGCCGCCACCCGGAATGCCGGTGCCGCGATGGTGGTGGGTCTGCAATGCCACGCCCGGCGCCCGGGTGTCCGCGTTGGCCCGCGACACGGCCGAGCAGGCGCCGGTAGAACTGCCGGGCGAGAACGAGGCGCTCGCGTTTCAGGTGCACATCAAGCCGCTGTTCCGGTCGATGGACCGCAGCTCGATGAAGTTCGTCTTCGATCTGTGGGAGTACGCGGATGTGCGGCAACATGCGCCGGCCATCCTGGAACGCCTGCAGGCCGGCACGATGCCGTGCGACGGCGCCTGGCCAGCCGAGAAGACCGCCGTGTTCGCGCGTTGGATCGACACCGGAATGGCCGAATAAGTCCCACCTCGAGCACCGCCGAGCTGATGGCGGCACGCTGCATTCCTCGCCAATGTGCCGTTGGGGTGACTCTAATGCCCCAATGGCACATTGGTGCCAAAAAGGGGGGCGGCGCCATGCTCGCGGAGATCGAGCGCCTCGGAGCTAGTGCTCGGTGACCGTCTCGGTTTGCTGCCGGCCGCCGGGATGCCGCTGAGCAACCAGGAAGCAGACGGCGAGCGCGATCGCCATTCCGTAGAGCACCGCCTGCGTGCCCACGGCAAAATCGTGCGCCACGGCCCGCTCGATGTGACTGCGGACGGAGGCGGGCACCGAATTCTCCTGCTTGGCGCCGCCGGCCTCGGTGGACCCCTTGGCGATCGACTTCGCGACACCGCTGGGAACGCCCAGCGCACCGAGCGACCGGGTCAGATGATCGCTGAACCTGCTCGCCAACACCGTCCCCAGCACGGCGATTCCCAGCGTCGACGCGTAATTCCGGACGGTCTGGGTGATCCCGGTGACCTCGCCGTAGGAAGCGTTGACGGACCGGTTCACCGCGTCGGTGCTGGCCGGACCGAGCAGTAAACCGATACCGGCGCCCGCTATGACGATGTAGGGCCACTGCGATCCCAAGCTCAGCTCCGTCGCTTTCCAGGCCCAGAGCGCGAAGCCCACCGTGGAGAGGGCGGAACCGAGGATCATCGGCCGGCGCGCTCCTCCGGCATCCAGCATTCGGCCGCCGATCTGCGCGGCCGGCGCGAACCCGGCGAAGAACACGAGCAGATACAGACCGGCCTTGTTGGCGCCATATCCCAGTGAGACCTGCGAATACACACTGGCAAAGAAGAACACCGGGATGAACGCGATCATGGAAAAGAACAGCACCGCATTGTCGACGACGAATGCGCGGTCGCGGAAGATCCGGACATTGATCAACGGGTTGCTCATCCGCAACTCGACCCGGACGAAGAACACCAGGAAAAGCAGCCCGGCGATGATGCAGACCCAGGTCAACGGGCTCCGCCAGCCCCAGCTGGGCGCCTGCTCGAATCCGAGCACGGACAGGCCCATGCCGACAGCGACCAGCACGGCGCCGTACCCGTCGATGGGCTCGCGTCGGCGGGACGGAGCGATTTCGGCGATCAGCGTCAGGACGATCGCGAGCACCGCAACCGGCACGTTGATCCAGAAGATCGCCCGCCAGGTCCATTGGGTCAGATATCCACCGGCAATCGGCCCGATCGAGGTCAATCCGCCGCTGACCCCGAAGAAGATCGCCAGGGCCCGGCCGCGCTCCTGCAACGGGAAGGTGGCCACGACGATCGCCAGGGCCGCCGGGATCATGATGGCGCCGAAGACGCCCTGCAGCACGCGGAACGCGATGATCCAGGCCTCCGCGGCGGAGCCGGTGGGCGTCGCGCCACACAACGCCGAGGATGCCGCGAATCCGACGATGCCGATCAGGACCATGCGCCGGTGCCCGAGCACGTCGGCCAGGCGTCCGCCGAGCGCGAATGCGGCGGCCAGAGCCAGCAGGTACGAATTCACCACCCATTGCGAACCGGACCGGCTCAGCGACAGTTCGGTCTGTATGGTCGGCGAGGCGATTGCCACAATTGTCTGATCGATGAATGTCATTGCAACGGCGAACAGCATCGCCACAAGGGCCAGGTATTTCGCCTTCGACGCGCGATTGTCGGACTTTCCGGCCGGCTCCGGTTGCGCGGGCCCGTCCTGCCCTTCAGGCGCGATGCGTGTCATGGGCGAATCCCTCCGCGTCACTGCGATTCGAGCAGAGTACCTGCCCGAGTTCGCCGTACGGACGGTTTCCCGCCACTGCCTGATGGACCGCGGCGACCGGCCCGGTACGACGATGCGCGCCGGGCCGGGCCCTCGGTCGATCAGCCGGTGGGCGCGGCGACGGCCTCGACCGGACGTTGCCGCATCGCGACACTCGCCGCGGCCGCGGTCACCGGCAGGACGAGCAGCGCGATGACTCCGATCGTCGCCGCATAGACCCAGATCGGGCCGGACGGCAGCCATTCACCACTCGCGAAGGTGATGGGCAATACCGTGAACGCCGCGATGACCGTTCCCGCGACGAGGCCGAATGCACCGACGATGCCTGCCTCAACCCGCAGCATTCCCTTGATCTGCCGGCGGGTCGCGCCGGTCAACGCCTGCAACCCGAATTCCCGACGGCGGTCCAGAATGGACACTGCAACCGTATTGACGGTTGCCAGCGCGGCATACGCGATGGCAAGCGCCGCCACCAGATAACTGATCCACGCCTGGATCCCGAGCCCGGCGTCGAATTCGGCGGCGAGCACCGCCTTTCCACCGATATGCGCACCCGGCCAATTCCGTACCACCGATGCGGCCTCCACGCGCACAGCATCCGGATGATCGGACCGCAGGACCAGGTCGGTGGGAAGCATTCCGGCGGTGTGCGCCGCCAACAGTCGGGCCGGCAGCAGTATCTGCTCGTAGCCCGCGCGCTGGTCGACGGTGGCGACGATCCGGGCCGTGACGGACGCGCCGTCACCGAGCCGGAGCCGTACCGTCCCACCGACCCGCAGCCCCAGGTCGGCGGCCTGCTTGGCCGGCAGCGCGACCGACTGTCCACTGAGCTGGGTCAGGGAACCGGACCGGACGTGCCCGACATAGACCGGATCGCCGTGCTGCGCAGTAATTCCCAGCATCGGCCACGGGTCGCTGGTGTGTGACTGGTCGAACGGCTTGTCGATCCAGCCGTGGCTGGAAACCAGTTCGGAGGCGCCGGAGACATTGGGCAGGGCACTGACCTGATCCGCCAACCCCGGTGTGATGCCACCAGAATCGTTGGTGATGACGACATCGGAATTCAGCTGGCTGAGATAGGCGTCGTGCGCGGCGTGGTCCTGGGTGGTTTGCGAATAGATGTTGCCGAGGCAGATTGCGGTCGCCAGGGTGATCGGCGTCAACACCGCGCCAAACTGCACCGCCCGGGCCCGCAGGTTGATGGTGGCGAGACGCCCGCCGACGCCGGTGAGGCGGGGAGTCAATCGGTCGGCCGCCCACCGTACGGCTGCGGGCGCGACCAGGGCGAGGGCGATCGCTCCGGTGAGGACGGCCGGGCCGCCCAGCGCGGATGCATTGGTCGGCGACAGGAAGAGCGTGGTCACCGCCAGCCCCACCGTCCCGACCGCGAGGATCGTGGCCAACATCCGGCGCACCGGCGACAGCACGACCGGTGCGATGGCGACCTCGCGCAACGCCTGAATCGGCGCCACCCGGGCGGCGGGCCGGGCCGCCATGCCGGCGGCGACCCGGACCGCAACCAGCCCGACCACCGCGCCGGCGGCGAACGGGATCGGCCCCTGGGTAAAGGAAAGCGCAGCGGGCAGGACGCCATGACCGGTCATCAGATGGAAGAGCCGCTGCCCGCCGAACCGGCCGAGGAACACGCCACCGGCGGCCCCGACCACCGCCACCAGCATGGCCTCGGTGATGACCAGCCGCCGCACCTGGAACGGTGTGGCGCCGCTGGCCCGCAAGAGGGCGAGCTCGCGTTGGCGCTGCCGTACCGAAAGGGTGATCGTCGCCGCCACCACGATCGACATTACGACCACGACGAGGCCGCCGAATACACCGGCGAGAATGAAGAGCGGCAACCGGCTGCCGGCGATTCCGGCGAATTCGCCGGACCCGCGGGCATCCCCGCTGCGCACCGCCAGATCAACCGGCAGGGCATGGTCGAGCCGGTCCGCCAGCGACTGGGCGGAGGTCCCGGGAGCGGGGAAGACGCCGATCGCCTGCGGCCGGTGTCCCCTGGCGTCGCTGAAGAACAGCGCCGACGCATCGACCCGGTGCGCCGCGGTGGCCACCCCGGTCACGGTGAACGTCGCTGCCTTGCCGTCGACCGCGACCTGCACCCGGTCTCCGGTATGCGCCCCGGCGGCGCGGGCGGTAGCCGCGTCGATGACGACCTCGTCGGCGGCCTGCGGGGCCGTTCCATGCAGCGTGTACGGCGTCAACACCGCCGACGTCCAGGCGTGCCCCGCGAGCACCGACCGGTCCCGGACCAACGCAGCGCCGTCCCGGAGCAGGACCGCCGGGAAGGTGGCGTCCGGCACTGCCCGGGCGACCCCGGACTGGCCCGCGATCGTCCTTGCCAGCGCCGGATTCAGGCTGGCTCGCTCGGGATACGCACCCGAGCCGCTGCCGTTGGCGAAGTGGTAGCTACCGGCACCCGTGACGACGACGGGAGCGCCGGCGAGCCGCTGCGGTGGGGCGTCCAGCCGGATCGCCGTCTCGAAAAGCCCGCCACACGCGATGGCGAGCGCGGTTCCGACCAGCACCGCCAGCAGAGTCGCCAGCACGGCCGCGGCCCGGAAGCGCAGTGAACTGAATGCCAGCCGGATCATCGGGGGCCCGCCCCGGATTCCTGCACGCTCAGTCGGGTCAGCTCGGCCGCGACCTGTTCGGCGGTCAACCGGCCGGTCTGCGATGCGATCCGCCCGTCGACCAGGAAAACGACGCGGTCGGCGTACGAGGCGGCGACCGGGTCGTGGGTGACCATCACGACCGTCTGGCCCGACTCGGTCACCTGCTCCCGCAGCAGGCCGAGCACATCGGCGGCGGTGTGGGTGTCCAGGGCTCCGGTCGGTTCGTCGGCGAACACGACATCGGGCTGGGTGATCACCGCGCGGGCGATCGCCACCCGCTGCTGTTGGCCGCCGGACAGTTCGGCCGGGCGCTTGCCGAGGTGTTCCCGCAGACCGACCCGGTCCAGCACGGCCGACAGCCGCTCCTTGTCCGGCGTACGCCCGGCGAGCAGCAGCGGGAGCGTGACGTTCTGCCGGATCGTCAGGGCGGGCATCAGGTTGTAGGCCTGGAAGATGAACGCGATGTGTTCCCGGCGCAGCCGGGTCAGCGCGAGCTCGTCCAGGTCGTCCAGTCGCGTTCCGGCCAGGGTCACCGAGCCGGAATCGGCCTGGTCCAGCCCGGCCGCGAGATGCAGCAATGTGCTCTTGCCGGAGCCCGAGGGGCCCATCACCGCGGTCAACGTGCCTGGTGCGAAGTCGATGGATACGGCGTCAAGCGCCGTGGTGGTGCTCGTACCGCGCCCGTATCTTCGGGTGACGGTGTCCAGCCGGACCGGCGCCCGGGTGGCATTCGGAATCGTGGTGCTGGTGGTCATGGTGGTGCTGGTGGTCCTGGTGGTCCTGGTGGTCCTGATGGTCATAGTGACTTCTGCTTTCATGTTGGCTGAAGAGGTGGATATGGACAGCGAGAACGCAACGGACGGCCGGCGGTTGCCGCCGGGTCTCGCGTTGTCGTGGGGTGTGGAGCCGGAGAAGAGCCGGGGGCCGAAGCCGGCGTTCAGCGTTGGCCAGATCGTCGCCGCCTCGGTCGAGCTAGCGGACCGGGACGGCGCTGCCGCCGTGTCGCTGCCGCGGATAGCGAAGAACGTCGGTCTGTCCACGACGGCGCTCTATCGCTATGTCCGGAGCAAGGACGAGTTGGTCGTGCTGATGGTCGACGCCGCGTGGGGACCGCCGCCGGCGAAGATCGGCCGGACCCGGACCTGGCGCACCGGCGCGGCCGCGTGGACCCGCGGCATGATCGACCAGCTGGCCGTTCATCCGTGGATCCTCGACATGCCGGTGCAGGGCGCTCCACTGACCCCGAACACGCTGCGCTGGCTCGAAGCGTTCCTCGGTGTCATGGCCCGCTCCGGCCTGGATCATGGCGAGTGCCTCGGTTGCGCGCTGCTGCTGGACGGGTTCGCCCGCAGCTACGCGGGACGGGATCCGGCTGCCGTCGAATTCGGCCTCAGCCGCATTCTCGACGGCATCGGCGTGCGGGTCAGCGGACGCTGACATCGGGCGTGCCTCTGCGCGAGGCCCACCGAAGGCAGCCGACGACAATTGCGCCGCCGATGAACTCCCAGACCCACCACGGCGAGTCGACCGATCCGCGAACGGCGCACACGGCGGCCCACACGATGAATTGAATAACCGCCACACCGAGCCAGAGTGCAGTCACGACGCGCAACGCCGCGGCGTTCGCGGGCCGCTTTTGCTTTCCCTGAAGGGTATCCGCCGCTTTTCTCGAGGCGAACGCCCGCTCGACCAGGTCGGACAGCATGTTTGTGTCTCTCATTGTCTCCACCTCATCCGCTCTACGATTTGAATTAGAGTAAGTCATTCACAGTTTTGGTACAGATGGGTCTAGACCCCCTATTCGCTTGCCGGACCGGTGGAGTTAGACCCCCTTGCCTCGCCCTCACCGCGGGTTGGCGCCGCCATCCCCCGACCATGAGGCGAGACAAGACGTCTCGTTGCGAGTGGAGCCTAGGCATCGCCCCGGCATCCTGTCAAGACGAGACGACTCGTTTCGGGTAGGGTGTCGCCATGGCCCCCATCCCACCCAAGACGAGGCCGCGCAGTGAGCGGTCCCACCAGGCGATCCTCGCTGCCGCTCTTGAGCTCTGCATCGAGCGCGGCTTCGCCAAGACCAGCGTCGATGCCATCGCTCAGCGGGCCGGGGTCGGCAAGCAGACGATCTACCGGTGGTGGCCGTCCAAGGCCGCGGTCGTGGTCGAGGCGGTGCATAAGGCGACCTCGAGCACGGTGGCCTTTCCGGACACCGGCGACGTGGTCGCCGACCTGCGCACTCAGATGACCGACGTCGCGCACTTCTTCCAGACCGACGTGGTCTCGCTCTACCGGGAGGTGATTGGCGCGGCCCAGTCCGACGCCGCCGCGGCCCGGACGATCCTGGAGACCCTGATCGGACCACGGGTCGAGGAGTGCCTGGGGCGGCTGCAGAAAGCGCAGAAGGATGGCCAACTCAAGGGCGGCATCGACCTCGAAGATGTGGTCGAAATCCTCTATGCGCCGCTGTATTACCGGCTGTTACTGGGCACCCGGCCAGTGACGCCCGGTCAGGTGGAAGACATCCTGAAGCTGGCCTTCGACGGGTTGCGCCCGCCGCGGCACACCGGTAGCCGACGTAAGTCCGCTCCGAAAACGGATCCACCCGAATAGCATTCGCTGGTAGGTTTCCGGCGGGGGTGATGCCGGCGTGCGAGGAAACACCGGTGATGGTGGACCGTTGATCCGGGTCGAGGACCTGGTCAAGGAATTCCGCCGGACCAAACAGCACGAGGGCCGTTTCGGCGGGCTGCGCACGCTCTTCACCCGCGAATACGTCACGCAGCGCGCCGTCGACGGCGTCAGCTTCTCTATCGATCACGGTGAACTGGTGGGTTACCTGGGCGCCAACGGGGCCGGGAAGTCCACCACCATCAAAATGCTCACCGGCATCCTGGTCCCGACCAGCGGCGTTGTCGAGGTCGCCGGATCCGTGCCGTGGCGGGACCGCGAGCGCAATGCCCGCAACATCGGCGTTGTCTTCGGCCAGCGGAGTCAATTGTGGTGGGATCTCCCGCTGATCGAGTCACTCCGCCTGATCGGGCGGTTGTACGAGGTCGACGCGGCCACCTATCGCGCGCAGTTGCGACGCTTCACCGAATTGCTCGACCTGGGCGACTTTCTGCATACCCCGGTGCGGCAACTTTCACTCGGCCAGCGCATGCGCGGGGATCTGGCCGCCGCGATGCTCTACGAACCACGGCTGCTGTATCTCGACGAGCCGACGGTCGGCCTCGACGTGATAGCCAAGGAACGCATCCGCGGTTTCGTCGAGCAGTTGCGCGAGGCCGGTGACACCACCGTCATTCTCACCACCCACGATCTCGACGACGTCGAACGGCTGTGCCGGCGCATCGTGCTCATCGATCACGGCAAGGTCCTCTACGACGGCGACGTCGAGGCGCTGAAGACCCAGTACGCGCCATATCGCGAGCTGGTGGTGACATTGGCCGATGAACCGGCGACCGCAGTCTCGCTGCCGGATATCGATATCGTGCGCCGCGAAGAACAGACCCTGGCCGTACGGATCGAAGCCGAGCGCGGGGTCGCCGATGCGGTCGCGGCCATTCTGGCTGTGCATCGGGTGTCGGATTTCGCCATCGTCGAGCCAGAGCTGGAGGCCGTCATCCGCGAGATCTACGCCGACCGGACCGTCCGGCTGTGAATAGCCAGTGACCACGCAGGTATTTCCGGCCGCGCCGCGGGCCCGCCGATTCGCCGCCTGGCGTGGGTATGCCGGCATCCAGGTCCGCGTCTCGATGGCCTACCGCACCGACTATCTGTTCAACCTGGTCGGATTGTTGGTGCAGGTATTTCTGCTGACCGTCGTGTGGCGCTCGGTCTACGCCGGGCGCGGCACCGTCAGCGGCGTCAACCTTTCCACCCAGCTCGCGTACACCACGTTTGGATCGGTGCAGTACTGGCTTTTCACGCCGTGGTCGTTCTCCGTGATTCCCGACCGGGTGCGCACCGGCCGGATCGCCGTCGACCTGGTCCGGCCACTGCCATTCCTCGGCCAGGTCACCGCCGCCCAGACCGGAATTACCGCCGGAATGGCGCCGTTCGCGATCCTGGCCCTGCCGGTGGTGGTGCTGATCGGCGGCGCGGCCGCTCCCCCGTCCGTCGGGGCCGGAGTGGGGTACGTACTCAGCCTGGTCCTGGCGTACGGAATATCGACGCTGGTGGCCTCCACGGTCGGCATGGCCGCATTCTGGACCACCGAGGTCACCGGTTTCTTCATGCTCTACCGGATGGTCGGTCAATTCTTCTCCGGCGCGTTGGTGCCACTGTGGTTCATGCCGGGCTGGTTGTCGGCCACCGCGCATGCGCTGCCCTTCCAGGCGATGAACTACACCTCGCTCGCCATCTATCTCGGCCGCGATCGCGGTGACCGGTTGATCCTGGATCTCCTGGTGCAGCTCGGCTGGCTCGTCCTGGCCGCACTGGTATTGCGGCTGGTGTGGTCCCGGGCGTTGCGTCGTGTGATTTCCCAGGGTGGCTGATTGTGCGTCAACTCCGGATGTACGGAATCCTGCTACGGGCCGGGATGCGCAGCCAGATGCAGTACCGCGCCAATTTCGCGCTCATCACGATCGGCGGATTTGCCTATCAGGGAGTCGGTCTGGCCTTTCTGTGGATCGTGGTGGCTCGTTTCGGCTCGCTCGGCGGCTGGTCGATCACCGATGTCGCGCTGCTCTACGGAATGCGGCTCACCGCCCATGGCCTGTGGGCCGCGCCGTCAGCCCAGGTGCTGCTGATCGACCTCGCTATCCGCGAGGGCGAATTCGACCGCTACCTGGTGCGGCCGGTCAACCCGCTGATCCAGCTGCTCACCCGCAGTTTCTCGCTACAGACGATCAGCGACCTCCTGGGTGGCGTGATAGTGCTCGTCGGCGCCGCCACCGCCTCCGATATCCACTGGGGACCAGGGAATATCGGCTGGCTGTTCGCCGGTCTCGTCGGCGGGGCACTGGTCGAATTCGCGGTCTATCTCGCTGTCTCCGCCCTGTCATTCCGGATCACCTCGGCCCGCTCGCCGCTGATCACCGTCGGCTCCATCATGCAGAGCGCCGGCCCCTACCCACTGCCGATCTTCCCGGCCGCTGCTCGGGCCGTACTCACCTTCGCCCTCCCGGTCGCCTTCATCGCCTACCTGCCGGCGGCCGTGCTGCTGCACCGCACCGGCGAGGTGCCGTTCGCCTCCTGGCTCGGCTACGCCGCCCCCGCCGTCGGCCTGCTGCTGGCCGCGATCTCGTACCGCTTCTGGATGCGGCAGCTGCGCCGGTACGCCAGCCCCGGCAACTAGAGTGTGTTCGGCAACGACCCGGATATCGACTGGAGTCTCATGTTCTCGATCGTGGTCAGGTTCGATCTGAAGGACGAAGCCGCGGCAGCGGAGTTCGACGGGCTGGTGGCCCAGATGCTGCCCGAGATCACGGCAAACGAGCCGGGGACGCTGATCTACGCGACCCACACGGTCGAGGGCGAGCCGCTGGGCCGGGTGTTCTACGAGCTCTATGCGGATCGCGCCGCGCACGCCGCCCATGAGGCGCAGGAGCACATGCGGGCATTCTTCGACGCCCGCCCGCGCCTGGTCGCCGCGACCCGCGCCGAATTCCTCACCCTAGGAGCGGCCAAGGGCACCGGGGCCTGACCGCTTTACCCGAGATACCCTCCCGCCATGAGTGAATCCTTCCCGACCGAAGCCGCGCGGGTCCTGGTGTTTCAGGCCCATCCCGACGACGAGGTGTTCACCACGGCGGCGGGCATGCTGGCGGCCGTGGCGGCCGGCGGGACCGTAACTCTGCTGGTGGCCACCGGCGGGGAACTGGGCGAGCAGATGGCCGATCCGACGCTGGACGAGGAGACGGCCCGGCGCCGCCGCGGGGCGCGGCTGACCGAGTCCTGCCGCATTCTGGGCGTGGATTGGGAGCCACTGACCGAGCCGGGGCGCTGGATCGACGGGACCGCCGGCAACGAAAGAAATCTCGCCGCAGCGGACCGCGCCGAGGTGGCGGGCGAGGTACGGAAGGCGATCGACCGGTACGAGCCCGAGCTGGTGCTGACCGTGGGTCCCACCGGCATCACCGGTCATCCGGACCATCGTGCGATGTTCACGGCGGTGACCGCGGCGCTGGCCGGTCCCGGTTGGAAACCGCGGCGGGCGCTCGGCGCCGTGCTGCGCGACGTCGATGTCACAGCGGCCGCACAGACGGTCCCGTTCCCCGACGGCAAGGAGCGGCTCACCGGCGTACCAGAGGCGGACGTCGCGGTGCGGGTCGAATTGCCGGCCGCGCTGGTCCCCCGGCATCGCGAGGCGATGGACGTCTATCACGCCGGGCTCGGCACCATGGGTCTCGACGAGTTGATCGCCACCGGGCTCCGGGGCGGGGCGCTCGCCCTGCGCGCGATCTTCGATGCGTCCGACGGGATGGCCGAGTACTACATCGACCTCCCGGTCGATCAATGATCCGCGCCGTCTGGACCTGCATGGCCCTTTTTGGCGCTGCCGCGCTCTTTGCCGGTTGTGAATCCGCGCCGTCTATCACCAGTGTCCGATCCGCCCCGGTCACGCACCGGTCCACTTCGACCCACTCCGCGGCCACCGCACCGGTGTCCGAGGGCCGGACGACAGCGGTCGAGGCCGCGTCCTGCCCATTCCTGGAGCAGAGCTTCGCGGAGGACACGATCGGCATGCGGCTGTCCCGCATCACCGTGCTGCGCACCGGCGGTAGAACCACGGGCTGCCGGCTCTACGCCCTGCAGGACTCGTCACTGGCCGCGTCGGAAGGTCTACCCGGTCCGACGCAGCCGGCGGTGGCGATCACCTCTACCCGGTATCCGTCCGCAACCGCCGCGCACCACGCGTACGTCGCGCTGGGCGCCAAGGGGACCAATCCGCAGCAGGACAGCCTCGGCGGCGGCGTCACGGCCACCTGTTTCCAGACCGTGTTCTACCAGCAGGACCACGGCGCCGACTGGGCCTGCGCGTTCAGCAAGGGCAGCACCGCCGTGCTGGTACGTACCGTGGTCACCTCGCCCGCGCTCGACGCGGTCCAGCTCGCCAAGACCATCCTGCCAGCCATCTAGTCGTGCGGCCCGGCTGTCATCCGGCCGACGGTGGCCGAATTGTCGGAATACCGGCCAGCCGGGCCAATGCGTCGCAGAGCGCCGCGGCGGACTCCCGGTCGTCGGCCGGCGCGAAGACCAGGGCGACCTCGGCGCCGGCCGCAACGATCGCCGCCGCGCTCCACCGCCCGCCCAACGCACCGAGATCCGCCGGTGCCGGGTGCGGCTCGTCGTCCAATCCCCAGCCACGCCAGAGGTCCCGCGCGATGGCCGCGGCGCCGGGGCTCCCGGCGTGCACGAGGATGGCCCGCGGCCCGTACGCTTCGATCACCTCGCAGAGCGCCACTTCGATCGCGGCAGCGTCGGTCCAAGAGTCGGATCCGGCCAGAATGACCCGCGGACGAAGCTGCGCCACTGCTCTCACCCGCCCGTCGCGACATTTCCCGTGACCATGAGGCAATATTGCCGCGAATCACCGACATAATTGCCTCATGATCATGGGTAACGTGCGGCGGCCCGGTCAGGCGTCGCTGGCGCGTAACCGCGATTTTCGAAGGTTGTGGGTCAGCGAGACGCTGTCCCTCTTCGGTAGTGGCGCGACAAACCTCGCGTATCCGCTGCTGGTGCTCGCGCTGACCAGGTCCGGGATCTGGGCCGGCGCTGTCGCAACC
>DATAVB010000139.1:0-58973 GCA_036267955.1 Mycobacteriales bacterium | reverse complement strand
CAGTGCTGCGCGTCCATGACGATGCCGAGTGCCTGATCGATGACCGAGCGGGAATCCAGCGCGGACTGCAGATTGGCCGACAGCTCGTCTGCTCGGCCAGCCGGGCCCAAGGACTCGGTGGACAACAGCAGCAGCCAAACTGAATTACCGGTCAGAAAAGCCTGCCGGCCTTCACCGGCTCCGGCTCCTCCAGATCGAGGAGGAACTGTTTGCGCCTGAGTCCGCCGGCGTAGCCGGTGAGCTTGCCGTCCTTACCGACCACGCGGTGGCAGGGCACGATGATGGACAGCGGATTGTGCCCGACCGCGTGGCCCACGGTCTGGGCCAGATTCCTGTTTCCCAGCCGCTCGGCGAGCTCGCCGTACGTGGTGGTCTCACCCAGCGGGATCTCGTTCAGCATGGCCCACACGCGCTGCTGGAATTCGTTCCCATTCAACGTCGTCGGTACGTCGAACGAGGTCCGCTCGCCGGCCAGGTATTCGACCAGTTGGATGCGCGCGGTCTCGAGCAGGGCGTCGTCGCAACTGTCGACCGCCGGGCCGAATTCGTCCTGGGACGGCTTGGTCCAATGGTGCGGGAAATAGACCCCCACGACGGCGTCGTCTGTGGCCACGATCGTCAGGTCGCCCAGCACGGTCTCGACGACGGCGTGCCGTGTGTCCATGATCTTCGCCCTCCCTGTCGCGCTGACTGCTGTCACCTGGATAACGGTGGCGGCCGCTGAAACGTGAGGTCGGATCGAGGCCGGACTCATCAGCGAAGCGCGCACCGCCGAGCTTATAGTCGGACGCATGCCTGACGCCCACTTCGAACATCCACGATTGGTTTCCGTCTACGACGACCTCGATCCCGACCGTGGCGACCTCGAGGCGTATCTGGCCATTGTGGACGAGCTCGGTGCGCGCAGCGTGCTGGACGTCGGCTGTGGGACCGGCTCATTCCCGGTCCTGCTGGCCGGCCGCGGTATTGACGTCACCGGCGTCGATCCGGCGGCCGGCTCGCTGGAGATAGCCCGGGGGAAACCGAACGCGGAGCGGGTGCGCTGGCTCTTCGGCGATGCGACAATCCTGCCGCCGCTGGCAGTTGACCTCGCGACCATGACCGGCAACGTCGCCCAGGCGATCGTCGATCCGGCGGACTGGGACGGCACCCTGCGTGGTGTCCATGCCGCTTTGCGGCCGGGCGGGCATCTCGTTTTCGAGACCCGCGACCCGGCCTTCCGTGGCTGGGAGGAGTGGAATCGGGCGGCGACCTACCAGATCAGCGACATCCCGGGCGTCGGTGTCGTGGAGAGCTGGACCGAGCTGACCGAGGTGGACGGTCCGCTGGTCACCTTCCACGGGACCTGGGTCTTTGCCGCTGACGGCGAGACCCTGACATCCGATTCCATCCTGCGGTTCCGGGAACGGGACGAGGTGGAGGCGGCGCTGACCCGCCACGGATATGCCGTGGACGAGGTCCGCGACGCCCCGGACCGGCCGGGCCGAGAATTCGTCTTCTTCGCCCGGCGGAAGGACTGACGTCTATTCGGATCAGACTCTCCGATTCAGCGTGGCAAGTAGTCGAACGCGGCGCCCACGAACCGGTTTCCGGCGTTCAGCGAGCCCGGCGCGCTCGGCGCGGGGTGTAGCGCGTCGACCGGAACCAATTGATGCGGGATCACGTCGCCGGTGCCGTTGACCGGGCCGGGGCCTTCCGGAGCAGGGATCTCGCCGGGCGCGGTGCCGTGCTGCACCCAGTCGGTCAGGGGCTGCAGCAGCTCGACGTAATTCATCCGGGCGGGTGCGGTGATGTCCGGGCCGAACAGGCAGTGGTAGCCGCCGGGCACCAGGTAGAGCCGGGAGAACTGCTGGCTGGCGGCGAATCCGCCGGCCACCCGCTCCACCCAGGCGTAGTAGTCCTCTGTGGACTTCGGCGTGACCGCCTCATCGGCCTGCCCGTGGTAGAGGATGAGTTTCCCGCCGTGCGCGGCGAATGCCCGCAGATCGGGATTGGTGGCGTTGTAGATCCGCTGGGCGTAGCGGTCGCCGCGCAAATATTCGGCGACGGTGAAATGCACGTCAGCCAGGGTGAACGAGGCCGGCGGGTTGTGCGGGTAGTACAGGTACCGGAAGCCGCTGAGCGCCACCTGCGCGGCCTGGCTGTCGGCCGGCGCGGTGGTGTCGGCCCGCGGCATCACCATCCAGGATTTCCAGGCCAGCTCCGAGCCGTACGGCATGCCCCCGTTGAAGAGTTGCAGTCCGGACGCGGTGCTCGCGCCGCGGTAGAACTTCCGTACTGACTCGATCTGCTGGGATGTCAGGCAGTTGTCGGTTGCACCGGTACTGCCGGCCGGACAGCGCAGGCTCGCCGGGTCGAACGCGCACTGTCGCGGGTCCGGGACGGTGCCGGTGGCGTCGCCGCATTGCTTCACGACGGCGGCATGCAGCGCCGGCAGCTTCTCCGCGGGCAGAATCTGCTTCCCGTGGGCGTCGGTGTTACTGCGCACCAGCCACGCCTGCTCCAGCGAAATCCCGGCCAGGTTGATGATCGGGGAGCCGGCGAGGATTCCGTTGAAGTCGGTTGGATAGTTCTGGGCCTCCACCAGGGCCTGCCGGCCGCCAGTCGAGCAGCCGTCGTAATAGGAATACCGCGGGCCGTGGCCGTAGAACGCCCGCAGCACGGCCTTGGCCAGCAACGCCGTGCTGTGCTCGCTGGTCCGACCGAATGCCTTTCGCAGCGCGGGATTCTTGCCGAAGCTGGCGTCGTTCGGGTCGGCCGAGCCGTGCCCGCTGTCGTCCTTGGCCATCGCCAGCGTCCCGTCGGTCACCGGAGCGCACTGATAGCCGGCCAACGGTGCCGCTGGATCCAGCGTGCTGGTGCCGCAGTAGGTGGCACAGCCCTGCTGCAGGTACTGGTCGCGCCAGTCGTTCAGCGGCAGCAGCAGCCGGATCCCGGTCTGCGGTGCGATCCGGCCGCTGACCGCACAGTAGCGGTGGCCGTCTATCGACTGCTCGGCCGCCGCGCCCAGCACGCCGAGAGCACCAAAGCTCTTGTGCGCCAGCTGATCGCAGCCCAGCACCAGCTTACCGGAGGCCGGGCTCTTCGCGTTCGCCGGCGGTGCCGCCAGGGCCACTAAGGCAAGGATCAGCGACAACAGACCGCGTCTCATCATGGACGTCAGTTAATCGCAGAGTCGAGCCACCCGTCATCGCCCGAAAGTTCTCTCCACACCAGACTTTCGTCGGTACGGCTGAGGTCAGCCGCCCTGGTGCACACCGACCGCATGATCTGGCGCGGCGTGGTGGTTGAACGACGGGGCCGTGTCGGCAATTTGGGTCGGGCTCTGGCGGGCAGCGACGCGGCTTCGTTTTGCGGCGAATCCGGTGAAGCTGCGGTGTCCGAGAACGACCGCGAGCATGCCGAAGCCAGCCCAGAGTGCGAGAACTGCGATGTGCGCAGCGGTGCCGTTGCCGTCGAAATATGCGGTGCCGCGAAGCAGGGACACGCCGGCGCCGGGTGGCAGCCATTGCCCGATATCGCCGACGCCCTTGGGCAACAACTCGGTCGCGGACGTACTGCCGGAAAAGGGATTGCCGATGAAAACCATCAGGATCGCACTGACGCCGAGGCCGGCCGGACCGATGAGAGCGATGAGTCCGGCGGTGCTGGCGCTGATGGCCAGGATCGTCAAAGCCAGCGACGCCCAGGTCGCCACGTGTTGGTGTGGCAGCACGCCGAGAAATGTCTGGGCGATCAGATAAGCGCCGAGCCCGGCGGTGGCGGCGACGACAACCAATGCGACGAGTTGGCGCCATGCGGGCGTGAACTTGAGTACGAGCGCAATGACGGAGGCGAGAATCACGCCGCAGATCGTCAATGGCAGCAATGCGGAACTGAGCACCTGTCCGTGTGGATCCGCCGCTGCGGTGGCGACCACGTCGCTGGAGGTGACCGGGAGCGGTCGTCCGTTCGGCGCTCGCTTGGCGGCGAGACGCTGCCCGACCTGGGTCAGCAGTTGCGCCACGGTCGGACTGGCCGCGCTCGCGGTCAGCACCCGGATGCCCTTGCTCGACACGACCAGCGCCCCGTACACGTGACGGTTCTCGATGGCGCGGCGGGCGGCCGGCTCGTCGACATAGAGCGTGAGGTCGAAAGCGCCCGGCTCGGTGCGCTGCAGCGCCGTGACCGCCGTCTGGGTGGAGGCGGTCGCGCCGACCACCCCGAGTGGCAGGTCGCGGGGGGCGATTCGTGCGGCGGGCCAGGCGAAAGCCAATACTGCCGCCACCATCGCGAGCGGCAGAGCCACCGCGATGAGCAGCAACTGTCGCCACGGCGGATGTGCGGTCAGCTTGAACGACATCGGTACGACTCCAAAAGGGGAATGATCGTTCTCTGTTTTTGCAGTATGCAGGAGCACCGCCAGACATGCAAGACGAACGTTCGTTTTGTGTTACGGTCGGGTGATGCCGAAGGTGAGTGAGCAGTACCGGGATGCCCGGCGAGGGCAGATCCTGGACGCGGCCCGTCGTTGTTTTCTGCGCGACGGGTTCCACGAGACGTCCATGCAGGATCTGTTCGCCGAGGTCGGCCTCTCCTCTGGTGCGGTGTACCGCTATTTCGCCAGCAAGGACGAGCTGATCGTCGCCATCGTCGAGGACAACCTGCGGGACGTCGTCGCGATGATCCACACCGTCGCCACGGACCGGCCCGGTGGCTCGATCGGGCAGGCGTTGGCCGACGTGATCGACCTGGTGCACGACAGGCACGATGAGAACGGCCTTGCCGGGCTGGCCGTCCAGGTCTGGGCCGAGGCACTGCGCAAACCGGCGCTGGCCAAGCAGTTCAGACGGCTCCTGCTGCAGTTGCACACCGATCTTGTCGAGGTCGTCAACCGGCACCAGAAGGCCGCCAATCTGCCCGCGGACGTGCCGGCCGAGGCGCTGGCCAGCGTGCTCATCGGTGCGGTGCCGGGCCATGTCCTGCAGCTTGCGATACTCGGGCCGCAAGCGGTGGGCGGCGTACCCGATGCGTTGCGCGCGCTATGGCCGAATTCAATCGATGCCGCCGGGAAGACCGCCAAGTAACTCACCGGGCGGCGTGTTGCGGCGCGCCCAGACGTGTTGATCATGCAGAAATGGCGCGTCCGCACGGCGTGTCCCGGACCATTTCTGCATGATCATCGTTGCGGCCACCGGGTCGCATGCCGATCTTGAAGTTATCGCCCATCAATGTCGGGTATGTGGGGCTTTATCTTCAAGATCGGCGGGGGAGAGCATTCCGGGTGTCAAGATCGACAGCAGGGAACGATTTCTGGCCGGCGCCCCAGCCGGGAACGCGCTGTCGTCTTGTCAGAGGTTCCAGGCAGAATCCCCGTATGACCAGCTCGCCACCGAAAACCGGTACGCCGCTCGGCAAGGCCGACGCCCGACGGATCTGGCTGCAGGCACAGCGGCTCGACCGGCGCGAGCCGTTCGGCAGTGGGCCCGATGCGACCCTTACGGCGGTGCAGCACCTCGGCTACGTACAGATCGACACCATCAACGTGATCGAGCGCTGCCATCACCACATTCTGTGGACCCGGATCCCCACCTATCAGCGGGCAGATCTGCACCGGGCGCAGACCATCGACAAGACGGTCTTCGAATACTTCACGCACGCCCTGGCGTACGTGCCCACGCGGGATCTCAGGTTCTTTCTGGCCGATATGAAACGCCAACGCCAATTGCCGCGGATGCCGTGGAACCGTACGGTGACCGACGCGGACCTGCGCAAGGTTCTCACCCTGCTCCGCAAGAACGGGGCGCTCACGATCCAGGACATCACCGACGATGTACTGGTCGAGAAGGACTGGGCATGGGCCAGTCGCAAACCCTCGAAACGCGCGCTGGACATGCATTTCGGCAGAGGGGTGGTCACGGTCAGCGAACGCACCGGAATTCTCAAGACGTACGAATTGATGGAGCGACACTTCGGCTGGGACAAGGCGCCGCGCCCGGCCACCGACCGGCAGGTCCTGGCATACCAACTGGACCGTGCGCTGCGGTCGCAGGGTTTGGTGAGCCTCGACTCCGTCTGCCATCGCGCGCCGAACAGAAAGCCGGCGATGCGCCAGATTATCGAGACCCGCGTACGACGGAAGGAATTGATGCCGGTGGCGATTGAGGGTGCGGCCAAGACCGAGCACTGGGCCCGCCCAGAGACGCTCGAGCCCATCCCCGCGCCGAATGAGGAACTCGTACATATTCTGTCGCCGTTCGATCCGCTGATCATCCAGCGAAAGCGGCTCGAGCTCTTCTTCGATTACGAGCACCGCTTCGAGGCCTACGTACCGAAAGAAAAGCGGGTGTTCGGCTATTTCGCGCTGCCGGTCCTGGTTGGCGACGAGATTGTGGCGGCCATCGATCTCAAGACGGACCGCGAGAACAAAACGCTCCTGATCCAGAAATGGACCTGGGTCGGCAAGGGCTCGGCCAGATCCCATAAGAGGCTGGTCGAGGAGGAGCTCAACCGATTTGAGCGGTTTCAGCTACCAGGCTGACGTTGCGGCAGGTCAGCTGCTCTGCGCCTCGTCGACGGTGAGCTCAGCCGCGGGGTCCGCTTCGAGCCGCTCGTCCGGGATCGGCTGACCACTGCGGACGGACCGCCCGTACGTGCCCTGCGCGAGGCGTTCCTCAGCCCGGTCGAGGGCGGCCAGCCGGTCGCGCAGGCTCACAGCCGCGGCGTCGTCGGTGGCCTCTTCGGTCAGCGTCTGCGCCGGGTCGGCCTCGTCGCCGATCTCCTGCCCGGCCTCCCGGTCCTGACGCGCCGCGAACGTGGTGCTGTCGAGCGCCTGCTGCACCTCTTGCCGTTCGATGCGCAGCAGTTCCTTTGCCCGATCGTCGTCCATCTGGTCCTCCGCGTCGGTCCGCCGCCATCCGCTGGTGCGCATCGCGTGCTGCCAGGCAGGCGGCTCGGCCGTGCCTGCGTGACGCTGCCACTCTAGTCAGCGCCTTCCCGCCTTCGCGCCCGCCGGCTCGTCCGCTCATGGTTGGGGGGCGGGGCGGATCAACGGGGCGGGAGCGGATCAGCGGATCACGCGGAACCAGAGGTTTGCCGCATTCGGAGCCCCGGTCAGGCTGATGCGCTCGAGCTTGACGTCGGATCCGCCGGGATGGTCAAACAGCCGGACCCCGTCGCCGAGCAGGACCGGCGCCACGCAGACGAAGATCTCGTCGAGCACGCCGGCCTCCAGGCACTGCCGGGCCACGTCGGCGCCGAGAATGTTGACGTACTTATCGCCCGAGCCGGCCTTGGCCGCGGCGACGGCCGTGTCCAGGTCGCCGACGAACGTGACACCCGGCACGGGCGCCTGCGGTGCCCGGTGGGTGAGCACGAACTGTGGCCCGTCCCAGCCGCCGCCGAATGGCTTGCCTTCCTTCTCCGCGTCACCCCGGTGCGGGTCGTCGCCGCCGAACGTGCGGTTTCCGATGATCAGCGCGCCGATCTGGGGGATGAGGTCGCGTACGGTCGGGTTGGGACCGATGTGCTCGGTCAGCCAGGACATGTCACCACCGTGACCGGCGATGAAGCCGTCCAGCGACATCGTGGCCGAATACAGCAGCTTGCCCATGAGGTACCTCCGTCGGATGAGCCGTGATTGGCCCTCGTTGAGACGGCAGCTCGATCAGAAACTCATCGGTCGACCGCCGGCAATATCTGCGGCAGGGTCGCGGGCAGACCGAAGGCCGCGAATACGGCGGGATCGTGGAACGCAGTGAGCTCCGCGATGTGCTCACGCTCCACGCGCAGTACGACGATCGCGAACGGGTGGAACGCGTCGTCGTCGCGGCCGCGTACGTAACCGGCCGCTGCCGGCTGGGCGTTGGCACCGGTCGGCACCATCCGGAACCGTCCGACGTACGCCGGCGAGCCTGGATCCCAGCTCGTCGTCAGCGCCGCCATGACGTCGTCGCGGCCGGCCATCCACAGCGGGAATGGCGGCATCGTCGCCCGGACGTCCGCGGCCAGCAGGTCGGCGACCGCGGCGAGATCGGCCCGTTCGAACGCGGCCATGTAACGCTGTAGCACGGCCCGTTCCGAGCGAGTCGAAGCCGGCGCCGGAGCCCAGTCCGTACGACGTTCGGGCAATCGGTCCCTCAGCGTCGCCCGGGCCCGCTGCAACGCGCTGTTCACCGACGCAACGCTGGTCTCGAGCAATTCCGCGGTCTGCTTCGCCGGCCACCCGATGACGTCGGTCAGGATCAGCGCCGCCCGTTGCCGGGGCGGCAGATGCTGAATCGCCGCCAGGAAGGCCAATTCGATCGTCTCGCGCTCGATCACCACCGAGTCCGGCTGCTGTGCAGGCGACTCGGCCGGCTCCCACAACCGATCCGGATACGGCTGCAGCCAGGGGATTTCGGTGTCCGGCACGGCCTCGCCCACAGACGGCGGTGACACGTGGTGCGGGAGCACCCGTCGGGCCCGACCGTCGAGATGATCGAGGCAGGCGTTCGTCGCGATCCGGTAGAGCCAGGCGCGGAATGTGGCGCGACCCTCGAAGCCGTCGCGCCTTCGCCAGGCGCGCAGGAATGTCTCCTGCACCAGGTCTTCCGCCTCGTCGAAGGAGCCCAGCATCCGATAGCAGTGCACTCGAAGTTCCCGCCGGTGCGGCTCGATCAGCGCCGCGAATGCGGACTCATCGCCGCTCCGGACGGCGACCACTTCATCGTCACGCATTCCCAACGACCGCTGTCCTTCCACTCATCCGCGCCGAGCCAGCTCCGAGCGTAGGCCCATCGGATCGGGGTCACCGGCTCGGTCCAGCCACCAACGGCCGAGGATCTCCGCTCGATCCAGTCGCTCCGGATCGCCGCTCAGTCGGCCCAGTATTCCGGTAATCTCGGTGAGTAGCACGACGAATCCCTCCAGGCTGGTGACGACATTCTCGGCAGCGACGCCTGGCGCGTAATAGGACTCCAGCAGGTCGCCGGCGCCAGCCGTGTCGAATACCGCGGCGGTTGTTGTGGAATCAAACAATGTCCCACCGACTATCCGGGCCAGATCGAAGATCGGCGAGGCGCTCATCATCTTGTCGAAGTCAATGAGACCAATTGCTCCAGCCGAGGTACGGAGGTAATTGCCCTCGTGGGTGTCGCCGTGAATCGGCTGTCGCGCGGCTGCGGGGCCATTGATGTAGGGCCAGCGTTCAGCGTGCGGATCAGATCGCCCGGCTTTCCCATACCGGCCGTCTCGGTGTTGATCATGCGGAAACTGTTCCTCTCATCGGCGTGTCGCAAACAGTTTCTGCATGATCAACACCGAGACGGGGAGCCGAGGTGCACCTCAGGTCCTTTCAGCATGCGAGGAGATTATGTGCCGTGACCGTCAATCGACCCGTTCTCCCGGCCGGACATGGGCCATCGGTGGCATGAGTATCTCAACCATTGAAACGCGACCATGATCATCGGCCAACTGCGCCCCGAGATACGGATGCTCACCGCGTCGATTGGCGTCGGCCATGATCGGCAGATATAGCTGGGATTTCACCGGATCGAGGGTGCCGACCCGGTGAAATCCGATGTGGACAGCGAGACGAGACGCCGCGGTTGGCGGTCCGGCGGCCCAGGCGAGCCAGGCGTCGACCAGGACGGTGCTGCCGACGCGCATCGACGCCGCACGTGCGACCCGGCCGAGCCAGGGCCCGGCGTCGGTGTCGAGGTCCACCTCGACCCATCGGCGCACGAGCCACCGCGCCGGATACAGCGCATGGTCCGGCGGCTCCAGCCACGCCGGCGGCCCGGGTTCGCCGGATCGAGCGGCTCTGAAGGTGTGCACGAGGTTGGCTCCGATGTCGCCGAGCAGCCGGAATGCCTGCACCGCGGACCTGAGCTGTCCGTACGGCTCGAGTTGCAATTGGACGTTGTCCAGTACGCCCTCGATCTGCAGCGCGCTCAGGGTGACTCCCCGGATCACCAGTTCCCGGTGCAGCAGGGCACGTAATTCGTCACGGGATTTGCCCCGCGCAACATTTCGGACGGCCGTGACCGCGTCCCGGTGATTTCGGGACTCTGCCCGGGCCTGCGACATCGAGGGCGGCCGGTCGGCCCGGTGAGCGGCGGCCGGGCCGGTCGGCGGATCGGGCAGCACGGCGCCCGCGTCGAGCCAGCGGTCGAGCAGGTACGCGAACCGGCGGAATCGGCGGTCCGTGACTTCCCGCGCAGCCACGGCGCGGTACGCGGTCAACGCCGCCCGCGCCTCCGTCCCGCGTCCCGCGGCGGCCAACAGGGCCGGGACGACCTCGATCTCCCGATCCAGACGGTCGGAATTCCCGCGGTTGGCAGCCAGCAGCGAATCGACGCTGGCGTGCCGTCCGGCCAGGGCAGTGGCCTGCGCCGGGACGGTATCGGCCAGGCGGCGTGCGACCAGCGGCACATCACGCGGGGCGGAGATGCCGACATCGTCCGGCGTTTCGGCGGCGGCTTGCACCTCGCCCGTGGAAGGACGGTCGTCGAGCTCGGGCCACAACCGGTACAGCGGGTCATAGGACGCCCCGATCCGGGCGTACACCGACAGCGACGATTCCGCCGGCCAGGTCGACGGGCGGGAGAACAGGACCGTGGCACTGACGTCATATGCCGCTGGCCGACGAAAGGCTGCGATGTCCGTGCTTTCCGGTCCGCAGTCCCAGATCGGGTCGAGCGCCCAGCCGTCCGCCGTCAGTATCCGGGTCAGCTCGGCAGCCAACAGCGTCTGCAATTGCTGTCGCCTTCGCGGATCCACCATGCCGCCATCGTGCGCCCGGACCGTCGACACCGCGACTGCCAAAGCTGGATACTCCTACACCAGATCAACGTCACAGGAAGGATTTCGGCGCTTTTGCGATACGCCGTCGGTGCATAACCGTAAAGTCGGGGCCGCGGAATACCACCACCGTGACTGACGAAGCCCGAGAGTCGACTTTCAGGTCGAGAACGGTCACCAGAGTCGACGAGGGTCCGGTGTGCCGCATCAACTCTGCCGACCGAAAGGCTCATCGATGCGCGTACCGGTCCGAGCTGCCTCCATTCTGGCGCTCGCTCTCGCCGCCGCTACCACCACCTTCAGCACCACCTTCAGCACCACCGCAAGCGCCGCCCCGGCGTCGTCGGCGACCCACACGCTGACGTACGACGGCGCCACGATCACCGCGCCGGCATCGTGGCCGGTCTACAACCTCGACAAGGATCCGACGCGCTGCGTCCGATTCGACCGGCACGCGGTGTATCTCGGCCATCCCGGCGCGGACCAGGCATGTCCCGCGCACCTCGTCGGGCGCACCACCGCGCTGCTGGTCGAGCCGTACGACGCCCAGGCTCAGGTCGTGCCGGCGGGCACCGACTCCGGCAGCACCCAGGCCGTCACCAGCAACGGCCGCGCGCTGGTCACCGCCTCCTACGGCTCGGCCGGTCCGCAGGCGGCCGCTGCCGTCCTGCACCCGATCGCCGCCCGGGCCGCGGCACCCACCCAGATAGCGACCCCGCCGAAGGTCACTCCGGGAGGTGCCCTCAGGCCAGGAAGCAAGGTCACCCCCGCTGCCATCGCCGGCACCGGATACGGCATGGACACCTGCGCGGCGCCGTCCGTCGACGCGATGACGGCGTGGAGCACCGTCGTGCCGATGTACAAGTCGATCGCGGTCTACGTCGGCGGGGTCAACCGGGCCTGCCCGGACGGCAACCTGTCGGCGACCTGGGTCAAGACGGTCCGCAGCTCCGGCTACAACTTCATCCCGACGTACGTGGGTCGGCAGGCGCCATGCTCCGGGGTCGGCACCGTGATGGGCACCAACCCGACGCTGTCCGCCACCAACGGTCACGACGCCGCGGTCGACGCCATCAAGAACATGCAGCGACTCGGTTTCGGCGCGCAGACCCCGGTCTACCTTGACCTTGAGCCGTACGACAGCAGCACGACCTGCACCCGCAGCGTGTTGAGCTTCATCGACGCCTGGGTGCACCGGCTGCACCTGTCCGGCTATGTCGCCGGCGTCTACACGAGCAACCTCGCCGACCTGCTGACCGCCCACGCGACGGCCGGCTTCCACCTCCCGGATGCCGTGTGGATCAGTCGCTGGAACGGCAAGGCCAGCGTGTACGGCGATCCGGTCATGGCGGACAAGTACTGGGCGCCGCACAAGCGGGTGCACCAGTACCGCGGCCCGCACAACCAGGTGCACGGCGGCTACACACTGAACATCGACACCGACTTCGTCGACGGACCGGTGGCCTGACCGCGCATCGGCGAGGGAAGTGCGCTGTCGTTGCGCGGGTCGGTCAAAACTCGTGCCGCCAACATGTCGAACCTGACGATGTCGCTCGTCGTACCTTCAGCTGATATCCATCAGCCCCGGTGCGCCGGTGCGGATACATGGCCAGGAGGTCGCAGTGAGCCTGCCAGAGGTTACATCGCGTGAGCAGTGGCTCGTCGCACGGAAGGAACTGCTCGAACGGGAGAAGGAGCTCACCCGGCAGCGGGACGCGTTGAGCGCGGACCGCCGCCGGCTCCCGATGGTGAAGATCGACAAGGACTACACGTTCGAAGGCCCGACCGGCCGGGTCGGTCTGGCGGAATTGTTCGACGGCCGCCGGCAGCTGATCCTGCAGCACGTCATGTTCGGCCCGTCGTGGGACGCGGTCTGCGACGGCTGCACGGCGAGCCTCGATGAGATGGCGCCCGGTCTGTTCGTCCACCTGCAGTCGCGGGACACCTCGTTCGCGGCGGTGTCTCGCGCACCGTTGGCCAAACTCGCCGCTGTCAAAGCGAGCAAGGGCTGGGACTTCCCCTGGTATTCGTCGTTCGGCAGCGACTTCAACTACGACTATCAGGTCACCCTTGACGAAACCGTCGCTCCGGTCGAATACAACTTCCGGACCAGGGCCGAGCACGTGCGGGCCGGTACGGAAGGCGCGGACTTCGGCCGAGAGCCGGCGGAACGGCCGGGTGTCAGCTGTTTCCTGCGGGACGGCGACGACATCTTCCACACCTACTCGACCTTTGCCCGCGGGACCGACCAACTCGGCGGCAGCTATACCTTCCTCGACCTGACTGCGCTCGGGCGGAGCGAGGAGTGGGAGGAGCCGAAGGGCCGGTCGAGCCAGTCGCACGGCGCCGATCCCACCTTCACGGACTGACGTTCACTCCGTGCCGACTGACGCGCACCCTTTGCCGGAGGCGGATTCGGCGGCACACTCGGCATAGTGATGAGTCGGGGTGTCGAGTCGGGGTGGCGGATCAATGGACAGTGCTGAGCTTCGGGAACTTCAACGGCCGTTGAAGGAGGCGTACCGGGACGATGCCGCCGCGGCGCTGGTGACGTTGGCGGCGTCCAGCACGCTCGGCGACGGGGTGAGCTGCTCGGTGCCTACCGGGCAGGCCCTGGTCAAGGCGGGCCTGCACCCGGCGACCGGTGGCGACGGATCGCTCGCCTGCTCGGGCGATCTGTTGCTGCAGGCCCTGGCGGCCTGCGCCGGAGTGACGCTGAACGCGGTGTCGACTGCACTCGGCATCCGGTTGGACAGCGGCCGGATCGACGTCGAGGGGGACCTGGACTTCCGCGGCACTCTCGGTGTCAGTCGGGACGCCCCGGTGGGCTTCCGCGAGATCCGGGTCAGGCTGGTCGTCGACACCGAGGCGGGTGACGCCGAGTTGGCGAAGGTCGTCAAGCTGACCGAGCGTTATTGCGTGGTGTTGCAGAGCCTCGCCGGCCCGGTCACCCTCGACGTGACCCGGGCGCCGGTTCCTCCTGGGTAGGGAGCTCAGGCCGTCGGTCGGGGTGCGGCCAGGCCGGCGAAGGCGCCGCCGTGCAGGGGCTGGCTGCTCCAGCTTTGGGTGAACGTGCCGGCGGCACAGGTGATCCGCAGCCGGTGCGGGGTGTCCAGGAAGATGATCTCCGCCTCGAAGGTGTCGGCTGAGTTCCAGCCGGCGCTGCCGGCGACTGGCACATCGACTGGGCCCTGACCAGTCACGACCCCCTCGACCCAGGCTTCGTGGCCGGTGGCGATCTCGGCGTTGTCGTCGAAGCGCAGCGACCAGCCCTCGTCGGTCGGGGTGACGGTCAGGACCTCCACGGCGGGGAACAGCGCCCGCTCCGCCGCCGGCACGGCCGACTGGTATTTCGCCGGGCCGGTTTCGGTGCCGGTACGCGATCCGGCGACCGTCGGAAGCCGCAGGCCGGCCAGCCGTTCCCGCAGCGCGTCCTCGGCCCCGGTCGCCGCCGGTGCAGTCGAATCCAGTGCGGGGAGCAGGTGGGTCCACGCCGCAGTCAGAATGGCCTGCATGTCGCTGGTCGCCGCGGTGGTCGCGAGCACCAGATCGGAGTCCGGGATCACGACGCAGAACTGGCCGTACGCGCCGTCGGCCCGGTAGGCGTTGTGCTGGCACCTCCAGAACTGGTAGCCGTAACCCTGCCGCCAGTCGACCGGCTCGCTCTGCCGCCACGGCGTCACGGTGTCGATCTGCCAGCTTGTCGCCGCGGCGACCCACGACTCCGGTACGAGCTGCCGGTCGCCCCAGCGGCCACGCTGCAGATACAACTGGCCGAGCTTGGCGATGGACTCGGTGACCACGTGCAGTCCGGAGAATCCGATATCCACGGAATTCCGCGACTGCCAGTAGGCCTGGTCGATGCCGAGCGGATCGAACAGCCGCGGGCGCAGATAGCCGGTCAGCGACTCACCCGTGAGGGCCGTGAGAATTGCCGACAACATATAGGTGGCGGTGCTGTTGTAGGCGAATACCGAACCCGGCTCCTGATCCGGCGGAATCGCGAAGAATGACCGGACCGGATCCCCGCCGCCTTCGGCGAAGACCTGCCGGGTGGTGTCCTCCTGATGGCCGGTGCCCATGCTGAGCAGGTTGTGCACCCGCATGTTCAACAGGTGCGGGCTCGGATCGGCGGGCACCGCGTCCGGGAAGAACGAGACGACCGTGTCGTCCACCGACAGCCGGCCCTCGGCGACGGCCAACCCGATCGCGGTCGAGGTAAAGCTCTTGCTCAGCGAATAGAGCAGGTGGACCTGGGCCGGACTGTAGGGCGCCCACCATCCCTCGGCGATCACCTGGCCGTGCCGCAGCAGCATGAGGCTGTGCAATTCGACGCCGCTTTCGGCCACAGCGTCGATGAATCGGTCGATGCCGACCGGGTCGACACCCTGCGCGGACGGCGTGCTGCGGGGAAGGGTCACGTGTCTCCTCTGCTCAGGCGGGTCGGCAGGCAAACCGTGCTGGGCCGAATCGCAGACTGCGTCGAACAAGCATCGTATTTCCCGCGTCGCGTCGAAGCGAGGGTTTACCGTCGCCCGCATGACCGACACCGGCCCCGCCGCGGGCACCTCCGAGGAACGATATCTCGCTCAGGCCGTCCAGCTGGCGCTGGACAATCTCGACTCCGGCCAGCTGCCGTTCGGTGCACTGGTGATCCGGGACGGCGCCGTGCTGGCCACCGGGGTCAACACCGCGTTGCGGGACCAGGACCCGACCGCGCACGCCGAGGTGGCCGCGATCCGGAACGCCTGCCGTGAGCTGGGTGTGCTGCACCTGGCCGGCGCGACGATCGCCTCCAGTTGCGAGCCCTGTGCCATCTGCCACGCCGTCTCCGCGGCGGTCGGCATCGACCGGATCGTCTACGCGGCGCCGAAAGAGTCCGTACCGGAGCTGGGCGAAGCGCCCGCATTCGACGACCACGGCCTCCTCACCAGAATGCAACGGGCCCTTCGGATGACGGCGCCGGATCACTTGCAGCACATTCCGATCCCGAACGCCGACCAGCCGTTCGTCGAATTCGTCCGGCGGCAGTCATGAAACTGGGGTTGAATATCCGCAATTTCGGTCCCAGCGCCGATCCGGCCGGTCTGTTGCGCTGGGCCAGATTTGCCGAGGACACCGGGTTTTCGCTGGCGATGGTGTCCGACCATGTGGCGCCGACCCCGGATGTGAGTGCCATCTATCCGGCCCCTTTCTACGATCCGTTCAGCATTCTCACCTGGCTGGCCGGCCAGACCGAGCGGATCGAATTGGGTACGAGCGTCACCGTCCTGCCGTACCGAAGTCCACTGTTGACCGCCCGCATCGGCGCCAACGTCGATCAGTTCAGCGGCGGCCGGTTCATCCTCGGCGTCGGCTCGGGATGGTCGGAGCCGGAATTCACCGCGCTCGGCATTCCGTACCAGCACCGGGGCGGATGACCGACGAGTACCTGGCCGCCATCACGGCGCTGTGGACCGGGCCGATCGCCTCGTACGACGGTGAATTCGTGTCGTTCCAGGATGTCAGCACCGGCCCGTCAGGTGTACGGCCACCACATCCGCCGATCTGGGTCGGTGGTTCCGCGCCGGCCGCGATCAGGCGCGCCGTCCGCTATTCCGATGCATGGCATCCGATCAACGTGCCGCTCGGCTGGTTGCGGGACAAGGGTTTGCCGGCATTGCGCCGTTTCGCCGACGAACTGGGCCGCCCGGTGCCGGCGCTCTGCCCGCGGATCCAGCTGCGCATCACGTCGGATGAGGTGACCGCGTCGGACCGCCCGGCCGGTGAAGGCACCGTCAGCCAGATCCTCGGCGACCTCGAGGAATTCGACCGGCTGGGCAGTGAATACCTCGTGCTTGACACCAACCCGGACGACCCGCACGACGAGCGCCCGCTGGACGTGGATTTCGACATTCTGCGGACGATTGTCGACCGGATCTAGCGCCAGCAGGAAAATCACTTGGCCCCGGACCGCCTCTGTGGGCGGTGATCATGAAGTTTCCTGCAACACCGTCGGTGTGTCATAGGCGTGTCGCATCGGAAACTTCATGATCGACAAATCGCGGGCCCAGCAGATGCGGCTGTGGATCAGGTCGGATCTTCGGACCAGGCGGACGTGGACCAGGTGACGGCCGGGCCTCGGGCCGGTGGGGTCGGATGCGAATCGGTCTCGGGCTTGGGCAGATCCCAGGGATGGCAGGGGATGCCGGGCCGCTGGACTCGCGTCGGCTGAGTGTCGGTCGCCGCTCGTCGCGGAGCCGGCACCGACGCGCCGTTGTTTGGTTGAATATCTCTCGTATTTTCCCGGTGCCGCTGTCGCACCTTCGTCGTGGACACTGTTGCGTGCGCTCCTCCGTGAGGGCGCTGACGGGGCCCGGGCTCCGAACCTGGGCGCGGCGACGTCAACGCTGGGCGGAGGGCGACATCGACCGGCGTTTTCGGTTCCCCTCTGCAGTCCTACGCCGCTCGCCGCTGCCGCGCAAGCCGCAGGTCCCGCCCACTGATACAACTCCCGTACTCGCCGATCTTGACGATAATGCCCCACATAACGGACATTGATGGGCGATAACTTCAAGATCGACGGAACGATGCCGCCGCTGGGCTGCTGACCGGTCAGGCCGCCGGCCTCGAGCGGTACCCGCAGCGCCCGAGCGTGACCGCCCGAGCCCGCCGACTAGGTTTGCTGTCGATCGTTTGTCAGCGTCCCGTTCGAACGGAGTCCTACCCGTGACCCAGCCCGCGCCCAGCTATGTCGGAGAACGTGTCCAGATCGGCACCGGCAAGGCCGGCATGAAGCCGCTGGCGCAGAGCGGCCGGGTCGTCCTCGTCGACGGCACGCTGCAACTGTTCGACAGCCAGCAGAAGGTGCTCGATGAAGGACCGCTCGACGCCGTGACCGTCGCCCGGGGCAAGGGGCTGACCGCCGGGATCACCTGGGTCACCATCGGCGAGAAGCGCTATTCGTTGGCGATCGGCGCCGGCGGCAAGATGTTGTTCACCGGCATACTCCGGGTCTTCATCAGCGCCGGCGGCGGCAAGAAGCTGCTCGCGGCCGTCGAAGCCGCGAAGGCCTGACCGCCGCCGGCTCAGGGCCGAGGCCGGCGGCTCAGGAGCGGGGCGGGGTCGGCGGGCGGCGCGCCGGCCGGCTCGGAAACAGCGCGAGCCGCGCGCCCGGCGCGAGGTGCCGGATTAATTCATCAACACTCATGCTGGCGAGCGGCTCGAGCGCCAGGACGTACCGGGCGATGATGACGCCGGCGACGTGCGTGCCGAACGCGGCGGCCCGCCCGCGCGCGTCCGGACCGCCGACGCGCTCGGCGATCCGCCCGATCATTTCCTGTTCGATGAGCTCCCGGAGCAGCCTGGCCACGTCCGGATCCTGGGTCGCGGCGCTGATCATGACGCGCAGCGGATCGCCGTGCGCCGGGTCGTCCCAGGTCGTCACCATGACCCGCAACACCCGCTCCGGCAGCGTTTCCAGCTCGCCGGGCAACGCCTTGAGCAGCACCTCGGGCGGGTTCGCGGACAGCGCGAGCGCGGCGCCGAACACGCCCTTCTTCGACCCGAAGAAGTAGCTGATCAACGCCACATCGACGCCGGCCTCAGTGGCGATCGAGCGCAGCGTCACGTTCTGATAGCCATCGGCCAGGAACCGTTGGCGGGCGACCGCGAGGATCTCCGCCCTGGTCTCGGGTTTGCCGGTACGCCGGCCACGGGCCGCCGGACGCGGTTTATTCATCATGGTTGAAATATAGTCCGGGTGCTGGCAGATTCGATCGGGCAGATTCGGTCGGGCAGATTCGGTCGGGTCAACGAAGATTCCCGGAGGTACCCGATGGTCACAGCCGCGCAGACCGGCGCACAGCGCTCGGCGCACCGCGCCACGCTGCCTGTCGTCATGTTGTCCCTCGCCACCGTCGTCTCGGCGGTTGCCTCGCTGAACGTGGCGATCCCCTCGATCGCCCGCGATACGCATGCCACCCAGACCCAGCTGTCCTGGATCATCGACGCGTACGCATTGGTGTTCGCCGCCCTGCTGCTGCTCGGCGGCGCGATCGGCGACCGCTACGGCCGCCGCCGCGCGCTGGTGGCGGGGCTGGCGATCTTCGGCGCCGGCTCGGTCGCGGCCATGGCCACGACCGACGCGGGCTGGTTGATCGGCATGCGCGGCGTTCTCGGACTCGGCGCGGCGCTGGTCATGCCGGCCACCCTGTCGACCATCACCAGCACGTTTCCGCGGGAGCAGCGGGCCCGCGCCGTCGGGGCCTGGGCCGGTGTGGCCGGAGGGAGCGCGATTCTCGGCCTGTTGACGTCCGGCCTGCTGCTCGAGGAATGGTCGTGGCGGTCGGTATTCGGGCTGAACGTCGTGCTTGCCGTGGTGGCGATCATCGGCACCCTGCGCTTCATTCCGGAGTCGGCCGACCAGGACGCGCCGGGGCTGGATATCGTCGGCGCGCTGATCACCGTTGCCGGGCTGGGAATTCTGGTCTATTCGATCATCGAGGCGCCGACCGAGAGCTGGACCAGCGCTCGTACGCTCGGTGGAACAGCCGTCGGGGTCATCGTGCTGATCGGCTTCGTGGGCTGGGAATTGCGCCGGCAGAACCCGCTTATCGATCCGCGCCTTTTCCGTCACCGGGCATTCGCCGCGGGGACGCTGTCGATCATGCTGCAGTTCTTCGCTTTCTTCGGCTTTATCTTTCTGGTGCTGCAGTATCTTCAGCTCGTGCGCGGCGACTCACCGCTCATCGCCGCGCTGAGCCTGATCCCGATGGCATTGACGATGATGCCGGCCGCGCGGGTCGCGGCGCCGAGGCTGGTGCCGCGGGCCGGAACGCGCAATGTCTGCGTCTCCGGGCTCGTCCTGGTTGCGGCCGGCATGCTGATCATTTCCCGGGTGGACGAGACCAGCTCGTACTGGCTGCTGCTCGGCGGGTTGCTGGTGCTGGGTGCCGGTAGTGGCCTGGCCATGACCCCGGCCACCACCGCCATCACCGATGCGCTGCCCACCGCGAAGCAGGGGGTCGGATCGGCGATGAACGACCTGGCCCGCGAGCTCGGTGGAGCGCTCGGAATCGCCGTGCTGGGGAGCGTTCTGCAGTCGACGTACCGCGGCAACCTGCACGTGGACGGACTCCCCGGGCCGGTCGCGGAGAAGGCCCGTGGCTCGCTGGCCCTGGCCTCGCAGCTCGGGCCCGAGATCAGGGCCCAGGCGCGCACCGCCTTCGTCGACGGCATGCAGACCGCGCTGCTCTGCGCGGCCATTGCGGTTGCGGCGGCCGCCCTGGCGGTCACCGGCCTGCTGAGTGCGCGGCGCGCGGCGCGCTGACACGGCCTCGTCGCGCTCGGCCGGAAACTTTTCGAGAATTTGTCCCGGACATGTCGAGATCCGTCGGCCAGCCTCTACCTCAGTGACGTAAGGCCCGTTACGTCACCAGGAGGAAGACCATGAATGCAGCCACCATCACCGGGGTGCGCAACATCGCCGTGCCGGTCACGGACCAGGACCGGGCGCTGGAGTTCTACGTCGGGAAGCTCGGCTTCCAGGTGGTTCGGGACGCGCCGCTCCAGCAGCTCGGCGGCCGCTGGATCGAGCTCGCGCCGCCCGGCTCCACTACGACGATCGCGCTCATCCCGGCCCGGGACGGTGCCTCGGCCGGCGTCGACACCGGGATCCGCCTGTCGTCGCCGGATGTGCCGGGCGCTCACGCCGACCTGGCCGCCCGCGGGGTGGAGGTGGAGGAGTTGCTGTCCTGGGAGGGCATTCCGCCGATGTTTGTTTTCCGCGACGAGGACGGCAACCGGTTCGTGGTCGTCGAATAGCGCTCCGACAAAAGAAAGGACGGCCTGGCATGAAGCTCGACAAGCAATTCACCGCAGTACTGCAGAAAAGCCCCAATAAGGGCGGTTGGACGTACGTGGTGATGCCGGACTCCGCGGAATTCTTTGGCACCAGGGGACTGGTGAAGGTCCGCGGCACCATGGACGGGCACCCGTTCCAGAGTTCGTTCATGGCCCTCGGCGACGGGACCCACAAACTTCCGGTGAAGAACGACATCCGTGCGGCGATCGAGAAGGGCCCCGGCGACAGCATCACCGTCCGGCTCGACGCACGGCTCAACTGACCGGCACTCTAGGCTCGCTGATACCGGTACGTACGCGCGAGCAGGAAGGGTGGCATGGACAACCGCATCGGAATTCACGCGTTGGTCTGGGTCGGCGGCTGGACTCCGGACGAGGCCAGACATGCCATTTCCTCGACCGCGGAGGCCGGGTACGACGTCATCGAGCTGGCGGCGATCGAGCCGGAGGCCTTCGACGCGGACCTGACCGCGCGGCTGTTGGCCGAATACGACCTCTCGGCGGTGGCGACGCTCGGCCTGGAGGACGCGACCGACGTGTCGAGCGACGACGACGTGGTGGTGGCCGCCGGCCGGCGCCGGCTGGACGGGGCATTGGATCTGGTGCGGGACGTCGGCGGTGACTATCTCGGCGGCGTGATCTTCTCCAAGATCGGCCGGTACGTCACGCCCGTCACCGAACGGGGCCGGGCCAATTCGGTGGAGTCGATCGCCCGGCTCGCCGACCGGGCCGCCGAATCCGGCATCACACTGGGTCTGGAATTCTGCAACCGCTACGAGACGAACGTGCTCAACACCACCGAGCAGACGCTGCGGTTCATCGCCGACGTCGGCCGGGACAATGTGGTGGCGCACCTGGACAGCTATCACATGAATATCGAGGAGACGTCCTTCCGGGAGCCGATCATCGCCGCGGCGGCAGCCGGGAAACTCGGCTATGTCCACGTGGGGGAGTCGCACCGCGGTCAGCTGGGCACCGGATCCATCGGGTGGGCCGAGTTCTTCGGCGCGCTGCGCGAGGTCGACTACGACGGCACGATCACGTTCGAATCGTTCTCCTCGGAGGTCGTACACCCGACCCTGTCGCGGAATCTCGCGATCTGGCGCAACCTGTGGACGGACAGCCGGGCGCTCGCCGTCGGTGCCCGGGAATTCATCCGCACCCAACTGGAGACCTGAGCCCGACCGCTCCGACCCGCCCGCGCCCCAGCGCTCCCCGTTTCATGATCGTGGGCGGGTGGCTGGGTCATGGGTGGGTGGCTGGGTCATGGCTGGGTAGGCTGGCCTGGTGATCGAGGTTGGCAGCCGGCGACGCAATCAACCCGCCCCGCCGCTCGTGCTCTTCGAGGCGCTGACCCGGCCCGACCGGGATCCGACCCGGCGCTGGTTGGAATTGCTCCCGGACGAACAGCGCCTGCGCATCGTCGAGGTCAACGAGCCCGACCTGGTCATCTGGTCGTCATTGTGGCCGCAGCGGCCGGACGCTCTGGTGCGTTTCGACCTGCCGCTGGACGGCCACCGGTCCGGCACCGAGCTGCGCTGGACCCTGCTGGTGGACGAGCCGGCGCCCGAAGACACGCTCCTGGGGCATATACGCAAGCGGTTGAATCAGCTGATCGACGCCAACCTGCGTTATACGTTCGGCCAGTAGCTCTGGCGGTCCCAAACCGGCCGAATAGCGCAGTAATTCATATTCCGGGATTCCGGGTCCGGCAATGCCGGGATGTGGTTACGCTCTGCCGGTCGGTTATCACCGGCAGCGGGTCGGGCGCCGAGCGCTAGACCTAATTCTGGAATGTCAAAACGGGGGATTGCCATGCGAAGGTTCACGGTTGCCGCTGCGACAGCGGCCATGCTCTGCGTCGGAGGGGGCGTGGCCGCCGCACCCGCGGACGCCGCCACGCCGGCGCTGCATTTCACGCGAATTCAGTACGATTCGCCGGGTAAGGACACGCGCAGCAATGCGAGTCGCAACGCCGAATACGTCACTATTCACAATTCCGGCAGGAGCACCGTAAGCCTGACGCATTGGACGGTGCGTGATGCCGCCGGTCACCGCTACACCTTCGGCTCCTTCAGCCTGCGCAGCGGCGCGTCGGTCCGGTTGCACACCGGCAGTGGCAGCAACTCCACCACCAGCCGGTACTGGGGATCAGGCAATTACATCTGGAACAACACCGGCGACACCGCGATCCTGCGGACTCCGGCCGGGCGCACTCACGACAGTTGCCGGTGGACGCACGACGCCCCCGGTTATACGAACTGCTGACCGGTTGAGCTGAGGCAGTACGCCACTCGTGATCGTGATCGCGTAAGGCCGGTCCTGGCCGGCACTACGCGATCACGATCATGGCCGTGGGTGGCATGTCCGGTGAGCCCTACAGCGACCGGATCAACGCGATGATGGCGGCCGGGCTGCTGGATGAGTTGCGGCTGTGGGTGCCCCCGTTCTTCGTCGGGCACGGTGGTCCGCAGGACCTGCTCTACCGTGACGGCCCGCTGACCAGGTTCAATCTCGTCGACACGACCGCACTCGAATCCGGCATCGTGATCCTTTCGTACGCCCGGATTTCCGGAATTGCCGGTGGCCTTCGGTGACTATTCGGACACTTTCCGAATTCGCCGACGCGGTCAGAGCCGGCTCGCTATTCTCGGCGACGATCGATTACATAGCCAACCATCAGGTGTGGCGCAGACCGATCTCTGATCGTTGTTTCACGGGGGATTTCATTTCATGAACAGCAATTCTGGCGCGCGGCTATTCGCCGGGATCGTCAAGCTGGCGGTGACGGCCGTTGTCGGCGGCGTCGCCTTGATCGGCTGCGGTTCGACCGGTGGCACTGGTCATCCGGTCGGGCACGTCGCGGTCCGGTCGTCGGTCCACTCGGCGACGACACCGAGCCCGACACAATCCGTTACACCGTCGCCAACTTCAACAACGCCACCGGTCACACCGAAGCCGAAGCCGAAGCCGAAGCCGAAACCAAAGCCGACGGCCGTGCCCACCAAGGCGCCGGTGGCGCACCGGGTCGTTCCGGCCACGACGACACCGCCCCGCACCACCGTCGCGCCGCCAGCACGGACCACGGTCGCGCCGCCGCCGCGGACGACCACCCCACCTCGTACGACAAAACCGCCGGCTCCCACCGTCGCGCCGGCGAACTGCGACCCGTCCTACCCGGGGGTCTGCCTGCACGACGGCATCGGTGACTACGACTGCCAGGGCGGCTCCGGAAACGGACCGAATTACGTTTCCGGTCCGATTACGGTGCGCCCGCCTGATCCGTTCGGCCTCGACGCCGACCACGACGGCACCGGCTGCGAAAGCTGAATTCACGGCCGATTAAACGGCGGCTCAGGCTTCGGCCGTGATGGCTTCACCGAACGGATTGTCATGCACCGCGATATCGGCGAAATGACAGGCGACCTCGTGCCCGGCGCCGGCCCGCTCCAGCAGCGGTTCCTGCTCCCGGCAGATGTCCTGGGCGAGCGGGCACCGGGTGTGGAACCGGCAGCCGGACGGCGGAGCCAGTGAGCTCGGCACCTCGCCACCGATGACGGTCCGGTCCCGTTTCTGGTTGATCGTCGGATCGGGAATCGGCACCGCGGAGAAAAGCGCCTGGGTATAAGGATGGTGCGGCCGGGCGTACAGCGCCTCCCGGTCGGCTATCTCGACGATCTTGCCGAGATACATGACCGCGACCCGGTCGCTCATCTGCCCGACGACGGCCAGGTCGTGGGCGATGAACAGGTACGACAGACCCAGCCGAGCCTGCAGATCGGTGAGCAACTGCAGGATCTGGGCCTGGATCGACACGTCCAGCGCCGACACCGGTTCATCGAGCACGAGAAAGGTCGGCTCCGCGGCCAGCGACCGCGCGATGCCGATCCGCTGACACTGTCCGCCGCTGAATTCGTGCGGAAAGCGGGACACCGCATCGATGGGCAGCCCGACGAGTTCCAGCAGTTCCTCGACCCGCTCGCGTTGCTTGTTTCTCGGCACCAGATTGTGTACGTGCAGCGGCTCGCGGATGATCTGGCCGACGGTGTGCCGGGGATTCAGCGAGCCGATCGGGTCCTGGAAGACGATCTGGATACGCCGGCGCAGCGCGGTCAGCTCGCGGCGACCGAGGGAGGCCAGATCCCTGCCCTCGAAACGGATCTGGCCCTCGGTCGGGCGTTCCAGCAGCAGAATTGACCGGCCGGTCGTGCTCTTTCCGCAACCGCTCTCGCCCACCAGCCCGAGCGTCTCGTTCTGGCCGAGAGTGAAGCTGACGCCGTCGACCGCGTGCACCGTCTCGCGGCGGCGGACCACCGTCCCGGCGCCGCGCACCTCGTAATGCATGACCAGCCCGTCGACCTCGAGCATCGGTGTCTGTACGGGAGTCACGCCTGGCTCCTGATCGGTGGATGTCGCTGTCATACCGCCACCTCCGCCGGCTCGGTGACCGGGTGCCAACAGGCGATCGTGTGCCCGGAGCCGATTTCCTCCAGCGGAGGCGTTTCCGTTCGGCACTGGTCGGTGGCCCGCTCACAGCGGGGAGCGAACGGGCAGCCCTCGACGACCTTCGTCACCTGGGGCGGCAGGCCGGGAATGGCATGGAAGACACGCGATCTGGTCGCGGTCAGCCGCGGTACGCAACGCAACAGACCGAGCGTGTACGGGTGCGACGGCCGCGCGAACAGATCCATGACCGTCGCCGACTCCATGACCCGGCCCGCATACATCACCACCACGCGGTCGCAGTGGCTGGCGACAATGCCCAGGTTGTGGGTGATGAGAATCGCGCCCAGGTTGGAGCTTTCGACGAGGTCGTCGAAGAGTTCCAGGATCTGGGCCTGAATCGTGACGTCGAGCGCGGTGGTCGGCTCGTCGGCGATCAGCAGCCGGGGTTCACAGGCCATGGCGAGGGCGATCATCACCCGCTGGCGTTGACCGCCGCTCAAGCGGTGCGGATATTCCCGCATCCGGGTCGCCGGATCCGGAATGCCGACCGACCGCAGCAGCTCCACCGTCCGCTCGTGGGCGGCGTCACCGGTCAGGTCGAGGTGCAGCGACAGCACTTCCTGGAAATGGGACTGGACAGTCAACACCGGATTCAGCGAGGTCAGCGGGTTCTGCGGGATCATCCCGATCTGACCGCCGCGGATATGCCGCATCCGGGAATGCGGCAGATTGCGGATATTCTGGCCGGCGAACGTGATCTCGCCACCGGTGATGTTTCCTGGCGACGGGACCATGTCCATAATCGACAGGGCCGAAATGCTCTTGCCCGAGCCGCTTTCTCCGACGACACCGAGGCGTTCGCCGGCCTGCACCTGCAGGCTCAGACCCTGCACCGCATAGACCGTGCTGCGCTCCAACTTGAAGGAGACCTGCAGGTCGCGGACGTCGAGCAGCGGACCGCCGGACACGTTCACAGTCAATTCATCGGTCATGTCGGCCTACCGGGAGGTGGGGTCGAGGGCATCGCGGAGGCCGTCCCCGGCGAAACTGAACGTCAGGGTGGCCAGTGCGATACAGATGATGGGAAGCAGGGCGACCATCAGGCTGACGGAGAGATACTGCTCGCCGTCGTTGATCATCTTTCCCCAGTCGGCCAGCGGGTCCTGTACACCGAGGCCGAGGAAACTGAAGCCGGCGGCGGCGAAGATCGTGGCTGGGATCGCCTGCACGAAGAAGACGATGATCGGCCCGACGGCGTTGGGCAGAATATGCACGAAAATGATGCGTGAGGTCGGCACGCCCATGGCCCGGGCGGCCTGGACGTAATCCCGGTCGCGCAGCGCGATGTACTGGGCGCGGGCGAGCCGGCCGAAACCGACCCAGGCCGTGACTCCCAGGAACAGCACCAGTTTCAGTACGCCGCCGCCGAAGAGGGCGATCAACAACAGGGCCATCAGGATCTGCGGCACCATGGTGAAGACCTCGAACAGGCGGAGCGTGATGAAGTCGATGATGCCGCCGAACCAGCCGCTCACAATGCCGATCGGAATGCCGATGATCGCGCCGAGCAGCGGCGCTCCGATAGCGATGATCATTGAGGTCCGGGCGCCGTAGATCGCCCGGCTCAAGAGATCCCGGCCGAGTTGGTCGGTGCCGAGCAGGTGGTGCGCGCTCGGCCCGGCCAGTGACTGGGTGAGGTCCTGGGTGGCATAGCCGTACGGGGCGATGAACGATGCGAATGCCGCCACCACGAGAATGAGAATGGCGACGACGCCGCTGACGAGGGCGAGCCGGTTTCGCTTGTACCGGTACCAGGCGGCGTGCCAGAAACTGGAACTCGACCGCCGGACCGGCACAGTAGCCGGAATTGCCGTGGTGGTCATCGGGACAGCCCTTCCAGACGTACCCGTGGATCAACAAGGGTATAGGCGACGTCGCTCAGGATGTAGCAGGTGCCCCAGAGCACCGCGACTATCAGCACCAGCGCCAGGATCAGTGGATAGTCCCGGTGCAGGCTGGCGGTGGTGAAATAGCTGCCCAGCCCGGGTAATGCGAACGTCGCCTCGATGAAAATTGATCCGGTCAGGATATTCGGAATGTTTGGCCCCATGATGGTGATCAGCGGAATCAGCGCGGTGCGCAGGATGTACCGGGTGGTGATCCGGCGCTCGGAAAGCCCGCGTGCCCGACCCATGCGCACGTAGTCGGCATAGGTCACCTCCAGCGTGCTGGCCCGGGTGAACCGGGCCATCAACGCCATCGGATAGAGCGCGAAGGCGATCACCGGCAGAATCAGATCCTGCGGCTGGCCCCAACCGCCGGCCGGCAGCCAGCCGAGCTTGACCGAGAAGATCGAGATCAGCAGGAAGCCGACGACGTAGTTGGGCAGCGCCACCCCGGCGGTCGAAACCGCCGAGGTGAGCAGCCAGTCGAGCCAGGTGTTGTGCTTCAGAGCCGCGATGCAGCCCATGATCAGACCGCCGATGTAGGAAATGGCGATCGTGCAGCCACCGACGATGAGGGTGATCGGCCAGGCCTTGGCGATCAGACCGGTCACCGACATCGTCGGCTGCTCGAACGGAATGCCGAAATCGCCGTGGAGCAGGGCCCAGAGCCAGTTGAGGTACTGCCTCCAGATCGGCTCGTTCAGCCCATACTTGCGCATGATGTTCGCCATTGCGGGCGCGGGTAACGGTTGCTGGGTCTGGTCGAAGGGACCGCCCGGCACTGCATGCATGAGTCCGAAGATCAGCATGGTCACCGCGAGCATGACGAGCAGCAGGGTCAGGAATCGCTGAGCGAGGTAGGCAATCACCGCACTACTACCCTCTCCACGTCGGTTTTATTGTTTCCAAATTGCTAGATCACGCCCGTTTGCTTCTGCCGCGGCCAACTGTTCAGGTTGTCGGCGACGTACAGCTGGTCGAGCGAATTGCTGGTCGCCCCGAAGCCGGGCCACTGGATGCCGTCGTAGCCGTCCTTGTTCTTCTCCAGCGCCTTCCCCTTGATGTACGGCGCGTAGTAGTAGCCGTAGAGCAGGTGGAAGATGAACAGCGCGGGCGCGTCCTGGGTCTGGAGCACCTGGGCCTGGGTGTAGATATCCTGCCGCTTCGCGGTGTCGCTCTCGGCCGCGCCCTTGGCGAGCAGGCTGTCGTACTCCTTGTTGTTCCAGTTGTGCCGGCCGCCGCTCTTGTAGACGCTCAGCATGTTCGACGCGTCGAAATAGTCCATGCCGTACGACACGAAACCCATTTCTAGGGTCGTCGGCTTGGCGTTCATCTTGCTGTAGAACGTGGTCTTGTCGAGCTCCTGGAGCTTGATGTCGATGCCCAGGACCTTCTTCCAGTTCGCCGTCAGGGCCTGCACGACCGACTCGGTATTGGAGACCGCGTTGGCCCACCAGCTGAACGTGACGGACGGGAAGCCCTTGCCGCCGGGGTATCCCGCAGCCGCGAGCAGCGACTTCGCCTTGCCGGGATCGTAATTGGTCAGCGGCTTCAGCGGGTCCTCGACCGCGAACGGGTATCCCGGAGTCAGGTAGCCGTAGGCCGGCGTGGCCAGCGGCGCCAGCAGACTCTTGATGATCGTGTCCCGGTCGATGCAGTGGGCCAGCGCCTGGCGCACCTTGATGTCGTTCCAGGGCTTCTTGGTGACGTCGAAGAACGCGTACCAGATCTCGAAGTCGTTCGGGTTCTTGTACAGGTGCAGGTTCTTGGTCTTCGAGTTCTTCTCCGCGATCTTGAGGTCAAGCGGCGTGACACTGATGGTGTCGATCTCGCCGGTCTGGAAGCGCGGCAGCATGTCGCCACCGGCATAGATCTTGCCCACCATGCCGGCGATCGAGGGCTTGTACGGCCCGCTGTACTTCTTGTTCGGCGAGAGCACGACGGTGGCGGTCGGGTCGAACTTCGAGAGCACGTACGGCCCGCAGCTGACGCAGGTGGCCGGGTTGATATTGTACGAGCCGGAACCGTGCTTGAGCAGCGCCGCCGCGGACAGCGGCGTCGTGTAGAGACAGGCGGACGGGATATAGGCGATCGGCCCCTCGGTGCTGATGACCAAGGTGTACTTGTCGCTGCCCTGCTTGACCCCGATTTCGCTGGTCGGCACCTTTCCCGCGACGGCCTCCGTGTAGTTCTTGATCACCCCGGACCAGAACCAGCTGAAGTCCCAGGCATGCTTGGGATCGGCGGAATACCGCAGGGTCTCGACGAAGTCGGCGGCGGTGAGCTCCTTGCCGTCCGACCACATGATTCCGGGCTTGAGGTGGAAGGTCCAGCTCAGCTTGTCAGCGGACTGCTCCCAGCTGGTCGCCGCGCCCGGAACGATGCTGTAGTCCGGGTTGAGCCGCACCAATGGAATGTTGAACTGGTCCGCCAGTGGCGCGCGGGAGTAGACGGTCTCGTAGAAGTCCATCGCCTTGTAGCTGGCTCCGGTGGAGTCGAACGCCGTCACGTAGTACTGGTCGGCGGGTGACGCCGCGCCGGACTGCAATTTCAGCCCAAACGCGTTTTTGCTGCCCGCCCCACTCGTCGTCTTGGTGTTGTTGCCGCACGCGGCCGCGAAACTCAGTGCACCGGCGCCGCCGGCGACGATGAACCCCCGGCGCGTCAGGTTCGGCAGTCGCCCGAGCCTCTCGCTCGCACTGTCGTTCATCTTCGATCCCTCTCTCGGCTCGTCCATTTTCGACACCCCCTTCAGTTCTTCATCGACGTCGGCTGCGTGGTGCACGTACCCCCAGCACCTCTGCCGGCACCTCGTCGTCCGAGCTCAGGTGCGGCCACAGATGCAGCTCAATCATGTGCTGGATGTTCTTTGGTTTTCCGGTGCGCAATAGCGCCACAATAGAACGGTGGCTCGTGAGAACACGTGGCTCCGGCGGTTTACGTACAATTGCGTCCCGGTATCCGAACTCCCAGAAGAACCGATGCATGATGGTGCCGATCGTGACCAGGAACTGGTTGCCGGTGACGTGCAGCAGGGCCTCGTGGAATTTCTCGTGTTGGGCCGTAGCCTCCTGCGGGTCGTCGGTTTCGACCATAGCCGCAGCGATCTCGTCGAGCCGATCAAGGTCGGCGGGTTGCGCGCGATCCATGACGAGCTGAAAAATACCCCGCTCCCAGATGGCACGGACCTCCAGGTAGTCCTCCTCGCTGAGCGTGGCCGACCCCATCCAGGCCGCGATCTGCTGGAAGACCTCGGTGTCGGCAAGGTCGGCGACGTAGGTCCCGCTGCCCTGGGTGACGCGGAGCATCCCCAGCCCTTCGAGCGAGGAAACCGCCTGCCGCAGGACATTTCGGCTGACGCCGAGCGACCCGGCGAGGCTCGTCTCGGCGGGAAGGCGGGTGCCTGGCGCCAACTTGTTGACAAGGATGTACTCCCGGAGGGCGGCTGCCGTCTGGTCGGTGAGACGTTTTCGAGAGACGACGCGTAATTCGCCGCTCTGGAATGGGTGACTCATTCTATGTCTGCCTCATTCTCTGGGTGGCGATACGTTACGTCCGCGCCCAGGCACTGTCAACGGAATCTGCGTGATCGCAACAAACGCGCCTGTATGCGTAACGGCACGGCAACACCGATCTGCCGATTGGCCCCGTTTTTCGGGCGTCTGCCAGGTCCGCGTCACGATCGCGGCAGAATATGGGATCGGACCCAGGTTTCCCCGGCGTATCGCCTCGATTAAGAATTTCTGCTGCCCGGAAGGGGCCGGTGGCCTCAACCGGCCAGGAGCGTCAGCGGTTCATGAAGTCCCGCACGCGCAGGGCCATCCGTTCATAGTCGGACGGTCGATTGTAGACGTGGGCGGACAACCGGATGGAGCCTCGGCCATTCCAACAAGGGTTCTGCATTTCGACACCTACGGTGACCAGGTAATTGCGGAGAGTTTGAGCGGCCTCGCGATTGTCGGCCACGCCGGGCGGCAGCGGGACGACCGCGAGGCTCAGACCGCTGTCGTGTCGGAGCTCCTGCGACGGCACGCCGAGGATTTCCGCGACGGTCGCCTGCGCCCACAGCGCCAGCGCCTCATTGTGCGCCCGCACCCGATCCCATCCCAGCGAGCCGAGCAGGCGCAGCGAGAGCGGCGCGGCCAGCCACGCCGAGAGATCGTTGGTGCCGACCCGGTCGAAGGACGTCGGGAAACCGTCGAGATCATTGCCCGACACGACGGCGGAGAGAATCTGTTTCTGCCACGGGGGAGCGACCCACAGCACCCCGCTGCCGGCCGGAGCGCACGGCCACTTGTGCAGATTTCCGACCCAGAAGTCGGCCCCGATCCGAGGAACGTCGACCGGCAGCATTCCCGGTGCGTGCGCGCCGTCCACCAGGACGGCGGCATCGACCCGGTGCGCGAGGGCGGCCACGGCTTCGATCGGGAAACGGCGTGCCGTCGCCGAGGTGACCTGGTCGATCACCACGAGGCCGGTGCGCTCCGTACAGTGTTCGGCGAAGCTGGCGACAACCTCGTCGTCGGTGCTGTCGACCGGAATGTCAACGATCACCCTGGTGGCGCCGGTGCGCGCGCAGAGTCGGTTGAGAGCAGCGGACACCGAGCCGTAGACATGATTGCTGGAGAGCACCTGCTCGCCGGGCTCGAGCTGCAACGACTGTGCGACGGTTGAAACGCCGGCGCTCACGTTGGTAACGAAAGCGACGTCACCGGAATCTGCCCCGAGGAAGGCAGCCACCTCCGCCCGAGCCTCGGTCACCAGCCCGGGCATCTCCCGGTGGAACCAGCGCATCGGATTGGCCGCCATCCGGGCGCGGAACTCGTTCTGAGCCGCGAGCACCGGACCGGGAACGGCGCCGAACGACCCGTGGTTGCAGTGCGCCACCTCGGGATCGAGAAGCCACAGCCGCCGGACTTCGTCCCAGTCATCGCCCCAGATCGGGTTGGCGCTCATCGGCACTGCCCTTCCTCATCGGCACTGCCATTCCGCATGGCCATTTCGTCGCTGCCAGTCGTCGTTGGCGGTAATCATCGAGAGGAAGCGTAATGGCGCGCCGACTGCGCGCACCGGGAAAAGGACTGCCGGATGCGGTCAGTCTGCACGCCACTGGCACCGGAAACCGCGGCTGATCCAGGGAGCCTGAGCCGCTGGACGCATGTGGACGGTCGTGGGCCGTCCGGTCAGCCGGCGACGACCTCGATCGCCGGCAGTGCGCCGAGTGCGGTGGTGGACATGGCCTGCACCGCGCTGAAGACAATCGTTTGTTGCTCCTTGATCCGGTCGTCCAGGACGCGGCCGAGCTCGAAGGCCAGCCGACCGGTCTGTTGCACGGTGGTCTCGTCGACCCGTGCCTGCACGACGGAGGTGATGACGATCCCCTCGGGTTCGCCGGTCGAGGCCTGCGAGACGCCGACCGAGAATGTCTCACGCGGGTTGACCTGCTTATCGAGATAGAAGTCCCGGAGTTTCATCAGCAGGGAATGCCACTCCTTGATGTCGCCCTTCAGCCCGGTCGCGGTCAGGTCGGAATCGGACAGGCTCATTCCGCGTTTGCCGGTCCGGAAGCAGCGGGCGTATGAGCTCAGAGCGGAGACCCACAGCGCCTCCAACACCACGTCGTCCCGTTGCGGCCTGGCCAACTCGGTGATCAGCCGCTCGCAGCACTTCAGCACGAACTGGAGGTCGTCGAAGATGGCGGTCAGGTCGGCCAGCGCGAGCGCCGCCGGGGTCTGGAGCTGCCGGGCGCTCGTGGGTGGGGCCATTCCTTCGGTCGGCTGAGACATCCCGGATGCTCCTGTCTGCCAGGGGGACGGATGGGAACTCCAGAACATCGCATCCGGCGACGAGGGCGTGTCTCAATTTGCGACACACTCCCGGCCTGGTGACCTTTCGGTACCAAAGGTCCATATTGGCGAGTTATGTGCAGGTCGTAGGTGTCTTCGGCAGAGCCGAGGCGACTGCGACTCGACCGCCGGCGACGCGGCCGGCACTGTCAATGCTGGTCCGGCCCGACATACAGCCGAACTGACCAAAGAATTCTTTGGCTGAATTATCGGCGAGTTGGCATTATTGGGCAAACGTTACCAGGCGAACGTTACCGGCGGCTCCCGCAGCCGGCCACATTTCGACGTGCCCGCGATCGAGAATGTGGAAGTTTCATGTATGAGCGCCGGAATGCAGAGTGCCCGGACACTCTGATTGGCGTTACAGATATGTGATGTGGCCGCGCCGGGCCGGATCAGGACAGGATGCTTTTATGGTTGGTAGTCCCTGGACGGTCGACCAGAACAGGCGCAAGATTCGGGGAGGAGATGAAGGGGGGATGATGCAGGTCCTGGAGGACAAGGTCGGCGGAATACCTTTCGACTACTTTCGCATTCGCTGTTGGCTCGAAATGGCAGACTCGATGCCGGCGCCGCACTGCCACGACGATCTCGAGGTGGTCCTCGTCGAAGGCGATGAGTCGGCCTATTACCAGCATCTCGGCCGCCTGGTTCCGCTGGTGCCCGGGCGGGTGACCACATTCTGGGCGACATATCCGCACAATCTGGCGCAGCGCAGCTCCGGTATGGTGTTGCGACGGCTGATGATCCCGCTGGGCCTGTTCCTCTCCTGCAATCTGTCCGAACATCTCGTGGCTGAGTTGCTCGCGGGCCGGGTGCTGTCGGCCCGCGTCGATCTGGCGGCCATGGAAAGTAAGTTCTCCCAATGGGAAGTGGACGCCCGATCGGCCAACGGAGAGACGAGAAAGGCGATGATGCTGGAGATCAACGGCTGGCTGCAGCGGCTCGCTCCGGATCTGGCGCCGACCACGGGTGAGGCGCTGTCGATCCCGCCCACCGTTCATCAGCGCGGTCTCGCTGTTGTGACGTCAATGTGCCGCTACATCGTCAATCACTTTCACGAGCCGATCCATGTCGCGGACGTCGCCAGCGCCGCTGGCGTGCATCCGCAATATGCGATGACGCTGTTCCGCTCCACGATCGGCTACACGATCGCCGAATACCTCACCCGGTGCCGGGTCGCCGAGGCCCAGCGCCTCCTGGTGGCCACCGAGGCGAACGTCTCCGACGTCGGCTTCGCCTCCGGGTTCGGCTCGGTCAGTCAGTTCTACGACCGCTTCACATCGCGATGTGGGCAGACGCCACGGCAGTACCGCTTGGAAATGCACGGATCGTGACCCCGCCGACCGGCAGGCCGATCAGGCTGGGAATCGTCGGCTGTGCTCGCATCCTGCCCGCGCATCTGCGCGGGATCGCCCGGCTGCAGGCGGTCGGCCTCGATCCGGTGCGCATCACGGCGCTGTGTGCCCGGCGGATCGAGGATGCCGTGATGTTCCGGCGGCGCGGCGAAGGGCCGCCAGCGCGCCCGCCTGCGTCGGACAATCCGCAGGACGCGCTCGGAGCGCCACACCGTTACGTAAGCGATCTGCATCCGGACGTGCTGCCGGCGGTCTTCGACGACTGGCGCGCCATGCTCGACGCCGATGTCGTCGATGCCGTACTGGTGTTGGCGCCCGTCGGCCTGCACCACCAGATTGCGCTCGCCGCGATCGCGGCCGGCAAACACGTCCTGCTGGAGAAGCCGCTCGCCATCTCGGTCCGGGCCGGACACGCCATTGCGAATGCGGCAGCCAGCCGGGGATTGGTCGCCGGTGTGGCCGAGAACGTGCGCTATACGACCCGCACCCGGGCGCTGCGCTGGGTCCTTGATCAGGGTCTGGTCGGTACGCCGCAACTGTGGCTGTCCGGCGGCGTCGGCGGCGAATGGGCCCCCGACCGGATCGTGGCACACACCGCCTGGCGACACCGCAAGCTCGACGGCGGCGGCGGCCCCGCCCTCGACCACGGCGTACATCTGATGCATCAGATCCGTTATCTGATGGGACCGATCGAGGAAATCAGCGCGCTGACCAGGACCCTGGAGCCGGTGCGCCGCGGCGGGGACGGTTTGGCCGTTGTCAATCAACTCGAGGATCTCTATCTGGCGCAGTTCCGGTTCGCCAGCGGCGCGCTGGGCAGCACCTTTTCGAGTTGGGGCGGGCACGGCGAACGGTCCGGACTCGATGCCAGTCCTATTATCTACGGTGCCGCCGGGTCGATCCGGGGTGACGCCGTCGCCGGTGACGAGGGGCCAATCGGCAACGCGACCGACCTGCTGGCCAGCCAGGCGCCGGCCGCACTGCGTGAGCGTCTTTTTCCCGCAGGGCTGGATGACGCCTTCGGGCTCGAGCTGCTCGATTTCACCCGGGCGATAGCGGCCGGGTCAGCGATGGAGGCGAGCGCCGCCGAAGGCGTCCTGGATCTGGCCATGGCCTACGCAATTCTGGAATCGTCGTTCGCCGGCGGTCCGGTGCGGGTCGCCGACGTGCTGGACGGATCGGTTGCCGGTTATCAAACCGAGATCGACGAGCACTATCACCTCTGAGCCGTCGGCATTCCACCATTTCTGGACGCCGAGCTCACCCTCCGTATTCGTGTGCATCCGCTGTGAGTCGGCAGATCAGGCGGCGGCCTGTCTCGTGCGGTCGACCGCTCTGACAACGATGTCCTGAAAAGTAAAACCTGTCCGATCACAGTCGTGTTTCCCGGACGTTAACCTGAGGAACCCGGAAGACTCGGCGTTCAGCAGAACGTAGCCTCGATCCAATAGTCAGTCAGTTGAAGTGTTAAACCGGCGACGGTGTGGGAACTCGGGTCGCGACCCGAGCCTCCCGGGTCGCGCGGTTTCGCCGCTATACCTGCGGCTGCTGTTCTCACCTGATCGTTCCAACGGCGGACGAGCGTGATCAATGAGGGGTGGCGTCAAAACAAATGGAGCACAATCAAGGCGACGGTATCGATGTAGCCGATTTCCTGAAATGGCGATTGAACCGGCGGAATCTGCTCGGCATTGCGGGCGCGGGCGTGGCCACCGGCCTGCTCTCGGCCTGCACCGGGGGCGATACCCCAACCGCGGCGGCCAAAGGGAAGAGCAGCGGTCAGAGCATCGTGCCGACGCCGCGGGAGAAGACCGTGGTCATCGACCAGGGTCCGTTCAGCGTCTATAACAGCTTCAACCCGCTGATCCCGAACGGCGAGCAGTATCAGGCGGGCGTGGCGCAGTTGGCGAAGGAATACCTATTCTATCTGAATCTGGCCACCGGCAAGTTGCTGAACTGGCAGGGCAAGAGCTGGTCCTACAACGCCACCTTCGACGAGATGACATTGAATCTCGACCCGACCGTGACCTGGAGCGACGGAAAGCCGTTCACGTCGGCGGATGTCGAGTTCACGATCAGTCTGATGCAGAAGAACGCCTCCCAGGTGGCGAATGGGGAGTGGACCAAGGAAGTCACGTCCATGACGGTGCCGGACGCGCATACGGTGGTATTCCACCTGGACAAGCGCGATCCACGGTTCCACTACAACCTGGTGTGTCAGATCATCAGCGCCAACCTGCTGGTGCTGCCCCAACACGTCTGGGCCAACCAGCCGATAACCACGTTCAAGAACAACCCACCGATCTACACCGGCCCGTACAAGCTGCAGAAGACGATCCAGAACCTGGGCCTGTTCATCTGGGAGAAACAGCCCAACTACTGGAACAAGTCCACGATGGACCCGGCGCCGGAGTATGTCGTCTTCCGCAACGCGCCGCAGTCCGATCAGGAGAACGAGAACTTCAAGAATGCCGAGATCGACTCGCCGGCGCAGTCGACGGCCTACGACTATGCCAAGAGCCTGCAGGCGCAGGGCAACAAGAACATCATCATCACCTCCTTTGTGGACTCTGATCAGCGGGCCATGATCGTGAACTGCGATCCGTCCCGTGGCGCGCTCGCCGATCCGCGGTTCCGGTACGCCGTCTCGATGCTGATCGACCGGCAGAAGGTCATCAAGTCCGTCTGGCCGGTGCCGACGACCGCGGACACCTATCCCTGGCCGACCTACCCCAACACCAAGGCGTGGGAGAACAGCGAGCTGGCCAACAAGTACAAGTACATCCGGGAATACAACCCGACGATGGCCGGCAAGATGCTCGATCAGCTCGGGATCAAGAAAGGCGCCGGCGGAAAGCGGCAGCTGAACGGAAAGGCGCTGAGCCTGCAGGTGATCACCCCGCAGTCGTCGTCGGGAACGCAGGCTCAGGAGTACATCGTCGGGCAGCTGCTCGCCGAGGAGCTCACCAAGCTGGGCATCCCGGCCAGCGTCAAGCAGCTGTCCACCGCCGTCTACAACACCAGGGTGGCCAAGGGTCAGTACGACATCCGGTCGGAATGGTTCGGCGGCGCGTTGCTGGACCAGTACCAACTCTATGAGCAGCTCAACAGCAAGCTGTACTACGAGCCGATCGGCACCAACGCGCTGAGTGGCGACAATATGCGCTTCAAGGACGCGGCTTTCGACACACTGGTCGAGAAGATGGCCCTGAGCAGCCCGACGGCCGCGAGCTCGAAGCCCACCTACGACCAGGCCCTCGAGCAGTTCTTCATCCAGCAGCCGGTCATCACCTATCTGCAGACCGTCTACACACACGTCTTCAACACGACCTACTGGACCGGCTGGCCGACCAACGACAACCTCTACAACGTTCCGAGCGACTGGTGGGGGCAGTTCATGTTCGTGATCGGAGCGCTCAAGCCGGCCGGAGGTCATTAAATGTCGGTCGAGAATCCGACCGCTGCCGCTCTGGAGCAGGTGGGTGAGCCGGAATCTGGATCCGCCCAGATCGGCGGCCAGGGCATCAGGGGCTATTTCGCGCAGCACAGCACGCTGGCATACGTGCTGCGGCGGTTCGGTCTCTACCTGCTGACCCTGTGGGCCGCGATCACTGCGACATTCTTTTTCTTCCGGCTCATTCCGGGCAACCCGATCGGCGCCTACATCCAGAACCTGCAACAGAACTACGACTACAACGCGACGGCCAGCCAGGGCGTCATCAACCACTACAAGGCCGTCTTCGGGCTGAACGGCAGTCTGCTCAGCCAGTACGGCCACTACATGAAACAGCTGGTATTCCATCAGAACTTCGGGCCGTCGCTGATCAACTATCCCGAGTCGGCGCAGACCGTCATTTCCAAGTCGATTCCGTGGACCGTCGGGCTGTTGTGCGTGGCCACGGCGATCGCCTGGATCCTCGGCACCCTCTTCGGGGCGGTGGCGGGCTGGCGCCGCAACAGCAAGTTCTCCGAGACGGCGACCTGGATCTCGGTGGCGCTGGCACCCGTACCGTTCTATTTCATCGGGCTGGTGCTGGTTTTCCTCTTCGCCTACCGGGTACCGCTCTTTCCGGCGGAGGCGCCGTACGGCGTGAATGTCGCCGCCACCTTCTCCCTCCCGTTCATCGTCAGCATCATCGAGCACGCCGTGCTTCCGGCCCTGTCGATCGTGGTGGTGACCGCACTGGGGCACATGCTGGGCATGCGCCAACAGATGGTGACGGTGCTCGGCGAGGACTATCTGACCTTTGCCCGGGCCAAAGGGCTGCCGTCGCGGCGGATCCTGGGCCGGTACGCGATGCCGAACTGCTACCTGCCGCAGATCACCAACCTGATGATCTCCTTCGGAGCCATATTCGGCGGAAACGTCCTGCTCGAGCAGCTCTTCAGCTATCCGGGCGTCGGGTTCCTGCTGGTAAAGGCGATCGGACAGCTCGACCTGAACACGGTCATGGGCATCACGGACATCGCGATCTTCGGCGTCCTGACGGCGGTATTCATTCTTGACCTGGTCATGCCGCTGCTCGATCCCCGCATCAAGTACGTGAGGTGAGCGCGAAATGAGAGTCGTACGCAATATCCTGAAAACGCTGCGGGGCAGTCCGAAGCTCACCGCCGGACTGACGATGCTCGCAATCGTGGTGCTGGTCGGCCTGCTGCACGGGCAGATCGTGCACCTGATCGGTGGCGGGCAGAATCCGATCTCGGTCGGCTTCGCGCCGAAATGGCAGTCGCCGAGCGGGCACGACCTGCTCGGCGCCGACACCTACGGCCGGGACACCTTGGCGCTGGTGGTGACCGGGCTGTGGACGTCACTTCGGGTCGGGTTCTACGCCGGCGTGCTGTCCACGGCGATCGGTGTCACGATCGCATTCTTCGCCGCCTACAAGGGCGGACCGGTGGACGCGGTGCTCGCCGCCATCACCGACACATTTCTGGTTATTCCCACGCTGCCGTTGCTGATCGCCTTTTCCGGTTTCGCCAAGAATGTGAGCCTGGTCGAGATCAGCATCATCCTGGCGGTGTTCAGCTGGCCGGGCGCGGCCCGGGCGATCCGGTCGCAGGTGCTGAGCCTGCGTACCCGTGGCTACGTCGACCTGGCCAAGATGACCAAGCTCAACACGGTGGAGATCATCTTCCAGGAACTGGTCCCCAACATGTTGCCGTATATCGCCCTGGGCCTCGCATTGTCGGCGATCAGCGCGATCTTCGGACTGATCTCGCTGGAGGTGATCGGTCTCGGCCCGAGCAGCATCATCGACCTCGGCCTGGTGATCAACTCGGCGATCCAGGGTGGCGCGCTGGGGCTGGGCCACTGGCCTCTTTTCGTCGCTCCAATCGTCGCGGTCTGCCTGATCTTCGGATCGCTCAACCTGGTGAATATCGGGCTGGACGAGGTATTCAATCCGCGGCTGCGGAAGGTGGCGGGTGTCTGACATGGAGCCACTTCTCGAGGTCTCGGACCTAACCGTCAAGTATCGGACGATCACCGGCGACACGACGGCGGTGGATAATGTCGACCTGACCGTCAACCGCGGCGAGATCCTCGGTATCGCGGGTGAGTCGGGGTGCGGCAAGAGCACGATGGCCACCAGCATCCTGCGGCTGCTGCGTCCGCCGGGATTCGTGGCCGGCGGCTCGGCGAGATTCCACACCGCCAAGGGATCACCGGTCGACCTGCTCGAGGTCGAGGAGCGTCAGCTGTCGGTGCTCCGGTGGAGCGAGCTGGCCTATCTGCCGCAGGGATCGATGAACTCACTCAATCCGGTGATGCGGGTGCGGGACCAGTTCGTCGACGTGATGCAGCTGCATCTCGGTGGCGACAAGAAGGCGATCGAGGACCGGATCCCCGATCTGCTGGCCCGGGTCGGGCTCGACCCCACGGTCGCCCACATGTACGCCCACGAGCTCTCCGGCGGCATGAAACAGCGGGTCATCATGGCTCTCTCGGTGGCGCTGGAGCCAGATCTGCTGATCGCCGACGAGCCGACGACCGCGCTCGATGTCACCATCCAGCGGGTGGTGATCCAGAATCTGGCCGAGCTGCGGGACAAACTCGGCGTCGCCATTCTGGTCATCACCCACGACATGGGTGTGCACGCGCAGCTCACCGACCGGGTGGCCGTCATGTACCAGGGCAAGATCGTCGAGGTCGGCGCCGTCCGGCAGATCTTCAAGAAGCCGGAGCACGAGTACACCGCCAAGCTGATCAGCTCCATTCCGTCGCTGGAGGTTATTTCCCGGACGCCGCCACCGGAGAAGAAGGCGGAGACGGCCCTTCCGGGCGTCAAGTCGATCGTCTTCGACGGTGTCACCCAGGTGTTCCGCGGCCGAGCGGGGCTGCGGGTCAGGGCCGTGGACGACGTGTCGTTCGAGTTGCGGTCAGAGCCGGCCCAGGTGATCAGCCTCGTCGGCGCCAGTGGCAGCGGCAAGAGCACGATCGCCCGGATCATCATGGGTCTGCAGAAGCCGAGCGCCGGGCAGGTCCGGTATGACGGCAAGGACATCGTCAAGCTCAATCGGGCCGGCCGAGACCAGTTTCGGCGCGACGTGCAGCCGGTCTTCCAGGACCCGTATTCGATCTTTAATCCGTTTTACCGGGTTGATCGGGTCTTCTGGAAAGCGGTCAAGAAGTTTAAGCTGACCAAGAGCCGCGAGGCCGGAATGGAGATGATCAGGTCGTCGCTCGAAGCGGTCAAGTTGGACCCGGATGCCGTACTCGGGCGGTATCCCCATCAACTGAGCGGCGGCCAACGGCAGCGGCTGATGCTGGCCCGGGTCTGCCTGCTCCGCCCGTCGTTCATCATCGCCGATGAGCCGGTTTCGATGCTCGATGCACAGGTGCGGAAGAACTTCCTGGATCTGCTCCTGGAATTCCAGCAGAAATACGGAATGACAACCCTGTTCATCACCCACGACCTCTCCACCGTGGCGTATCTCGGCGGCCAGATGATGACAATGTTCCGCGGGCAGATCGTCGAGAAAGGCCCGGTCTCGGAGGTCCTGACCCATCCCTCCCACGACTACACCAAACTGCTGCTCGCATCGGTGCCGATCCCGGATCCGGACGACCGGTGGCAGGACCGCGTCGTGATCACCGACGGAACGCCGCACGTGGTCGAGGCGCCCGACCAGCGCACCCCGACCGACCACTGACCAGGCCTGCGGGCCACAAGGAGGCATCTGCCATGACCGAACGCAGACTAGGGGTGGGTGTGATCGGTGCCGGTGGCATCTCGCGCGCCGCCCACCTGCCCAATCTCAAAAGAAATCCGCGGGTGGACCTCGTCGCGGTGGCGGACATCGACCCGACGAAGGCCCAGCAGGCGGCCGAGGATTTCGACATCGACCGGCATTACGGCAGCTATCAGGATCTGCTCGACGATCCCAGGGTCGAGGCGGTGACCGTAACGACCTGGCCGACCGCGCACGCCGAGCCGGTGATCGCGGCGGCCCGGGCCGGAAAGCACATTCTCTGTGAGAAGCCGATCGCGCCGACGCTGCCGGAGGCCAACGCCATGGTGGCGGCCGCCGAGAAGGCGGGCGTCAAATTCGCGATGGGTTACCAGCACCGGTTCGGCACGGCGCTTCCGCTGATACGGCGGCTGCTGGACGAGGGCGTGGTGGGGCGGCCGATGGGTATGACCCAGGTCGGTCTCGGCCCGTCCCGGCATCACGTGCCGTGGTTTCTGCAGAAGAAATTCTCCGGCGGCGGCGTGTTGATGGACTGGGGGATTTATACGGCGCACACGATTCTCTGGCTGATGGGGCCGGTCGAGAGCGTCTACGCGACGAGCGCCATCTTCCGCCCGGATGTGAAGGTCGGCGACGAGCTGCTCACCGACATCGATGTCGAGGACACAATTATGGCGACGATGCGGTTCCGCAGCGGAGCCATGGGTTCCTGGTACGCGGCGTGGGCGGTGGCCGCCGGCCACAATTCCATGTCGATCGACGGCTCCGAGGGATCTATTCTCACCAACCGCGCAACCCCCGGAATTGACGTCTACAGCAACACCTTCGGCGAGCCGGCGCACGTGCGCGGCTGGCGGCACATCACCACGGTCGAACCGCCGCTGATCGAGATCCACTACCGCAAGCTGGCGCACCTCGTTGATGCCGTGCTCGACGACAAGCCACTGCAGCTCACCGGCGCCGATGGACGCGACGCTCTCGAACTCGTCGACGCCGTCTACCGGTCGGCCGAAACCGGCCAACCCGTGGATCTGGCCCGCGAACGGGCCGAGGCCGACGTCCCCGCCGCCTGATCACCAGCACCTCCGATCCGTGAGGAGAACGCAGCACATGGCTACATCTTCTGACCGCATCCGGCTCGCTTTCGTCGGTGGCGAACATCTGCATTTCAAGGGGCTGCTCGAGTCGGCGCTGAAGAGCCCGACCGCCGAGGTGGTCGGCATCTCGATCGCCGACCAGGAGCTCCGTGAGTTCTTTGTGGACCAACATCCCGAGGTGGCCGCTTTCGCCAGCTCCGATGAGCTCTACGACAAGGCGCGCCCGCAGGCGATCGTCACCTGCGCCGACAACCGGCGGGCCGCCGAGGTGGTCGCGGACGCGGCCGCGCGCGGCGTGCACGTCATGAAAGAGAAGCCGATGGCGGCCGACGTCGCCCTGGCCGAGAACATGGCCACGACGGCGGCCCGGCACGGCGTACGGCTGATGGTCAACTGGCCGACCAACTGGCGGCCGGGCATCCACGCGGCCAAGAAGCTGGTCGACGACGGTGAGATCGGCCGGGTGCTGGGCATCTACCATCGCGCGGGCCACGGCGGACCGCCGCAGGACTACGCCTCGCGTGGACCGATCAGCCGGGTCGGCTGGGGTTGGCTCATCGACCGGGAGACCAACGGCGGCGGCGCGGCGGTGGACTTCTGCTCGTACGGAGCGGCGATGTCGAGATGGTTCATGGGACAGCCCAACCACGTGGTGGCCCACGGCGGCCGGTACTCCAAGGAATTCTTCACCGTCGAGGACACCGGGACGATGATTCTCGGCTATTCCCGGGGGCACACGGTGGTGGAGGGCAGCTGGACCCAGCCGGCCGTGCCGGTGCGCCTGCCGACGGTGGTCTACGGCGAGAACGGAGCACTCGCTCTCACCGGGCCGGACGAGGTCAGCCTGGCCAATATGGGGACCTCGGGCGAATTGGTGTCGACCGAGTCGAAGACGATCGAGGCGACCCCGCTGCCGGCGCACTACGCGTCCGGCCCGGACTATTTCACCTACTGCCTGTTGCACGACGAGCCGTTCGAGGGAATGGTGTCGCCGCAGCTGGCCCGGGACACCCAGGAAATTCTGGACGCTGGCCTGCAGTCGATGGCCACCGGACGGCAGATCAGCCTGCCGCTGCCCACCTTCGTCGAATAGCGGCACACAACAATGAGGAGCAATTGACACCATGCTGAATCCCGAGGTCGAAGCCGGACCGTTCACGGACCTCGACAAGTTCGTGTTCGAGTCGTGGGGATATTTCGTGATCCCCGATGTGCTGTCGGCGGACGAGGCCGCTGAATGTTACGAGGCGTCCGAGCGGCTGCACAAGGCGCGGGACCGTGCCTTCGGCCAGTTGGGGCGGGGCTATGAGACCGAGCCGAGCCTCGAGCGGCTGATCGACCACCCGGCCGTACTGCCCAAGATCCGGGGCCTGTACGGAGACCGCTTCGTACTGCAGGCCAGCTGGAACACGATGCAACCCGCGCACGCGGGCCTGGGTGGCTGGCATCAGGACGGTTCGAGTGCGTACAACTTCAACCAGGTGGGATATCCGGTCCCGCTGATCCAGCTCCGGGCGTCCTTCCTGCTGACCGATCAGACCGAGCCCGGAATGGGCAACATGGAGTTGATCCCGGGAAGTCATCGCAGCCAGGTGCCGCTACCAGCCGACATCCGGAGCGCCAAGGGGGACACCCCGATCGGGCACGTCATCTGTGCCCGGGCCGGCTCGGTGCTGTTGTTCCACAATGGAGTGTGGCACCGGACCTACCGGCACGACGGGGACCGGGACCGGTACACCGCGCACTATGTCTACAGCCCGCCGTGGGTCAGGGCCGCCGATCGGTTCGGCAATTCGGATGAGTTCCTGGAGCGTACGACGCCGATGCGCCGTGCGTTGATGGGGGAGTTCTCACGGCCGGACGCGCCGTACGGGGCCAGCTACGAGCCCCTGCCGTTCGGGTAACCGTCGCTGGTCCGAAGTGGACAGGAATGCTCGATGACGGGTGCGGGCGCGCCGATCCAAGTGCGCCCTACCCGTGATCGGGTCGCTGTTTCACGGATAAAGCGCACCTCGATCGGACAGCGGCTGAATCGTCACTGCCGCAGCGCGGCCAAGTATCTCAGCAGGGCGGCATGCCCGTCCGCCTCGGCCCGCAGATTGGCCGCGGCGGTGCCACCGCCCCGGTCGAACCATCTCGGGGCCACGCTGAGGTAGCAGGTGAGAGACCCGACGAAATGGCCCGCTCCGGAATAGCGCAATGCCGTCACCTCACCGTGGAAATGGTGCGACTTCAGCCGTGCGGTGATGGCGTCCTGATAGGGACAGGAATGCCAGACCTCGTCCTGGCCGCCGCAGTAGAGCAGGACCGGGCCGTTGATCTTCTCGACCGGGATGACGGCCTGCCGATCGGCTGGTTCGGGTTCGCCGTACGCGGTCATGCTGATGGCGGGGATCGGTTTGCCAGCCAGCGTCCAGGCCGGTTGGCTGGATTCCGGATAGCCGGGGTTCACCACGGAGCTGGGGACTCCGGCGACGACACCGTGTACGAGATCGGGATAGTGGACGCCCAGCAAAAGCGCAGCCTCGGAGCCGCGCGAGACGCCCCAGACCACGATGTGCGCGGGGTCGACGCCGGGTTGGGACCGGAGCAGGTCGAGGGCCTTCTTGAAGTATTCCAAGGGAATGTGGGTCAGATCCGACGGCAGCCCGGGTTCCTTGAAATAGGCGAGCGCAAGGGCGGGATAGCCGTGCGCGGCGAGCAGTTTCGCGGTGAAGGCGGTGGCAAGGCCGCCCTCCGAGCCGCCGAAGAGCAGGATTGCCGGCCGTCGTTTCGTACTGTGTTTCGGCGCGGCCAGCTCGCCGTAGATCCCGGTCGAGCTCAACCTTTCGGCGGTCGTGGTGATCGGGACGGCGCCGACCGTCGTTCGCCGAACCGTCGTCATCGCCACGACCCGCCCGCCGATGCGAGCCCGGAGTGTCACGGTGAAACCGCCTGGCGGAATGACGAACTCGGTCTCGGTGGAGGCCGCGGACGTCGGCGTCATCATGTCGAACAGTCCCATCGGATCGACGCCGCGATAGCTGCCGCCCGCCGATGGCTGTGTCAGCGACACGCTCCCGTTCTTTGTCGCGGTGAACCGGGCCGTCGCCGACCAGGCGGTGCCGTGGTCGCCGGTCGCGCTCGCCGTGACCGTCGTGTCGGCGCCGGCGGGAAGGCCGGCGACCGTGGTGCGGACCGGGACGTCGACCAGCGCGCTGCGCGGTGTGACGGTGACTGTCGGGGGCGCCGATGGCTTCGGCGCCGTGCGGTCGTGGGTGGCACAGGACGACACCGCCAACACGACCAGACAGGTGACTAACCCGAGATACCCTCCGCGTCCGGTCGATCTTGCCATGAGAGCACACTCCCACGGCGATATCGGACGAACAACCCGCAGATCAGGCGGTCGGATGCCAGGCGCCCGCCGACATCATCCGTCAACTCCGAACGTGTGCGACGCGGCGAACCAATTAGGGTACGAACAATGACCGCCCCTGAGTTGTCGATGTTGTGGGAGTCGACCGACGCCGAAACCGCCCTGGCGCAGCGGTTTCGCTTCGACACGGCGGAGATCGCCGCGCACTGGTTGACCGACCGGATGTCGCGCGGGTACGGCGTGGCCGTCACCTCGGTGGACCGGCTCGTGATCAGCGCGCGCAGCCTGCTGGCCTGGATGAGCGCCCCGGACGGGCCGCTGATCGCCAAGTGTTCGGTCGTGCCCGGTGCCCATCGACGCCTCGCGGCGATCGGAGACCTGCTGGTGCGGTTACGGGAGCAGGGTCTGCCCGTGGCGGCACGGTTGACCGATCGGACCGGCGCGGCGCAGGTCGGCTGGGAGCATCTCTCCCTGGGCGTCCAGCGGGTGGTGCGCGGCGAGTTGCTCGACCCGGCCGATCACCGCCAGGCGCACGTGGCCGGAGCGACCCTGGCCCGGCTGCACCAGGCGCTGGCGGAATATCCGCGCGTCGCGGAGTTGGACAGCGGCACGGCGCGGTCCACCCCGATGTCCGACTTCGACGAATACCTGCGGTCCGCACCGGCGGACGACGACCCACCGCCGGTTGCCGCGGCGATCCGTACGCTGCTCGACCGGGCCGACGGCCTCGACGAGCTGGGTGCGGAACGGCAACTGGTGCACGGGGACTTTCGGGCGTCCAACATCCTGTGGGACAACGACGGTGTTTCCGCGGTGCTGGATTTCGAGGAGATGGGTCGCAGACATCGGGTGGAGGACCTGGCTCAGGCGTCGGTGCTGCTCGGCACCCGGTATCACAACTGGGCGCCGATCTCGGCGGAGATCCGGTCCGCATTTCTCGCCGGTTATCAGGAGCTGCAGCCGCTGACCCAGCATGAATGGGACTGGTTTCCCCTGATGATGCTCCGGCACGGCATCGGAATGGCTCGTGGCGGCGACCTGCGGTGGCTCGAGGGTCTCAGTTGAGGCCGTGCGAGATGAATTCGCCGTAGAAGATGCCGAGACCGATGGCAACCGTTATACCACTGAGGATCCAGAACCGGGTGAGGATCGTCGCCTCGGCCCAGCCGATGAACTCAAAATGGTGGTGAAACGGAGCCATCTTGAACGGTCGCTTCCCGTAGAGCTTGAACGCGCCGATCTGAATGACATCCGACAGCAATTCGGCGACGGACAGCCCGGCGATGATCACCAGGAGCAACTCGGTGTGCGTCATGATGCCGAGCCCGGCGAAGAGCCCGCCCAGCGGCAGCGCGCCGACGTCGCCCATGAATATTTTCGCCGGATTGGCGTTCCACCAGAGAAATCCGAAGCAGGCGCCGAGTGCTGCCGCGGCGACGAGCGTGAGGTCCAGCGGGTCGCGCACCTGATAACAGCCGGCGCCGGCCGCGGGCATGCCGCAGGCGTTGCGGAACTGGTAGAAGGTGATGATCACGTATGCGCCGAGCACCATCGCGGAGCTGCCCGCGCACAGCCCGTCGAGCCCGTCGGTGAGATTGACGGCATTGGAGAAGCCGGAAATGATAAAGAAAGCGAGCACCACGAAGCCGATCGAGCCGAGGCTGATCACACTGATATCGCGGACGAACGACAGGTGGGTCGTCGCCGGCGTCAACCCGGCGTGGTTTCTGAACCGCAGTGCAAGGATCCCGAACACGACGGCGATGACCGTCTGACCGACGATCTTCTGGGTTTTGTTCAACCCCAGATTGCGTTTCAGGAAGAGCTTGACGAAGTCGTCCATGAACCCGATGAAGGCGAGGCCGACCAGCAGGAACAGCGCGAGCAGTCCGGACGCGGTCGGCCCACGGCCCGGCTGATTGGCGACCACCAGATGCGCGACGAAATACCCGAGCACGGTGGCGATCACAATCACCATGCCGCCCATGGTCGGCGTGCCGCGCTTGGCCTGGTGCGACTCCCCGAGCACGCCGCGGATCTCCTGGCCCAGACCGCGCTTGCGGAACATCGTGATCGCGATGGGCGTGCAGAGAATGGACACGGCCAGCCCTACCAACGCCGCGATGAGCACGGACTTCACAGCAAATCCCCCGCCTGCATCTGTTCAGGAAGCCGGCCGCGGCGCCATTCCAGCAGCACCGCTCGAGGAAGCACTCTAGTAGGCGTCGCCGGCCGCTCTGCCGCGGACACGGCGTCGGGTCGATATTCCGTGGACGCTGCGTCCGAACGCACCTAGCCTGCGGAACTGTTCCTACGTTCATAAGAAGTGGACCTGTAGAAGTGGATCTTCCACGTACCTTCACCATTCGCGAGAGTAGCCATCGGCTGCTCAACCCGTTCACCAGCGAGAAACTGGCCACGCTCGGGCGTGCGCTCCGACTTGCCCCGGATTCCCGCCTCCTGGACCTCGCCTCCGGCAAGGGTGAGTTGTTGTGCACCTGGGCGCGCGACCACGGCGTCACCGGCACCGGTGTCGACCTCAGCACCGTGTTCACCGCCGCGGCGCAGGCGCGTGCCGCGGAGTTGGGTGTCGCCGATCGGGTGTCGTTCGTGCACCGCGACGCCTCGGCCTACGTGGCCAGCGAGCCGGTCGACGTCGCCTGCTGCATCGGTGCCACCTGGATCGGCAACGGCGTGGCCGGCACGATTGACCTGCTCGAGCGCAGCCTGCGCCCGGGCGGCCTGATGTTGATCGGGGAGCCGTACTGGCGGTCTGACCCGCCCGACCAGGCGGCCGTCGAAGGCTGCCATGCCATGCACAAGGACGACTTCCTGCCGCTGCCCGAGCTCATCCAGCGCTTTCAGGCACTCGGGTGGGATGTCGTGGAAATGGTGCTGGCCGATCAGGACAGCTGGGACCGGTATACCGCCGCCCAGTGGCTCAACGTCCGTCGCTGGCTCGACGCCAATCCGACGGACGAGCTCGCGCCCCAGCTTCGCGCGGAGCTGGACGTAGGGCCGGTCTCGTATGTGCGGTACAGGCGCGAACACCTCGGCTGGGGCGTGTTCGCTCTGCTGAAGCGGTAATCCGGTCGGCGGAGATCAATTTCTGGGGAGCTGTATTCAACTGGTGTCAAGGTCCCAGGGCACTTCGCTGGGTTCGACGTCGGTGCGGATGCGGAGAAATCGCAGGCCGTGCCGCCAGCGATCGGCCTGGGTGGCGACATCGACGCGTATTTCGACGACGAGCTTCGGGTCGACCTTGACATATTCGGTAGCGGTACCGGCGCCGCCGGACCAGCTGTGCAGCAGCACATCCGGCCACGGATGATCTCCGTCCGCCGGCTTCAACCGCTCCGCCACGGCGGCGGCGTCACGGGCTTGCAGCGGAACGGTGCGGCCGACGACCCGGAATTCCCCGTCCGGGCTCATCTGCCGGCCGACGAGCAGCTCGGCCGGTTTGCCGAGCGAACCCGTGACTCCGCCGACAATCGCTTCGGCGGTCGCGTAATGCTTGACCTTCACCCAATGCGACCGGTCCCCGGGCCGATAGGTGGAGGTGGTCGGCTTGGCGACGATTCCCTCGACGCCAACCGCGGCCAGCGTGCTGAACCATTCGCGGCCGGTCGTCTCGTCATCGGTGTGCAGGCCCAGCGCCAGGGGGCAGGTCCCCGGGATCTCGGTGAAGAGGCCCTCCAGCGCCTGTCGGCGCTCGGACAGCGGCCGCCCGGTCAGGTCTGTCCCTCCACTGTGGAGGATGTCGAACGCGATCAGGTGGGCCGGGGTCTCCCGGGCGAGCTGGTCGGCCGTCGCGCCCGACGTGAGGTTGCGCGCCTGCAGCGCCCCGAAATCCAGCCGGCCGGACGGCGACCAGCAGACGATCTCACCGTCCAGGACGGTGTCCGGGGGCAGGAATGCCCGGGCCGCGCTGACGATCTCCGGGAACGCGCGCCACGACCGGCCGCGCCGCGACAGCAGGGCGACTCCGCCGTTCGCGTCCGCGATGACCAGGGCGCGATAGCCGTCCCACTTCGGCTCGTAACGCCAACCGCCCGTCCGGGACCGGGCGGGCGGGATCTGCTCGACCTGGCGGGCGAGCATCGGCTCGAGCGGACGTTGCGGGCTCATCGCTGCACATCATGCCCCGGGATGGTCCGCCAGCTGGATGACGGTCTTGATGACATCGGGGCCGCCGGCGAACGCCGTGGCGTACTCCTGCGCCGGCACGACCCGGGTCAGCATGTCCTCGAGCCAGCCGCGGTCGGCCCCCAACAGCGCCGTGTGAGCCGCCTCGAAGTGGCGATGGTTGGAGCTCACCACGCCGGTGTAGGTCCGGTTACCGACCAGCCCGCCGCTCAGCGCGGCCAGCTCGATCGTGTTGCCCACGGCCCGGTGCCCGCCGGCCACGAAACACAGCGCGCCGCCGCGGGCGGTCGCATTGATCGCGTCGCGGACCAACTCGCCGCTGCATTCCACGACCGCCTCGAAGGAGCCGTCCAGCCCATCCGCGCCCTGGTGGTAGGTCGCGCCCAGCGCCTTCACCTGCGCCACCTTGGGACCGTCGGCGACCTGATCGACGACGTGCACCTCGTACCCGCGCTGCTGAGCCAGCAGGGCGGCCAGCAGACCGATCGGCCCGGCGCCGAGAATGAGCGCCCGCCCGTCCGGCCACCGGACCGACAGGTCCAGCACCTCCCAGGCCTTCGCGACGATGCTGGTCGGCTCGACCAGCACGCCGGCCAGACCCAGCTGCGGGCTCACCGTGACCGCGTAGTCCTGATCCAGGAGGTAGACCTCCGCGCCGTAGCCGTCGGCACCCACGACGCCGCGCTCGGTGTACGTGCCGTTCTGGCAGATGTCCAGCTCGCCGGCGGCGCAGCACTTGCACGGGACCGGGTCGGGCCGACGTACCAGCCCGGCCACGAAATCGCCTGCGGTGAAGGATGATCCGGCCGGCGCCTGGCGGACCCGCCCCAGCGATTCATGGCCGATGATCATCCGGTCGCGCCCGCCCGGGAAGGACCGCGGGCTGCGGCTGAGCAACCAGCGATCGGTGCCGCAGACGCCGATGGCGACCCCGTCGACGAGCAGATCTCCAGGGCCCGGCGTCGGCTCCGCGAGTTCGTCGAGGCTGACCTCGGCAGCCTCGGAGTGAGGCGCACCGGCCCGGATGGTCAACGCTCGCATGCGAACCCGCCTCTCGTACGTCGGCTCAGAAGCCGTACTTGCGAAGGTTCGCCCGACTGATCTTCGCGCTCTCCAGCGGGCTGGCCTTCTGTGTCACGTCAGTCTCCACGATGAGCCAGCCGGCGAAGCCCGCACCGTCGAGAATCTCGAACAGCGTGGCGAAGTCCACACCGCCCTCGCCGATCTCGGCCCAGATCGCGTGCTGCTCGAAGGTCGAATAGTCCCAACCAGCGGCGACGCCTTCGGCGCGCACCGCCAGGTCGATGTCCTTCAGGTGCATGGTCTTGATCCGGCTTGCGTGCCGCCGCGCGAACTCGATGACGTCGACTCCGGCCCAGGCCAGGTGGCCGGTGTCCGGGCCGAGGAAGACGACCTCGGGGTCGGTGCCGGCCAGCAGCCGCTCGACCTCGTCCTCGGTCTCCACGAAGGTGCCGGCGTGGTTGTGGAAGCAGGCCCGGACGCCCTTCTCCAGCAGGATCTCGCCGACGGCCTGGACCGTGTCGGTGAGTTGCTTGAACTCCGCGTCGGTCAGCTTGTCCTCGGCAGTGACGTTGGTGACCGCCTGTTTCCGGGTCCGCCCGGACCGGGTCTGCGCGTCGAATCCGCCGGCGGCGACGTACACCTCGGTCAACCCGAGGCCGTGGGAAAGCTCGGCGAATTTCCGCGCCGTGGCGAGATGGTCCGCCTGCCGGTCGGCGATCCAGAAATCACCGCCGAGATAACCGGGCGCGGCGATGAGGCCGTGAGCGTCGTACAGGGCCCGGATGTCTTCAGCGGTCCGCTCATTCCGCGGACTCATCGGGGCGCCCTTGTAGCCGGCCTGGTGAATATCGTCCAGCACGGACTCTTCCGGGACGCCGCGCCAGGTGATCTGTCCGCAGCCGAGATCGACACGCATGATTGATTCTCCTCAGGTCAAGCGAGTAGTTGTTCACGAATGGCGGCCGGCAATGGCTCCGGCGGGGTGCAGGTCGTGGTCAGCTCCACCCGGGCGCCGGTGGCGCCGGACCGAACCATTCCGGCGACCAGATCGACGACGTGGCAGGCCATTTCGCCGCTGGTACGGGGTTTGCGGCCCTCCTGCAGCGCGAGCGCCAATTCGGCGACGCCGAGGCCACGGAGGTTGTGCGGCAGGCGGTCGGGCTGGCGACTGCCGGTCAGCTCGCGACGCTCGGCCTCGCCATACCGTTGGACGTACGCCGCGTCGCCGAAATTGTTCGGATTGGGAAAGGTCAATACGCCATCGGTGCCGTAGACGGCGAACACCGGAATCTCCGAACGGTGCCCGGTGCCCCAGGCGAGCAGCACGTTGGCAATGGCGCTGGAGGCGAATTCGATGACTCCGGAAATCGCGATGGACGCGCCGGCCTCGGTTTCCTGCGGAGTGCCGCCGGACGGCCAGACTCTTGTCACACCACTCACCCGGCTGGCCGGCCCGAAAAGCGAAACCAGCGCGCTGAGATAGTACGGCGCCATGTCGAAGAACGGCGTGGCGCCGACGGTGTAGAAGCTGGGCGAGGTCAGCGCGCTGCGGAACATCGACGCCGACGCGGACAGCGGGCGGCCGATGAGGCCATCGGTCAGCGCCTGCCGGGCGACCTGAAAACCCGAGCCCAGCAGTGTGTCCGGGGCGCACGCCAGCGCGAGCCCGCGCCGATCCGCCTCTGCTACCAGGTCGCTGGCTTCGTCCACAGTGGTCGCCAGCGACTTTTCCGAATAGACGTGCTTTCCGGCCTGCAATGCGGCCCGGGTCAACTCCACGTGCACCGCGATCGGGGTCAGATTGACGATGATCTCGATCGTCGGATCGGCCAGCAGCTCAGCGGGTGAAACCGCCTGGGAAACCTGATATTGTGCCGCCACCGATCGTGCGGTTTCCGGATCGACATCGGCGACCGCCACAATCTCCACCGCCGGTGTCCGGACCAGGATCGGGAGATACATGTGGCTGACTTTTCCGCACCCGAGAATTCCGATTCGAGCTGACTTCATCACGCTCCCTCTTGCCGGCGACGGCAGGACACGCTCTCCCCGGCGGCCGGCAGAACTGAATTCGGTGCCGATCCTACTGGCAACCCCTGGGGTCACGTCGATGCCAACCGGTGCAACCTGTCCGGAACCGGCACCTTCCGGCGCGCCCGTTCTCTGGTAGTTTTTGAAGGCGAAGCAGGCGTTGGGCGGCCGTGCTGTGCGCGTCGACGACGCGATCGCCATGCTTTATAGCCATCGTCGGAATCGATCTCATGTTGCGAGCGGTCTCCCCGGCCAGGGCCTTGAGTGGGATGTCGGCGGCGCGCGGTTTACGGTTTGGGGGACATCGGTTCCGGCGCACACGAGGAGTCTTGAGCTTTGAAGGGTTTGGAGTCATTCACACTTGAGGGCCGGGTTGTCCTCGTCACCGGCGGAAACCGTGGTCTGGGCCTGGTCATGGCCCGGGCGCTGGCCGGGGTGGGGGCCGACGTGGCCGTTGCCAGCCGCAAACAAGCCGAGGCCGAGCGGGCGGCCGCTGACATCGCCGCGGAGACCGGACGCAACACCCTCGGCATCGGCGCAGACGTGACGAAAGCCGCGGACGTGGAGCGCACCGTCGCGGCCGTGATCGAAAGATTCGGTCATCTCGACGTGCTCATCAACAACGCCGGGGTGAACATCCGCAAGCCGGTCGAGGAATTCGACGAGGAGAGCTGGGATCTCGTCCAGGCGACCAACCTGAAGGCGCCGTACCTGTTCGCCCGCGCCGTCGCCCCGCACATGAAGGCGCAGGGTTATGGCCGGGTGATCAACGTCGGCTCGATGCTCGGTGTGGCCGCGCTGCCCGACCGCACCGCCTACTGCTCCAGCAAGGCGGCGGTGATGCACCTGACGAAGGTGTTGGCGCTGGAATGGGCCAGCCACGGCATTACCGTGAACGCGCTGTGCCCCGGGCCGTTCGCCACCGACCTGAATATTCCGGTGCTGGAGAATCCGGAGGCCAACAAGTTCTTCACCGACCGGATTCCGCTGGGGCGCTGGGGGAATCCGGAAGAGCTCGCTGGTGCGGCCATCTTCCTGGCCTCGGCCGCATCGAGCTTCATGACCGGTTCGACGCTGGTGATCGACGGAGGGTGGACCGCGCAGTGACGGGACCGAACGGAATGCGGGTCGGGCTGGCGACGTCCGGCAGCACGTACACCTGGGGGCTGCGGCCGGACTCGGGCCGACCCCGGATCACTCCGCGCGAATACATCGACTACACCGCGTCGCTCGGGCTGGACGGGGTGGAACTGCCGGCCCGGATGCTCGCCGACGAGGACGCCGCCGAGCTCGGCAGTTATGCGGCCGGCAAGGGCCTGTCGGTGACGATCGACACCGACGGCTTCGACCCGGACAAGCTGGCCGGCGCAGTCGACATCGCCACCCGGATCGGGGCCGCGACCGTTCGTACGGTGGTCGGCGGCGCCAAGATCGGCGGTGACCGCCGGCCGCTGGCCGGGCGCTGGCAGCCGTTCCTGGACGAGGTGCAGGGAAAGCTGCGGACCGCCGCGGCGACCGCCGAGAAGGCCGGCGTCAATCTGGCGGTGGAGAATCATCAGGACCTCGCCTCGGAGGAGTTGCTCTGGCTCTGCGAGACGATCGACTCACCGCATTTCGGCATCACCCTCGACGCTGGCAATCCACTTGCGACAGCGGAGGAGCCGATAGAGTTCTTCCGCCGGGTGGCGCCGTTCGTGAAGAACGTGCACCTCAAGGACTACTGGGTCTGGATCAGCGAGGAGGGCTACCGGCTGGTCCGGTGCCCGCTGGGGCAGGGTCTGGTGGATTTCCCGGCCATGCTGGACATACTCGCCGCGGCCGCCCCCCAGGCGACTTTCGCCATTGAGCTGGCCGCCCTGCAGGCCCGGCATATCCGGGTGCTGGCCGACGATTTCTGGCCGGACTATCCACCGCGGACATCGGCGCAACTGGCCGCCGCGCTGCGGGTGGTGCACGCGAACGCCCGGCCGGGTGGCGACTGGCGGACGCCGTTCGAGCGCGAGGAGCCGGTCGAGGCGATCGTCTCCTACGAAGAACGGCAGCTCGAGCAGAGCCTCGCCTATATCCGCACGCTGCAGACCACGCGGGCAACACAGTCCTGACGTTCCGCCGATAATTCGAAACTGGGTGTTGCATGACAACCGAAGACCTGACCGGAAAGGTCGCGTTGGTCACCGGATCCAGTCGTGGCCTTGGCCGGCACTATGCCCTCGCGTTGGCCCGCAACGGCGCCGATGTCGCGATCCACGATGTGGACCGGAAAGCCGCCGCCCAGTTCGGCGAGGCCGAGTCGGGCACCGAGGTCGCCGAGGAGATCCGGGCCCTCGGTCGGCGGTCGGGTTTCTTCACCGCCGACCTGACCGACGCCGCCCAGACCGAGCGGCTGATCGGCGAGGTTATCGAATCGCTCGGTCAGATCGACATTCTGGTGAACAACGCCGGCGGCGACATCGGGGCACACAATCCCCGTCCGGATCCCAATGACGCGCTGGACATCGATCCGGACGACATCCGGTCGGTCGTCGAACGGAATGTGCTCACCACGATGTACGCGTGCAAATACGCCGGGCAACACATGCGTTCCCGCCGGACCGGGAAGATCGTCAACATCGGCTCGGTCGCGGGGCACGTCCCGGCCCGCAACGGGATCATCTACGCCGCAGCCAAAGCAGCCAATTCGCATTACACCCGCTGCCTGGCCGAAGAGTTGCGGCCGTTCGACGTCAACGTCAACTGTTTGGCCCCGACCGCCACGTTCACCGGGCGGTTCCGGGCGACCCGCGACGTGCCCGACGAGGGCGACCGCTCCCGGCTGCAGCGGATCGCGGAGCCGGCGGACATGGCCTCGATCGTGCTGTTCCTGACCGGGCCGGCGTCAGACCACCTGACCGGCGAGACGATCGTCTGCTGGTGAGCCGGCGATAGACTGCGCAGGCCCCGCCGGACGGCACATGAGAAGGAGGTTCGTAGATGGCAACAACGTGGCGTCAACTGCAGGCCAACCAGACGGCACGGCTGTGTACGTACGATCTCGACTCGCGGGAGAAGCGCGTCGTCCTGGAGACAACGGAATCGGTCTTCGAGGCTCCTAACTGGACACCGGACGGCGCCTGGCTGATCTACAACCAGGACGGCCTCATCCGCCGCATCCGGGCCGATGGCAGTGGTGCGCCGGAGATCCTGGACACCGGCGACGTACGCGACTCGAACAACGACCACGTGCTGTCCGCCGACGGACGGTTTATCTACGTGTCCTCCACGGACGGGCACCTCTACGAGATTCCGGCGGCCGGTGGGCCGGCGCGGCGGGTGTCCAACGACCATTCCGAGCCGTTCATCTACTACCTCCATGGCATCTCGCCCGATGGCAGCACGCTCGCCTACGTCGGGGTGCAGGAGTTGGACGGTAAGCGGTTTGGTCGGGTCAACGTCTTCACCATCCCGGTCGCCGGCGGCGACGACATCCAGCTGACCGATCATGGCAAGCCCGACGACGGCCCGGAATACAGCCCGGACGGAGCCTGGATCTATTTCAACTCCGAAATGGCGTCCGACGAACCGGGCCACATGCAACTGTTCCGGATGCGGACGGACGGCAGTGAGGTCACCCAGCTCACCAACGACGAGCGGGTCAACTGGTTCCCCCACCTGTCGCCGGACGGCTCGGAGCTGGTCTACATCAGTTATGAGACAGGGGTTGTCGGGCATCCGGCCGACAAGGATGTGATCCTGCGGCGGATGGCTCCGGACGGCGGCCCGAGCGAGAATCTGGTGCATCTCTTCGGCGGTCAGGGCACGGTGAACGTCAACAGTTGGGCACCGGACAGCCGGCGTTTCGCCTTCGTCGAATACCCGGTCAGCGATTCCTGATGGCTGATTTCGACCTGACCGGAAAGAATGCGCTGGTCACCGGCGGAAGCAGCGGAATCGGCGCCGGAATCGCCGCCAAGCTGGCCGCCGCCGGTGCCCGGGTCGTACTGGTGGGTCGTAACGAGGCGGGTCTGAAAGCCGTACGGGACAGCATTGAGGAGTCCGGCGGGGCGGCCGGGACGCTGCCGTGGGATATCGGGGACGGCACGAGCGCCGCCGAGCTCGTCGCCGCCGCCCTGCGACAGGTCGGCCAGCTCGACATTCTGGTGCATGCGGCGGGAAACCAGGTCAGACGGCCGGCGCTGGAATTCTCCGCCGACGACTGGGACGCCGTCACCGGTCTGCATCTGCGGGCGGCGTTCCTGCTGTCCCAAGCGGTCGGGCGCCATCTGGTGGAGACCGGCCGTCCGGGCAGCATTGTTTTCGTCGGTTCGATGACGAGCCAGCGGGCCGGAATTCCCGATGTTGTGGCTTATGCGGCGGCCAAGAGCGGGCTGCTCGGCCTGATGCGTTCATTGGCCGTCGAGTGGGCCCAGCATGAAATTCGGGTGAACACCGTGTTGATTGGTTTCGTCGCGACGAAGCTGACCCAGGACGTCGACAGCACCCCGGCCCGTAAGGCTTTGACCTCCCGCGCGCCGTTGGGTCGGCTGGGCACACCGGGAGAAATCGGTGACGGCGTGGTATTCCTGGCATCCGACGCGGCGAGTTTTATCACCGGGGAGAGCCTCACCATCGACGGCGGCTGGAGTATCGCCTGACGGCACAGTTGTTTCCGGCGAGTTTCGGCGGCCGGAACCTGACGACCGAAGGCGCGGCCGGCCCAGGGGGACTAGGCTTGTACACATGGAATATCGCGTAATTGGCAGCACCGGAGTAAAGGTCAGTCCACTGTGTCTGGGCGCAATGATGTTCGGCGGGCGGGGCAATCCCGATCACGACGACTCGGTGCGCATCATTCACCGGGCGATCGACTCCGGCATCAACTTCATCGACACCGCCGACGTCTATTCTCAGGGTGAGTCCGAGGAGATCGTCGGCAAGGCCCTGACCGACGGCCGGCGCGGTGGCATCGTCCTGGCGACCAAGGCGCACGGCAGCATGGGCGACGACCCCAACTTCCAGGGCAATTCGCGCCGCTGGATCACCCAGGAGGTCGACAACAGCCTGCGCCGGCTCGGCACGGACTGGATTGACCTCTACCAGATCCACCGTCCGGACCCGACGACCGACATCGACGAGACGCTCGGTGCGCTGACCGATCTGGTGCGGGCCGGCAAGATCCGCTATTTCGGTTCCTCCACCTTCCCGGCGTATCAGATCGTCGAGGCACAGTGGACGGCCGAGCGGCGCGGACGTGAGCGGTTCGTCTGCGAGCAGCCGCCGTACTCGCTGCTGGTGCGCGGCATCGAGACCGATGTCCTGCCGGTCACCGAGAAGTACGGCATGGGCGTCATTCCGTGGAGCCCGCTGGCCGGCGGTTGGCTGACCGGCCGCTACCGCAAGGGTCAGGGCGCCCCGGACACCGCCCGTGGTCGCCGCGTCGACCTGTCGACGCCGGAGAACCAGCGCAAGCTCGACGTCGTCGAGCAGCTCGCCCAACTGGCCGAGAAGACCGGGGTCAGCCTGGTCGACTTCGCGCTCGCCTTCGTGCTCCGGCATCCGGCGGTCACCTCGGCAATCATCGGCCCGCGGACGATGGAGCAGCTGGAGTCCCAGCTCAACGCCCACGAGGTCACGTTGAGCACCGAGGTGCTCGACCAGATCGACGAGATCGTGCCGCCGGGCACGAATGTCAATCCCGGCGACGGTGGCTGGCGGCCCCCGTCGTTGACCGACGCGTCGCTGCGGCGCCGCTGACCCTCGCTCACTGACTTAGCGAAAGAGCCCCGGACCCAGGCGGTCCGGGGCTTTTTCGGTCCCGCGGACATCGGGCCGATGATCAAGCCGCTGTGTGCGGAATTGGGACGCCGGCTGGCCGACACCGATGTCGTCCCGACCGGCCAGCTCACCTGCTATTACGAGAAATCCGCGGACGATTCGGTCATCGTGCA
>DATAVB010000138.1:0-16478 GCA_036267955.1 Mycobacteriales bacterium | reverse complement strand
GTGGCCCGGGTGCCCGGCAGGATGACCAGGTCGGCCTGCTCGACCGCCGCCGCACTGTCCACGAAGGACACCTCGACCCCCGGCTCGACCGCGAGCGCGTCCATGTCGGTGAAGTTGCTGATCAGCGGCAGTCGAACCACGGCGACCCGCAGCGATTCTGCGACCGGATCGCCGGGCCCGCGGCGCACCTCGCCGGCGGCGGGCAGGCCGAGCGAGTCCTCGACGTCGAGTCCAAGCCCGGGGATCCACGGCAGCACGCCGAGGGCGGGCCGGCCGGTCAGGTCGTGCAGCATGTCCAGACCAGGCTGGAGCAGCTCGACCGAGCCGCGGAACTTGTTCACCACGAAGCCGGCGATCAACGCCTGGTCGGCCGGATCCAGCAATGCCAGCGTGCCGAACATCGAGGCGAAGATCCCACCCCGGTCGATGTCGCCGACGACCAGGACCGGCAGGTCGGCCGCGCGGGCCAGCCCCATGTTGGCGATATCGGTGGCCCGCAGGTTGATCTCGGTGGGGCTGCCGGCGCCCTCACAGATGACCACGTCGAACCGGGACCGCAGCTCGGCCAACGATTCCAGCACCGTCTCGAAGAGCGTCGCCTTGACCTGGCGGTACGACAGCGCGCTGACCTCGGCGATCGGCTTGCCGAGCAACACCACCTGGCTGCGCTGGTCGCCGCCGGGCTTGAGCAGCACCGGGTTCATCGCGGCCTCGGGCTCGATGCCGGCGGCGGCGGCCTGCATCGCCTGGGCCCGGCCGATTTCCGCGCCGTCGGCGGTGACCATCGAGTTGAGCGACATGTTCTGCGCCTTGAACGGTGCGACGCTGACGCCCTCTCGGGCCAGCCAGCGGCACAGACCCGCCGTCACCACGGACTTTCCGGCGTCCGACGTGGTGCCGGCGACCAGCAGCGCGCCGCTCACAGGTGCCCCCGCCAGGACAGGACGGCGGCCAGTGCGAGGAGCGTCGCCGTCAGTGCGGTCTCGACGAGCGCGCCGAAGACGTCGCCGGTGGTGCCGCCGAGCCGCCGGACGACGTGCCTGCGCAACGCGGCGGCGACCAGCTGACCGACCAGACCGGCGGCCAGCAGCCAGACCAGCCCGACACCGTCCACACCGGACAGTGCCGCCGCGCAGACCGTCACGGCTGCGGCCGCTGCAGTCACGGCAGCCTGCTGGGCTCTCGTCGCCGAACCGGCGACGAGAGCTCCGAAGCCGCCCGGTCGGGCCGCCGGCGCGTTGGCCGCCCACAACGCCGCCAGCCGGGCCGACCCGGCGGCGCCGAGCACCACGACGAGTCCGGTGGGGCGGTCCACTGTGGACAGAACGCTGGTCAGGGCGGCGACGTCGACCAGCAGTACGAGCACGAGCGCGGCGACGCCGAATGGTCCGATGTCCGAGCGCTTCATGATCTCCAGCGCCTGCTCGGCCGGCCGCCCGCTGCCGAGCCCGTCGACCACGTCGGCCAGGCCGTCCAGGTGCAGGCCGCGGGTCAGCAGTGCCAGCACCGCCACCACGACGACCGCACCCAGCAGCGGCGAGCCGACTCCGTACCCGCGCCAGAACACCAGCGCGGCAAGGGTTCCGAGCGCCCCGAGCACCGCGCCGACCAGCGGCATCCAGCGCAGCGCCGCCGCTGAGGTGGACCGGTCCGCTGCCGGCACCCGGTCGGCCGGGACCGGCAGTGCGCTGAACATCCCGAAGGCCAGGAAGAGTGACCTCATCGCAGCCGCTGCCCGATGCCGGCGGTGACCAGCCACACCTCGTCGGATCCGGCCGCGATGGCGGCATTGAGCCGGCCTAGTTCGTCCCGGAAGAGGCGGCCGGAGGAGGTGGCCGGCACCACCCCGGAGCCGACCTCGTCGGTCACCGCGACGACGTCGCGCACGCTGCCGCGCCAGGCGTCGACCAGGTCCGCGGTCCGTCCCTGCAGCGCCTCGACGGCACCGGGCCGGTCATCCCACAGACCGGTCTCGTCCATCACCCCGGCCAGCCAGGTGCCGAGTCCGTCGAGCAGCACCGCCGGCCCGTCCGAGGCCAGAATCGCCGCTGCATCAAGGGTTTCCACGGTGGTCCAGGCGGCCGGGCGGCGGTCCCGGTGGACCTGGATCCGGCGCGCCCATTCGGCGTCGGTGTGGTCGGGCATCGGTCCGGTGGCGAGATAGACGACGTCGGAGCGGTCGGCCAGCAGCTCCTCGGCCAGTTGCGACTTGCCCGACCGCGATCCGCCGGTGACGAGCACCCGGCTGACCGGCCGGCGGACGATTCCGCCGGCCGCGATCAACTGGGCGGTCGGAGCGGGCACGGTCAGCGTCACCGATCGGTCGGCCAGCGGGTCGAGCGTCCCCGGTGGCAGCGGATCCGGCGCGTGCAGTACGAGTCGATCGGCGGTCTCGAGCAGCCAGGCGCCGGCGATCAGCTCGGTCGCGGCTCCGTTCGCGAGGCGCACCGGCCCGGTGCCGGGCGGGTGGATCCGCAGACCGGTCGGCGGGGCGGCCGCGAGCGCCGGGTCGATCCGGTCCGGTCCGGTCCCGGACAGCAGCAGGTGCCGTACGCCGTCCAGCCGTACGCCGTCCAGCCGTACGCCGCCGAAGGCCGCGGCGGCCAGAATGCCGGTGCCGCAGTCGAACAGGACGTCATCGACGAGAGCCGCGGTCGAGTCGCCGGCGGACAGGATGCGTACGGTCATCGGCGTCTTCCCACGCAGGCGGCAAGGATCGCCGCGGCCGCCAGCCCGACCGCGCGGGAAAGCCGCGCCGTACGGGCAATGTCCTGTGTGGACGGTCCGGCGCCGTCGCCGAGCGTGCCGCGGTCCTCGACCGCGCCGGCGTACACGTTGCGCCCGCCCAATCTGCGATCCAGCGCCCCGGCGAAGGCGGCCTCGCACCGGCCGGCGTTCGGGCTCGGATGGTGGCCGCCGTCGCGGCGCAGCACCCGCCAGGCCCGGCGGGGCGAGCCGCCGACCACGGGCGCGAGCAGACAGGCCATACCCGCGGTGAATCGGGCCGGGATCAGGTTGGCGGCGTCGTCGAACCGGGCCGCCGCCCAGCCGAAGTGCTGATATCGCGGCGATCGGTAGCCGACCATCGCATCGAGCGTGTTCACCGCGCGGTAGCCGATGACGCCGGGGAGTCCGGCCACCGCGGCCCAGAACAGCGGAGCGACGACGGCGTCGGAGGTGTTCTCGGCCAGCGACTCGACCGTGGCCCGGGCCAGCTCGGGCGCGTCCAACCCGGCCGGATCCCGGCCGCAGAGGTAGCCGAGCCGGTCCCGGGCGCCGGACAGATCCTCAACCCGCAGCAGACCGGCCATCCGATCGCCCTCCCGGGTCAGTGAGGTGCCGCCGAGGGCGGCCCAGGTCCCGGCCGCGAGCAGTACGGCGTTCAGCGACCGGCCCGGGACGGCCTTCGTGAGCGCCGTCGCTCCGGCGACCGGAAGTCCGACACATACTGCGACATAGGCGATTCCGGCCGCTCGACTGTCCCGCCACAGCCTCTTCTCGACCCGTCCCGCGGCCTGCCCGAACCCGGCGACGGGATGCCACCGCCGGGGGTCGGCGAACACCAGATCCGCCGCGACCGCCAGCCCGAGTGCGGCGGCTCGCGCGCCACCGGCCCGCCGGCGCACCCGCATCTGCCGCCCCTCGGCGGTGATCATGAAGTTTCCTGCGCGACATGCCGGCGCCTCGCCGAGCTCGGCGGCGGAAACTTCATGATCACCACGAGCGGGGGGCTGAGAAGGCCGGTCACAGGACCGCTCCCAGCGCGACCCCGAACGCGGCCGACACCTCAGGACCGCGGACCGCAATTCGCAGCCAGGCCGGCCCGAGACCGGGAAACGTGTCGCCCCGTCGAGCCGCGAAACCCTTGCCCCGCAGGCGTTCTCGTAACCCAGAGTCGCTGCGGTGGCGCAGCAGTACGAAAGACGCGGCCGGATCCGGGACGACGTCGACGTCGTGCCCAGACAGCACGTCCAGCAGCACAGCCCGGTCCGCGGCCATGCCGGTCGCCCAGGTGTCGGCCTCGGCGAGCGCCTGCGGTCGGCTGCAGGCGATGCAGGCCGTCAACGCCGGCGTGGAGACCGGCCACAGCGGTTGCGCCTCGGCCAGCGCGGCGACGAGCTCGGCCGGGGCGAGCAGATAGCCGCAGCGCAGCCCGGCCAGGCCCCAGGTCTTGGTGAGGCTGCGTACCACGACCAGACCGGGAAGTGCCTGGCCGGCGAGGGATTCGGGCTCGCCCGGGATGCAGTCGGCGAAGGCCTCGTCCACGACGAGGATCCGACCGGGCCGGGTGAGAGCAGCCACGGTCGCGGCCGGGTGCAGCACGGACGTCGGATTGGTCGGGTTGCCGATGACGACGAGGTCGGCGTCGTCCGGCACCAGCGCCGGATCGAGGGTGAACGGCCAGTCCAGTACGACCCGGTCGACCGGGTGCCCGGCGGCGAGTAGGGCCGCCTCCGGCTCGGTGAACTGCGGATGGATCACGACGGCGTGACGAGGCCGCAGCACCCGCGACAGCAGGACGAATGCCTCGGCTGCCCCGGCGGTGAGCAATACCTCGGCCGGGTCGCGACGATGCCTGGCCGCCACAGCGGTCCGGGCCCAAGACTGGTCGGGATACCGCCCGACGTCGTCGAGCGAGGCCGCCAGCTCACGGCGCAACCAGGCCGGGGGAGTATCCGGGCGGACGTTCACCGCGAGGTCGACCAGGCCGGGCGTCGCCTCCAGATCGCCGTGATGCCGCAGATCCATCAGACCGCCTTCGCGCAGGCCGCGACGAACCGGTCGGCCGCGCCGGGGACGCCGGCCCAGTGCAGGTGCAGGTACGAGGCATGCACGTTGCCGGCCACGAATCCCTCGGCCCGCACCTCACCGGTCGGGGTGCGCCATTTCCACGCCGCCGCGTCACCGGCCGCCGGCGAACAGGCGGTCCGGTGGAACTCGTGCCCGCGGACCCGGGTCCCGGTCTCGGCCAGGACCGACGGCGTCACGGCCACGGCCTCCCGGTAGCCGAGCGTCAGCCGGCCGCTCATGCTCGCCTCGGCCGGCAGCACGCCACACATCGGGTGCCCGTCCAGGGTCTGCGCCAGGTAGAGCAAACCGGCGCACTCGGCCGCCACGGCCGCTCCGCCGGCGACAGCCGCGGCCACCGAACGACGCAGCGGTTCGTTGCCGGACAGCGCCTCGGCGTGCACCTCGGGGAAGCCGCCGCCGAGCACCAGTCCGGCGGTGCCGGCCGGCAGCCGGGAGTCGTGCATCGGGTCGAACGTCACCACGTCCGCGCCGGCGGCGGTCAGCAGTTCGGTCGTTTCGGCGTAGCAGAAGGTGAACGCGGGTCCGCCGGCCACGGCCACCACCGGGCGGTCTGAAACGACCGTGCCCGGCGGCGACCATTCTTCGCCCGGCAGATCGGGCGCGCTGCCGGCCAGCGCCAAAATCGCGTCCAGATCGACGCTCTGGCCGACGATCCGGCCGAGCGCGGCGACGGTTTCCCGGGCCGGTGCGGACCGTTCGGCGGCCGGGATCAGGCCGAGGTGCCGCGACGGGGTGACCAGCGCGTCGTGCCGGCCAATGGAGCCGAGCACGCCGATGCCGACCTCCTCCAACGCGTCGGTGAGGATCTGCCGGTGGCGGTCGGAGCCGACCCGATTGAGGATCACGCCACCGATCCGTACCGATGGCTCGAACGAGGCGAAACCCCGTACCAGGGCGCCGATCGACCGGGCCATCCCGCTCGTGTCGACCACCAGGACGACGGGGGCGGACAGCAACCCGGCCACGTGCGCGGTGGAGGCGAACCCGGGCCGGTCCGCGACGCCGTCGAAGAGGCCCATCACCCCTTCCACCACGGCGATGTCGGCCCGCTGCGCGCCGTGCCGGAAGAGCGGCGCGATGAGTTCCTCGCCGACCAGCCACGGATCGAGGTTGCGCCCGACCCGGCCGGCGGCGAGTGCGTGATAGCCGGGATCGATGTAATCCGGCCCGACCTTGTGCGGTGAGACGGTGAGGCCACGGTCGCGCAGCGCGGCCAGCAGCCCGGTCGTCACGGACGTCTTGCCGTGCCCGCTGGCCGGAGCCGCGATCACCAGCCGCGGGATGCTCACCACTCAACACCCCGTTGGCCCTTCTGGCCGGCGTCCATCGGGTGCTTCACCTTGGTCATGTCGACCACCAGGTCGGCTGTCTCGATCAGGGCCGGGTCAGCTCGCCGGCCGGTGATCACGACGTGCTGGAAGCCGGGCCGGTCGCGCAGCGTCTCGACGACGTCCGCGACATCCACCCAGCCCCAGTTGATCGGGTAGGTGAACTCGTCCAGGACGTAGAAGCCGTACGTCTGGGCGGCCAGGTCGGCCTTGATCTGCCGCCAGCCCTCGGCGGCCGCGGCGGCGTGGTCATCGGTCGGACCGCGCTGCAGCCAGGACCAACCCTGGCCCATCTTGTGCCAGCCGACGGCCGCGCCCTCGCCGGTCTGCTCGTGCAACCGCCCGAGTGCCTGGAATGCGGCCTCCTCGCCGACCTTCCACTTGGCGCTCTTGACGAACTGGAACACCCCGACCGGCATGCCCTGGTTCCACGCCCGCAGGGCCATGCCGAAGGCGGCGGTCGATTTTCCTTTCATGTCGCCGGTGTGTACGGCCACCAGCGGGCGGTTGCGGCGCTGCCGGGTGGTGAGCCCGTCGTCCGGGGTGACCTCGACCTTGGACTGCGGCATCAGCTGTGGCCTCCCGTGCGGTGGCCTCTCAACCGACCGCCTGTCATGCGGCGTCCCGGAGCGTGCGGACCGATTCGGTCAGGGCCCCGGCGCCCAGCTCGGCCAGTTGCAGAACGTCCGCGCCCAACGCGGCCGCCAGCTCGCCGGCCATACCGAGCCGCACCGGGCCGGTCTCGCAATCGACCACCACGCCGGCCGTTCCGCGGGCGGCGAGCAGTCCGGCGGCCGGCAGCGGGTCGCCGGACGAGGTGTACCGGCCGTCGGTCACGACGACCAGCAGCGGGCGGCGGCGCGGGTCGCGGAGCCGCTCCCGGGCCAGCGTCTCGTGCGCCAGCAGCAGACCGGCGGCCAGCGGGGTCCGGCCGCTGGTCGGCAACACGGCCAGCCGGGCCGCACCGACCTCGACCGACGAGGTGGGCGGCAGCACCAGATCCGCCTCGGTGCCGCGGAAACTGATCAGCCCGACCTTGTCCCGGCGCTGGTAGGCATCCAGCAGCAGCGACAGCACGGCACCCTTGACCGCGCCCATTCGGCGGCGCGCGGCCATCGAGCCGGAGGCGTCGACGACGAAGAGCAGCAGGTTGCCCTCCCGGCCTTCCCGGTGGGCCTCACGGAGGTCTTCCCGGCGCACCCGCAGCGCCGCGGAATCCCGGCCCCGGGCGTGCTGATATGGCGCGGCGGCGGTGATCGTCGCGACGAGGTGCAGGTGTTTGAGCGGGCCGTGCGGCGGCTCGGCCCGGGTGACGTGGCCGCTGTCCGTCGCCGCCCGGGATCGCCGCCCGGCCGCGCCCGCGCCGATGCCGGGGACCTCGAGGCGGCGGGTGCGGTAGGGCTCGCTCGGCGCGGCTACCTGTTCCGCCGGCGCACGGCTAGCAGCACTGTCCGGTGTGGACTCGCCTGCCGTTGGATCCGAATCATCCTGTGTGGACGGTGGCGGTTGCCCGCCGCCGTCGGGGTCGGGGTCGTCCTCCGGGGGCGCGGCGGAGTCCAGCGCGTTCTGGAGTTGTTCATCGTCCAGGCCGGGGGCATCGAACGGGTTGCGCCGGCGCCGGTGCGGCAGCGCCAACCGGGCCGCCACCCGTACATCCTCGGCGGTGACGGTCTCCCGCCCGGACCAGGCCGCGTGCGCGATGGCGGCCCGGGCCGTGACGATGTCGGCCCGCAGCCCGTCGACGTCGAAGGCCGCACAGACCGCGGCGATCTGGTGCAGGGCGGGATCGGACAGCGTGACCTGCGGAAGCAGGGAACGGGCCGTCGCGATCCGCTGCGCCAGCTCGCGCTCCTGGTCGGCGAAGCGGGCCGCGAAACGTACCGGCTCGGCGTCGTACGCGAGCCGGCGGCGGACCACCTCCGCGCGCAGCTGCGGCTCGCGGGGGGCGGCCACCTCGACGGTCAGCCCGAACCGGTCGAGCAGCTGCGGCCGCAGCTCGCCCTCCTCCGGGTTCATCGTCCCGACCAGCAGGAAGCGGGCGGCATGCCGCACCGACACCCCGTCCCGCTCGACATAGCAGGTGCCGAGCGCCGCGGCGTCCAGCAGCAGGTCGACGAGATGGTCGTGCAACAGGTTGACCTCGTCGACGTAGAGCACGCCCCGGTGGGCGGCCGCGAGCAGCCCCGGCTCGAACGACTTCACGCCCTCGGTCAGCGCCCGTTCGATATCCAGCGAGCCGACGAGCCGGTCCTCGGTGCCGCCGATCGGCAGCTCCTGCAGGGCCGCCGGCCGGGTCCGGGAAGCGGCCGCCGGATCGTGCGGACCGTCCGGGCACTCCTGATCCGGAGCGGCCGGGTCGCAGGCGAAGCGGCAGCCGGTGACCACCTCGACCGGCGGCAGGATCGCGGCCAGCGCCCGTACCGTGGTGGATTTCGCGGTGCCCTTCTCGCCCCGGGCCAACACACCGCCGACCGCGGGGGAGACCGCGTTGAGGATCAGGGCCAGCCGCATGTCGTCCATCCCGACGACCGCGGTGAACGGGAACTGCGGCATGCGGCGTCACTCCATCCCGACGGGTGTCCACGCCCGTCGCCGGTGGCTCACCGGACGAGCCGCCCGGCGAGACGGTGGGAGTTTCCTGGCTCCCGGGCCCGGCGGCCAGGTTCGGCCACCCACACCCGCCGGCCTTCCCAGGTCGAGACCCAGTGACCATGGCGGCGGATGTAACCCGGTCACAGTGGCGGGACCGCCCCGGAATCTCACCGGCGTTCCTCCACAGACCGTCGCCGGCCATGCTGCCATGCCGGACGCCCGGTCCGGTAGCCGCAGTGGCGCATCCGGCAGACTGCTGCGCATGCCCGCCATTCCCGCGCTGACCGTCGTCGGCATCGGCGTGGACGGCTGGGACGGTCTGTCCCCAGCCGCGGCGGCCGAGTTGACCGGCGCCGACGTGGTGATCGGGTCCGCCCGGCAGATCGCCCTGGTGGCCGGGCGGGTGGCCGAGACCGAGGTCTGGCCGTCGCCGATGACTGAGGCACTGCCTGGGCTGCGGCACCGGTTCGCCGGTCGCCGAGCGGTGGTGCTGGCCAGCGGCGATCCGATGTTCTACGGCGTGGGCGCGACTCTGATCCGGCTGTTCGGCGCCGAGGCGGTCCGGATCGTCCCGCATCCGTCCTCGGTGTCGTTGGCCTGCGCTCGGCTGGGCTGGGCGCAGCCCGAGGTCGATGTGATCAGTGTGGTCGGCCGACCGCTGTCGCTGGTGCAGCCGTGGATTGCTCCGGGCCGCAGGCTGCTCATCCTGGTCAGCGAGGCAGACAAGGCCGCCCGGATAGCAGAATTGCTGCGGGACCGGGGTGTTGGCGACAGTGCGGTCACCGTGCTGGAGCGGCTGGGCGGTCCGGCCGAGCGAATCAGTACAGCGACCGATTGGGCCGGGCGGACCCACGATCCGCTGGCGATCGTGGCGGTGGAATGCGCGACCGGCGGGCGGCCGCTGTCCCGGACCCCAGGGCTGCCCGATGACGCCTTCGACTCCGACGGCGCGCTGACGAAACAGGACGTCCGCGCCGTGACCCTGGCGGCGCTGGCCCCGCTGCCCGGGCAGCTGCTGTGGGACATCGGCGCCGGCAGCGGTTCGATCGCGGTGGAGTGGATGCGGACGCACGCCGCGTGCAGGGCGGCGGCGGTCGAGTCGCGCGCCGACCGCCGGGAACGGATCGTACGCAACGCCGAAACCCTCGGCGTACCAGGGCTTTGTGTCGTCGCCGGCCGTGCTCCGGAGGCGCTGCGAGACCTGCCCGAGCCGGATGCGGTCTTCATCGGCGGTGGGCTGACCACCCCCGGCGTGGTCGAGGCCTGCCTGGCGGCGCTGCGCCCCGGCGGCCGGTTGGTGGCCAACGGGGTGACGATCGAGACCGAGTCGGCGCTGGCCGACCTGCATGCCCGGTTCGGCGGTCGGCTCACCCGGATCACGATCTCACACGCCGCGCCGATGGGCACCTTCACCAGCTTCCGGCCGGCTCTGCCGGTCACCCAATGGACCCACCTTCGGAGTTGATCATGCGGAAACTGTTGTTCGGTACGGCGTGTCGCGGACAGTTCCCGCATGATCAGCAACCGGGGCGGAGATCGGCATGACCGTGCATTTCATCGGGTCGGGGCCGGGCGCCGCCGACCTGATCACCCTGCGGGCCAGGGATTTGCTGGCCGCGTCGCCGGTCTGCCTCTATGCCGGCAGCCTGGTGCCGGCCGAGGTCCTGCGGCACTGCCCGCCCGACGCTCGGCTGGTCGACACGGCGGAGCTGAACCTGGACCAGATCATCGCCGAGTTGGTCGCGGCGCACACCGCCGACCAGGACGTCGCCCGGCTCTGCTCCGGCGATCCGTCGGTGTTCAGCGCGGTCGCCGAACAGATGCGCCGGCTGGACGCGGCGGCGGTGCCCTACGACGTCTGCCCGGGAGTGCCGGCCTTCGCCGCGGCCGCGGCGGCGTTGCGGCGGGAGTTCACCGTGCCGGGTGTCGCACAGACCGTCGTGCTGACCCGGACCGCGCAACGCGCGACCGCGATGCCACCGGGCGAGGACCTGACCACCCTGGCTGCGTCGCGAGCCACGATGGTGTTGCACCTGGCCGTGCAACGGATCGATGCGGTCGTCGCCGAACTGCTGCCGGCCTACGGCGCGGAAACCCCGGTCGCGGTGGTCGCCTATGCCAGCCGGGACGACGAGATGGTCCTGCGCGGCCGGCTCGACTCGATCGCGGCGCAGGTCGCCGAGGCCGGCATCCGGCGCACCGCGGTGATCGTGGTGGGTGACGCGTTGGCGGCAGAGAACTTCCCGGACAGCCATCTCTACTCCACCGCCCGGGACCGGCTCTGAGATGCGGCTGTTGATCCTGGGCGGTACGGGGGAGGCCCGCGCCCTGGCCGCGGCGCTGCACGGCCGGCCCGGCTTCTCCGTCACCTCCTCACTGGCCGGCCGGGTGCGCAATCCCGCGTTGCCGGCCGGGTCCGTACACATCGGCGGATTCGGCGGTCCGTCCGGCCTGGCCGCCTACCTGATCGAGCAGGCGGTCGAGGTGGTCGTGGATGCCACGCATCCGTTCGCGCCGACCATCACGGCCAATGCTGTCGCCGCCGCGGCCGAGACGGGAGTCCCGTTGCTGACGCTGCGCCGGCCGGGCTGGACCGAACGGGACGGTGACCGGTGGCACCGGGTGCCGTCGGTCGACGCGGCCGCGGCCATGGTGCTCGAGCTGACCGATCCCGGCGCCGCCGTCCTGGTGACGACCGGGCGCCGCCAGCTCGCGCCCTTCGTGCCGGACGGCGAGCGGCATTACGTGATCCGCGCCGTGGACGAGCCGCGGACCGGCCTGCCGCCTCGACACACGCTGGTGCTGGACCGCGGTCCGTACACAGTGGACGGCGAGCGGGAACTGATGCGGCGGCACGGCGTGCGGGTGCTGGTGACCAAAGACTCCGGCGGCGAGCTGACGGCGGCCAAGCTGACCGCGGCCCGGTTGCTCGGAATCCCGGTGGTGATGGTGGACCGTCCACCGTTGCCGCCGGGCGCCGACCCGGTGGTGACCACAGTGGACGCCGCGGCCGACTGGTGCGACGTACGGGCCGGCTGAATTCGGCCGAGTCCGGTAGCGGACGGACGACCGGAACGGCGGGCAACATCTGCGAGAGTTGGACCGGGACAGCGCCATCTTCCGGAGGACTCGATGAACGACGACGATAGATATCTCTTCGATCTGCAGGGATATCTCGCCATTCCCGACGCACTCGGCCCGGACGCCCTCGCGAGGCTCAACCGGTCGATCGAAGAGGGCATCGCGGCCGAAACAGAGCCGGACATGCGCACCCATCGGTTCGGCGATCTGCTCGGCCGAGCTCAGGCATTCCGGGACCTGATCGACAATCCGGCCGTCGTCTCCGTGCTGGAGGACATCATCGGCGCTGATTTCCGACTCGACCACACGTATGCCGACGTGATCCGCGCCGGTGACGGCCCGATCGGCACGGTGCTGCACGGCGGCCAGGTCCCGTACCGGCACTCCGAGTACTACTTCGCCGCCGACGGTGTTATCCACAGTGGACTCGTCGCGGTCGCCTTCAATCTCAAGGATGTCGGACCGGAGGACGGTGGATTCGCCTGCGTTCCGGGGAGTCACAAGAGCAACTTCCCGTTTCCCAAGGATTGGAAGCAGCTCTCGAACATCCACCCGTGCGTACGGCGGGTCACCGGCCCGGCGGGGACGGCCGTCGTCTTCACCGAAGCGATGGTGCACGGCACGCTGCCGTGGCAGGGCAACGACGAGCGTCGCACCGCGTTCTACAAGTACAGCCCGGCGGCGGTGTCCTGGTCGGCGGACTTCTACGACCCGCAGGACTACCCGGACCTGACGCCGCGGCAGCGCAGGATGTTGGAGTCACCCAACGCCCGGTACGGCGGCCGCAGCACCGCCCGCGCCTGAAACGGATTCACCGCCCGAACCGCTGACCTCCCGGAACCGCTGACCTCCCGGAACAGCCGACCGACCGCCGATCCGGCGACACGCCGCCGCTCCTGTCGCGGGATTGTCGCGGGTCGGGCAGGATGGCGCTGTTCGTCTCTGGGAGGTGGTCGCGTGCCCGCAATCGCTGCTGGTCTGCGGTTGGACGTCAATGGTCTGGACTACGGGATCCTGGCGGTCTATTTCATCCTCGTTATAACGATCGGCGTGCTTGCCCGCCGGGCCATCGCCACCAGCGAGGACTTCTTCCTTTCCGGCCGGTCGCTGCCCGCGTGGGTGACCGGACTGGCATTCATCTCGGCCAACCTCGGTGCCATCGAGATCCTCGGCATGGCGGCCAATGGCGGTCAGTACGGCTTCTCGACGGTACATTTTTACTGGATCGGCGCCGTGCCGGCGATGATTTTCCTCGGCCTGGTCATGATGCCGTTCTACTACAGCTCCGGGGTGCACAGCGTCCCGGAATACCTGCGTCGCCGGTTCAACGTGCCGACGCATATCTTCAACGCGCTGAGCTTCGCGGTGGCGCAGGTGCTCACCGCCGGGGTCAACCTGTACGCGCTTGCGCTGGTGATCAAGAGCATGCTGGGCTGGCCGACCGGCCTTTCGGTCGTCGTCTCGGCGGCTTTCGTACTGGCCTACATCACCCTCGGCGGTTTGTCCGGCGCCATTTACAACGAGGTGCTGCAGTTTTTCGTGATCCTCGCCGGGCTGATCCCGATTGTGGTGGTCGGGCTGGTCAAGGTCGGCGGCTGGTCCGGCCTGCAGGACAAGATCAACCATGGCGGGACGAAGCTGGCCGGGCATGCATTCAGCTCCTGGAAGGGTGTCGGAATCCCGTGGAGCAATCCGCTCGGTGACTGGATCGGCATCGTCTTCGGGCTCGGTTTCGTACTGTCTTTCGGTTACTGGACGACAAACTTCACCGAGGTGCAGCGGGCGCTGTCCGCCAAGGACCTTTCGGCGGCGCAGCGGACCCCGCTGATCGGCGCGATACCGAAGATCTTCATTCCGTTCCTGACGATCATTCCGGGGCTCATCGCCGTCGCCCTCATCCCGCATTTCGGCACCGGAGCCAATTCCTACAACGAGGCTATCCCGATCCTGATGGGCAAATTCCTGCCCAACGGTGTACTGGGCATCGCGGTAGTCGGCCTGCTGGCAGCGTTCATGGCCGGCATGGCGGCGAACGTCAGTTCGTTCAACACGGTCTTCACGTACGACCTGTGGCGGCCGTACGTGGTGAAGGACCGGGATGACGCCTACTACCTGAAGGTCGGCCGGCTCATCACGGTGGTCGGTGTGCTGATCGGCATCGGGACCGCGTTCATCGCGTCCGGATACAGCAACATCATGAATTACATCCAGCTGCTGTTCTCCTATTTCAACGCGCCGCTCTTCGCCACGTTCATCATCGCGATGTACTGGAAGCGCACGTCCCCGTGGTCGGGTTTCTGGGGTCTGCTCAGCGGCACCATCGCCGCGGCGGCCATGCATCTCGGGGGATACAACATCTCCTATTTCTACCCCGGTGGCCATTACGACCCGTCCCACGTCACCGTCAATGCGCAGATGCTCAACTTCTACGGTGCCATCGCGGCATTTGTGGTGGACGCGGTCGTCACGGTGGCGGTCACCCTGGTGACGCAGCCCAAACCCGTGGCGGAGCTGGCCGGGCTGGTGCACGGCATTCCCGACCCGAACGCGCCCGATCCCAGAGACGTGCCGAAACCACTCTGGTGGCAGTCGCCCAAGCTGCTCGGCTACGGCGCACTGGCCGTCACCCTGGTCCTGTCACTGGTGTTTCTGTGAGGTCGCATCCGATGAACAACGACGTATGCTGTGCCGCGGAGGGATCATGAGCGAGGAAAACCACGAGCGCAGCGGGGCCGCCAAGCTTTTCGATCTCCGCTATCTCATCGGCGGGCTCTTCACGCTGTACGGCGTGGTCCTGGTGATTGTCGGCCTCACCGATTCCAAGACCGAAATCAACAAGGCCGCCGGTGTCCACATCAATCTGTGGACCGGGCTCGGCATGCTCATCCTCGGGCTGCTCTTCCTGTTCTGGGCCAGATCCCGGCCGCTGCACCCGGAGCCGAAGACACCCGCCGCCACGGAAACCACCACCGAGGAAACCACTCCGGAGTAAATCAGTCATGCACGACGGTGCCGGTGGTGTTGGCGTGCACCCAGTCCCAGTTGATGCTGACGCCGAGACCCGGACCCTGGGGGACCGGCACGTGTCCGGCTGAGTCGACCGCGTCGAGGTCGTCGGAATATCCGTCGGTGTAGAGCAGGCGGTGCCGGCTCGGTCCGTCCACGCCGGGCGCCACCAGGCCGAGCTCGTAGTAATTGGTGTTCCGAATGGACGCCATACAGTGCCGGTGCGCCGGCCCGGTGCCGTGGATTTCGCAGTCCAATCCAAGGCCCTCGGCGGCGTGGGCCAGTTTCATGACTCCGGTGATGCCGCCGTCGTACTCGGCGTCGGGCCGGATGAAGTCGGTGCCCTCGGCCAGCGCCTGGTCGACGTGCAACTCCATGCCGCGCACATGCTCGCCCAGCATGATCGGCGTACGGATCAGCTGGCGTAGCTTGCGGTGCGCGAAGGCGGACTGACCACCGTCCTTGAACGGGTCCTCGTACCAGAGGAAGGCTGCCTCGTCGCAGGCCCGACCGACCTTCAGCGCGTCGGCGAACGTGTTGTATTCGCACGCCGGGTCGAGCATCAGGTCCATTTCCGGGCCGACCGCCTCCCGCAGGGCCAGCACCGTCGCGATTTCGCGGCGGATCGGGCCGTTGCCCCAGCCGTGCATCTTGAAAGCCGGATATCCCATTTCCTGGCAGGCCACGGCGAAGTCGGCGAAGGCCTTGGGGCTGTCCAAACCACCGTTGTCGTCGCCGTGGTAGGTCGAGGCGTAGGCCGGCAGAGTCGTCCGGTAGCCGCCGAGCAGTTCGTACACCGGCACGCCGTACGCCTTTCCGGCGATATCCCAGAGCGCATTGTCGATCGGCCCGATCCCGAATCGGTCGTTCTTCCGTAGTGCGCGTTTGAGGTCGTTCCAGATCTTCTCCCGCTGCAGGGCGTTTCTTCCGATCAGGTAGTGCGCGGCCGAGCCCAGTTGCGCGTACGAGACACTCCCGCCGCCGACGTACTCGCCGGTGATCCCGGCATCGGTTTCGACGGTGAGGATGTGGCCGGTATGGGTGACTTCGCCGCCCGGCTGGTAGACCTCGTTGAACCCGTTGTAGTCATGTCCCAGATTGGGCAGCGTCCAGCTGAACTGCCGGATGGTGAGGCGTCGGATCGTCAGGTCGCTGCGGGTCATAGGTCACTGCCGGTCATGTGTCATCTCTCCGTGGCGCGTCGCGTTGTGCAAGCAATCTATATCGACCTTCCGGATAGCGATTCCGCTGGCCGAAAGCACGGCCGGATGCGGTCAATGTGGCGCTGTGTGGCTTTCCTTGACCATGCCGGAAAATGCCGGGTAGCGTCTGCTGAAAACGTTAACCGAAGGTGGACGCGCCGATATGAGCATATTGTGACGGGACCGACGGAAATACTGCCGCGGGGTAATCCGCGGGCCCAGGGATTCGACCCCGCCGGTCTCGACGAATTCGTTGCGGCAGTCGACCGCGATGCGCTCGGCGTGCACAGCGTCATGGTGCTGCGGCACGGCCACGTCGTGGCCGAAGAGTGGTGGGCGCCCTACACCGCGGATCAGCCGCACCTGATGTTCTCGGTCAGCAAGGCATTCACCTCGACGGCCATCGGGCTGGCCGTGTCGGAGGGGAAGCTCGATCTCGACGAGCCGGTCCTGAACG
>DATAVB010000137.1:0-11087 GCA_036267955.1 Mycobacteriales bacterium | reverse complement strand
GGTCTGACATTCGTACGGGTATCCCGACCGTCCGGCCGGCAAGCGCCATCCCCGCTTGACGCCGTCGCGGCGCCGTGATCATGCAGAAAGGGTCCGCGACACGCCGCATGGACGAGCCCTTTCTGCATGATCACGAACGGGGTGGCGGGGGTCGTGTCGTAGCATCCGGAGAATGGCGGCGCGGCCGGAAGACCTGAGGTTGGCTGGGGACTTTCCCGCGGCCACGCTGGATCAGTGGCGCACCCTGGTCGGCCCGGTCCTGCGCCGGTCCGGGCTCGACCCGGACACCGCCGACCCGGTCGAGTCGTTGCTGCGGACCACCACGTACGACGGTTTCGACATCGAGCCGCTCTACCCGCCCCGCCCGACCGGCCGCGACGGCCGTCCGATCGGCGGCCCGTGGTGGCTGCTGCAACACATCGACGAGCCGGACCCGGCCGCCGCCAACCGGGCGATCCTGACCGACCTGGAGGGCGGCGTCAGCGCGGTCTGGCTGTGCCTCGGCGCCGGCGCGCTGCCCATCGGCGGGCTGGCGCAGGCGCTGGACGGCGTCCTGCTCGAGCTCGCGCCGGTCGTGCTGGACGCCGGACCGGAGTACGAGCCAGCGGCGCGCCGACTCATCGCGCTGCTTGCGGACCGCGGTCTGGATCCGGCTGAGCTGCAGGGCAATCTCGGTGCCGATCCGCTCGGATTCACCGCCCGTACCGGCGAATCGGCTGCGTTGCCGCTCGCCGCCCGGCTGGCTGCCGAGGTCGCGGCCAGCCACCCCCGGCTGCGCACCCTGGTCGTCGACGGGCTGCCGTTCCACCAGGCCGGCGGCTCCGACGGTCAGGAGCTCGGGGCCGCGCTCGCCGCCGGAGTGGAATACCTGCGCGCTCTCACCGACGCCGGCCTATCGGCGCCGAAAGCCGCCGCACAGCTGGATTTTCGCTATGCGGCGACAGCCGATCAGTTCCTCACCATCGCCAAACTGCGGGCGGCCCGGCGGCTGTGGTCCCGGATCGGCGCGGTGGTGGACGCGCCCTGGTCGGCGCGGCTGCACGCGGTAACCTCGCCGGCGATGCTGACCCGGCGCGATCCGTGGGTCAATCTCCTGCGCGGCACCGTCGCCTGCTTCGCCGCCAGCGCAGGCGGTGCGGACGCGATCACCGTGCTGCCGTTCGATGCCGCGATCGGCCGGTCGGACGCCTTCGCCCGCCGGCTCGCCCGCAACACCGCATCGCTGCTCCGCGACGAGGCCCACATCGCCCGGGTGCTCGACCCGGCCGCGGGCTCCGGCTACGTCGAGTCGCTCACCGACGCACTCGCCGAGGCGGCCTGGGCCTGGTTCCAGGAAATCGAGGCAGCCGGCGGCCTGGCCGCGGCGTTGCGTTCCGGGCTGGTGGCCGACCGGCTGGCCGAGACCGCCGCCGAGCGGCTCCGCCGGATCGCGACCCGGTCCGACCCGATCACCGGGGTCAGCGAATTCCCGTTCCTGAACGAGATCCCGGTCCACCGACCGCCGCTTCCCGCGCGCCCGTCCGGCGGTCTGCCGCGGATCCGTTATGCCGAGCCGTACGAGGCGCTCCGCGACCGCTCCGACGCGGCGGCGACCCGGCCGGTCGTTTTCCTCGCCACGCTCGGTCCGGTCGCCGCGCACGGCGCTCGCGCGTCATTCGCCACCAATCTGTGGAATTCCGGCGGGATCGAGACCGTCAATCCAGGCGCCGTTGCCGATGTGGCGGCATCCTTCCGCGACAGCGGCGCGGAACTCGCCTGCATCTGTGCCGCACCCGGCCTGGCCACCGAAGATATCGCGCAGGTCGCGAAGGCACTGCGGGCGGCCGGCGCGCGGAAAATCTGGCTCGCCGACAAGGAGTCCACTGTGGACACAGTGGACGGATACGTCTACCCGGGCGGCGACGCGCTCTCCGTCCTCGCCGAGACACTCGATCTGGCGGGAGTGCCGTGATTCCCAATTTCGCCGGCGTCGAACTCGGCCGTAAAACCGTCGAGCCGCAGCGCGACCACGAATCCGAGCCCTGGTCCACCCCCGAGGGCATCGGCATCAACCCGCTCTACAGCAGCGAGGACACGGCCGGGCTCGATTTCCTGGAGACCTATCCCGGCATCGCCCCGTACCTGCGCGGCCCCTACCCGACCATGTACACGACGCAGCCGTGGACGATCCGGCAGTACGCGGGTTTCTCCACCGCGACGGAGTCCAATGCCTTCTACCGGCGCAATCTGGCGGCCGGCCAGAAGGGACTGTCGATCGCCTTCGACCTGCCCACGCACCGCGGCTACGACAGCGACCATCCGAGGGTGCCCGGAGACGTGGGCATGGCCGGCGTGGCGATCGATTCAATTCTTGACATGCGCCAGCTTTTCGACCACATTCCGCTGGACCGGATGAGCGTCTCGATGACGATGAACGGCGCCGTGCTGCCGGTCCTCGCGCTCTACATCGTCGCCGCCGAGGAGCAGGGCGTGGCGCCGGAGAAACTCGCCGGGACCATCCAGAACGACATTCTCAAAGAATTCATGGTCCGCAACACCTATATCTATCCGCCCCAGCCGTCGATGCGGATCATCTCCGACATCTTCTCCTACACCTCGGCCCACCTGCCGAAATTCAATTCCATCTCCATTTCCGGCTACCACATTCAGGAGGCCGGGGCGACCGCCGATCTGGAATTGGCCTACACGCTGGCCGACGGGGTGGAATACGTACGGGCCGGACTCGCCGCCGGCCTGGACATCGACACCTTCGCGCCCCGGCTGTCCTTCTTCTTCGGCATCGGCATGAATTTCTTCATGGAGGTGGCGAAACTGCGCGCGGCCCGGATGATCTGGGCCCGATTGATGCGCGAATTCAGGCCGGAGAATCCGCGCTCCCTCTCGCTGCGGACGCACTGCCAGACCTCGGGCTGGTCGCTCACCGCCCAGGACGTGTTCAACAACGTGGTACGCACCGGGATCGAGGCGATGGCCGCCACCCAGGGCCAGACGCAGTCGCTGCACACCAACGCGCTGGACGAGGCGCTGGCGCTGCCGACCGACTTCTCCGCCCGAATCGCCCGCAACACCCAACTGCTGCTCGCCCAGGAGTCCGGCACGACCCGGGTGATCGACCCGTGGGGCGGCTCGGCCTACGTGGAACGGCTCACCGCCGACCTCGCCGCCCGGGCCGGTGAGCATATCCGCGAGGTCGAGCAGGCCGGCGGCATGGCCGCGGCGATCGAGGCCGGGCTGCCGAAACTGCGGATCGAGGAGGCGGCCGCCCGGACCCAGGCCCGGATCGACTCCGGCCGGCAGCCGGTGATCGGGGTCAACCTCTACCGGGTGACCGACGAGGAGCCGGTCGAGGTGCGTGCCGTCGACAACTCCGCCGTCTACGCCGAACAGGTCGCCAAGCTGCGCCAACTGCGGGCCGACCGCGACGAGACCACCTGGCGGGCCAGCCTGGACGCACTCACCAGGGCCGCGAGCGGCGCGGACAACCTGCTCGCCCGGGCGATCGACGCGGCCCGTGCCGGCGCCACCGTCGGCGAGATCTCCGGCGCGCTGGAGGCGGTCTGGGGCCGGCACGCCGGAACCATCCGTACCATCTCCGGCGTGTACCGGGAGGAGATCGGGACGGCCGGCAACGTCGAGCGGGTACGGCGTGCCGCCGCGGATTTCGCCCGCGCCGAGGGGCGCCGGCCGCGGATCCTGGTGGCGAAGATGGGGCAGGACGGGCACGACCGCGGCCAGAAGGTGATCGCCAGCGCCTTCGCCGATCTGGGTTTCGATGTCGACGTCGGGCCGCTCTTCGCCACCCCGGCCGAGGTGGCGCGGCAGGCGATCGAGGCCGACGTACACATCGTCGGCGTCTCGACGTTGGCCGCCGGGCACCGCACCCTCGTACCGGCGCTGCTCGACGAGCTGAAGGCCGCCGGCGCGCCGGAGGTACGGGTGGTCGTCGGCGGTGTCGTACCGGAGGCCGACCATGCCGCGCTGCGGGAGGCCGGCGTGGCGGCGATCTTCACCCCGGGAACGGTGATCGCCGACGCGGCCCTGGAGCTGATCGAGGCGCTGCGCGGCTGATGGACGTCGACGTCGCCGCCCTGCGGTCCGGCTCGCGCACCGCGCTCGCCCGCGCCATCACGCTGATCGAGTCGACCCGCCCGGACCACCGGAAACAGGCCGGCGAGCTGCTCGTCGAGCTGCTCCCGGACAGCGGAAACGCCTACCGAATAGGCATAAGCGGCGTTCCGGGGGCCGGGAAGTCGACTCTGATCGAATCCGTCGGCGGCCGGCTCACCGCCGCCGGGCACAAGGTTGCGGTGCTCACGGTCGACCCGTCCTCCTCGCGCAGCGGCGGTTCGATCCTCGGCGACAAGACGCGGATGCCCAGGCTGGCCGCCGATCCGGCGACGTTCATCCGGCCATCGCCTACCTCCGGCACGCTGGGCGGGGTGGCCACCGCTACCCGCGAGACGATCGTGCTGGTCGAGGCGGCCGGGTACGACATCGTGCTGGTCGAGACCGTGGGGGTCGGGCAGTCGGAGATCGCCGTGGCCGGGATGGTCGACTGTTTCCTGCTGCTGGTGATGGCCGGTGCCGGCGATTCGCTGCAGGGCATCAAGCAGGGTGTGCTGGAACTGGCCGACGTCGTGGCGGTCAACAAGGCCGACGGGCCGGCCGAGGTGGCGGCCCGGCGGGCGGCCCGCGAGCTGACCAGCGCGCTGCGGCTGCTGCGCAATCCGGTGCCGCCGGTGCTGGCCTGCAGCGCGCTGACCGGGGCCGGGCTCGACGAGGTGTGGAGCGCGGTCGAGGCGCATCGCGGCACCGACCTGGACGAACGCCGCCGGCAGCAGCAGGTGGACTGGACGTGGGCGCTGGTACGCGCGGAGTTGCTCGCCCGGTTGGACGACGACGCGAGTGTGTCAGCGGTGGCGTCCGAATTGGAGCGCCGGGTCCGCGCCGGCGAGTTGACCCCCGCTCTCGCCGCGGGCGAGATACTGCGCACCTTCGGTCGCGGGCGCCCCTGAGCCGGAGGTCAGCGCGGCGCCCGGCCAATTCCGATCCCGCCACTGCCACCCGTCCCGCCCGCACCCGGACCGCCTCACCACCCGTACCGCCCGCACCCGTACCGCCTCACCACCCGTACCGTCTCGTCCCATCCCGTCCTAATCCCGTCCCACCCGCCCCGACACACCACCCGCTGGCCTCGGAAAGCGCTCTCCCGCACCGATCTTGACGATAAAGTCCCCTATTTCGGACATCAGTGGGCGATAACTTCAAGATCGGCGAGCAGCACGCTCTCCACAACGGTGATCATGCAGAAAGGGTCCGTGACACGCCGCCGAGACGAGCCCTTTCTGCATGATCACCACGCAAACGGGCCCCGCCAGCTAGCCCAGGGCCGCGACGAACCGTCGGGTCGTTGCCAGCGGGTCGGTCACAGCCCGGCCGACCACCACCGCCCACGCGCCGCGGCGCAGGGCCTCGGTCACCTGGCCCGGCTCGTGCACATTGCCCTCCAACACCACCCGCACGCCGTCCGCCGCCAGCGCGCTGACCAGCTCCAGGTCGGGAACGGCGACCGTCGCGGTCCCGGCCGTGTAGCCGGCAAGAGTCGTGCCGACCAGATCCGCGCCGGTCCGCCAAGCCGCGATTCCCTCGGCGTAGCTGGCGACATCCGCCATCACCGCCACGCCCAACTCGGCATGCGCGCGGCCCACCAGGACCTCGAACTGGGTGTCCGGCTCGCTCTCGACGGTGGCCTCGACCGCCACGATGTCCGCGGCGGCCCCGGCCAACTCGACACAGTCGGCGTAACGAGAGGTGATCAGCGGCCGCGCGCCATCCCGAAAATGCTTACGCAAACCGATGATCGGCAGTCCGGTGCGCTGGCGCACCGCCCGGACGTCCGCGGCGCCCTCGAGCCGGAGACCGTACGCTCCGCCGTCGGCGGCGCAGGCCGCGACAGCCGCGATCAGCTCCGGGCTACGGAACGGGTGATCCGGTGGCGCCTGACACGACACCACCAGACCGCCGCGGAGGGCGGCAACCGCCCGGCCAGGAGCCATCCGGCGCTAGACCTCGGTCGGTTGCTCGGCCGGGGCCCGCACCAGCAGCGCCGCCACGGCCAGCGCGAGCACCAGAACGGGCACCACCAACTGGCCGTACGAGCCGAGGTTGGCGTGCAGGTCGGCCGACCGCTGTACGGCGATGATGTTCTCGATCGACTGCCCGCCCAGCATCACGGCCACGCCGAGCCAGCCGCCGGCAGCGCTGAGCCACGGGCGGAGCGTGGGGGCGAGCACGCAGGACACCACGATGATCGCCGCGAGCAGCAGCCCGGCGACCCGCTCGAGCCCGACCTGCGCCGTGACCGGCGGCGGTGCGATGCCGATCGACGAGGAACTGGTGGACATGCTGAACGCACCGGCAGCGATCACCCCGCCGAAGAAGCCGAGTGCGGTGAAGGCGGGGCGGCGCCGGTCGAGGCCGCCGTCGTCGTCCATCACCGTGCTCGTCCAGCCGAGCAGGACGGCGACCAGCGCGAGCACCAACATGCAGGCAACGACGAGTTGCAGCACCAGCCCGCTGCCGGCCGCGTACTCATCACCGCGCAGCGCCTGCCCGCCGACCGGCAGATCCAGGGTCGACCGGCCACTGCCGAGCAGCCAGATCGACCGCACCACGGTGCCGATGCTGATGGCGCCAGCCGCGCCGATGACCGCCAACCCGACCCGGGTCAGCCGGCTGGTCAGTACGAGCAGGCCGGCGCCGCCGAGGATCACGACGGCCGGCAGCCAGCCGAGCAGGCCCAGCAGGCCAGCGTTCTGCCCGGCGCCCTGTCCGTGCACGGTGCCCAACGGCAGGAACGGGCGAACGGCCAGGCCCAGCGCGCCGAGCACCGCCAGCGCACCGGCGATCCGGGCGCCCACCGCGACCCGGCCGAGCACGATGTCCTCCGCGTGCCAGGCGGCGCGTTGCAACGGCGATGGCTCCGTACGTCGGGGCGCGGCCGGCTTCGCCTTCGGCTTACCGCTGGGCTTGCCGTTTTTCTGCCCGGCCGCCTGCCGGCCGAGTTGTTTGCCGCCCGCGCCGGCAGCCGCCTTCGCGGACGACGCCTTCGCGGACGACGTCTTCGCCGACACCTTGGTGGACGCCCGGCTCTTCCCGGTCGCCTCCGGTTTCTGGGTCGACGTCGCCGCCGGTTTCCCGTTCTTTCCCGTAGCCACGCGCCGACGCTAGCAACCTCACCCATCCACGCAAGCCGGCGGGCGACACGCGGGCACCATGCCGGCGTCTCGCGACCGGCCCGATACGATCTGTGCCACTGCCCGGATACCGGCACGCCGCGATCCGGCGTTTTGCCGGATTTCCTTGCACCGCAGGGCCATTCGGTCGATCACGAACGGCTCAGAATTGCACTTGTATATCGATTCCGCTACGGTTCGTCGCTACCGTGGAGAGTGTCGGGGCTCTCCGTGCGGACTGATCAGAACAGCCAGGCATCTGTACGAGAGGCGCGTATTCGTGGGGCGTCACAGCCGACCCGACGGCCAGCACCACCGGGCTCACAGCCCCCATCTGGTGCCCGTTCCCGCCATCGGAGAGGGCCGGCATCGAGCCCGCTCCGAGAGCATGTCAAGAACCGGTTATGAAGGGCGACACCAGCCCGGCTACCGGGAGTCCGATCCGGACGGTCCAGCCGCCGACGGTCGCCGACACGAAGGCCGGGTGCACGACGGCCGGGGTCACGAAGGCCGGGGTCACGAAGGCCGGGTGCACGAAGGCCGCAGTCATGACGGCCGGGTTCATGACGGCCGGGTTCATGACGGTCGCGGCCCACAGGGCCGCCGTTATGAGGGCCCCGGGTACGAGGGCCGCCATCAGCCCGGCGAAACCGCCGAAGGTCCCGGCTACGAGGGTCGGCACCGCGCCCGGCACGCCGCCGAATCGCCGTCCGGTCACCCGGGTTGGGCCACCGAGTCCTACCAGTCGGCCCGCCGGGCCGTTGTGGCGACCACGGTCGCGACCACCCTCACCGCCGGCGGCATCGTCGCCCTGCTGTGGAACCACACCGGCGCCACCGCCGACACCCCGGACCAGCGGGCCGCGGCCGCCCACCCGGTCCGGCAGGAGGGCACCGTCACCCGGTTGGTGACGGACCGTTCGGCGCTTCCCGGCCGGACGATCCGGAGCGTGCCCAGCACGACAGCGGGCAGCCCCGCCCGACGCGCCAGTACGGCGCACCGCACGTCGGCCAGGTCCGCAAAGCCAGCAGGTACGGCGAAATCGGGCCCCGCGACCCGGTCGTCGAACTCTAGAGCCACAACAAAAACGGCCGTGGAGAAACCAGCGAGCACGGCGGCGAAGGCCGCTGCGGCGACGACCGCGAAATGGGTCCGCCCGGGCACCGGCACGATTTCGTCGTGCTTCTGCTCGCGGTGGGGCACCTTCCATTGGGGCGTCGATCTCGCCGCTCCCTACGGTGCTCCGATCTACGCGGCCGGCGACGGGGTGGTGCTGCGGGCCGGGCCGGCCACCGGCTTCGGCCAGGCGGTCTATATCCAGCACGGCAACGGCGATACGACGGTGTACGGGCACATGGAGAAGATCCTGGTGACCGAAGGCGAGCACGTGCACGCCGGACAGGAGATCGCCCTGGTCGGCGCCGAAGGCGAGGCCACCGGCCCGCATCTGCATTTCGAGGTGCACCAGGGCAGCGAATACGGAACGAAAATCGATCCCGGCCCCTGGCTGGCGGCGCGCGGAGTCCACCTGTAGGTCGCCGGAAGTTTTCTCCACCGGCTGTGTAGTTCGTCTTAGTTGTCCTTTATGCTGCCACGCAGACTGTGCCGATCCCCCCCGACCAGCCTGCCGGAGCCTTCATGCGTTTTCGCCTGCCCGCAATCAAGATTTCCCTAGACAAAATTCCCCTCGGCAGAATTCCTCTCGCCGCCACCATCGCCCTATCCGGATTACTCGCCGCCGGCGCCGTTCCAGCCGGCGCCGCACCAGCCACCGGTGAACTGACCACCGCCCCGGGTGCCAGCCCGATCTCCCCCACCGACGTCACCGATGCGGTCGGCGCACCGAGCCCGGCATCATCCGGACAGGAGGCGCCTGCCGGTTCGGTGCTGCCGACCGGGCCGGTGCAGCCCGGAGCCGCGCCGGGATCGCTCGTCGCGACCGCCCCCGACGGACAGAAGCTGCCCTGCAGCGCACCGGCGAATCCGTACAGCGGCGCCAGCGTGCGGTCGGTGTTCACCCGGCCGGGCGTCACCGTACGGAAGTACACCAAGTCCGGCCGGACGCCGCTCTACGTCACCGTCGCCGACATCGCCGGCAAGGGTTCGGTACGACCCGGCCCGCTGACCAAGAGCTCGGTCACCAACCTGACCACCCTGCGTACCAAGATCGCCGGCACCCACGCCTTCGCCGCCACCAACGGTGACTTCTTCCACCTCGGCCAGGACGGGTCGCCGTACGGCGCCGAGGTCACCCGCGGCGGCACCGTGCAGAAGGGGATCGACAAGCCGCAGACCTCGCTGATCATCCAGCGCAACGACACCGCGACGATCGGCACGATCACGTTGAGCATCGCGGTCAAGACCAGCAAGGGCACGCTGCACGGGCAGTCGTGGAACAGCCAGTACCTGCCGCACGACGGCATGGCCGTGTTCACCTCGAACTGGGGCGACGGCGCCCGCAAATACCTGCGGCCGAGCCAGGACGTGCGGGAATTCATCGTCAGCGGCCACAAGGTCGTGCGGGTCAACAAGGCCGTCACCAACACCGCGATCCCGCGTGGCGGCTACATCATCGAGGCCCAGGGCCGAGCGGTGAATCGGCTTCGGGCGATCGGGCTGAAGGCCGGCTCCGCCGTCGCCGCCTCGAAGTTCCTGCACACCAGTGCGCCGCACGGCGTCGACACCGCGATCGGGGTCGGCATGGCGCTGGTGCACGAGGGCCGCTATCAGGGCCCGGTGTGTTCGAAGGACAACGCGGTCGCCCGTACGGTCGTGGGCATCATGCCCGGTGGCAAGCGGATGTTCATCGCCGTCGCTCAGGGCCAGACCGACTCCGCGCACAGCAACTTCACCGGCCTGACCGCCCGGGAGTGCACGGCGTTGGCGTATCACATGAAGGCCACCGAGGCCGTGATGCTCGACGGCGGCGGCTCGGCCGGCGTGGTGGTCTCCGGTGCGTACGGCAAGGTCAGCCAGTTCACCAAGTCCGCCGACGGTTGGGACCGCTACATCCCCAACGGGTACGGCTTCTGGCGCCGCTGACCGGCTCCGCCCGGGCCAGCTCCGTCCGGCCCGGCCCGCCATGATCGTGTCTGCGTTGTGCCGCCTATGACCGGCACAACGCAGACACGATCATGAAGAATTAAGGCGCGCGAAGCGAAAGCGGGATTCGGACCGTAACCGTTAAAGTTTTTCCACCGGGGCGTACCGGAGCAGCAGTCGCTTGGTGCCGACGTCGGAGCCGAAGTCGATGGTCGCCTCGGCCCGCTCGGCCGCACCCTTCGTCTCCACGACCGTGCCCAGCCCGAACGCGTCGTGGTTCACCCGGTCACCGACCTCCAGACTGACCACCGGCCGGTTGCCGGCGCCGCCGCGCAGCGACCCGGTCGCCAGCCCGCGAGCCGCCACCCTGGTCTGCGCGGACGGCCCGCCGGTGCGCGGTGCGGACCGGCGCTCCCACTCGACCAGCTCGCTCGGAATCTCATCCAGGAACCGGGACGGCGGGTTGTAGGACGGCTGTCCCCAGGCGCTGCGGGTCTCCGCGCGGGACAGGTAGAGCCGCTTGCGTGCCCGGGTGATCCCGACGTACGCGAGGCGGCGCTCCTCCTCCAGCTGATCGGGATCGGCCAGCGTCCGCAGGTGCGGGAAAACACCGTCCTCCATCCCGGTCAGGAACACGACCGGAAACTCCAGCCCCTTCGCGGTGTGCAGGGTCATCAGCGTGACAACGCCGTTGGTGGCGTCCGGCACCGAGTCGGCGTCGGCGACCAGCGACACCCGTTCCAGGAACGCCGCGATGATTCCGCCCGGACCGACCTCCACGGTCGGCCCGTCGGTCGCGCTGTCGTCGGC
>DATAVB010000136.1:0-79137 GCA_036267955.1 Mycobacteriales bacterium | reverse complement strand
CCGGATGGCAAATACGCATTCCCGGCCGGTGGCTGCCGGCCGGGGTTACTGGCAGACCGAACGGCTCTGGGCGCTCTCGGCGGGGCTGCCGGTCGGTCGCATTGTTATCGCGGACATCACCGAACTCGACCGGAACTGCTGGTTCGGCCAAACGCAGCCGACCGTGCGCGCGGTCGCCCAGCACGTCCGGCAGATCAATGAGGCCGACCTGTCCTATCCGGTGATCCTCGCCGCCGACGGCGGTCTGATGGACGGCGGCCACCGCATCGCCAAGGCGTGGCTGGCAGGGGACACCGATATCGCCGCCGTCCGATTCGCCGCCGATCCGGAGCCGGACTGGATTGTCCCGCCGACCGAGCCGGAGCCGCCCACCGAGCAGCTCGGACGCGCAGTTGCCGCGGTCGGCCGGCTGATTGTGGGGATCCGACAAGAGCAGTGGTCCGATCCGACTCCGTGCGTGGACTGGACCGTTCGGGAGTTGGTCGGTCACCTGGTCGGAATGAACCTGCTGTTCGCCGCCATGCTGACCGAGCAGCAACCGCCGGAGCGCGGCGTCGACCGCCTCGGCGACGACCCTGCCGGGGCCTACCGAGCGTCCGCGGCGGACTTGGCGGCGGCGTTGGAGCGGCCCGGGATCCTGGACCGTACCTTCGCCGGTCCGCTCGGATCGGCCACCGGTGCCGACCGGTTGCACATTCGCCTCTACGACCTGCTGGCCCACGGCTGGGATCTGGCCCGGGCCACCGGCCAACCGGTCGGAATTCCCGACGAGCTTGCCGAGCGTTCCTTGACGTTTGTCCGAACCCAGCTCGCCACGCAGCAGCGCGCCGGGCGTTTCGACCCGGCCCAGACCATTTCCGACGACGCCCTCGCCATTGACCGGCTCGCGGCGTTTCTCGGTCGTTCTGTCGATCCTGAGCATTCCGCCCGTACGATCGGTGTGTGAGCGGGGCGCCGATCAACGACCTGCGGCCGCGGCTGGTGCTGACCAGCTGGCCGGAGGTGTCGTGCGGTCGATTCCTCGATCTGATGCGCCCGCCCGCCGCCGAGGAATCGGAGCTCCGGCGCCGCCTCCCGGATGTCGCAGAAACGGCCTGGGCGACCGCACTCGGCCTCACCCGGTGGTCGTCGCAGCAGTGGTCACACGACGGTGTGAACGATGCGGAGGACCGGAACGCAGTCGAATTGTTGGACCGGGCCGCCGCCGGTGAGCGGTTTCGCTGCGTCGAGTACGCGACCGTGCTGGCGCAGAGCCTCAATGTCACCGGTATTCCGGCGCGCGGAGTGCACGCGCTGCGGGACGGGTACGACCGCCCGGTTACCGGAATGGGGCACGTCGTCGTCGAGGCCTGGATCGAGGATCTGGATCGCTGGGTCGTCCTCGATCCGCAGAACGAGGGCTATTGGTGTGCCGGAGACCAGCCGCTCGGTGCGGTCGAATTGTGGCGCCGTTATCGCGCCGGCGAATCCCGGCCCGAATTCCGGCTCGTCGACGGAACGCTCGGCGACGCTGATGAAGCCGACCATTGGTGGTTGCACTGGGCGGATGTCGGAGTGGGTCGCTCGGCGCTGGTTGACGAGCGTGGTTATGCGGCGATCTTCCAGGGCCGGTTCGTATTGGGTGGACGTCGTCGATTACTTGCCGATCCGGCCCAGTGTTATCCGAAACTGAGTTCGGTCGAGATCTCGGTAACCGAATCGGGTGACGGCGCGCTGGGATTGAACATCTGCGCCAATCATCCTTACGCAGCGGGGATTCGGGTCGACGGCGGGTGCTATGCGACCGCCAATGCGTTCCATTCACTCAACCTCGAACCGGGCGAGCACACTCTCACTATCGCGGCCGCGACGAGGTGGAACAGATCCGCGCCCAACGAAGTGACCTATCAGGTGCTCGACCAGACGGGGTAATCTCGCCATGCGCCTGCGGGCTCGTACGGTCAGCCCCAGGCAGCCAGCTCGGGCGCCGGCCCACGGCCGAGAGTCCATGCCAGCAATGCCTTGGGATCAGCTCGCGCGGACAGTCCCTCGATCAGGCTGGGGAGCCAGCGGTCCACGAGTGCCTGGGGCAGGTCCTGCGCGGTGTAGCCCAACCCCAGGTCCAGGTGATGCGTCTCGACCTCGCGCCACCGGGAAAAGATGAGCTGGCTCGCTGGCCCTTGCCGGTCGCCACTGAACAGGACAGGCCGGTCCCAAACCGACTCGGGGACGGTACGGAACAATTCGTCGACGGCGTGGTCGGCCTGGATCAGTTCGACGACCAACTCATCCGCCGGGCGGTGTGCGCCCGCCTCGATCTGCTCGGCGCGGCCGGCTTCGCCACCCTCGTACCGAGAAACGATCTCGCCCTCCTGTGCGGCGGACAATCGGCGGACCATGCTGTCCGCGTTGCCGATGAGATGGCTCAGGACATGGCCGACCGTCCAGCCGGGCAGCAGGCTCGGCCGCCGAACGACGCCGTCGTCGACAGTCCGGGCCGTGGCGTGCAACCGCTGATGGGACAGTCGGCAGGCTTCGATGTCGGCTACTGGCACGAGACCGACCCTAAACGACGGATCGGCGCGTCAGGACGACGCCCGGGGCTCGATTCTGGTGATCGTGAGTGGATTTGGTACCTGTACCGGTATCAAATCCACTCACGATCATGAGACCGACGTGGGAGGCGGCTAGTCGTCGCCGCGCTCGACCGAGAATGGCGGAAAGATGCGGTACCCGGGCTTGCGGCGATGCGGCAGCCGCTCGTAGAACCCGGCGGCAGTCTCCTCGCTCAGCAGGTCGATCCGTACGCCACCGGCCCGCGCCGCCGCCTCCCGCAGCAGGGCCTGGGCAATGCCCTGTCGACGGAAACGGCGATCAACGGACAACAGGGCGAGATATGACTGGATCTCGCCGTCGCTCAATACCTGGGCGAATCCGACGACTTCGTCCTCTCGGATGGCCACGACGCTGGTCACGCCCGGTGCGGTCAGGGCGCGCAGGGCCCGCGCCGGATCCGCGGGAAAACTTGGCCAACCTTCCTCGGCGCAGAGGCGCAGGACGCCATCCAGATGATGAGGGGCAAGACCGACAATCTCCACCACGTGACGATGCTCTCCTATGCGGTCCGGTGACCCCGATCGTTCATGATCGTGATCGGTGGTTGGGGCTATAGCAACCAAAAACCGATCACGATCATGAAAAACGGCGGGGCTGGTGGTAGCTGGATCGTCGGCCCCCGCTGGCATGATCGCCGGATGGATCTCGTATCGGCGTCGGTGACGACGCAACTGGCCGCGTTCGAGGAAATGGTTCTGAGCAATCCCGTCACCACGACGGTGATGGACCGGCTCCAGCAGTTGGCCCTCAATGACTGTTATCTGGCTGCGGGCGCGCTCTTCCAGACCGTCTGGAACTGCCTGTCCGAGCGGGATCCGCAGACCGCGATCAAGGACTACGACGTCAATTATTTCGACGACAGCGACCTGAGCTGGGATGCCGAGGACTCCGTGATCCGGCGCGCGGCGGACCTTTTCGCCGATCTCGACGCGCAGATCGAGGTGCGTAACGAGGCGCGGGTGCACCTCTGGTACGAGCAGAAGTTCGGCATCCCCTGCCCGCCCTATGACAGCACCGCGGCCGCCATCCGGTCGTTTCCGAACATGAGCTCCTGCTTCGGCATTCGGCCCTCGACCGATGGCATCGAGACGTACGCGCCGTACGGATTCACTGACCTCTTCGCATTCCGGATGCGGCCCAATCCGGGCCTGGCCCCGCGGCACGTGTACGACAGCAAAGCGGCGAGATGGAGCCGGGAATGGCCTCGGCTGACCGTGCTGCCCTGGCCAGCCGAGGCCGCGACTACCTGAGACTGCCCAGTGACAGCAGGTTGAAGCGAATCTCGTCGCGTGCGTCGCCGCTCGGATAGGCACCCGCCTCGTACAACACGCCGAGCTCGTTCGCGCCGATCTGGGTCATATCCGAATAGCCGGACCGGTCGGTGGTGACCTGGTCGACCGACCGCCAGGTGGCACCCGCGTCGCGGCTCGCGAAAATGGTCATGTTCTTACGCAGCGCGGAATCCACCGGCGAGCTGAAGAACATGGTGCCGTCGCGGCCGGGTCGGTCCACCAGCAGGGACGCGCCCTGGACGCCCGGCGTCGTTCCCAGGTCGGGCACCGGAGTGAAACCGGCCGCGGTGAACGACGAGCCGCCATCGGTGCTCACCGCAGACATCCGCGACTGCGTCATGTCGCCGTCGACCTTATTGCGGGCGATTGCGGTGACGGTGCCGTCGTTCGCCTCGACCACCGAAAGCTCGCCGAACTGGTGATTCTGGTCCGGTGCCAGCGCGTCGGCGCCGAGCTGCCAGCTGTCCCCGCCGTCATCGCTGTGGGCGATGGCGCCATGGGTGAGGCCGTTGCTGTCGTCGTAATTGACTCCGGCGAGCAGCCGGCCGGCGTGCGCACCGTGCCGCAATTGAATTCCGTGCGCCGGCCCGGTGGCGAACCAGCCCGAATTCGCCGGCTTGAGTTGCGAGCCCAAATCTGTTGCGGTCGACCACGTCCGGCCGTTGTCGTCGCTGTGCTGCGCGAACGGGATGCGTACGCCACCGCCAGCCGGGTTGTACGTCGTCAGCAATACGATGCGACCGCGATGCTTGCCCCGGGTGACCAGAATGGGCTCCGGATTTCCCCGCGTCGCGCCGGCCGTGGATCCATCGGGACTGCCGCTGAGGACCACACTCGCCGCACCCCACGTCTTTCCGTGATCGGTCGACCGGCGTACGACCGTGTCGATGGGTGCCGCGTCGGCGCACCACGAGCCGCCGGCCAAGGGCTTACGCGCCTCGGCGAAGGCGAGCAGGGAATTGTCGGCCGCCTGGATCAGGGCCGGAATGCGGAAACATTCGTATCCGCCTGTGTCGCGGCTGAACAACACCTGGGCCGCCGCTGGTGCCGGCGCCGCTGTCGCCACTGAGGCGCCCAGCACAGGCAGCGCACACGCCAGCGCGAGAATCGTTCCAGCTCGAAATGCTTTCACCGCATGCTCCTTTACAGTGATCGGGTCATAACAGGCCGGCGGTCTCGAGACACTGCCGGATATAGCCGATCTCGTCGTCGTTCAGCGGGATCGACGGTGGAGCGGTGGCGTCGCAGGCGATGACACCGCGCAGCTTCAGCGCCGCCTTGAATGCGCCGAGCGCGCATGACGTGCCACCCATCCGGGTCGCCGTCGGGGGTCTGACCAGGCTGAAGAGCCGGAAGAGTCGCTCCTGCTCGGCCCGGGCGGCCGCGGTGTCGCCGGCGCGGCACAGTCCGTACAGCGTCACGTACCCGTGTGGATCGACGTTTCCCAGCCCTGGGACGACCCCGTCGACTCCCATCGCGAGCGCGGAATCGACCGTGAGCTCCGACCCGGTGAGGACCCGGAAATCGGCCAGTTCAGCGTCCCGGGCCGCGAGCAGCAGTTTCCGGATCGAGGCGTCATCGCCGGTCGAGTTCTTTACCCCGGCCAGTACGCCGTCGGCGGCGAGCCGGACCATCGAGTCCGCCGCCAACCTGGTCCCGCTGACGCGCGACGGAATGTCATAGGCGTAGATCGGCAGGTCGGACACCTCGGCGAGGGCCCGATAGTGATTCTCGATTTCCGCCGGGTGGGTCGAGGCGTAGAACGGCGCGGTCGCCACCACCGCGTCGGCGCCGAGTTTCGCCGCCTCGTTGACATGCCCGGCCACGCGCGCGGTGGACATGTCGATGACACCGGCCACGACCGGCACCTGACCGCCCGCGTAATGGACGACGGACTCGATGACCAGCTGCCGCTGGGCGTCGGTCAGTTGGGACGCCTCGCCGGTCGAACCCAGAACGAAGAGCCCGCTGACCCCGCCGTCCAGCAGGTGGTCGATGAGGCGTTCCAGTGATGCGACATCCACCTCCCGGTCAGCGGTGAGCGGGGTGACCAGCGGTGGCACAACGCCGTCGAGTCGGCCTTTCATAGGGTCTCCTGCCCGTCGTTTATCAGGGTGGTCAATTCCAGCTGTCGAAAGCAGATGCTTTCGTAGGGCCCGTCGTCGCCAGTTTCGTAAAGCACGCCGAAATGCCGGGCGTCCAGCTGCACGAGATCCGAATACGCGGCCGGCACGTCCGCAAAGGCGTGCAGCAGTTGCCACGTCCGGCCGGCGTCGGAGCTGCCCTGGATGCTCAACTGGCGTCGTTCGCCGGGGTTGGCCGGGCCGGAATAGAGCAGCGGTCCGTCCGGCCACTGCAGCAGGCTGCCCTGCACCACCGGGGTGCTGATCGTCGGCTGCGGTTGGTACGGCGCCGTGAGTGTGCGGCCACCGTCCGGTGAGTACGCGTCGAGCCGGGTGCCCGCGGCCCGGCCGTTCTGGTTGCGGGCGTTGACATAGAGACGCCCGTCGGGCAGTTCGGCGACGGTGTTCTCGTTGGCGTTGCTCTCGTCGCCGGCATTGTGGTCGGTGAAGCCGATCGTCCAGGTCCGGCCGCCGTCGTCGCTGTAGATGCAGTGCGCGCCATAGGCCCGTGGCCCATCGACGCCGGTCACCGAATGGTTGGCCGGTATGACGAGCCGGCCGGTTCCGGTCAATGCGATGCCGTGCCCAGGCCCGGTCGCATACCAGCCCCAGGTGTCGAGTTTCGTATCGGCGGTGATATCCCGTGGCTCGTCGAAACTCAGCCCGCCGTCGTCGCTGACCTGTACGAAGACCCGCCGGGACCGGTCCGGGTCCACCCTGCCCCGGAGGATCTCCGCCTCCGTCACCTCCGCGCCATTCCGTACGCTGAGCAGCACGACGGCACCGGATCCCGGCACGACCACCGGCGCCGGATTTCCCACCGTCTCGTCCCGGCCGCCGGAGCACACGACCTGAAGCGGGCCCCAGCTGGCGCCATCGTCGGTGGAGCGCCGCAGCACGATGTCGATATCGCCGCTGTCGGCCGCCGAATTCCGCCGGCCCTCGCAGAACGCCAGAACGCTGTCGCCAGTCTTGACGACGGCCGGGATGCGATAGGACGCGTACGTCCCAAGCTCCGGACCGAAGACCCTGATTTGCCTTTGCAGCGCCGATTCAGAGCGGCCTCTTGCAGACATGGGACGTACTATGTCATAGTCGCGGCGCAAAGTTCAACCGCGGTGACGCGATGTGTTCGGGACAGAGGAGATGCCGTATGACGGCGGAAATCAGTCGCAGGAAATTTCTCGGAACCGGCCTGGCGGGAGGCATTCTCGCTGCCGCCGGCGTACCGATGTTGACGTCCTGTTCGTCGGCGTCGCCCTCGGCTGGAGCGGCGGCGGATCGGGCGGTGAAATTGCCGACCTATGTCAGATACAACGGGGTGACACCCGATCTGCGGGGCAGCAACGACACCGGGATCCTGGACGGTTTCTTCCACTACCCGGCCAATCCGGTCCGCGCGATCCAGGGCGTGCCCGGCGATGGCAGCGCGATCTCCATGATGACCAACATTCCGACTGCCATCCCGCCCGGCGTCGGCAAGAACGAATTCTGGCAGGCCGTCAACAAGCGCATCGGATCCGAATTGAAGATCACGATGTCGTCCAACGACGATTATCCGACCAAGTTTGCGACTGTGGTGGCCGGCGGCGACCTGCCGGATGTCATCAACATCCCGCCGGGTGCGATTGATCAACCGGCGCTGCTGAAGGCGAAATGCCATGAGCTCACCGATCAGCTGACCGGTGACAACGTCAAGAAGTATCCGTTCCTGGCCAACCTGCCGACCGAGGCGTGGAAGGGCTGTGTCTACAACGGCGGTATCTATGCGATCCCGGTCCCGCGCGGCTCGGCCCGGACCGCGCTGCCGATCTATCGCGCCGACCTGGTCAAGGCGAAGGGCATCAAGGACCCGCAGCCAAAGACGTTCGACGACTTTCTGAAATTGTGCACGGAGCTCACCGACGCCAAGCACAACCGGTGGGCCTGGGGCTCGGCGCCACTGGCGTACGTCCAGCAGATGTACGGCCTGCCCAACCAGTGGAAGCAGGAGAACGGCAAGTTCACCAATGTCTGTGAGATCGCCGAGGCGAAGGACGCCTTGAGTGCCACCAAGCGGCTCGTCGACGCCGGAGTGACAAATCCCGACGGCTTCACCGCCGGCAGCGTGGAGCAGAAGCAGTGGTTCAACTCCGGCACCATCCTGTTCGTCCTGGACAGCTACGTGGCGTGGACCCAGTTCTACCGGGACAACACGAACGGCGACTCGTTCGACGTGGACATGCTCGACGTCACCGGCTATGACAGTGGCCGCGGCACGCCCTGGATGGGCCTGGCGTACAACAACATCACCGCGTTCAACAAGAGCAGCAAGCACAGCGTCAAGACCCTGCTGAACGTGGCGAACTGGATGGCCGCGCCGTTCGGGACCGAGGAGTACCTGTTCCGGAAGTACGGCACCAAGGGGGCCGACTACACGCTGACCAAGAGCGATCCGGAATACACCAAGAAGGGCGTCAGCGAAACGGGAATCGGCCTGCAGTACATCTGCGACGCGCCGATGGCGCTCTATCTCGGCGGACACCCTGAGGTGGCGCAGAAGCAGTTCAAGAGCCAGACGGCGGTGATTCCGCGGGCGATCAACGACGCATCCTACGGCCTCTATTCCCAGACTCAGTCGCGCAAGCAGACACAGATCAACGGGGTGCTGACCGACCTGACCGGGCAGATCCTGCGCGGTGAGAAGCCGGTCTCGGCCTGGGACGACGCGGTGTCGACCTGGCGGTCCACCGGCGGCGACCAGATGCGTGGCGAACTCGAGAAAGCCTTCGGGCAACAGCACAACTAGGGATGGAAATGCCTCACCTGACGGCTGCGAGGTCGCCGGAAACCGCGGAACGACAGCCGGCCACGCGGACCAGTATGCCGAAGCGCGGCCTGACGCAGCGGCTGAAGCGGGACCGGATGATGGTCCTCTTCACGCTGCCGGGGATCGCGCTGATCCTGGTTTTCCACTATCTACCGCTGCTGGGCAACGTGATCGCCTTCAAGGATTACGAGCCGTTTCTCGGGATCCAGGGGAGCGCCTGGGTCGGGCTGCACAATTTCGCCATCATCGTCAACGGCGACCCCGCCTTTCTCAGCGCACTGAAGAACACGATCGTTCTCAGCGTCATCCAGACGATCTTCGTGTTCCCGGCGCCGATCATCCTGGCCCTGATGCTGAACAGTCTCGGCTCCGAGCGGTTGAAGCACCTGGTGCAGAGCATCCTGTATCTGCCACATTTCCTGTCCTGGGTGATCGTCGTCGCGCTCTTTCAACAGATGCTCGGCGGGAGCGGCCTGCTGAACAACTACCTCCGGTCGCACGACATCTCGACGATCCACATCATCGGGAACGCACACCTGTTCCAGGTGATGCTCACGTCCCAGGTGATCTGGAAGGACACCGGCTGGGCGACCATTCTCTTTCTGGCCGCCCTGTCCCAGATCGACACCGCACAGTACGAGGCGGCCGAGGTGGACGGCGCCAGCCGGTGGCGGCAGACCTTCCACATCACCCTGCCGGGGCTGCGGGCGATCATCATCCTGCTGTTCATCCTGCGGCTCGGTGACTCCCTTTCGGTGGGATTCGAACAGATCATCCTGCAACAGGGGGCAGTCGGGCGGAATGTCAGCGAGGTGCTGGACACCTACGTCTACAACAACGGCGTGGTGGGCGGCGATTGGGGCGCCTCAGCCGCGGTTGGCCTGGTCAAGGGACTGGTCGGCGTCGCGCTGGTGCTCGGTGCGAACAAGGTGGCGCACCTCTTCGGAGAGCAGGGGGTTTACCAGTCATGAGCAGCCGCCGGAGTTCGGTGCGGACGGCGCCGGTGTCGTGGCAGATGCGGATCGTCAAGACCGTCGTGCTCGGCCTGTTCTGCGTCGCGGTGATCCTGCCGTTCGTGGCCGTGGTCTCGACCAGTGTGGCCGGCAAGAAGCAGATCGCCAGCGCGGGTGGTCTGGTGCTCCTCCCGCACTCGATCAACTTTGACGCCTACACCTCGATCTTTGCCGGTGGGGTGGTGACCAAGGCTCTGTTCGTCAGCATCTTCATCACCGCGGTCGGCACGGTGCTGAGCCTGCTCTTCTCCGCGCTGCTCGCCTACGGGCTCTCCCGGCCGGGCACCTTCGCCAGCAAGCCGACGCTGCTGGTCGTGCTGTTCAGCCTGCTCTTCTCGCCCGGCATCATCCCCACCTATCTGGTGGTGAAGCAGGTCGGGTTGCTCGACAGTGTCTGGTCGTTGATCGTGCCGACCATGATCAGCGCGTTCAACGTCATCGTACTGCGGGCCTTTTTCATGGGGGTGCCGGCCGAGCTCATCGAGAGCGCCCGGATCGACGGGGCGGGCGAGTTTCACATTCTGTCCCGCATCATTTTCCCGTTGTCGAAAGCGGTCATGTCCGTGGTCGGCCTGTTTTATGCCGTCGGCTACTGGAATGCGTTCTTCAACGCGATGCTCTACCTCGCCGATCCGGCCAAATGGCCGCTGCAGCTGGTGCTGCGGACGTACGTCGTGAACGACACCCAGTTGGCCCCCGCCGACCTGGGCGCCGAGGTGGTGCCGTCCCAGCCGGCAATTCAGATGGCCATTCTGGTGATATCGATCGTGCCGATCCTGTTGGTCTACCCGGCACTGCAGCGACACTTCACGAAGGGGGTTCTGACCGGCGCGGTGAAGGCCTGACGGCGGCGGCCAAGTCCGGCGCGGGCGATGGACAACGGGTGGCCGTAAAGTACGCTCCAATTGGCGATGCCGTCTGGGCTGGTTGCGATCGGCGGATGTCGGTACGGGAGGTTGTTGTCTGATGTCCGATGCACGCGCGCCGCGGCAGATCGCGACGCGGATGTCGCGGGCGATTCAGGACGAGCTGATGGAGCTGATCCTCGCGCGTGGCCTGCAGCCCGGCGAGCTTTTGCCGACCGAGCCGGACCTGGTCGAGGAGCTCGGGGTGAGCCGCAACTCCGTCCGGGAGGCGCTCAAGGCCCTGCAGGCGTTGGACATTGTCGAGATCAGGCACGGGCACGGCACATACGTCGGCCGCCTTTCGCTCGATCCATTGACCAACGGATTGACGTTCCGCACCCTGCAGGGCATCGGCCGGGATGTCCGGGCGATCGGCGAGATTCTCGAGGTGCGCGAGGTCCTGGAGGACGGCCTGATCCGGCGGGTCGCGGGCTCGATCCCGGACGCGGACCTCGACGCGCTCGGCGTCGTGGTGAAGGCGATGACGGCGCGGGCCCGGGCCGGCGAGACCTTCCCCGAGGAGGACCGCGAATTCCACGACCTGCTCTACCGGTCCCTGGACAATCAGTTCATCGGCCAGTTGCTGCGCGCGTTCTGGACCGTCTTCAACCGGGTGAGCAACCAGCTCGGCGGTCACGATCCGGATCCGGCCGAGACCGCCCGCCGGCATCGGGCGATCTATACGGCGCTGCGCAATCATGACGTGGAACGCGCCCAGAAGGCGATGGCGGACCACTTCCGCAACATCGACAGCCGCGTCTCGCAATTCGCAACGCGGACCACCCGCTAGGCAAGGAGATCGGTCGTGCACGTTACTGAGCCGCAGCAGCGACCCACCGAGCTGGACGGGGCGGCCGTGTCCGTGGCCGTCAGATCGCTCCGGGATTCCGGGCTGGCGGTCATTCCCGAGGCCTATCCGCTCGACTACATCGCCGAGCTGCACGACGCGTATCACGCGCTGCTGGACAGCGGGCCGGAAGGCCGGGTGCAGCCGACCTCCGGGACCCACCACGTCCAGATGCAGGTGCCGCTGGTTCAACCTTTCTCCGATGTGGCAACGGTTGCACATCCGTTCGCCGTCCAGGTGTTGACGAGAGTTCTGGGCGAGAAATTCCAATGCTCCTATTACAACTCGAACACCGCCTATCCAGGCTCAACCCATCAGCGGGTGCACCGGGACTCGGCGCCGATCTTCGAGGATTTCGCGGTCCCGTCGCCCACCACCGGGATCGTGGTCAACATCCCGCTCTGCGACTTCACCGAGGAGAACGGCAGCACCGAGGTCTGGCCGGGGAGCCACCTGATCGTCGACACCCCCGATGACGCAGGGGTGGAGCTCAATGAACGCAGCAAGGCGCTCGCATCCAGCCGGGTGAACATACCCGCCGGCTCGATCGTGCTGCGCGACCCGCGGGTCTGGCATCGCGGCACCCCCAACCAGTCGACCCAGGAACGGGCCATGCTCGCCCTGGTCTACAAGCGGAGCTGGTGGGGTTGGCGGGCGCCGTCATTGCGGGTGCCGGCCTCGACCATGCGGGACTGGCCGGAGCACGTGCAGCAGATCTTCGCCGGCGCCCCCGTCGATCCCGACTGAGGACCGGCGCGTTTCCGCATTCGCCGGGCCGATGCTGGTTACGCTGCGGTCATGTCGTCACCGGCAGTGACCCGCGTCGCCAGAATGTGGCATCTCATCACCGCGCTGGTCGCCGCCGCCGCCCTGGTGACACAGCTCGTGATGGTGGCGCGCGGCGTCGATGTTCTCGTTGTCAACGGCCGGATTCCACCGGTCTCGACCCGGATCATCCGGTTCTTCAGCTATTTCACCGTGCAGAGCAACATTCTCGTCGCGATCACCGCGACGACTCTCGCGTTGCGACCGGACTGGGACGGCCGGGTCTGGCGGGTGTTCCGACTGGCCGCGCTCTTCGGCATTCTGGTCACTTTCGTCACCTACGCGACGTTATTGGCGCCGCTGGTCGACCTGCACGGTGTCTCGGCGTTGACCAACATCGGGCTGCACTACGTCGCGCCGCTCATGACCGTCATCGGGTGGGTCCTCTTTGGACCGCGGCCGCGCATCGACGAGAACACCCTGATGCTGTCGTTGATCTGGCCGGTCGCCTACGTCCTCTACAGCCTGGCCCATGGCGCGGCGTCGGACTGGTACCCGTACCCGTTCGTCGACGTCACCAAGCTCGGGTACGGGATCGCGCTGCGCAACGGGCTCGGCCTGACCGTCCTGCTGATCGGCGTCGGCGCCCTGTTCAGGTACGCCGACCACCAGATGAGTAAGCGCCGCCGAGCGTGAACCTCAGCGGACCGCGTCGTCGGCGAGCACCGCGTGCACGCCCCAGGTCTCGTTGACCACCTGGGTCACCCGCAGATCGACCGTCGTGCTGGCCAGCGCCACCGCCGCCGGTTTGTCCAGGTCGAACAGGCTCTGCATCCAGATCACCATGGCGTCCAGGGCGTCGCCCATCGCCTCGTTCAGGTCGCTGTTGAAGCCGAACGTGATGCGACCGAACGGCGTTTCGGCGTGCACTCCGGGGACGGGCGACCCCGGCACCAGGTCGAGCACGAGCTCGGTGGTCATGCCGCATTCGATCGCGGTGCCCGACACCTCACCGTCGCCCTGCGCGGCGTGCCCGTCGCCGAGGCACAGCAGCGCATCCGGCACGGTCACCGGCAGGTAGAGCGTCGAGCCGGCGACCAGGTAGCGGCAGTCGATATTGCCACCGCCGACCGTCCGCGGCGGGATCGTCGAGTGCTCGCCCGGCTCGTCCGGCGGCAGCCCGATGACGCCGTGGAACGGCGCCAGGTCGACGGTGTGGCCGCGGTCGTTGCGGCCCGTTCCGTTCTCCGCATCCAGCTCCCACACCATCCAGGTCGGCGGCAGGTCGGCCAGTCCGAGCCGGCGGTTCAGCCAGGTGTCGCGCGCGCCCGCGACCGTCCAGCCCCAGTCGTCCGGCCGCAGCGACTGCAGCCGGACCGCCAGTACGGCGCCGGGCGCCGCGCCGCGGACCGCGATCGGGCCGGCCAGGCAGTGCCCGCGCGAGTCGGTGATCAGCCGCGGGACATCGGCGCCGGGCGTCTCCTGCCGGGCCAGATATCCCGAGGCGTCCAGGGTATGGACCACGACCGTGTCGCCCGGATCGACGGTCAGGACAGGCGCGAGCTCGCGGGAGAACACGTCGGTGACCGTGTCCCGGGTCGGGTCGAGACGGTGTTTCATCAGACCTCCAGCGCATTGAGGGGCACCGGTTGACCGGTGCGCAGACTCTCGTCGACCGCGGCGAGGGTCGTCGTGACGATGAGACCGTCGGCCATCGTCGGCACGTCGTCGATCCGGCCGAGGACGTAATCGGCGAAGTCGTGCGCCATGTCGACCGGGAAGCCGGCGATGCGGCCGCCGCGCTCCTGCACGCCCCACTGCGGCCAGGTCAGCCGGTCGGCCAGCAGGGACAGCCCCTGATCGGCGCCCTCGATCCGCAGGGCCGACCGCGTTCCGACGAATTCGCAGCGCAGGTCATAGACCGCCGGGTTGGACACCGGCAGGATCCAGGAGGAATGCAGCGTCGCGGTCGTGCCGTCGGTGCAGGTGAGCCCGACGTCGACACTGTCCCAGGTGTCGATCCCCTCGGCGGTGAGGACTTTCTTGACGCCCTGGGCGTACACGCTGCGCACTGTCTTGCCGGACAGCCAGCGGACCAGGTCGAGGGTGTGTGGCATGAGAAACCAGACCGGCGAGCTCTTCGCGCTCCAGGACAGCATTTCGGTCGGGACGAACCGGGTGTCGTTCAAATGCATTATCTGGCCGACGATATCGCCGAGTTGGCCAGTGGTGATCAATTCCTTGGCCGCGATGAACCGGGGATTCCAGCGGTTTTCGAAACCGACCATCGCCCGGACCCCGGCAACGCCGACCGCTTTCACCATGGCGCGGGCGTCCTCGCCGGTCGTGGCCAGCGGTTTCTCCACCATGATGTGCAGCCCGGCCGCCGCGGCGTCGACGACCGGCTCGCGGTGGGTGAAGTCCGGCGTCGCTACGACCACCGCGTCCAGGCCGTGCGCGTACATCTCGGTGTGCGACTCGAAGGCCGCGATCCCGTGCTGACCGGCCACCGACCGGGCCAGCGCGCCATTGCGGTCGCAGATCGCGGCCACCTCGACGTCGGCGTGCTGGGTCAGTGCGCGGGCGAACAGCGAGCCGCGGATTCCGGCGCCGACAATCCCGATTCGTACCATGCGGTGACCTCCGGGCCAGAGCCCACAATGGACTCAGAAATAGGAGCTGAGAAAGTCGCTCAGAAAAGCGTGAATCCGCCGTCGACGACGAGAATCGTGCCGGTGGCGAAGCTGGAAGCGGCGCTGGCCAGGAATACCGTCGCCGGACCGAGCTCGGCCGGCAGTCCCCAGCGCTTCATCGCCGCGGGCTCCACGCAGTACGGGTAGAACTCCGGCTGGTCCACCGGGGACGCCTCGGTCAGGATGTAGCCGGGAGCGAGCGCGTTGACCCGGATCCCGAGCGGCGCCCATTCGGCCGCGTGCGCCTTGGTCAGCTGATGTACGGCGGCCTTGGAGGCGAGGTACGGGGCCTGCCAGCGTGGTTTGTTGACGATCGTCGCGGACATCGAGCCGACGTTCACGATCGTGCCGGAGCCGGCCCGCGACATGTGTTTCGCCGCCGCGACCGAGCACCGCCACACCCCGTCGAGGTTGGTGTTGAGCACCTCGCGGAAGATCTCCTCGGTGGTTTCCAGCGCCGTCGTGGCAATGCTCATGCCGGCATTGTTGACGAGCACGTCGAGCTGGCCGTAGTGCTCGACGACCCCGTCGATCACCTCGGTGACCTGTCCGGGATCGGTCACCTCGAGGGCGAATCCGACGCTGTCGATGCCCGCCGCCCGCAACTCCTCGGCCGTCCGCTCGGCCGGCTCGAGCGTCCGGGCGGTCACCGCGACCTTCGCGCCGGCCTCACCGACCGCCTGCGCCAGCGCCCGGCCGATGCCACGGCTGGCGCCGGTCACCACGGCGACCTGGCCGGCCAGGCTGAAGGTGTCGAGCACAGGCATGGAGACTCCGATCCGAGGTTGGTGCCTCGAATCCTAGGTCAGCTCCGCAGGACGCAGGCGTGAACATCGAGATCACCGGTTTCGCACCCGATTACCGGTGTTAGGGTCGCCGGCATGCCGTTTGAGGAGCTGCTGGACCTCATCGTCAGCATCACGCTCGAGAAGGGCGGGGCGACCGCGGATCTGGCCGAGGGTCGCCTGCTGACCGCGGAGGATTACTGGTACTTCCCGCGCCATCCCGACCGCACCCAAGTCGTGCCGCTGGAGGATCTCGGCTCCGCCGTCCGGTCGTACATCGAGGCCAATCTGCCGGTCCTGACCGGAGGCGGGGTCTATCTGGGCACGTGGGTCAATCCGGGGACGCAGGAGTGCTATCTGGATCTCACCGCTCGCGCGCAGGAGCGCCGGGAAGCGCTGCTGCGCGCCTGGTTGCACAGCAAGGAAGGGAATCGGCGCATTCTCTCGATCTACAATCCGGTCGCCGGCGAAACCGCATATCTGCAGTAGCGCTGGGAATTCGCACCCTCAATGCCGTGTGCTGGGCGGACCCCGGTTCCGGGCCGGAGACTGCGCCTTCGTCGAACATCTGCGCCAGGGCGCCGAGGCATTACCCCGCAGGCTTGAGATGGGCGGCGGTGATGAGGCCGTGGCTGACCGAAAAAGTGCCGGCGTAATGCTTGTGCGAGCCATCGGTCTGGAATGCGACGAGGTCGACCTGCACCGTGCTGCCGCCGTCGGACTTTATGGTCGCCACATCGCGATCGGTGGCGGCGAATCCCGCCACAAAGGATTTGTACGAACTCCCGAGCGAGCCATTGGTCAGCTTCCAGGCCTTGGCGTAGTCGTGGGAATTGATGGCGTTGAAATAGGCTCCGACGACGTGCACCGGATCGGCGGGCTTCTTCGGCTTTGGCTTCGGCTTGGGGGACTTCGATGGCGTGGCGGTCCGATGGTGGCTCGGCGTGGCCGACGGGCCGGGGTCTCCGATGCTTGGTACGTCGTCCGACGGGGTCGGGGAAGCGGGCGAGGACATGGTCGGCGATGGAAGCGTCGAGGAAGGAGCGGACGGCAGTGAGCTGGCAACCGGCGCCGCCCCGGGCGTGCCGGTCCCGGCCGTGACCTTGCTACAACCGGTGATTCCAAGCGCCAGCGCCAGCACCGACAGGCCAAGAAATGTCCTCATCAACCAACCGTTCCGTGATTCCCCCGACGCCGGATCGCACCGCGACCCAGGCTATCGGGCCGGACTATACCGGTGACGGAACCGCCAGCCGCGAAATCGCGGCGTCCGATTGGTTGAGCGAGCTCAGCTGACCCGGCGGCGGGTCGGCCGGTCCTCGGCGCTTACCCCGGGCAGCTCGCAGAGCTTCTCGCCGCCCTCCATCTCGGTGAGCACCTGCTCGAGCTGATTGATCCGGATGGCGACCTCGGCGCGCAGATGAGCCGACAGCCGGCCCCAGTCGGCGAAATCCGGCCGGCGGTCCTCGGGCAGGAGTCGCAACGCAGCGCCGATCTCGGCGACCGACATTCCAATCCGCTGGGCGACCCGGATCATCCTGATCCGGCAGGACACATCGGACCGATATCGACGTTGATTTCCCGACGTCCGCTCACTGTGGATCAGACCGTGCTTCTCGTAGAACCGGACCGCCGAGCTGGACGTGCCGCTGAGCTCGGCCACCTGTCCGACGGTGAACTCGGCCGGTTCTTCGGCGCTTGGCACCGACGCTTCGATCGACACTGGAATCGACATGTGCACCTCCGGCCCCATCATGTCTGCTTCACGACTTGACTTCAACATTTGTTGAGGTTCTACGGTGGGAGGCAGCGGACGAGGAGGGTGCACGATGCGGGTGGTGCAGGCAGCGCGGTTCGGCGGACCCGAGGTGCTCGGGGTGCTCGAAAGCCCCGATCCGGCGGCTGGTCGCGGGGAGGCGGTGATCGACGTCGCGTTCGTACCGACGTTGTTCCTCGACACCCAGATCCGGCGCGGCGCGGCGCGGAACTGGTTCCCGGTGACGCCGCCCTACGTGCCAGGCGTGGGAGTGGCCGGCACCGTACGTTCGGTCGGCGCGGACGTGGACCCGGCCTGGATCGGCCGGCGGGTCATCGCCGACGTGACCGATGCGTACGCGGAGCAGGCGGTGGCGCCCTTGGCCGGCCTGGTCACGGTGCCGGACGAGCTGGGCCTGGCCGATGCGGCCGCCCTGCTGACCGACGGTCGTACCGCGCTGCGGCTCGCGGACGCAGCCTCGATCAAGCCGGGCGAGCGGGTCCTGGTCACCGCGGCGGCCGGCGGTCTCGGCAGCCTGCTGGTGCAGTTGGCGCACGCCGCCGGCGGGCGGGTTGCCGCGGCCGCCCGGGGCGAGCGGAAGCTGGCGCTGGCCCGGGATGTCGGGGCTGACGGCGCCGTCGACTACTCCGAGCCCGGCTGGGCCGACCGGGTCGCCGTGGCATTGGGTGGTTCGGTGGACGTGGTGTTGGACGGTGCCGGCGGCGAGATCGGGGCGGTCGCGTTCGGATTGACCGTCGACGGCGGCCGATTCTTCGCCTATGGCGCGCCCGGCGGCGGATTCGCCGACAATGTGCCGGAGGGGGCCGCCCGTCGCGACATCACCGTGCACGGGATCGAGCTCGTACAACTGGAACCCGCCCTCGCCACGGCACTCACCGAACGAGCTCTGGCCGAGGCCGCGGCCGGCCGGATCAGACCGACGATCGGGCGGACCCTTCCGCTGGATCGCGCCGCAGCTGCCCATTCCGCGATCGAGGCCCGCGAGGTCCTCGGCAAGACCCTGTTGGAAGTGTGATCATGCCTGTGAGTGATATGCCCGTCAGCGAAGGGCCGTTCAGCCCGGCCGAAATCGACTACCTCACCACCCAGGAATTAGGTCGGATGGCGACCGTGCAACCGGACGGGACGCTGCAGGTGAGCCCGGTCGGATTCAGCTACAACGCCGAGACTGCGTCGATCGACGTGTACGGCTTCAACATGTCGCGGAGCCGGAAATACCGCAATATCGAGGACAACGGCCGGGTGGCGTTCGTGGTCGACGATGTGCCCTCGATCCGACCGCGTCGGGTCAGGTGTCTGGAGATCCGCGGGTACGCCGAGACGGTCGCCGCGGCGTCCGGCCCCGGCGGCGGGCTTGACAGCGGGTTTATCCGGATCCATCCGCGGCGGATCATCAGCTTCGGGATCGAGGACACCGATCAGGAGCCGCACGAGATGACGCCGCGCAACCGCAACGTCGCGTGAGCTCAGTCGACGTCGGCCGGTCCGGGCCGGTGGTAGAGGTCGGCCAACGCGCCGATTGCGTCGGCGAATCGCTCGCGTAACTCCGCCGGTGCCAGCACCTCCGCCTCGGCACCGAGCGGAAGCAGCGTACGGATGGAGTGCTCGGCCGACTCTGTCGGAATGCTGACCACGATCCGTCCGTCCGGATCGGCCGGCCGCGCGCTGGCCCGCGCGGCCCGGATCACGGCTGGTTCGAGCAGGTCGGGCAACCGGTCGAAGACCCGCGCGGTCAGCCGGATCGTCGCCTCGCCGTGGTAGCGGCGGCGGTCGAAGTCGTCCAGATAGGCCAGCCAATGCGCGGCCAGGTCGAAGCCGTCGGGGAGGTCGAACCCATCGTCGAGGACCGTGGCCCGGGCGATCTGGGAGATCCGGTAGGTCCGGATCGAGCCGGACCTGGCGGCCACCAGATACCAGAGTCCGCCCTTGAGCACGATCCCGTACGGCTGCACCGTTCGGGTCACCTCCTGCGGCGCCTCCCAGCGGCTGTATCGCATCCGGACCCGACGTCGTCTCCAGACGGCGTCGGCGACGGTGGCCAGCCGGGGCGGGACGTCCGTGGCGGCGTACCAGCCGGATGGATCGAGATGGAAGCCCTGCCGAATCCGCCCGGCGCTCTGCCGCGACTCGTCCGGGAGCGCCGCCATCAGCTTCAGCTGCGCCGTGGCCAGCACCGTGCCGAGACCGAGGTCGGCGGCCGGACCGGGCAGACCGGTGAGGAAAATCGCCTCGGCCTCGTCACTGGTCAGCCCGGTGAGTCGGGTCCGGTAGCCGTCGACCAGCCGGTATCCGCCGTCGTGACCGGCCGCTCCGTAGATCGGAACGCCGGCGGCACCGAGTGACTCTACGTCCCGATAGACCGTCCGGACCGAGACACCGAGCTCGTCGGCCAGCTGATGGGCGGTCATCGAACCCTTTGCCTGCAGGAGTAACAGGACCGACAGCAATCTGCTCGCACGCATATCTGAAGTGTCTCTCGATCTACTGACACAACCTGTCAGGGGACTCGAGCTAGCGTGCCCGTACCGATCCTCCGACTGGTGAAGGAACACAGATGACTCATGCAATGCCCACAGGTGCTGGCGTCGGCGACTTCGACTTCCTGCTCGGCTCCTGGGAGGTGCGCAACCGGCGACTCAGCACACCGCTCACCGGAGGCGACGACTGGGACGAGTTCCCGGCGACCTCAGAATGTCAGCGGCTCTTCGGCGGTGCCGCCAACCTGGACGAGATCACCTTTCCCAGCAAGGGATTTACCGCGCTGACCCTGCGGTTGTACGAGCCGGAGAGCCGGGATTGGTCGTTGAACTGGGTGAACGGCCGGGACGGCCGGTTGACCCCGCCGGTGACGGGCCGATTCGGCGCTGACGGTCGCGGCGAATTCCACGGCGAGGACCTCCACGACGGCGGGCGGATTCGCTGCCGGTTTATCTGGTCGAACATCACCCCGACCAGCGCCCGCTGGGAACAGGCGTACTCCACGGACGGCCAGCCCGGCTGGGAAACCAACTGGATCATGGACTTCTCCCGCTAGACCGCCTTGAGCTCCTCGATGACCGCGCTGACCATCGATTTCGCATCGCCGAAGAGCATGGAGGTCTTCGGGTTGTAATAGAGCTGATTTTCGATGCCGGCGAACCCGGTGTTCATCGAGCGTTTGAGGACGATCACCGATTTCGCGTGGTCGACATCGAGAATGGGCATGCCGTGGATGGGCGAGCTCGGATCGTTGCGGGCGGCGGGATTGGTGACGTCGTTGGCGCCCACCACCAATGCGACATCGGTCCGGGAAAATTCGTCGTTGACGTCGTCCATGTCCTTCAACTGCTCGTACGGCACATCGGCCTCGGCGAGCAGGACGTTCATGTGACCGGGCATCCGGCCGGCCACCGGATGGATCGCGTAGGTGACCTCGACCCCCTTGTCGGCCAGCAGTTTCGCCAGGTCCCGGACCACGTGCTGGGCCTGGGCGACCGCCATTCCGTACCCGGGCACCACGATGACCCGGTTGGCGTAGGCCATCTGGATCGCCGCATCCGAGGCGCTGGCGGACCGGACCGTGCGTTCGATCCCGTCTCCGGTCGCCGCGACAATCGTTGTCTCGCCGCCGAATCCACCGGCCACAATGGACACGATCGACCGGTTCATCGCCTTGGCCATCTGGTCGGTCAGGATTGAACCCGAGGCGCCGACGATCATTCCGGCGACGATCATCGCCGTATTGTTCAGAGCCAGCCCGGTCGCGGCGGCCGACAGCCCGGTGCAGGCGTTCAACAGCGACACCACCACGGGCATGTCGGCGCCGCCGATCGGCAACACCACGACCAGGCCGAGCACGGCGGCGAATACCAGCACGCCGACTATCAGTATTTCCTGATGGCCGCCGACACCGATGGCAATCGCGCAGGCAAGAGCGGCGGCCAGCAGCAGGATATTCAGCGGCTGCTGCAGTCGCCCGGCGCTGATCGGCCGGCCCGGAATGATTTCCTGCAGCTTCCCGAATGCGACGAGCGAGCCCCAGAAGGAGATCGCGCCGATGATCGTCGCGAAGAGTGACGCGACCGTGACGTACGCCGGATCGCCGGCGAAGCCGCCGGAATGCCGGAACTCGGCCCACGAAATGAGTGCGACCGCGCCGCCGCCGACGCCGTTGAAGAGCGCCACCATCTGCGGCATCGCGGTCATCTTCACCTGACGCGCCGCCGGCACTCCGACCAGTGCGCCGAGAACAAGGCCGAGCGCGATCAGCGGCCAGTTTCCGGTATGCGGGGTCAGCAGGGTCGCCACGATGGCGATGACCATTCCGGTCGCCGCGATCCAGTTGCCGCGGACCGCGGTGCGCGGACCGGTCAACCCCATCAGGCCGTAAATGAACAGCGCAAACGCCACGATATAGAGGACGGTCCGGAAGTCGGTCACTCGCCGCCTCCGCCCGGCTTGCGTTTGAACATGGCGAGCATGCGGTCGGTGACGAGGAAACCGCCGACCACATTGATCGTGCCGAACACGATCGCGATGACGAGAATGATTTTCGAGAAAACGCCGTGCACCCCGGCGCCGAGCACGATGAGCCCGCCCAGCAGCACAATTCCGTGAATGGCGTTGGTGCCTGACATCAACGGAGTGTGCAGCGTGTTCGGGACCTTCGAGATGACGGCGAAACCGATGAATCCGGCGAGCACCAGAATTGCCAGATTCGGCAGAAACATCTATGCCTCCAGATCCCTTGTCACGCAAGACTTTGCGAGCACCTCGTCGGAGAAATCGGGGTCGAGCCCGTGATCGGTGATCATCAGCTCGAGCAGCGCGTAGATATTGCGGGCGTAGAGCTCGCTCGCGTGCTCGGGCATGGTGGACGGAAGATTGAGCGGCGCGGCGATCGTGACGTCATGCGCCACGACCGTGTCGCCCGGCCGGGTCAGCTCGCAGTTGCCACCCGCCTCACCGGCCAGATCGACGACCACGCTGCCGGCCCGCATCGCGCCGACCGCCTCCGCCGTCACCAGCCGCGGCGCCGGTCGGCCCGGCACGAGCGCGGTGGTGATGACCACGTCGAACCGGCTGATCGCGTCGGTGAGCCGCCGCTGTTGGTCGTCCTTCTCCGCCTGGGTCAGCTCGCGGGCGTACCCGCCGCTGCCGGCCGCCTCGATGCCGAGGTCGAGCCAGCTGGCGCCGACCGAACGCGCCTGCTCGGCCACCTCCGGCCGTACGTCATATCCGGTCGTCCGGGCGCCGAGGCGTTTCGCCGTCGCGAGCGCCTGCAGGCCGGCGACTCCGACGCCGAGCACCAGGACGGCCGCCGGTTTGACCGTGCCGGCCGCGGTGGTGAGCATCGGAAAGAACCTGGTCGACTCACTCGCCGCGACCAGGACCGCCTTATAGCCGGAGACGTTGGCCTGTGAGGACAGTGCATCCATCGACTGGGCCCGGGAGATCCGCGGAATCGACTCCATCGCGAATGCGACCACCCCGGCGGACCGCAGCTGCAGCGCGATCTCCGGCCGGGTCAGTGGGGCGAGAAAACCGACGAGCACGGCACCGGCCGACAACCGGCCGATCTCCTCCGCGGTGGGTGGATTGACCTTCACCACGGCGCCGGCCGACCACGCGTCGCCGATGGTGGCCCCGGCGGCGGTGAACGCCTCGTCGGGTATCAGCGCGTTATGTCCGGCGTCCTTCTCCACCACCACGTCGATGCCGCGGGAACACAGTCGCTGCACCACGCCGGGCACCAGCGCCACCCGGCGTTCGCCCGCCAGCGACTCACGGGGGACGCCGATCAGCGTGCGAGGTCCCTGGGGTGAACCCATTCCCGACTTCCTTCCGCCACACCTGCGCCTACTCGGCGCCGCGTCATCATTGCCGCTTCGATTCGGTGTCGCGGGGAGGTTCAGCCGGGTGGGGTGTTGAACTTGCGCCGGAGGTCGTCGATGTAGCCCACCGCTTCGCCGACCGCGCCGGCGACGTTGGCCGAGGAGGACTTGCGCGGCGCCTGGCGGCTGTTGGTGTGCACGCTCTGCGGCAACGGCTCACCGCCGGCGACCGCGGCCGTGAGAGCGATGACGCGTTCGCCCTCCTCGTCGGTCACCTGCCTGATCCGGGCGGTGGCAGGCAGCTTGGCCGCCCGGGCGAGGTCCACAAAGCGGTACAGATCGCCCATGGTCAGGTTTTCCAGGGAGACGGTGACATCAACACTCATGCCCCCATCATGACGCTTCCGGGGCGCGCTGTGCTGGGAGCCCGCCACTTCGTTCGGTGAACGTGGCCTGTCAAGCGAAACATTGGCGCCTGTGGACGAACTCGAGGTTGTCCACAGGACGCTCGGTACCCCTGGCCGGCCCCGCGACCCGTGCTTAGCGTCGGTGCCATGCCAGTAACCGAGCCAGCCGCACATCACCCGGTCCGTCGGCTGATCTCGCCCGACGGCGAGCCAACGGACATCGACCTTGAGCTCGTGCCGCTCGTCCGTGCCCTGTGGGAGCGCGGTTTCCAGACGGCGTCATGTTGTCAGGACCTCGGCGAGTCGATCGCCCCGATGCTCCGCGACCGGCCGCACCTGCAGGCCTGGGTCGCCTGGCGTCGCGGGTACGCGAATATCGACCTGCCGATCCCCGACGGGATGGCGGCGCTGGCTGCGGTCGCCGACAACGGTCCGCGCGACGACTTCTACGAACGGATGATCGACTGGACGACCGCTGGCGCGTGGAGCGCCTCGATCCCCGTGCTCGATCTGAACTGCGGCGCGGTCGGCGGTCGTGCCCGCTCCGAATTCACCGCCTTCGGGATGCAGATCATCTTCCCGCGCGGCGACATCGCCGAATTCACCCGGCGGTTGCAGTGGCCAGCGCACCGCTAGGGGATCAGCAGCTGTTTTCCGGTCGTACGGCGCCCCTGCAGATCGGTGTGGGCCTGGCCGGCCTGCTCCAGTGGATACCGCCCACCGATACGCACGTCGAGTTTGCCCGCGGCGATCCAGCCGAAGAGCTCGTCGGTGCGGGACACGAGTTCCTCGCGGGTCGCGATGTAATGGGCCATCGTCGGCCGGGTCAGAAAGAGCGACCCTTTCTGGTTCAGCAGCTGCGGATCGAAGGGCGGCACCGGGCCGCTGGCCGCCCCGTAGAGCGCCATCATGCCGCGGGGTCGCAGCGAGTCGAGGCTCTGGTCGAAGGTCGTGGCCCCCACCCCGTCGTAAACCACGTCGACCCCGCGCCCGTCGGTGAATCGCCGCGCCACCGCGGCGAAGTCGTCGTATCCGACCACCTCGTCAGCGCCGGCGCCGCGGGAGAGCTCAGCCTTCTCCGCGGTCGAGACGGTGGCGATGACCCGACCGCCGAGGATCTTGACGATCTGGGTCAGCAACAGGCCCACGCCACCCGCTCCGGCATGCACGACCGCGGTGTCGCCCGGCTCGATGCGGTGGACGGACGCGGTGAGGTAGTGCGCGGTGATTCCCTGCAACAAGACGGCCGCCGCGACCTCGTCGGCCACGCCGGCCGGCACCGGGACGGTCTTGTCGGCGGCGACCACGGCCTGTTCGGCGTAGCAGCCGGAGCCGCTGGCCCACCCGACATGGTCACCGACGGCGATGTTGTCCACCCCCTCGCCGACCGCGCGGACCACGCCCGCGCCCTCGCCGCCCGGGTGGAACGGGAGCGGCACCTGATACACACCCGAGCGCTGATACGTGTCGATGAAGTTGACTCCGGCGGCCGCGACATCCACGAGCAGCTCACCGGGGCCGGGTTGCAGGTCGGCCCGGTCCACCACCGCCAGCGCCTCCGGCCCGCCGTACTGCCGCACTTCAATCGCGCGCATCCGCATCTCCCGTCAGTGGATCAACAAGTCGGCCAGCAGCTCGAACGAGCGCAGCCGGTCAACCGGGTCGTGCACCATCGTCGTCACCATCAGCTCGTCCGCGCCGGTCGACTCGAGCAACTCGGCGACCTGCTTCGCCACCGTATCGGGACTCCCGATGATCTGGCTCGAGCGCCGGTCGTCGATGAATGCCCGCTCGGCATCGGTGTACGGATAGGCCGCTGCCTCCTCCGGCGTGGGAAAGGTGCCGGGTCGGCCCGACCGCAGCCGCAGGAACGACAGCCCGCCGGGCGCGGCCAGCCATTGCGCGTGCTCGTCGCTCTTGGCGCAGACGACGGCCGCGCCGATCATGGCGTACGGCTCGGAAAGGTGCTCCGACGGTCGGAAGGTGGTGCGATAGAGATCCAGCGCAGGCAGGGTGTTGGCGGCGCTGAAGTGGTGGGCGAACGCGAACGGCAGGCCCAGCAGGCCCGCGACCTGGGCGCTGTATCCGCTGGAGCCCAACAGCCACAGCGGCGGGCGGTTTCCGACGGCGGGAGTGGCGGTGATGGAGGCGTCGCCGGCGAAGTAGTCCTCCAGCTCGGTCAACTGTTCGGGGAAGTCCTCGACCGACAGCTGCCCGCTGGTCCGCCGCAACGCGGCCGCCGTGATCTGGTCGGTGCCGGGTGCCCGCCCGATCCCGAGATCGATCCGGCCCGGGTGCAGTGCCTCCAGGATGCCGAACTGTTCGGCCACCACCAGCGGGGCGTGGTTGGGGAGCATCACCCCGCCGGAGCCGACCCGCAGCCGCTGGGTCGCGTCCGCGATGTGCCCGATCAGTACGGCTGGGGCTGCGCTCGCGATTCCCGGCATGTTGTGGTGCTCGGCCACCCAGAAACGGTGATAGCCCCACTCGTCGACATGTTGTGCCAGTTCCAGGGTGTTGCGCAACGCGGCCCGGGCGTCGGAGCCCTCGCTGACCGGGGCGAGATCGAGTACGGAAATCGGGATACGCGGCGTCGCAGTCACGTCGGGGTGCAACCTCGCCGGCGGTCCCGTTCTTCCGCGCGGCGACATCCCGACCCACGTCGCGGGGATGCCCCGGGCGGACTAGTACGGTCACCGCCACCAGCTGACCTTCTAGCGCAGGAGCGCACCGATGACCGACTCTCAGCCTCCGGGCGGCTACCCTCCTCCGCCCGGCGGATATCCGCCGCCACCGCAACAGGGGCCGCCGGGAGGTTTCCCGCCGCCACCACAGCAGGGGCCGCCGGGAGGTTTCCCGCCGCCACCGCCGCTGCCTCCGGGCAGCTATGGGCAGCAGCCTGGTGGTTACGGCGCACCGGGCAGCGACTATCCCGTGCAGGTGACCTTCAATCAGCCGGCCACGAGCTCGCGGCTGCTCGCCGGGCTGTCCATCCCGTTCCTGTTGGCCCGTTCGATCATGCTGATCCCGGCGATGTTCTGCCTGTACTTCGTCACGCTCGCGGCCGGATTGGTGATGTGGATTGCGCTGTGGGCGGTGCTGTTCACCGGCCACTACCCGGACGGCATGTACCGGTTCGTCTCCGGCGCGCTGCGCTGGAACACCCGCACCTCGGCGTACCTGTACGGCCTCACCGACCGCTACCCGCCGTTCCGCCTCGACCCCTAACCAAGCCCGTAGTCAGACCCCGTAACTCGCCCCGGGGAGAGTCGGTTGTCGGCTCTCCCCGGCGGTTACCGGGCCCCGGTGAGGGTGCGCCGGCCCAGCAGGCTGAGTACGACGACCTGCACGACGAGGCCCGCGATCGTCACGCCCACCAGGATCGACAGCACCAGCGCGGGCGCCGGCACGTTCATCTGGGTCATCCCGTCCCGGGTGCCGCTGAACCAGCCGAGCACGTGATACTGCGTGTGCATCTGGGAGCGGAAGCCGTGCGACCGCAGCGCCCCGTTGAGTTCGACGAGAAGCACGACTCCGATGGTGAGCACCCCGAGGACTCGGGGCAGGCACAGCAGCACGGTCGCCGCGCCGACCCCGATCGCGCCGGCCGCGGGCAGCAGATAGCGACCGTGCACGCCGCCGCCGTCCGCCGCGTGCACCGCGATCTCGCTCATGCAGAGAGCGAGGGTCAGTGCGAGCGCCGCCACACACAGCCACTGCGGCCGGCTGATCGACGCGGTCCGCCGCCGCAACCGGATCGCTGCCGCGACGATGCCGGCCGCGAGCAGGCCCATCAGCAGGTACGCCATTGCCTCGGCGTACGCCGGCTGCCGGTACTGGTCCGAGTCCAGGCCGCCGGTGAGCTGGGTGAACTGGATCAGCCAGGAACGCGGATGCAGCAGATACGACAGCGGGCTGTCGGCGCCGGGCTCCGGAGTGCTCGCCAGGATCGCATTGACCGCCGAGCCGCCGGTCGGACCGCCGTACCGGTGCTCGTTCAGTGCGACGAACCAGCCGGCGACCACGACGGTCACGCCCAGCACGATGAGGCCCGGTCGGGCCGCTCGCGCGAGCCGGACCCGCAGCTCGGCGGTCGTCTCCGACGACCAGATCCAGCCGGCCAGCATCACCGTCCCGACCGCCACGAGCACCACCGGAATGCTCGTGACTCGGGTCAGGCAGGCGGCCCCGGCGCCGGCGGCCATCGCGGCGACCCGCCCCCTGCTGCTGCCGAACCGTACGATCCGCGCCATCGGGACCAGCGTCGCCACCACCAGCGCGGTGTTCAAAGTGTCGTTCTGCACCATGGACGCGACGCTGACAAAGGTCGGCAGAAATGCGATCAGGGCCGCCGAGGCGACCATCAACTGAGCCCCGCGACGGCCGATCATCGAGCTCATATCCCGGATCGGTCCGGCCGGCCCAACGAGCGCCCAGGCCAGCGCGGCCAGCAGCAACACGGTCAGCGCACCGGCGCCGAGGCTCACCATCCGGGCGCCGACCAGGCCCATCTTCGGATGGTGGGTGTGCTGTCCCAGCCGCAGGATCGGTCCGACGATGGCGTGATAAAGCGGCGGATGGTTCGAGGTGTGTTGGTAGGCGCGGCGCTGTCCGGGAAACTCGGGATGGATCCGGATGCCGGCGACGGGCAGTTGGCCGTGGGTGATGCGCATTGCGTAGTCGACGTTCGCGCTCTCGTCGACCGGCAGGAATGGACGCACCGAGAGCACCCGCACCAGTCCGGCAGCGCAGAACATCGCGACGCTCGCAATGACACCGACGACGACCAGCCGTCCGCGGCTGTTCCTTCGGATCGCCAACGAGCGGTGCCGTGCGATGACGTGAGCTGACTGCGGCGGTGCCATGAGACACCCGTCTCAAGTGGACGCCGCGACATGGGGGCTGTCTGTGCGGCGGCTTGTCAAGCTAAATCGTTATTAGTTCTAGCACAACCGTCCTTGTGCATCGGCCATTTACGGCCTCAGGCCCGGAACGTGGCCGACCTGACCACCCCGCAACGGCGGCTGTAGCCTGAGGTTCGTGCGCCGCCCACTGCTGACCCCATCCTGGCTGGTGCGCCACGTGCTCACCATCGGGCTCGTCGTGGCGTTCCTGCTGCTGGGCCGCTGGCAGTGGCACCGGGCGGAGTCCGGCAACTCGCTGAGCTTCGCCTATACCTTCGAATGGCCGCTGTTCGCCGCTTTCGTGGCCTTCTTCTGGTGGAAGATGCTGCATTTTGAGATCCATCCGCCGGCCGAGACACCGGCCGATGAGATCGACCTCGAGGACGAACCGGCCGAGGCGCCGCCGGCGCCGGTCGACACCACCGACGATCCTGAGCTCGCGGCGTACAACAACTATCTGGCGAACCTGAACGAAGAGGACCACAACAAGTGAGCGGCGCAATCACCCGTTACCGCGTCATGGCCTACATCGTGGGTGTTGGGCTGGTCATTCTGGTCTGTGTCGGCGTCCCGTTGAAATACGCGTTCGACTTTGATCCGGTGGTCGCGGTCGTCGGCCCCATGCACGGATTTCTCTACATCGTCTACCTACTGACCGTCCTCGACCTGGCCACCCGGCGGCGCTGGCACCTGCTGAAGATCATCGTCGTCATGCTGGCCGGCACGATTCCGTTCCTGTCCTTTCTCGCCGAGCGCAAGGTGACCGCCGATATCCGGGCCGGTGAGCAGGCCAAGGCCGCGGCTCCCACCAAGGCTGGCTGAGCACGCCGGCCAGCTCATCAGATCCAGGACGAGAACCACATCCGGGCCTGCCACCCCGAATAGGTGATCTTCGCGCCGGTCAACACCGGCCACAGCCAGGCGAAATTGATCACGACCAGCGCCACATAGGTGCAGATTCCGACCAGACCGAGGATCCGCCGGGTCTCCGATGCCTCGCGCCGGCCCAGCATGTCGCCGAGCAACAGCGAGACGCCGAGCACCATGAATGGCACCAACGGCACCATGTAGAAGAAGAACATTGTCCGGCTGGTGTTCTCCAGCCAGGTCGCCCAGCCGGCCAGAAATGCCATCAGGACGGCACCGGCGCGCCAGTCCCGCCGGGAGATGAGCAGCCACAGCATCCAGAACATCGCCGGGATGAACATCCACCAGAGCGCTGGCGTGCCAAGCGAAACGATCTGCCGCACGCAGGAATCCGCGCCGCAGCCGGTCACATTCTTGGGGTAGTAGAAATTCACCGGGCGGGCGTCGACCAGCCAGGCCCACGGCTGCGAACGGTACGGGTGGTAACTGGAAAGGCCCTCGTGGAACTTCAACGTTTCGGCCTGGTAGTGCCAGAGCGAGCGCAGCGGCCCGGGAATGAAGCCCCATTTGCTGGGATGGTCGGCGGCCCAGTGTCGGTCGTACCCGTTCTCGCCGAGGAACCAGCCCGTCCAGGTCAGCAGGTAGGCGCCTACCGGCACGATCGCCAGGGCAAACACCGCCGCCGGTAGGTCACGGACGACCGTGCACCGGGTCGGTCGGCGCACTCCCGCCGACCGGCGGGCGGCCCGGTCCCAGAACGCCGACAGGATGGCGAAGCCGGCCAGGAAATAGACGCCGTTCCACTTGATCCCGCAGGATGCGCCGAGCAACACGCCGCCGGCCAGCCGCCACGGCCGTGGCCCCAATGCCGGCCCGAGCCCGGTCACCATCTTGGCGGCCACCGATTCGGCCAGCCGGCGCCGGATCTGCTCCCGGTCCAGCACCAGACAGCCGAAGCCGGCGAGCACGAACGGCTGCAGGAAGATGTCCAACAGGGACGTGCGGCTCATCACCAGGGACAGGCCGTCGAGGCTCAACAGCAACCCCGCGACCCCGCCGAGCAGGGTCGAGCCGGTTATCCGGCGGGTGATCCGGATCAGCAGGAAGACGGCGACGATGCCCGCCACGGCGGTCGGAAACCGCCAGCCGACCGCGTTGTTGCCGAACAGCTTGATGCCGGCGGCGATGCACCACTTGCCCAGCGGCGGGTGCACGACGTAGAGCCGGCCCGGGTTGTTCTCGTACCCCTGCCGCAGGATCTCGACCGCGTTGACCGGGTAGTAGACCTCGTCGAAGATCTTCTCTTTCGGAAAGCCGATGGCCCAGAGCCTGGTCACCGCCGCGATCGCGGTGACCGCGATGGTGACGACCCAGCCGCGCACCGTGTCGTGCGGCGTGCGCGGGCGGAGCCGGTCGAGGGCCGTCGGCGGTCGCGGGGTACGCGGTGCGGCGGCGTCCGGCCGTGCGGCAAGCAGCGTCATCGGGGCGCCGTCGGCTCGAGCAGGCTCATGGGGATCGATCGTAGGGGCAGCCGATCAGAGCGGAAAGCCGGCTTCCATCTGGGCCAGGCCCTGGTCGAAGAAGGCGAGATAGTCGTCGAACTGCTCGTACGGCGCGGTGAGATGCGCCGCGAGCCCCACCCCGATCAGCGCGCCGGCGAATGAGCGGACCGCGATGTCCTCCGCCGGCCGCCCGACCCGCTCGGCGACGAGTTTGGACAGCATCTGTACGACGCCGGTGAGCTGCTCGATGTAGGCGTACTGCAACTCGGGGGTCGAGCGCAGCAGCTTGGACCGTTCCCCCTCGGCGGCGCGGTCCTCGGCGCTCATGCCACCGAGCACCGAGGTCATCGTCGCCCGCATCGCCTGTATAGGCGTCAGGTCCGCCGGCTGCGTGCGGAACACCTCGACCAGCAGCGGGTCGTACTCGTCGGTGAGCACGACATCTTCCTTGGTACGGAAATAGCGGAAGAAGGTGCTCGGCGAGATCTCGGCCGCGGCGGCGATCTGGTCGACCGTGGTGACCGCGTACCCCTGCTCGCTGAACAACCGCATCGCGTGTTGCTGAATGGCCACCCGGGTCTTGGCTTTCTTCCGTTCCCGCAGGCCTGGGTGCTCAGACGACGACCGCATGTTCCGATTCTGCCTCAACCGGGGTCGGACGGCGGCGTGGCAGCACCAGCGCGGCGAGCACCATTCCGGCCAGGGCGACCGCGGCGGTCACCCACAGGGTGATGTCCATTCCGTGCGTGAACGCCGCGCGCACCGAGCCCAGCAGCGGGTCCGAGTGCAGTTGGGCCGCCACCGCGACCCCCGCGCTGGCGCTGTCCCGGGCGGCGTGTCCGGCCGCGGCCGGCAGCCCGGACGTGTCCAGTCTGGAGTGGTAGCCGACGGACAGGACGGTGCCCAGGATCGCGATGCCCAGCACGCTGCCGACCTGCCGGAACGCCATCAGCATCGCCGTACCCACACCGGCGCGGCTCTTGGACAGCGCGCCCATCGCCGCCACCATCGCCGTCGGCAGGCTGAATCCGATGCCGAGTCCGAAGATGACGGTCCAGAGGGCGACGTAGCCGAAACCGGTGTGTGGCCCGGTGCCGGTGCCGATCATCGCGCCGAGCGCCATCAGCGCGAAACCGCCGACCAGCGGGGGAGTGGGGCCGGTCCGGGGAGCGAGCCGGTTGGTGATCTGGAAGCCGACCAGCAGCCCGCCGATCAGCGGCAGCATGCGCAGCCCGGTGCCCTGCGGCCCAGCGCCGAGCACGGCCTGGAACAGCTGCGGGAGCGCGTAGAACGCCCCGAACATGGCGAACGCGATGATCGTGGCGAGGGCCGTCCCCGAGGTGAAGATCCGCGAGGAGAACAGCGAGATATCCAGCAGTGGGTGGGCGGTGCGGCGCTCCCACACCACGAAGGCGATGAGTACGGCGAGCCCGCCGACGAGGCCGCCGAGCACCCCGCCGCTGGTCCAGCCGTTGCTCGGGCCCTGGATCAGCCCGTACGTGATGCCGACCAGGCCGAGGCTGGAGGTGGCGATGCCGACGAGGTCGATCCGCCGTGTCTGCTCGCCGCGGGTCTCGGGCATCAGCGTGATGACGGCGACGATCGCGATGGCGGCCATCGGGAGGTTGAGCGCGAAGACCGAGCCCCACCAGAAGTGCTCCAGCAGAGCACCGCCGACGATCGGACCGAGCGGGATGCCGACCATGGTGAACATGCTCATCAGAGCCACCGCGCGCTGCCGCTCGTGCGGCTCGAAGAGCACCGCGAGGATCGACATCGACAGCGGGGTGAGGATCGCGGCGCCGAGCCCGAGCAGCACCCGGGCGCCGATCAGGGCGTTCGCTGAGCCGGACCAGGCGCACCACGCCGAGCCGGCAGCGAAGAGGACCAGCCCGAGCACGATGAACTTCCGCCGGCCGAACCGGTCGCCGAGCAGCCCGGCCGGGAGTACGGCCGCGGCCAGCACCAGCATGTAGGCGTCGGCGATCCACTGCAGCTGGCTGTTGGTTGCATGCAGATCGCCGGCCAGCGTGGGCAGTGCCGTGGTCAGGATCGTCATGTCCAGCCCGATCGCCAGCATGCTCAGCCCGAGGGCGATCAGCGCCCACCAGCGCCGTGGGTACGAATCCATGACAGCTGTCCCCTTTTGGTTGCGACTTTTAAATGAGTGTAGCTGTCAGTTTGTAGCTACTGTCAAGATGGGGCGACGCGGGTCACGCCGGCCGGGTGCCCGACAATCAGGAGATGGACACACCGCCCGGGACACTGCCGCTCGCCGACACACCGCCCGGCACTCTGCTGCTCGCCGGCGCACCGATCGGTGACCCCGGCGACACGAGCCCCCGACTGCGCGCGGCACTGTCGGAGGCGGACGTCGTGGCCGCCGAGGACACCCGCCGGCTGGCCCGGCTGGTCGAGGCCTTGGGCGGTATGCGGCCGAAGCAGGTCGTGTCGTATTTCGAGGGCAACGAGACCGAGCGGACCCCGGAGTTGATCGCCGTACTGCTCGCCGGTCAGTCCGTGCTGCTGGTAACCGATGCGGGCATGCCGAGCGTGTCCGACCCGGGATATCGGCTGGTCCGGGCCGCCGTCGATGCCGGGCTGCCGGTGACCTGCCTGCCCGGCCCGTCGGCGGTGACCACCGCGCTCGCCCTGTCCGGGCTGCCGTCGGACCGCTTCTGTTTCGAGGGCTTTCTGCCCCGCAAGTCGGGGCGGCGGCGCCGCGCCCTGGAGGAGTTGCGGTCCGAACCCCGGACGGTCGTGTGTTTCGAGGCGCCGCACCGGCTGGCCGAGATGCTCGCCGACGCCGCCGACGTGTTGGGCGCCGATCGGGCGGCCGCGGTGTGTCGGGAGCTGACCAAGACGTACGAAGAGGTACGGCGCGGCGGTCTCGGTGAGCTGGCGAAGTGGGCGCTCGATGGAGTGCGCGGCGAGGTCACGGTGGTCATCGGCGGTGCCACGCCGGCGGCCGATCCCGAGCCGGCGGAACTGGCGGCCGCCGTCGCCGGCCTCGTCGAGTCGGGGCTGTCCCGGCGGGACGCGGTCAGCCAGGTCGCCGAGCAGACCGGAGTCGCCCGCCGCCTGGTCTACGAGGCCGCCACCCATTGAGCGGCCTTACTCGGTGATGATGCTTGCGTTGAGCCGGCTATGGCCGGCATTTCGCGGTCATGATCATGGAGCAGAATCTGGCCGCGGTGCTAGAGCCAGCCGTTGTGCCGGAAGCCGCGGTAGAGCAGCAGGCAGATGACCCCGATGACACCCATCACGATGGGGTAGCCGTACATCCACTGCAGCTCAGGCATGTGCTTGAAGTTCATCCCGTAGACCGCGCAGACCGCGGTCGGCACCGCCGCGATCGCCACCCACGCCGAGATCTTCCGCATGTCCTCGTTCTCGGCCATCGTCATCCGAGCCAGGCAGGCCTGCAGGATCGAGGTCAGCAACTCATCGAAGCTGCCCACCTGCTCCCGGACCCGGGCGACGTGGTCGGCGACGTCCCGGAAGTATTCGCGGATGTCCTCCGGTACGGCGGGAAGGTGCCGCTCGGCCAGGGTGCGCATCGGCGCGGTCAGCGGCGCGACGGCCCGGCGCAGCTCCAGCAGTTCGCGCTTGAGCTGGTAGATCCGCTCGACATCCTGCGATCGGCTGGGGGAGAAGACCGAGCTCTCCACCTCGTCGATGTCGACCTCGACGTCGCCGACCACCGACAGGTAGGCGTCCACCACGTTGTCGGCGATGGCGTACAGCACGGCGGAAGGCCCGTAGGACAGCAGATCGGGCCGCTCCTCCAGCAGCTGCCGGACGCTGCCGAGTTCGCCGTGCCGCCCGTGCCGCACCGTGATCGCGAAGTCGGCGCCGACGAACACCATCACCTCGCCGGTGTTCACGATCTCGCTGGTGGCGGTGAGCCGCTCATGCTCGACGTACCGCAGTGTCTTCAGTGCGACGAAGAGCGTGTCGTCGTACCGTTCCAGCTTCGGTCGCTGGGAGGCGCTGACCGCGTCCTCGACGGCCAGCGGGTGCAGGTGGAATTCCTCGGCGATACCGGCGAACTGCTCGGCGGTCGGCTCGTGCACGCCCAGCCAGACGAACCCGTGCCGCCGGCGGGCCAACTTGGCCGCCTCCACGTAGTCGCCGGAGAACGGCAGCCGGGCACCGTCGACGTAGACCCCGCAGTCGATCACGCATTCGCGCGGTCGGGCCGAGGGCGCGGCCGACGCGCGGTTCACCGCGCGTCGGCGGGCAATCGGACGACGGGCAATCTTCAGAGGTGTGCTCATGCGTGGCTCCGCTGCACTGGTATCCACCGGTAGGCGGGATGGACCTGCTGCACCGGACCGGTCCGACTCCGGAGAGTCGTCGGTCGGTTCAGCAGTGGACACGTGTGAGCGCGCGTCGCGATCCTCGGCTCGTGGGCGAGGAACTCTCATCAGTGGGGCGGGATCAGCCGGCCACGCTGGGAGAAAGCGGCGCGCGCGTCGGACTGGAATGTTCACCAGAACTCACTGGCCCCACCTCCTCGCGGTCGCAAACCGGACGCCGAAAATGCATCGTTATCGAGCTGCAATCGGCCGCTTCGCAGCGTAGCACTCGAAGGTCCTCGGCGGACGCCTGATCGAGACCGGTGTGGGCCATCACTACGCTGGCGTTATGAGCAGCCCGAAGCACATCCTCACCGCCGTCGCCTGGCCGTATGCCAGCGGTCCACGGCACATCGGACACGTGGCGGGATTCGGTGTCCCGTCGGACGTTTTCAGCCGGTACCAGCGAATGGCCGGCAACCGGGTGCTCATGGTGTCGGGTACCGACGAGCACGGCACGCCGATCCTGGTCGCCGCCGACGAGGAGGGCGTCACGCCGCGTGCCCTGGCCGACCGCTACAACGGGATGATCTCGGAGGATCTGCAGGCGCTCGGGCTGTCCTATGACCTCTTCACCCGGACCACGACGCTCAATCACGCGGCCGTCTCCCAGGAGATATTTCTCGGGCTCTACAAGAACGGTTATGTCTTTCCCAAGACGATGATGGGCGCCGTATCACCATCGACCGGCCGCACCCTGCCGGACCGCTACATCGAGGGCACCTGCCCGATCTGCGGTTACGACGGCGCCCGCGGCGATCAGTGCGACAACTGCGGCAACCAGCTGGACCCGATCGACCTGATCAACCCGGTGTCGAAGATCAACGGCGAGAAGCCGAAATTCATCGAGACCGAGCACTACTTCCTCGACCTGCCGGCCTTTTCCGAGGCGCTGGCCACCTGGCTGCGGTCCCGTAAGGGCTGGCGCAGCAACGTGCTGAAGTTCTCCCTCAACCTGCTCGACGACCTCAAGCCGCGGTCGTACACCCGGGACCTCGACTGGGGCGTGCCCGTACCGCTGGACGGTTGGCGGGACCGTTCCGACAAGCGCATCTACGTCTGGTTCGACGCCGTCGTCGGCTATCTGTCGGCGTCCATCGAATGGGCGAAGCGCTCCGGCGACCCGGACGCCTGGCGGGCCTGGTGGCAGGACCCGGACGCTCGTTCGTATTATTTCATGGGCAAGGACAACATCGTCTTCCACGCCGAAATCTGGCCGGCCCAGCTGCTCGGCTACAACGGCGAGGGAGACCGCGGCGGCACACCGGGATCGCTCGGCCACCTCAACCTGCCCGGCGAGGTCATCTCCAGTGAATTCCTGACCATGGAGGCGCGGAAATTCTCCTCGTCGCGTGGCGTCGGCATTCTGGTCCGCGATTTCCTGTCCCGGTACGACGCCGATTCGCTGCGCTATTACCTGGCCGTCGCCGGGCCGGAGAATCAGGACACCGACTTCACCTGGTCGGAGTTCCTGCGGCGCAACAATGACGAACTGGTCGCCGGCTGGGGAAATCTGGTCAACCGGTCCATCGCGATGGCGGCGAAGAACGTCGGCTCGGTGCCCGCCGCCGGAGAATTGTCCGATGTGGACCGTGACCTGCTGGCTGCCACGAAGGGCGCCTTTGCCTCGGTGGGTGAATTGTTGGCGTCGTCCCGCCAGAAGGCCGCCGTCACCGAGACAATGCGGGTCGTCGGATTGGCCAACAAATACATCTCCGACATGGAGCCGTGGAAGCTGCGTACGGCCGATCCGGACCGGATGCAGACCGTGCTGCACGTCGCGCTGCAGGCGGTCGACGACTGCAAGGCCCTGCTCACGCCATTCCTGCCGCATTCCGCCCAGCAGGTGCACGAGCTGCTCGGCAATACCGATACGTGGGCGGCGATGCCGGAGCGGCGTGAGGTCGAGGAGGAGGGCGGCCCGTCGTACGGCGTGCTGACCGGTGAGTACGAGACCGGGGCGCGCTGGGAGTCCACGCCCATCGTCCCCGGCACGCCGCTGGCAGCGCCGAAGCCGGTGTTCCGCAAACTCGATCCCTCCATTGTGGAGGAAGAGTTGGCGCGTTTCGCCCCTCCGGAATGAGCAATCCCTCCGTCATGATCATGCAGAAAGGGCTCTTTCGTACGGCGTGTCACGGACCCTTTCTGCATGATCACGGGTGGAGGGGGCGGAGACGCGATGAGTCAGCGGCGGGGTGAGCTGCCGCCGGCCCCCGAGCCGCTGCCGGTCGAGGCGCTGGACAGTCACTGCCATCTCGACACGATGGGCTGCCACGACGACGCTGACGTGGCCCTGGTGCTGGAACAGGCCCGGGCGGTGGGTATCCGCCGGGTCATCACCGCCGGGGACACAGTGGACAGTTCACAGTGGTGCGCGGCCAGGGCTGGCGTGCACCCGGACGTCTATGCCACCGTCGCCGTCCATCCCAACGAGACCGGCGAGCTGACCGACGACACGTACGACCGGCTCGCGGCGTTGGCCGCGCTGCCGCAGGTGGTGGCGGTCGGCGAGACCGGGCTGGACTACTACTGGGGTCGGGTCGAGCCCAAGGTCCAGCAGGAGGCGTTCCGCCGGCACATCGCGCTGGCCAAGCAGGCCGGCAAGGCGCTGGTCATCCACGACCGGGACGCGCATGCCGACATTCTGCGGGTGCTGCGCGAGGAGGGGCCGCCGGAGCACACCGTTTTCCACTGTTTCTCCGGTGACGCCGAGATGGCTCGGGAATGTGTGGCCGCCGGATACGTGCTGAGCTTCGCCGGCACGGTGACCTTCAAGAATGCGCCGGCCCTGCGCGAGGCGGCCCGGCTCGTCCCGGACGGGCAGCTGCTGGTCGAGACCGACGCGCCGTTCCTCACCCCGATGCCCTACCGCGGCCGGCCGAATGCGCCGTACCTCGTACCGCTCACCCTGCGCGCCCTGGCCGAGGCCACCGGCCGGCCGGTCGAGGCGCTGGCCCAGGGCGTGACCGCGACGGCGGCCCGGGTTTTCGGTCTGCCCGCCTGACCGTGCCGATTCCGGTCGGGCCTGATCCGGGTTCGACGCGGAATGCCGTGAGTTAATTGGGTCGAAAGAAACTCCTGTCACAGAACGAAAGTTGTGGGCGACCATGGCGAAGATTTCGATCATCGGTGCCGGTGGATATGTTTTCCCGCTCCGTCTCATCGGCGATCTGCTGAGCTTTCCGGAATTGCGGGACAGCACCCTGACGCTGATGGACCTCGACCCGACCCGGCTGGCCCGGACGGCCGACGCGGCCACGGAATTGGTGCGGCACCACGGATTCCCGGCCGATGTCGTGCGCACCACCGACCGGCGCGCGGCCTTGGACGGTGCGGATTACGTGATCGTCACCTTCCAGGTCGGCGGCATCGAGGCGTACCGGACCGATGTGGAGATTCCGCGCCGATACGGCCTGGACCAGCCGGTCGGCGACACCCTCGGTCCCGGCGGGGTTTTCCGCTTTCTCCGTTCGGTCCCGGCGTACCGGCAGATCGCCACGGACATGCGCGAGCTCTGCCCCGGCGCGCTGCTCATCAACTACGCCAACCCGATGGCGATGAACTGCTGGTTCCTCACCGAGCTGGGCATCGAGACAGTCGGCCTGTGCCACAGCGTGCAGAACACCTCCCGGATGCTGGCCCGCGAGCTCGAGGTGCCGTACGAGGAGGTCCGGTTCATCTCGGCCGGGATCAACCACCAGGCCTGGTTCACCGAATTCGCCCGTGGCAGCGAGGATCTCTACCCGCGGCTGCGCGAGGTCATGGCCGCCCATCACCTGCCGGCCCAGGAACTGGATGATGTTGCCGGTGACTCCGGCGACCACAGTGAGGCGAGGGGTGCCTCGGTGTACGAGGGCGCGGCCGAGCGGGTCCGGACCCAGCTGATGGCCAAGTTCGGCTACTTCCACACCGAGTCCAGCCACCACGCGTCGGAATACGTCCCGTATTTCCGGAAGAACAAGGCGGCGGTCGACGCCTTCATCCCGAAGCGGTGGGACTACTACGAGCTCTGCGCCGCGCACGACGAGGAGGGCCAGACGGCCGACCTCCTGCAGAAGCTGAAGGACAAGGTCGAGCCGTCGCTGGAGTACGGCGCGCGGATCATCCACAGCATGGAGACGGGTGCGCCGAGCGTCATCTACGGCAACGTGGCCAACCGGGATCTCATCCCCAACCTGCCGGTCGGCTGCTGCGTCGAGGTGCCCTGTCTGGTCGACTCAAACGGCGTGCAGCCGACCGCCGTCGGCCCACTGCCGCCGCAGTGCGCCGCGGTCAACCGGAACGCGATCAACGTGCAGCAGTTGGCGGTCACCGCCGCGCTGACCGGAGACCGGCAGCACGTCTATCACGCGGTCATGCTTGACCCGTTGACCGGCGCTCTGCTGACCCTGGACCAGATCACCGCAATGGTCGACGAACTGTTTGCGGCGCAGCAGCAGTGGCTGCCGGATTTCGCCCAGGCCTGATGCTGAGCGGCGGTGGCAGCAAACGAGCGAGCGATCTCGGCCGACACCCCGCATTTCGCTGAACAGGGCTACGCCCGGAGGCGCCACAGTGGAAGGGCAGCGATCCGATCACTGAGTTGGTAGGGCTGCGGGCCCGTGTGCAGGACCGCGCCAGCGATGAACGCTGCTCAAGTAACGCCAATTGAGGTCGCAGCTGGGCGAGCGCCAACGTGTCGATCAGCCGGCCGAGGGGATTTCCATCCCGCAGGACCGTCGGTACGTCGTATAGAGGGTCTTTTCGCTGACGATTCCCGCTGTGTTCAGCGCGAGAGTCCCTGCGAACCTGCGTATCCGAACGGGATCGCGTCGCGTGCTTATTGCGGGGACGTCTCGGGTGACGAGCTGGTCGGCGTAGCCCGGCAGCCAAGCGGTTCTGGCCCGTCCGGTCAGGCGAAGGGGTCAGAGTAGCGCTTTAGCCAGGATCGACGGGGTGCGAGGGCCAGCTGTCCGACCGGTGCATCGAGGTTGTTCCGGCTTCCATTGGTGTCCCCCGCGTCCCGGAACGGGCGAATGCTCCCGATGTTGCGCCGATCAGGCCCGTCTCTTCTGGGCGACACGGCCGAAAAATCGACCCCCGGTGTTGAGAACATCATCGTGCCTCCGTTATCGTGTCGTGATCGTTGGCCGGGGTGGGGAGCTCCGGGCGGCACAAGCGTCGAGCGGGGGCAGCAGACGCGTCGCCTTCACGCCCCCCTGCCCGGGTGGATCGACCACAGGAGCATCGTGGGTCGTCACGCCGCCCCCAAGAGGCACGCAGCACCCAAGCAGGTCCCAGCTGCCCTCGCCGCCGTATCGACGCAGCCGATGGCTGCGGTGACCCTCCCGCATCCGGCCGCATCGTCGGCGCTCAGTCAGAGTCACAGCCAGAGCCACGGTCCGAGCCACAGTCACAGCCACAGCCGGCCCGGTAACGGCCGCTCGGCCCGGGCGGGCCACAACCGGCCGAGCGCGGTCAAGCTCGGTCTCTACGGCACGGTCGTCACCGGCCTCGTGGGTGGCACGGTCGCCTGGGCCTCGCTGGACAAGACCGTCGAGGTCAACGTCGACGGGGTCAACCACTCGGTCGACAGCTACTCGCCCAACGTCAAGGGCGTCCTGGCCGACGCGCACATCGCGCTCGGGCCGCACGATTCGGTGTCCCCCAAGCTCAACACCCCGGTCTCCGACGGTGATCACATCACCGTCCAGCGCAGCCGCCCGGTGGAGCTCAAGGTCGGCGACACCACCAAGAAGGTCTGGTCCACCGCCTCCACGGTCAACGCCTTCGTCCGCGATGTCGGCCTGGCCAACACCGGTGCCTACATTCCCGGTGACCGCTGGGCCAAGCTGCCGATGAAGAACGCGGCCGTCCAGGTCGAACTGCCCAAGCACGCCACCCTCGTCGTCGACGGCGCCCGGTTCACCGGGCACAGCACCGGCGCGACCGTCGCCGACCTGCTGTCGGACTCGCGAATCCCGGTCGGCCCGGAGGACCGCGTCACCCCGTCGGTCGACACCCCGCTGCGCAACGGCATGACCGTGACGGTCAACCGCATCGCCTACAAGACGGTGACCCGGTCGGCCACGCTCAGCTTCCCGACCAAGCACAAGTCCGACGCCACCCTGCTCAAGGGCGACCAGCAGGTCGAGCAGCACGGCCAGGACGGCGTGGAGCAGCTCGTCTACCGGATCGCCTATGTCGACGGAAAGCCGGGCAGCAAGACGCTGGTCCAGCGCAATGTGGTCAAGGCCGCTCAGACGAAGGTGGTCCGGGTCGGCACCAAGCCCTTGCCGAAGATCACCGCGGCCAATGTGCCGAACAACGGCAAGCTGGACTGGGATGCGGTGGCCCGCTGCGAGTCGACCAACAACTGGCAGATCAACAGCGGCAACGGGTTCTACGGCGGCCTGCAGTTCGACCTCGGCACCTGGCTGTCCAATGGTGGCGGCGCCTACGCCCCGCGGCCCGACCTCGCCACCCGGGAACAGCAGATCGCCATCGCCCAGCGGGTCTTCGCCGCCCGTGGCCCGCAGCCGTGGCCGGTCTGCGGTCACAACGTCTACAACTGACCCGTTGTGACAGGTAGCTGAGCAGTTGACAGGTAGTGGACTGCTCGGCCCGGCCGAGATCCGTCGGCTTGCCGACGGGCTTGGGCTGCGCCCCACCAAGACGCTCGGCCAGAACTTTCTGCACGACGCCAACACGGTTCGCCGGATCGTGCGCACGGCCGAGCTCGACCCGGCCGACACGGTGTTGGAGATCGGGCCCGGCCTCGGCTCATTGACCCTCGGGCTGCTGTCCGCGGTGGCCGGGGTGACCGCGGTCGAGATCGACCCAGTCCTCGCCACCGCTCTTCCGTCCACTGTGGAGGATCGGTTGCCGGCGTTGGTGGACCGGCTGACGGTGGTGCAGGCCGACGGGTTGACCCTGACCGGGCTGCCCGGATCGCCGCCGACCACGCTGGTGGCCAACCTCCCGTACAACGTCGCCGTACCGGTATTGCTGCATCTGCTGGCCCTGCTGCCGTCGCTGCGCAGCGGGCTGGTGATGGTGCAACGCGAGGTCGCCGACCGGCTCGCCGCCGCGCCGGGCTCCAAGGTGTACGGGATCCCGTCGGTGAAAGCCGCCTGGTACGCCGCGGTCCGCCGGGCCGGGCCGGTGCCGCGACAGGTCTTCTGGCCGGTGCCAGGGGTCGACTCCGGTCTGGTCGCCTTCACCCGCCGCCAACCGCCGCCCGGGGACCGGGCGGCCACCTTCGCCGCCGTCGACGCCGCGTTCGCGCAGCGCCGCAAGGGATTGCGGGCCGCCCTGGCCGGTTGGGCCGGCTCGGCGCCGGCCGCCGAGCAGGCGCTGCGCCGGGCCGGAGTCGACCCGGCGGCCCGCGGGGAGTCGCTGGACGTGGTCGCGTTCGCCCGGATCGCCGCCGCTCGAAGCGACCCGGCGGCCGAGGGCTAGCATTCTCTTACCCTGCTGGCGAACCCAGCTGACGAACATCGAGTGGCTTGAGGAAGGGACCGCGGTCCGTGACCCGACTCGTTGGCGTACCCGAGCCGGTCACCGTACGGGTTCCCGCAAAGCTCAACCTGCATCTGGCCGTCTCCGACCTGCGGCCGGACGGGTTCCATGACCTGGTGACGGTCTTCCATGCCGTGTCGCTCTACGACGAGGTGACCGCCACTCCGGCCCGTGACCTGTCGATGGCGATCACCGGCGAAGGCGCCGACGAGCTGCCGGTCGACGAGGGCAACATCGCCTGGCGGGCTGCAATGGCGCTGGCCCGGCACACCGGGGTGGATCCGGCGGTGCGGCTGGACATTGTGAAGGGCATCCCGGTCGCCGGCGGGTTGGCCGGTGGCAGCGCCGACGCGGCGGCGACTCTCGTCGCCTGCGACGCGCTGTGGGGCACCGAGCTGGGCCGGCCGGAGCTGCTGGAGCTTGCCGCGGAGCTGGGCAGCGACGTCGCCTTCGCGCTGACCGGCGGCACCGCACTCGGCACCGGCCGGGGTGAGCAGCTCACCCCGGTGCTCGCCTCCGGCGGCTGGCACTGGGTGCTGGCCATCGCCGACGACGGCCTGGCGACTCCCGAGGTGTACGCGGAGCTGGACCGGATGCGGGCCGAGTCCGACGACCGGATCGGTCCGGCCGACGACCTGATCAACGCCCTGCGCGCGCACGACCCGGCCCGGCTCGGCCGGCTGCTGGCCAACGACCTCGGCGCCTCGGCCCGCCGGCTCCGGCCGCTGCTGACCAAGACGCTGCAGGCCGGCCTGGATCTCGGTGCGCTGGGTGCGGTGATCTCCGGCTCCGGCCCGACCTGCGCCTACCTCGCCCGCTCCCACGACCGCGCCGTGCGGCTGGCCGCCGCGCTGTCGGGAGCTGGCGTGTGCCGGACGGTTCGGGTCGCGCACGGGCCGGTGCCCGGCGCCCGCATCACCGGCGAGGGCGGCTGATGGCCCCGGTCAACCTGATCAACCTCGAGTCGGTGAGCAAGGGTTTCGGTGGCCGGGCCGTGCTCGACGAGGTGTCGCTCGGCATCGCGGTTGGCGAGCGGATCGGCGTCGTCGGGCGCAACGGCGGCGGCAAGACGACGCTGTTGAACATCCTGTCCCGCGATGAGAGTCCGGACTCCGGCCGGGTCACCCATTCCCGCGACCTGCGGATCGGAGCGCTGCCGCAGACGGCCGCGCTGCCGACTGCCGGGCTGATCCGGGACGTCGTACTCGGCGCCGACTCCTTCGCCGCTGAACACGAATGGGCCGGCGACGCGGGGATCCGGGCCGTCCTGGACGGGCTCGGCCTGCACGGCCTGGGCCTGGATTCCGAGGTCGGTCGGCTGTCCGGCGGCGAACGTCGTCGGGTCGCGCTGGCCGCGCGGCTGGTGCACGACACCGACCTGCTGGTGCTGGACGAGCCGACCAACCACCTCGACGTCGAGGGGGTGGCCTGGCTGGCCGAGCACCTCATCGCCCGGCGCGGCGCGCTGCTCGTCGTCACCCACGATCGGTGGTTCCTGGACGCGGTCGTCCGGACCACCTGGGAGGTCGCCGACGGCGCGGTCCGGTCCTACGACGGCGGGTACGCCGCGTACGTGCTGGCCCGGGCCGAACGGGACCGGCTGGACGCGGCCACCGAGGCCCGGCGGGCCAACCTGATGCGCAAGGAACTGGCTTGGCTGCGTCGCGGTCCGCCGGCCCGTACCAGCAAGCCGCAGTTCCGGATCGACGCGGCCCAGGCGCTCATCGAGGACGAGCCGCCGGCCCGGGATTCCGTTGCCATCCAGGCTTTTGCGACCCGCCGGCTCGGCAAGACGGTGTACGACGTCGAGGACGTCACCGTCACTGTCGGCGCGGACCGCAGGTTGCTGGACGACGTGACCTGGCGGGTCGGGCCGGGCGACCGAATCGGCATCGTCGGGATCAACGGGTCCGGCAAGTCGACCCTGATGCGCTTGCTGGTCGGCGATCTGGCGCCGGACATCGGCCGGGTCGTGGTGGGCAAGACGGTTGCTCCGGCGTACCTGTCCCAGGAGGTGACCGAGCTGCCCTCGACCCTGCGGGTGTTGGAGGCGGTGACCGAGATCGCCTCGCGGGCAACGCTCGGCGGGGTCGAGATGTCGGCGTCCTCGCTGGCCGAGCGGTTCGGATTTCCGGCCGCCCAACAGTGGACGCCGGTGGGAGAGCTGTCCGGTGGTGAGCGGCGCCGGCTGCAGTTGCTGCGGCTGCTGATGGCCGAGCCCAACGTGTTGCTGCTGGACGAGCCGACCAACGACCTGGACATCGACACGTTGACGGCGCTGGAGGATCTGCTCGACTCCTGGGCCGGCACGGTGATCGTGGTCAGCCACGACCGGTACCTGGTCGAACGGGTCTGTGATTCAGTGGTGGCCCTGCTCGGCGACGGCAAGCTGGCGACCCTGCCCGGCGGGGTCGAGGAGTACCTGACCCGGCGGCGCGCGATCGAGAGCTCCACCGATGCTCCGGCCACCCAGTCGCGGGGCGATTCTCGTACCGGCCAGGCGCAGGCTCGGGCCTCGCGCAAGGAGCTGGGTCGGCTGGAGCGGCAGATCGCGACGCTGCAACGCCGCGAGGCGGCGCTGCACGACGATCTGGCCAAGCACGCCACCGACTACGAGAAGGTAGCCGAGCTCAACGCGACGCTGCTGTCGGTGGTGGCGCAGCGCGAGGAGCACGAGACCCAGTGGCTCGAACTCGCCGACGAACTCGACTGACCCGCCGCCCTGCCGTCGGCTGAGGTTCTCGGCCGAAGTCCACACCGACCTCCCGTGCCCGATCTCGCACCGACCTCCGCACCCGATCGAAGTGCGCTTCAACCGCAGGCGAACCGGTTCATCACGGATCGAAGCGCACTTCGATCGGGAGGATGGGGCGGGATCGGGAGGCCTTGGGGCTGGCCGAGTAGAGCGCTTTTGATCGGGAGGAGCGTCGGGATCAGTCGACGAGATCGGTTGGGGTGAGGGAGATGTCGTACGGAAGGTGGACCGTCAGCGGCTGGTCGCCCGTGGCCCGGGCGATTTCGACGTAGACGTCGTTGCGCAGCTCGAGAACAGTCACCGACGGCTCGTCCGGGTCGACGATCCAGTACGACGGGATCCCGGCCGCCTGGTAAAGATTGCGTTTTGCCACGAGGTCGTAGCCGCGGTTGGACGGGGACAGCACCTCGACCGCGAGTAGCGGTGGCGGTACCGGGCCGTCCCGATCCTCCCGAGGGAGTACTAGGACATCGGGCTCGACCACGCTGCGCGGTCCGGCCTGGACATCGAACGGCGCGACGAGCACTTCGAGATCGTCCGGCGCAGACTGGACCAATACGACAGCGAGGTTGGTGACTGCCCGCTGATGCAGACGCCGCGGTGACGGGCTCACGACGATGATCCCGTCGAGCAGCTCATGCCGCCGCCCGTCGTCCGGCATCAGATCCAGATCCGAGACGTCGAATCCGCCCGGACGGCTCAGATAGATGGTGCCCTCGACGATGTCCACGCTGGCCTCGGCCGGATAGTTCACCAGCGTCGCGACCGTCACCGACTCGTGGGTTGTCATGGAACTCATGGTGGCTCCGTCCGGTAGGCACTTGTCAAGCGTGCCAGTCACCGACGAGGGCCCGCTCGCGTTGTCCACAGGGGTCAGCGGCCGAGGTGCGGTTTCGGCTCGAGATGGGACAGCCCGTTCCAGGCCAGATTCACCAGATGTGCGGCGACCTCGTCCTTCTTCGGTTTGCGCACCTCCAGCCACCACTGACCGGTGAGCGCGACACTGCCGACCAGGGCCTGTGAATACAGTCCGGCGAGTTTCGGTTCGAAATCCCGGGCTTTGAATTCCCGGGCCAACAGGTATTCGACCTGACTGGCGATGTCGTTGATCAGGCTGGAAAAGGTGCCGGTGCTGCTGGCGACCGGTGAATCCCTTACCAGAATGCGGAAACCGTCGGTCTCATCCTCGATATAGGACAAGAAGGTCAACGCCGCCTGTTCCAGTAATTCACGCGGATGCCCGCTGGAGAGTGATTCGGTGAAACGGTCCAGAAGCTGCTGCATTTCGCGGTCGACCACCACCGCGTAGAGGCCCTCTTTGCCGCCGAAGTGCTCGTACACAACGGGTTTGCTCACCCCGGCGCGGGAGGCGATTTCCTCGATCGAGGTCGCCTCGAAACCGCGCTCGGCGAAAAGGGTCCGGCCCACATCCAGCAGCTGCTGCCGCCGCTCCTTGCCGGTCATCCGCACTCGGGGCGCCGCCGGTCTGGCGTCGCTCACCCGGTCTCGCGGTCATTCATCGGGACATACTGTCAGGCCGAGCTTCCCCTGGTCCGGCCGGCCTCCGGGCTGACGAGCCTGCCGGCGGTGCGCTCGGCGGACGGCCACCGCACGTCGTACGCCCAGCCGAATTTCTCGGCGATCCAGATCGTACGGGCGGTGACGTCGAGCTGGCCCTTCAGCGTGCCGTGCCGGGCCGCAGTCGGGTCGGCATGGTGCGAGTTGTGCCAGGACTCACCGAAGGACGGGATTGCCAGCGGCCAGAAATTGGACGACTTGTCCCGCGATACGAACGGGCGCTCGCCGATGGTGTGGCAGATCGAGTTCACCGACCAGGTGACGTGGTGCAGAACGAAGATCCGGACCAGGCTGCCCCAGAAGAACGCGCTGGCCGCGCCGCCCCAGGACATGGTCGCGAGGCCGCCGATGAGCGCCGGGCCGAGCAGGCTGAAGAACATGATGGCCGGGAAAAGGCTGTTGACCCGGACGATGTCGCGGTCGCGCATCAGATCGGGCGTGAACCGCTCCTTGTTGGTCTTCTCCCGGTCGAACATCCAGCCGGTGTGGGCGAAGTACAGGCCCTTGATCAGGGCGCCGGTCGTCTCTCCGTACCGCCACGGCGAATGCGGGTCGCCCTCCTTGTCGGAGTAGGCGTGGTGCCGCCGGTGGTCGGCCACCCAGGTGATGACCTTGCCCTCGATGGACAGGCTGCCGGCGACGGCCATCGCGATCTTCAGGCCGCGCTTGGCCTTGAAGGAGCCATGGGTGAAATACCGGTGGAAACCCATCGTGACGCCGACGCCGCCGACGAGGAAGAAGCCGAAGAAAAGGCCCACATCGAGCCAGGAGATGCCCCAGCCCCAGGCGACCGGGATCGCCGCGAGCACCGCGAGAAATGGCGCGACGACGAAGAAATACAGGAAGCCCTGTTCCAATCCGCCGCGACTCCCGGCCATGAGCGGTTTGGGTGCCGATTTGGACGCTTCGCGCTGACGGGGATCGGTGGACGTGTCATCGAGCGTGTCCGTCAGGTGCGAAGGGGGCATGTGTTGTCTCCCTATCTCATGGATGCGAGCTTCAAGGATCTGGGCCTTACGAATGTGGCCGCGCTTGTGGCGTGACTAGTTACGCCACCGTAACCTACGGTGCCGTAGGTTGCCATGTTTCGGCGAAATCGGGCAGGTGTGACGGCCCACAACCCCGACCCGAAGTTCATGGACGTTGTAGTGCCCGGTCGAGCAGCCGCAGCGCGTCGCGGAGGTAGGCCACCCGGGTTGCCGGCGACGCATCAGCCGGCCGGACTCCGATCTTCAGGCCGGCGAAATCGAGCGGCTGGCCCGCGGTGGCCGCGATTGCCCGGCGCACCTCGTCCGGCGTCAGCAGCGACTCGGGCTGGACGTTGGTGAGGTCGTCGAATTCGCCGGCGGCCGGCGGCAGGTGGGTGTCCAGCCAGGCGTCGCCGAAGGCGCCGGCCCGGTCCGAGCAGCCGGAGAACATCAGCCCACGCAGCGCGCCCGCTGCCGCCGCCTGCCCGATATGGGTCGCGGCGATGCCGGCGTCGTGCGCCTCGATCGCCGACCGAGCCCAGTTGACGGTCAGCCCCAGCCGGGTCCGCGGGCCCTGCGCGACGACGGCCGCGATCGCGGCCAGTTCGGCCGACAGGTCGAGGTATCCCTTCTGCGGCGCGCGCTCGGGTACGAAGGCGTCGCAGTGCTCGACGGTGACCGTGGCGCCGTGCCAGTCCCAGGACGCGATCTCCGCCAGCGAATCGGTGAAGGCGGCGCCGTCGGCGATCCCGGTCGGCGCCGAATGGATCTCCACTCCGCGTACGCAGGCACGACCGGCCCAGCGCTGCCACTGCTCAACCGCATCCCGCAGCCCGGCCGCGAAGACGAGCGCCTCCCGCCGGCCGTCCGGAGCCGGCGAGGCCAGACCGAAATTGGGGTCGGCCGCGACCCGGGGGATCGTTCCCGGAATCGCCGTGAGCACGAAATCCCAGGACGGATCCACCTTGTCGAACAGCCCGGTGTCTGCGGGCAGCGGCCCGGTGAACGGCACCTCCAACCCGCCGAAGCCCGGTAGCTGCGCCAGGTCGGCCAGGAATGCGGACTCCGCGCTGTCATCCCAATCTGGCGTCGCGGGGTATGCGGTGTAAGCGCCGATCACATATTTCATGAATTGACTCCGACCACGAATCGTCCGCTGGCAAAAGACTTCTCCGCAAACCCTAAAGTGCCACGGAATGACGTGGCAAGAAATTCCACGTCGAAAAGGCTGGCCGATGCCGGCGCGGAACCCGCCCGACAGTGGACCGGCCGCGGGTGCTGCCGCGCCCGCGGTGCATGGGTCCGGCGGCGGTCCGTACCGGCTGTGACCTACCCTGGTCGGGTCATCCGATGGGGGGTGGGGTAATCGGCAGCCCGCCGGCCTTTGGAGCCGTGCAGTCTCGGTTCGAGTCCGAGTCCCCCAGCCATCGGTGCCAGCGGACGTCTGGCACTCTCGGCGCCGTGACGCCACTGGGCTGGATCGCCGCCGCCTCGCTCGCAGCCTGGTTGTGGATCGCGCTCCTGCGCGGCTTCTTCTGGCTGACGGACCAACGACTTCCGGCGGACCAACGACTTCCGGCGGCCGCTGAGCCCGTGACCTGGCCGTCGGTCGCGATCGTGGTGCCGGCCCGGGACGAGGCTGAGGTGCTCGCCGACAGCCTGCCGTCGCTGCTCGCCCAGCATTATCCAGGCCCGGCCCGGGTCATCCTCGTCGACGACAACTCCACCGACGGGACCGGCGAGCTGGCCCATGGCCTCGACCGTGGCGGGCTGCCCCTCACCGTCAGCACACCCGGCGAGCCGCCGTCGGGCTGGACCGGGAAGCTCTGGGCGCTGCGGCACGGCATTGAACTCGCCGGCGAGGTTGACCTGCTGCTGCTCACTGATGCCGACATCGCGCACGGCCCCGACTCGCTGACCGAGCTGGTGCGGGCCGCCGCTGACCGGGATCTGGTCTCCCAGATGGTCCGACTGCGTACCGCCACCGGCTGGGAGAAGCTCATCGTCCCGGCGTTCGTCTACTTCTTCGCGATGCTCTACCCGTTTCGCTGGAGCAACCGGGCCGGCGCCCGGACCGCCGCCGCCGCGGGTGGCTGCACACTGGTTCGCCGTACCGCGCTGGAACGGGCCGGCGGGGTCGCGGCCATCCGCGGTGCGGTGATCGACGACGTGGCGCTGGCCGGCCTGGTCAAGCGCGGTGGCGGGCGGATCTGGCTCGGCCTGGCCGACCGGGTCGCGAGCATCCGGCCGTACCCGTCGCTCGGCGACCTGTGGCAAATGGTGGCCCGCAGCGCCTATGCCCAGTTGCGGAACTCGCTGCTGCTGCTGACCGGTACGGTGCTTGCGCTCGCCCTGGTTTTCGTGGTGCCGCCGGTCGCGACGGTGCTCGGCGCCGCCGTCGGCGACCCGGTCACCGCGGGCACCGCCGCCCTCGCCTGGGCCGTGATGGCTGCCACGTTCGTACCGATGTTGCGCTACTACGGTCAGCCCGCGGTGGCGGCCCTGGCACTGCCAGTGACCGCCACGCTCTATCTCGCGATGACGGTGGACTCGGCGCGCCGGCACTGGTTGGGACGTGGCGCACAGTGGAAGGGGAGGACGTATGAGAGTCGGTCCTGAGACGGTTAACATTGGGCGGCCCGACCACCCCGAAGCGACAAACGGAGGGGGGATAACAGTGTCGGACGAGACCGCGGTCATCGTCCTCGCCGCCGGCGGGGGCACCCGGATGAAATCCGCCGTACCCAAAGCACTGCACGAGATCGGCGGCCGCAGCATGATCGGCCACGTGCTCGCCGCGGCCGCACCGCTGCAGGCCACGGTGACCAGCGTCGTCGTCGGCCACGACCGGGAGCAGATGATTCCGGCGCTCGAGGGCTCCGGCGTCGGCACCGTCGTGCAGGAGGAGCAGAACGGCACCGGGCACGCCACCCGCCTGGCTCTCGATGAAATCCCCGACTTCGCCGGCACCGTGCTTGTGCTGACCGGCGACACCCCGCTGTTGACCGCCGATGCGCTGCAGCGGCTGATCACCGAGCACCGGGCCGGCGGCGCGGCCGCGACGCTGCTCACCGCGCAGGCGCCCGATCCGCAGGGCTACGGCCGGATCATCCGGGACGAGTCCGGCTCGGTCCGCCGGATCGTCGAGCAGCGCGACGCCAGCGAGACCGAACGCGCCGTGCACGAGATCAACACCGCCGTCGCCGCGTACACCGCCCCCGCGCTGCGGGACGCTCTGAAGCGACTCTCCGCCGACAACGCGGCCGGCGAGGAATACCTCACCGATGTGGTCGGCATCTTCGTCGCGGACGGCCGGCGGGTCGGCGCGGTGTCGGTGGACATCGCCGAGACGGTCGGCGTCAACGACCGGGTGCAGCTCGCCGAGGCCGGCCGGCTGTTGCGCGACCGGGTGGTACGCGGCTGGATGCAGTCCGGCGTCACGGTCGTCGACCCCGAGACGACCTGGATCGACGTCGAGGTGACGCTCAGCCGGGACGTGATCATCCACCCGAACGTTCAACTGCACGGCACCACGACGATCGGTGAGGCGGCCGAGATCGGGCCGGACTGCACGCTGCGCGACACGTTCGTCGGCGCCGGGGCGACGGTGATCCGGACCCAGGCCGACTCCGCTGAGATCGGACCGGCGGCGCAGGTCGGCCCGTTCGCGTATCTGCGGCCCGGCGCCCGGCTGGCCCGCAAGGCCAAGGTCGGCACGTACGTCGAGGTGAAGAACGCCGATATCGGCGAGGGCAGCAAGGTGCCGCATCTGTCCTATGTGGGCGATGCCACCATCGGCAGCGGGGTCAACATCGGTGCTGCCTCGGTTTTCGTCAACTACGACGGCGTGACCAAGCGTCGGTCGGAGGTCGGGGACGGCGCCCGGACCGGCGCGGACAACATGTTCGTGGCACCGGTACGGGTCGGCGCCGGCGCCTACACCGGCGCGGGCGCGGTGATCCGGGAGGACGTACCGGCCGGCGCGCTGGCCGTGTCGGCGGGCGTGCAGCGGATCATCGAGGGCTGGACGGAGCGCAAGCGTCCGGGTACGCCGTCGGCCGAGGCTGCGGCCGCGGCGCGGAAGAGCGAGACTGACAGCAGCGCCGGCAATCAGGCCAGCGACAGCAACCACATTGACAATCGGGGAGACGGTCGGCGCACGTGAGCAACGCTGAGGGTTCGAGGAGTCGGCCAGTGAGCATCATCGAGAGCCAGAGTCGGAAGAGCCTGATGCTTTTCTCCGGGCGGGCATTCCCGGAGTTGGCGGAGGAAATCGCGGCCGGGCTCGGCATCACCTGCACACCGTCGTCCACTTACGACTTCGCCAACGGTGAGATTTACGTGCGGTACGAGGAGTCGGTGCGCGGCACCGACGCCTTCGTGGTCCAGTCGATGAGCACCCCGATCAACCAGTGGCTGATGGAGTCGCTGATCATGATCGACGCGCTCAAGCGTGGCTCGGCGAAACGGATCACCGTCGTCGTGCCGTTCTATCCCTATGCCCGGCAGGACAAGAAGCACCGCGGCCGCGAGCCGATCTCGGCCCGGCTGATCGCCGATCTCTACAAGACCGCCGGTGCGCACCGGATCCTCACGGTCGACCTGCACACGTCGCAGACGCAGGGATTCTTCGACGGCCCGGTCGACCACCTGTTCGCGCTGCCGCTGCTGGCCGATCACGTCAAGGCGAAATACGCTGGCGCCGACCTGACCGTGGTGGCGCCGGATTCTGGCCGGGTGCGGGTGGCCGAGCGATGGACCGACCGGCTCGGCGGCTGCCCGCTGGCGTTCATCCACAAGACCCGCAATCCGCTGGTGCCCAACCAGGTCAAGGCCAACCGAGTCGTCGGTGACGTGGCCGGCCGGGTCTGCATCATCGTCGACGACATGATCGACACCGGCGGTACGACGGTGGCCGCGGCTGAGGCGCTCTTCGAGGCCGGTGCGGCCGACGTGATCGCCGCATCGACCCACGGGGTGCTGTCCGGGCCCGCGGTCGACCGGTTGAAGAACAGCCGGATCAGCGAGGTGCTGATCACCAACACGCTCCCGGTGCCGCCGGAGCGCCGGATCGACAAGCTCACGGTGCTCTCGATCGCGCCGATGATCGCGCGCGCCATCAAGGAGGTCTTCGAGGACGGCTCGGTAACGAGCCTCTTCGACGGCGTCTCCGGCTGATCCGGCTCCGGCTCCGGCCTCGCCCGCGGACTCGGGTCCCGGCTTCGGTCTCGGGTCTCGGTCTCGGCATCGGGTCTCGGTCTCCGTCTCCGTCTCGCCCGCGGTCTCGGGTCCCGGCTTCGGTCTCGGTCTCGCCCGCGGTCTCGGGTCTCGGTCTCGGTCTCGGTCTCGCCCGCGGTCTCGGGTCTCGGGTCTCGGTCCCGGTCTCGCCCGCGGTCTCGGGTCTCGGTCTCGGTCTCGGTCTCGCCCGCGGTCTCGGGTCTCGGGTCTCGGTCTCCGTCTCGCCCGCGGACTCGGATTCGGACTGTCTCGCCTGCTGCCTGGGGTCCCGGCTTCGGCCCGTCCGCCCAGACCTTGACCGGCGTTCCGGCGGCCCGCGCTCTCCGGTCCAGCGCCGATCGAAGCGCGCTTTACCTGGTCCTGACCTCGGTTTCCCGGGGTAAAGCGCGCTTCGATCGGTGCTAGGACGATGTGTGGATCCGGCGGTCCTGCGTTCGCCGACCGTCCGTCCTGCCCGGATTCCCGCACACGCCGATCGTCCGCTGCGCTGGTTCTCCTGCGTCGCCGATCTTGACTTTATGGCTGCCTGTTGCCCGATTTGTCCAGCTATAAGGACAAGATCGACGAGGCGCCGGGTCTGATCTCGGCGGCGTTCGGCGACGGTAGCCCCGGGGATCGGCCGGCTCACCTACGACGTTGCTCCGGGGTGCGGGGCACGGTCGTAGGTGGTGGTGGTCTTACGGCGTTGCTCCGGGGTGCGGGGCACAGTCGTAGGTGGTGGCGGTCTTACGGCGTTGCTTCGGGGTGCGGGGCACTGTCGTAGGTCACGGTCGGCCATCCCGGTTGGCCGACCGCAGACCTCTCAACACCCGCCCTATCCACCCCGGCGACGAGATCACGCCAGGTCCAGATCGAAGTGCGCTTTACCCGGTCCAGACGCGGGTTTTCCGGATCGAAGTGCGCTTCGATCCGGGTGGGGTGGGGGATCGGGGTGAGGCCGGCGGGGTGTGCGGGGTGGCGTGTGGCGGCGAGACGGGTGGGGTGGGGGATCGGGGTGTGAGGCCGGCGGGGTGTGCGGGGTGGCGTGCGGCGGCGAGACGGGCGGGGTGTGCGGGGTGGCGTGTGGCGGCGAGACGGGCGAGGTGTGCGGGGTCGCGTGCGGCGGCGAGACGGGCGGGGATTACTCGTCCCAGGCGGGTTGGGTCGTGGTGCCGGCGTACCAGTCGCGGCGCAGGATCGCGTACCCGACCGAATCGTGCACCGTCCCGTCCGACCCGGGCCATGCCTCGCGGTAGTGCGCCTCCCGGACGTACCCGCCGCCCCGGAAGACCTTTCGCATCGCGTGATTGTCCCGCCGGGTCTGCCCTTCGATGCGGGTGATGTGGGGCAACTCGGTGAACAGATATCCGGTCAGCCAGTCGAGGGTCGCGGCGCCGATGCCGCGACCGCGCATGTCCGGCCGGATCCGCAGGTCGAAGAGCGGACCGCAGTCGTACGCCCGGACCAGACCGACCCGTTCGCCGGCCGCGACGATCCAGAACGTACGAGCCGAACTGCCGGCGTAGTAGCCGTCCCGCACCCGGTCGGCGGTCAGGGCCGGGTCGGGTCAGCCGCCGACGTGGTACGGCCAGTCCGAGGCGGTGAGGAAGTCGGTCAGATCCCTGGTCAACCGGGACGGATCGGCGTCGTCGACCGCGACCCATGCGGTCGAGATCCGGCTGACCAGCCAACGCCCGAGCCCGTCGAGGACGGCACGCACTTCCTCCGGCGTGGCCACCAGACCGTCCGGCGACGGCTGCGACCAGGGCAGGATCGTCTCCACGGTCGCCGCGTACCGGGGGCAGCGGGCCGCGATCAGGTCGGCGCCGACCCGGCCCGCGGTGGACCAGCCGCCGTCCTCGACCGAGAAATGTACGGCCGCCGAGCGCAGCAGCTTGCGCGCCACCGGTCCGGCGACGTCGGCCCCGCCGGCCAGCCGCTGCCGGAACAGCTCCACAGTGCCGGCCAGATCGCCGATGAACTCCCGGGCGAGGGTCGGGGTGGGTCGGCAGGCGGGCAGCTCCGGACGCAGGTCCGGGCCGCCGATGTTGACGCAGTAATGCTTGAGGAAACACCGATCGGCCGGCCCGGTGTCTCCGCTGGCGTAGAGCTGTTCGAGGGTGATCCGGGCGATGCCGACATCCCGCACCACGTCGCGGTGTCGATCGGACAGCTCGATGCCGAGTTGGGTGCAGTGGCCGGCGGCCGCATCGTCGGCGACAACGGCGTACAGGTCCAGGTCCGAACGCCGCGGCGTGGCCTGACCGGTCGCAACACTGCCGTACGCGTAAAGGCTGTGCAGCCCGGCGGACAGTTCCCGTCGGAGTGTCTCGGCGCAGTCGGCCACGACGCTCGCGAACGGCGCGACGATGCGGGCCCGGTCGGCACCGGTCGTCAGGTAGCCGGCGGCATCCACGCCCTCGCGCGGGTCAGTGGTCACTGGATAGTCCGGGCTGCATGAACGACACCCTGCCGGGCCGGGGCAGCGCTGTCACACCGATTTGCTGTGCGGCGGTGGGCGTGGCGAAAGGGGGTCGGCTCGTCAGGTAGGCTGTGCGGGTTGCCCGGCGAGGGACGCCCATTCGGCTCCGTTATCGACGGTGAGAGTGTGCGGCTGCGCGCGGGCATTGCTGCACCCACCGTCTGGCATAACTATCGGGCAACGCTCACAAGGAGACATAGCCGTGGCAGATCAGCTGCGAATTCCGGCCGAGGTCCGCACCGAGTTCGGCAAGGGCGCCGCGCGCCGCACCCGCCGCGACGGCAAGGTTCCCGCCGTCCTCTATGGACACGGCGCCGACCCGGTGCACCTGTCACTCCCGGGCCACGAGCTGATGCTGGCGCTGAAGAATGCCAACGCGCTGCTCACCATCGACCTCCCCGGCAAGGAGGAGCTGGCGCTGGCCAAGGCCGTGCAGCGCGACCCGATCAAGGGGTTCCTCGAGCACGTCGACCTGCTGCTGGTCCGCCGCGGCGAGAAGGTCACCGTCGAGGTCGCCGTCCACCTGGTCGGCGAGGCCGCCCCGGACACCCTGGTCAACCAGGACCTGAACACGCTGACGGTCGAGGCGGAGGCAACCAACATCCCGACCGAGTTCGAGGTGAGCATCGAGGGCCTGGGCGTCGGCGACCACATCGCCGCGCACGCCGTCGCACTGCCGGAGGGCTCGACCCTGGTCACCGACGCCGACCACCTCGTGGTGTCGATCAGCGCGGCCCAGACGGCCGAGGCGCTGGAGGCTGAGATGGCTGAGGCCGAGGCTGACGCTGGCGTCGAGCGCGACCAGCCGGAGCCGGAGCAGGCCGAGGAGTCCGGCGGCTCGTCGGAGTAGAACTCCAGACGTTTCCGCACAGCTCATGAGTGATGTATTCGTCGTGGTGGGGCTGGGAAATCCCGGCCCCACCTACGCCGGCAACCGGCACAACGTCGGCTTCATGGTGCTCGACCTGTTGGCCGAGCGCGCCGGCGGGAAATTCCGCTCGCACAAGGGCCGTGCCGATGTGGTCGAGGCCAGGATCGGTCCGGTCCGGGCGATCCTGGCCAAACCGCGGTCCTACATGAACACCTCGGGCGGGCCGGTGTCCTCCGTGCTCTCCTTCTTTTCGGTCCCCGCCGGACAGCTTGTCGTCGTGCACGACGAGCTCGACCTTCCCTATGGTTCGCTGCGGCTGAAACACGGCGGCGGCGACAACGGGCACAACGGATTGAAATCGATAAGTCAGTCGCTCGGCACCCGCGACTACGGCCGCGTCCGGTTCGGCATCGGGCGCCCACCCGGACGGCAGGATCCGGCTGATTACGTCCTACGCGATTTCGGCTCCGTCGAACGCAAGGAACTGGCCCTCAACGTCGATCGTGCCGCCGACGCGGCGGAGGCCCTGGTGACCGGCGGCCTGGAAGCCGCGCAGAACGCTTTTCACTGATCTCGCGACCACTGCGGGGATGACATAGCGTAGTGGCATCGCATGTCTAATCTGTCGTAATTCTGCTTGTCCCGAACCGCCTGACGGGTATTGCTGTCCACGCTCCGCAGTCGGTTAGTCATTAGGGCTAGTGCCGTTCCGCTCACCGGTCGAATCGTGTGGAAACGCGGCTCGGCGCGTATGGGACACAACTAGAGTTTCGTCTCGTATCCCTGCTCAGCGGACGATTGCGGCGGGGATGGGGGGAGACTGTGACAGCGCTGGATATCGGCGTCTCTGACGACGCCACGGTGGCAACTGCGCAATCCACGAGAGTCGCGATAAATGCGGCGCACCGGTGGGAGCGCCGCTATCGGCGCGCCGTCATTCTGGCCGACGCACTGGTAGCGCTGGCCGCCGGCTGTGTCGCGTTCCTGGTGCGATTCGGCGACGTGACCGCAAGTAACCGCGAGTATCTGTTCGCCAGTCTGCTGCTGCCGATCGGTTGGGTGCTGGCGGTGGCGTTGACCCGCGCGTACGAGACGCGATTCCTGTTCGTCGGTCCGGATGAATACCAGCGCATTCTGCTGGCCGGCGTATCGACGATCTCCGCGGTCGCCATCGTCTCCTACGCCGCACACCTGGAAATAGCGCGCGGCTATGTGGTGGCCGCGCTTCCCGGGGCGTTGCTCGGCGATCTCGTACTCCGTTATGTCATGCGTAAATGGCTGCACGGTCGGCGCACCGCGGCCGGTCGGTATATGCGCAGAGTGCTGCTTGTCGGCTACGAGCGTCAGGTCGCCCGGTTGGCGCAACAGTTGCATCGCGAGCGGTATCACGGGATGCAGATCGTCGGTGCCTGCCTGCCCCGCCCCGCCGCCGGCGCGATGCCGGTCGACGTGTTCGGCCGATTCGACGACGTGGCCGACGCGGTACGACGAGCCCAGGCCGACACCGTGGCGGTATTGGCCTGCCCCGAATTCGACGCCGAGGCGCTGCGCCGGTTGGCCTGGCAGTTGGAAACGGACGACATCGACCTCATCGTCGCGCCCGCGCTGATGGACGTCGCCGGGCCGCGGACCACGATCCGCCCGGTGGACGGGCTTCCGCTGCTGCACGTCGAGCACCCGGTGCTCTCCGGCGGCCGCCGGGTGGTCAAGGAAATCTTCGACCGGGGCCTGGCCGGTCTCGGGTTGCTGGTGCTCGCTCCGCCGATGCTGGCTATCGCGCTCGCGGTCCGATTCACCAGCCGCGGGCCGGTGCTGTTCCGCCAGGAGCGGGTCGGAAAGGGCGGCACCCCCTTTCGGATGTACAAATTCCGGTCGATGTCGATCGACGCCGAACAGCGTCGGGCCGAGCTGCGCAACGAGCACGGCGACACGGTGTTGTTCAAGATCCGCGACGATCCCCGGATGACCCCGTTGGGCCGTCGGCTCCGGCGTTATTCACTCGATGAATTGCCGCAGTTGATCAACGTGATGCGCGGTCAGATGTCATTGGTGGGACCCCGGCCGCCGCTCCCGGCGGAGGTGGAGAAGTATATGGACGACGCCCGGCGCCGACTCGTCGTCAAACCCGGGCTCACCGGGCTCTGGCAGGTCAGTGGCAGATCCAATCTGTCCTGGGAGGAGTCCGTCCGGCTTGATCTGCGGTACGTCGAGAACTGGTCGATGGCGATGGACCTGCAGATCCTGTGGCGGACCATTTCAGCGGTGTTGCGTGGAGCGGGGGCGTACTGATGCCAGAGAGACACGGCGTGGTGGGATATGCGCCTGGCGTGTACGACCTTTTCCATATCGGACATTTAAATATTCTCCGTCGCGCAAAGGCGGAATGCGACCACCTGATCGCCGGAGTCGTCTCGGATGAGCTTGCCTTCGGGGCAAAAGGCCAGTGGCCGGTTGTCCCGCTGGCGGAGCGATTGGAAATTATCGATCACATCCGATTCGTGGACGAGGCGATTCCCGAGGTGCTGCCGACCAAGCTCGAGGTGTGGGACAACGTGCGTTTCCACCGGATCTTCAAGGGCAACGACTGGCAGGGCACCGCCAAGGGCGTCGCGCTGGAACGGGACTTTGCACCACTTGGCGTCGAGGTGGTGTATTTCCCGTACACCGTGCAGACCTCGAGCACCATCTTGCGGCGCGCCCTGGAAGGGGATCGCCGGCCCGCGTAGTACACACAGCCCATCGCACGTCTCGATCGCACATGGAGAACGATGAAGCGGCTCCTTCCCCTCGGGCTGTTCGTTGCCGTCCTCGCGGGTTGTTCCGGAGCGCATTCAACCGGTTCCGCTGCGCTATCCGATAACCATTCGAGCGGTCATTCGGCTGGTCATTCGCGCACCGCCGATGGCGCCCGCCCGGTCTCCGATCCATCCAGTGTGCAGCCGGCCGGCCCGCCGGTGCCGTCGGCGCAATCGTCGGCCAGCAAGCCGAAGTCGACCCGCCAGCCGGCCGCCGGCTCGGCCCGGCCGGGGCGGTCCGCCGGCCCGCTGGTCCGCGACGGAAAGACCGCGAACCCGGTCGTCAAGGCGGCGGCGCAGCCATTCAATAAGGAAATCTCATATTCCGATGGCGTGCGGCTGCAGGTCCCGCACATCGCCCAGCAGACCGACACCGGCCAGGGTCCCGGTGCGCGGCCCGGCGACCCGGTCACCGTATTTACCGTACGGATCACCAACAATTCCGCCGGCACCCTCAATCTGGACCGGGTGGTCGTCAATGTCGGCCTCGACAACGGCAGCCTGCAGGCCCAGCCGGCATACGTGAACGGCACCAACGACTTCTCCGGATCGGTCGCCTCGCACGCCAGCAGCACCACCGCGTACGCCTTCACCATTCCGACCGCCGATCTCGGCGCCGTGGTGCTGACCGTCGATTTCGACGGCCGGCACGCGGCGGCGACGTTTACCGGATCCATCAGGTGAGCCGGCACCGCGCGCCGGCGCAGCCGTCCCGACGTGGACGGCTGCGGATGGCGGGTGCGGTGTCGGGCCAGCTTTCCCAGGCATTGGCCAGTTTCGTGCTGCAGGCATTGGCCGCCCGGATTCTGGGCGCCAGTGGACTCGGCGTCTTTGCCCTGCTGTACGGCGGAATCGTGCTCGGTACGGCGGTGGTGAGCGGTTTCGTCGGTGATTCGCTGACCGTGCTGGATCGGGCGAACGCGCCGATCCGGGCCGCGTTGCAGAACTGGTGTGCGCTGCTGTCGGTCGCCGGTGGCGGTATCGCCGCGGTGGCGTCCGTGGCGACCGGTCTGGTGCACGGTTGGACCGCGGTGTTTTTCGGCCTGGCGACAACGGCGTTCATCGTGGAGGACAGCCTGCGCCGGCTGTTGATGGCGTCAATGCGGTTCTGGGCGCTGCCCGTTCTCGACACCGTCGCCTTGGTCGCGTCGCTGGTGGTGCTGGCCGTCGAGGCGGCGCGCCCCGGTCCGCTCGGGCTGTCGGACTTCATGCTTGCGCTGCTCGTCGGACAGCTGGCCGGCGGCGTCGCCGCGGCGGCCCAGCTCCCATCGGTCGAGCGTCGGCTCGCCGCGTTGCGGCCGGCGGCGATGGCCGAGGTGGCCCGGTTCGGTCGGTGGCGCGGGGCGCAGCAGGCGGTCCGTCCCTCGATGCTGACCGGGGCCCGGATCGTGGTCACCGTGGTGGTCAGCACCGCCGCGTACGGCCAGCTCGAGGCGGCCCGGATCTACGTCGCGCCGGCCCTGCTGGTCGTCAACGGGGTGGCCGCCTTCCTGCTCCCGATGTACGTGGCGAGTCGGGAACGCCCGGTGCGGTGGGCCTTGCGCAAGGCCGACCGGGCCGCCGCCGGGCTGCTGGTCACGGCACTCGTTCTCGGGGCGGCCGCGACCGCGCTCACACCACTGCTCGGGCCGATCGTGACCGGACACAGCTTCCACATCAACGCGCTGGCGGTATTCGGCTGGACGGTCTACGCGGCCTCGACCGCCACCGTCACGCCGTACGGCGGCCTCGCCGCGGTCCGCGGCCGGCAGGCCCGGGTGCTCGGCCTGCGGCTGCTGGATTCGGCGCTGTCGCTGGCCGCGGCGCTCGCCGTGCTGTTCTGGCTGCACCTGTCCGCATCGTGGGTGCCGTTGGCGCTGGCCGCCGGTTCCTTCCTCGGCGGTGGCCTGGTGCGCCAGCTGGTGCTGGCCCCGCTGGCCCGCGAGCAGAAGGTTGTTCAACGTGCCGCCCGCCACGTTCAGGCGGTGCGCACATGACGGCGAATCAGATTATGGCGAATCACATCGGTCCCTTGGAGCGCAGATGAAGGCACAGCACGTGTTGCGTCGGTGGGCTTACGGAGCCCTCGCGGCGGCGGTCGGACTGGTCGGGGCGGCGGTGCTGGTCGCACCCGGGCCGGCCGACGGCGACACGTCACCTCCATCGGGGACACCGGCGACGGTGAGCGCCGACCAATTGCCGGCGCCGCAGGTGAACGGCGTGATCTGGAAGACCGCCATCGTCGGCAACACCGTCTATGCGGTGGGCAGTTTCACCGAGGCCCGACCGGCCGGAAAGCCGGCCGGCGACCCATCTGAGGTGGCCCGCTCCAACATCCTGTCGTTCAGCCTGACGACCGGGGCGTTGCTGCCGTTCGCGCCGGTATTGAACGCGCAGGCCTTGGCCATCAAGGCATCCCCGGACGGCTCGGAGATCTATGTCGGCGGCGATTTCACCACGGTCGGCAATACCGCGCGGGAGCACATTGCCGCTTTCACAACGGCGAATGGCGCGCTCGACCCGAATTTCGCCCCGTCGATTTCGGCGCAGGTGCGGGCGGTCGACGTCACCGCGAACATGGTCTACGCCGGCGGGGTCTTCGGGAAGGTCGGCGGCAACTCGCGGCCGCGGCTGGCCCAGCTGCGGCGCTCGAACGGCGACCTCACGCACTGGCGCGCCACCGCGGATGACGACCAGGTCGAGGCGCTCGTCGCCGCTCCGGACGACAGCCGGATCATCATCGGCGGCCGGTTCCAGTCGCTGGATGGCAAGCGGCACGTGGGAATCGGCGCGGTCAACGGCACCACTGGCGCCACCGTGCCCTGGAGCAGCAACCCGATCCCCGGCAAGGTGGGCACCAACCGGTCGTGGGTCACCAGCCTGATCCTGGTGGGTTCGACCGTGTACGGCGGCGCGGACGGCGAGGGCAGCCACTGGTACGACGGCCGGTTCGCCGCCAGTTTCGCCACCGGAAACCTGATCTGGCTGGACAACTGCTACGGCGCGACCTACGGCGTGGCCACGCAGGGCCAGGCGCTCTATTTCGTCGGCCACGCGCACGACTGCTCGTCGCTGAACGCATTCCCCGACACCAGCCCGGCCACGTACCACCGCGGCCTGGCCGAAACCACCTACGCGACCGGCACCGACCAGACCCCGCCGGGCACCAACAGCGCGTACTCGCACCAGCCGATTCCGTCGCTGCTGCACTGGTATCCGCTGATCAACGCCGGCACCTTCACCGGTCAGAACCAGGGCGCCTGGACGGTGTCGAGCACATCGAAGTATGTCGTGCTGGGCGGCGAATTCACCCAGATCAACGGTGCCGCCCAGCAGGGTCTGGTGCGATTCGAGACCAAGGATCTCGCCCCCAACAAGGAGGGGCCGCAGCAGCAGTACAACGCCAACCTGATCCCGGTCCCGACGTCGATCCAGTCCGGCAGTGTCCGGGTCACCTGGAAAGGCCTGTGGGACAAGGACAACGCGGGTCTCACGTACGACCTGTTCCGGGACGCCGACACGACTCCGATCTACACCACGAAGGTCAATTCGGAATTCTGGAATATCCCGACGATCCAGTTCACCGACAAGGGATTGGACACCGGATCGCAGCACACCTACAAGGTCCGGGTCACCGATCCGTACGGCAACACCATCACCAGCCCGAAATCGGCGGCCGTGACGGTCAGCGCCAGCAGCCCGTACACCGACGGTGTGGTGGCCGCCGGACCGTCGAACTACTGGCGGCTCGGTGAGGCGACCGGAAACGCGACCTCGTACGACTACGCGGGCGTCAACGACCTGACCGTCGGCAGTGGGGTCACCCGTGGCGCGGCCGGCGCGATCAGCGGGGACACCGATGCGGCGTCGACCTTCGACGGCACCGCCAACGGGACCGCCGGCACCGCGACCGCGGTGTCCGCGCCGACCACGTTTTCCACCGAGGCCTGGATCAAGACCACGTCGACAGAAGGCGGAAAGGTCATCGGTTTCGGCTCGGCGAAAACCGGGTCCTCCGGCAGCAACGACCGCAGCGTCTATCTGGACAGCGCCGGGCACGTGTATTTCGGCGTCTACAACGGCGGGCACGACACCGTCCACAGTGCAGCGTCCTATAACGACGGGCAGTGGCACCACCTGGTCGCGACGCTGGGCAGCACCGGAATGAACCTGTACGTCGACGGCGTCGTCGTCGGGCATTCCGCGGCCACCACGACGGCGAAGGTCTACTCCGGATACTGGCGGCTCGGCGGGGACAATCTCGGTGGCTGGCCGGCCCGGCCGAGCAGCGACTATCTCGCCGGCACCATAGATGACGTCGCGGTTTATCCCAAGGCGCTGACGATCAGCCAGGTCGTCGGGAATTACGTGAACAGCGGCCGGACCAAGCCGACCGTGGCCGACACCTACGGCAAGAGCGTCACCGCTAATGCGCCGAGCCTCTTCTGGCGGCTGGACGACACCGCCGGCCCGACCGCGGCGGACGCGACGGCGAACAACCGCAACGGCACCTTCACCGGCGGCGTGACCTACGGGCAGCCCGCGGCGGTGCCCGGCCTCGGCTCGTCGGTGGCGCTGAACGGCACCAGCGGCGGGGCGTACGACAACACCAAGGTGACCGGTCCGACGGCGTACTCCGCGGAGGTCTGGTTCAAGGCGATCACCACCCGCGGCGGCTCGATCCTCGATTTCGGCAGCTCGAAGACGGGCTCCTCGCCCAGCCACGACCGGCAGGTCGTGATGCTGAAAACTGGTCAACTGCAGTTCGGGGTGTACACAACGAAACAGAACGTGCTGCTGACCAGTAACAAGTACAATGACGACAAGTGGCATTACCTGGTGACAACGCTGGGGTCCGGCGGAATGCGGATCTATGTCGACAACAAGCTGGTCGGATCCAACACGGTGACGACGGCCAAGGCCTATTCCGGTTATTGGCGGCTCGGTGGCGATGGCACCTGGGGTGGCACGGCCAGTAATTACTTCCACGGCGCGGTGGATGAGGTCGCGATTTATCCAGCACAGCTGACCGCGGCCCAGATCAAGGCTCATTGGCTCGCCGGTGGCGGGAAATGAGCCCTCGCCAGACCCGGCGCCGGGGGCGCATGAAGGGCGGAGCCCAATGACCGTGTTTGAGGGCGCTGCCCTGTGACCATCATCGGCGAGGCCCGTCCGAAGGTCTATTCAGCAGGTGGTGACCGGCTCGGCACCATGCGTATCGCTCTCATGGGTACGCGGGGCGTGCCGGCGCGGTACGGCGGATTCGAGACCGCCGTCGAGGAGATCGGCCAGCGCCTGGTCGAGCGCGGTCATGACGTCACCGTCTACTGCCGGGACGGCGGACCCGACGCGCCGACCGAGCACCTCGGAATGCACCTGGTGCATCTGTCCGCGGTGCACAGCAAGGCCGTGGAAACCCTGTCGCACACCGGATTGTCGACCGTGCACGCAATGACGCACCGCCGCCCGGACGCCGCCATCGTCTTCAACGCCGCCAATGCGCCATTCCTCCCACTGCTGCGGGCCCGCGGCATCCCGGTGGCCACGCACGTCGACGGGCTGGAATGGAAACGGGCCAAATGGGCCGGCGCCGGTCGCCGCTATTATTTGCTCGCCGAGCGGCTTGCCGTGAAATGGTCGGACGCGTTGATCGCCGACGCACCGGCGATCGCCGACTACTACCTGGAGAAATTCGGCGCGAAAACCAATCTGATCGCCTATGGGGCGCCGATTCTGACCGGGCTCGGCACCGATTATCTCGATTCGATCGGCGTCGCCTCCCGGAAATTCCACCTTGCCGTGGCGCGTTTCGAGCCGGAGAATCACGTCGACCTCGCGGTGGCCGGTTATCTGGCCAGTGACGCGCAATGCCCACTGCTGGTCGTCGGTTCGGCGCCATACGCCGACCGCTACACCTCCCTGGTCCGGGAGCTCGCCGGCCGGGACGACGAGATCCGCCTCATCGGTTCGGTGTGGAATCAGGACGACCTCGATCAGCTCTATGCGCACGCACTGACCTACGTGCACGGACACTCGGTGGGTGGGACGAACCCCTCGCTGCTGCGGGCAATGGGCGCCGCGACGGCGGTGTCGGCGTACGACGTCTCGTTCAACCGGGAGGTGTTGGGCGACCACGGTCGCTACTTCACCGACGCCGCCTCGTTGGCCGGCGTCCTCAACCGGGCCGAGGCCGACCCGGCCGCCGCGGTCGAGCGCGGAAGGCGCCTGCAGGAGCGGGCCCGGACCCGTTACCGCTGGGACCACGTGACGGACGGCTATGAGGACCTGTGCCGGCGGCTGGCCGGCAAGTCGCGGACCCGGCCATGACTTCCGGGGTGACAGTCTCCGGCTTCTCCGGCGCGGTCCGCGATCTCGCCGGGGCGCAGAAGGCGTCGGCCGGAGCACCGGGTTATTCGCGTTTCATCAACCGCCGGATCGGCCGTTATCTCGCGGCTTTCTCCTTCGTGCGCGGCTGGACGCCAAATCAGGTCACCGTCATCAGCGCGGCCTTCACCTATCTGGGGATCGCCGCGATCGCGGTATTCCGGCCGTCCTGGCCGCTGGCCGTGCTGGTGACGTTCGCCCTGGTCGCCGGATACGCCTTCGACTCGGCCGACGGGCAGCTGGCCCGGCTGCGCGGCGGCGGATCCCGGGCCGGCGAATGGCTCGACCACATCATCGACTGCGCCAAGATCGCCGCGATCCATCTGGTCGTGTTGATTTCGTTCTACCGGTTCTTCGACCTGCGCCACCATGCCGTGCTGCTGCTGCCGTTGGCGTTCGAGGTGGTCGCGTCGACCTTCTTCTTCGGCATCGTGCTGACCGACCAGTTGCGGCCGAAACGGCGGGCCGGGCCGACGCCGGTCGCCCGCCCGGACCGGGCCCGCGACGGTCTGGCGAAATCGCTGGCGCTGCTGCCGAATGACTATGGCATCTTCTGCCTGTTGTTCCTGACCCTGCCGCTCAGAAATGCCTTCCTGTGGCTGTACGCGGCGCTTTTCGCACTGCAGGCGCTGTATCTGCTCGCCGCCCTGGTCCGTTGGTATCGCGAATTGCGTTCGTTGGACGGCGCGGTCGCCGAGCCGGGCCGGGACGCAACGGTGCTGGCGGCGTCGGAGGCATCATGACGGAGCAGTCAGAGCGCGCCGGTGACCGCACTGACGATCTGCGCCCGGTAACGCTCCGGCGAGAAGCGTTCGATCGCGACTTCCCGCGCCGCGTCGGCCCGCTTCACCGCCGCCGGCCAGTCGTCGAGCGCGGCCTCGATCGCGTCGGCCAGCGCGGCCGGGTCATCGGCCGGCACGATCGCGCCGTACTGTCCATTGTCGACGGTCTCGGGGAGGCCCTGCACGTCACTGACGATGACCGGAGTGCCGGCCAGTTGCGCCTCGACCGCCGTATTGCCGAAAGGCTCGGAGCGGGACGGGACCAGCGCAATGTCGGCGTCGTCGTAGGCGGACCAGACGTCGGGCCGGAATCCGTCGAACCGCACCCGGTCGGTCAAGCCCTGCATCGAGACCCGCGCGCGCAATTCCTCCTCGAACCATTCGTAGCCGGGAAATACCGAGCCGACAATGTGCAGCTCGATGTCGCGGTCGCGTTGCTGCAGGATCGCGGCCGCGTCGACGGCGGTGTCGGTGCCCTTGCGCGGCGACACCCGGCCGACCTGCACCAGCCGGGCCCGCGCGGGCAGGTCCGGCCGGCGTACCGAGGGCGTGGGGGGACCCGGAACCCCGTTATAGATGAGCCGCAGCCGGCGGCCGATGGCCGGCAGGGTCCGGCGCAGCGAGCGTTCGGTGGCCCGGCTGTTGACCACCACGGTTGCGGCGGTGAGCAGCGGGGCGGCCAGGCCGAGGCGGATCGGAGCGGGCACGCCGTCCTCCGCCTCGTGGACGTGGATCAGCACCCGTTTGCGCAGCGCCCGGGCCAGCACCGCCCAGGCGGGCAGCGTCACGGTGTTGACGTAGACGAGATCGGGACGGACCTCGCGAATCAGCCGCACCGCCGGCCGGACGGCGCGCGCGCCGGTGCCGGCGAGCTGCAGGAACCCGCGCGGCCGCAGCGCCGCCTTGCGCAGCACGGGGGTCAGCGCGAAGACGACCCGCGCGCCGTGCTCGCGCAGGATCGGCACCAGCGGTCCGTCTGCGGGCAACACGACCACCACCTGGAAGCCGGCGTCGGCCAGCGCAACGACGGACTCGAGGAACACCCGGTCGGATCCGTAGAGATCCGGCGATGGGTGCGCCATGAGAACGGTTGCTGCCATCATTCCTCCAACGAGAGCGATCTGCGCCGGGGCGCACGCACGGAGCCTGATCAGCGTACGGGGACGGGAGAGATCACATGACCTTGCTGGATTATCTGAGGATCCTGCGCAAGCGCTGGAGCACGGTCGTGGCGCTCGTCGTTCTCGGCATCGCCGTGGCCGCTGGGGTCACCGCGCTGATCCCGAAGAGCTACCAGGCGCAGAGCACCTCGCTCGTCACGGTCACCTCGGACGGCTCCGACGCCACCGGTTCGTCGATCTATCAGGGCTCGCAGTTCACCGTGCAGCGCGTGCAGTCCTACACCGAGCTGGCCACCAGCCCACAGGTGCTCACCCCGGTCATCAGCCTGCTGCACCTGAACACCACCGTCGCCGACCTGCGCAAGAAGGTGAGCGCGCAGAGCCCGGCGGCGACGGCGCTGCTGGAGGTGACGGCTTCCGACGGCAACGCCAGCACCGCCGCCGACATCGCCAACGCGATTGCCGGTCAGATGCGCACCCAGATCGAAAAACTGGAGACGCCGGTCGGCGCCGGCCAATCGCGGGTCAACGTGACCGCGGTCAAACCCGCCGAAGCGCCACTGTCGCCGGCCTCGCCCCGACTCGCGCTCGACCTCGCCCTCGGCCTGCTCGTCGGCGCGGCGCTGGGCGTCATTGTCGCCGTCGTCCGGGACCAGCTCGACACCCGCATCTCGACCGCCGAGGAACTGCAGGCGGTAACTGGCGCAGCGCCGCTCGGCGCCGTGGCGTTCGTTCGGCAGGCCGATCAGCGCGGCCCCGGCGCACTGGCCGACCGCAGCGCCTTCTCCTCGATCCGCACCAATCTGCGACTGTCCGATGTGGACAATCCGCCGCGATGTGTGGCGGTGACCTCGACCCTGCCGGACGAGGGCCGGACGACGACGGTGGCGAATCTCGCCACCATTCTGGCGGGGTCGGAGGCGAGCGTCTGTCTGGTCGAGGCCGATCTGCACCGGCCGAAGGTCGCGGCCTACCTGGGCATCACCGGCGCGGTCGGACTGTCCGATGTGCTCTCCGGTGTGGTTGACCTCGACGACGCGCTGGTCGAACGCGGCCGCCTGACCGTGCTCGCGGCGGGTGCGGCCGTAGCGGATCCGGGTGGTTTGTTGAGCTCGTCGGCGATGGAGTCGCTGGTCGAGTCGGTGCGCGGGCGGTACGACTTCGTCCTGATCGACGTACCGCCGCTGCTGTCCGTCGCGGACGGCGCCGCAGTGGCGCGGATGACCGACGGTGCGGTGCTCGTGGTCCGGCACCGGCACGCTCCTCGCGAGCAGATCCGGCAGGCCGTACAGCTGCTGGCGACGGCGAACGCGCGACTGCTCGGCACGGTCCGGACGTTCGTGCCGGCAGGCAAGGGGCCCGGCTACGGCGCCCGGTCCCGACCTGCGTTGCCCGTGGTGGCGGCCGGATTGAATGGGCCGACCCCCGAGACGGCGCCGCTCAGGAGGCCGGCATCCAACCCGCCGCCGGTCAACACGCCGCCGGCCAACCCGCCGCCGGCCAACCCGCCGCCGGCCAACACGCCGCCGGCCAACGGGCCGGCGCCGATCGAGCCGGCAACCGTGCATCCGATGACCGAGGCCCCGGTGACGCTGACATCGCACCAACCGAGATATCCGGCACCGGCTCATCCGACTGCGAATCCGATGCACTCACCGGCACCGGCGCAGCCGACTGCGGTGAATTCGACGCCGCCGCCTGCGCCAGCGGTGCCCGTGGTGCAGCCGCCGGTTGCCGAAAAGCCGGCCGCAGGCGAAGCGAAGGTCGAGCAACACAACCCCGCCGGCTAGCCGCCCCGCGGTGACCGCCGGCCCGCACCCCGCACCTCCCACTCGTGATCATGCAGAAAAGGTCCGTGACACGCCGTACGGACGAGCCATTTCTGCATGATCACCGCGCTCGGCGCCCCCGGGCATGGGGCGGCCGAGATCGACGGTTAGCCGAGATAACCGCGGCCGGTCAGCAGTTGGATGACCTGATCCACAGAGTCCATTGTGGACGCTTCCGAGGTGTCCAGGCTGAGGTCAGCGTCCTCGGGTATCTCGTACGGGTCGGAGATCCCGGTAAATTCCGGGATTATGCCGGCCCGTGCCTTGGCGTACAGGCCCTTCCGGTCCCGCGCCTCGCACACCTCGAGCGGGGTGGCGACGTGCACCAACAGAAAGTCGCCGACCCGGCGCACCCGTTCCCGCACCTCGGCCCGGGCCGCCGCGTAGGGCGCGATCGGCGCGCAGATGGCGATCCCGCCGTGATGCGCCACTTCAGCTGCCACAAAACCGATGCGCGCGATATTCAGGTCGCGGTCGGCGCGGGAGAAGGTGAGGCCGGCCGACAGCAGTCGGCGGACGATGTCACCGTCGAGCAGGGTGACGGTGCGGTCGGTGATCTCGGCGAGGGTGTCGGCCACCCCGCGGGCCACCGTCGATTTGCCCGACCCGGACAGCCCGGTGAGAAAGACGACAACGCCGCGACTGTGCCTTGGCGGGCGGGCCGTCCGCAGCACCTGGGCGATCTCGGCTGGGACCAGATAGGTGGGCAGCCGGTCGGTGCCGTTGTCGAGCAGCTTGTCCAGCTGGGCATGCTGCCGCCGATTGTCCGTCCCGGGCAGGACGCCGGGCGACTCGGTGCCGCCGGGCGCGTAGAGATAGCTGGCGCCGTAATTCCGGGCGACCACCGAGAGCAGCCATTGATTGTCCAATTTGGACAGTGGGATCGGGACGGTACGGGTGCCGGCCGGCAACAGGTCCTGGGCGGCCAGGGTTGCCTTGATCAACGCCTCCGCCGGCAGCCGCGGCTCGCCGATCGCCGGCAGTAGCAGGATGCGGGCGCCGAGCCGGTTGGCGTTGGCCCGCAGCTCGGTCAGCTCGGTGGCGGTGAGCGGGGCGTCGCTGATCTGGGCGATGGCCGGCTGGCCGGCGATTTCCTGCCGCGTCTGGGCCGCGGTGAGCCGCAGTCGGCGGAACGGGCCGAATTCCGCGGCCTTGAGCGGTGAGACCGGCCCGGCCGCGTACCGCAGATCCTCCGACACCCAGGTCTCGGTGACCTGCAACTCGGCCAGCGGGGCGCCCTCGGGATCGGTGAGCGTCAACGTGCTGCCGGTCTGCACGGTGTCCGGGACGGTGAGAGTGACCGGCACCGGCCAGCGAACGCCATTGTCCAGGCGACCGGCGGCCACCTCGGCCTGTCGCGGAAACCCGGTCAGCGGCGCGTAACCGCCGTCCAGCAGCATTTCCAGATCGGCGAGCTCGCGCGGGGACGGGGTCAACGTCTGCTCGGTCGATGCGGTCACGCCGCAGATCCTCCCATGAGCTGCGCCACTTGGATGCGGTCCCGGCCAGATCACGTGAGGTCGATCACGGTCGGGATCGCCCGAGCCGTATCGAGATTTCGCAACGCCCCACAGACCCGTGCTATCCGATGCATGATGAGGTTGTGGATAGGAGAATTGTCGGCAGTCTGCGGATCCTGGGCGCGATCGCCGTCACGGGGGCACTGGCCGCGACGGCGGGATGTGATTCGTCGGCCGCCGCGAAAGCAACGGCCGACCATTCGGCGCCGAAAAGCCCGACGTCGCCGGCAACGACGAGGGTCGGCCCGCCGAAGGTGACGGTCACCCCGTCCGCATCGTCAGCGCCATCTTCCAGCCCGTCGGCGCCGAAATCGACACCGAGCCCGACGGCGTCCCGACCGGCGGATCCGCTGGCGAGCAAGACGATCCCGCCGGTGATCCGGGACGGCAAGCGACCGCACCCCACTGTGAAGGCGCCGCCGGAGCCGTTCGACAAGCCGATCAGCTACACCGACGGCCTGAGCCTGCGGATCACCGGCATCAAGCAGGGCAAGGTCACCGCGCAGGGGCCGGGCGATCTCCCGGGCCAGCCGACGACGACATTCTCGGTCACCCTGAAGAACGCGAGCCCGAAACCGGTCGTGCTCAACCAGGTCGTGGTGACCGCCACGTACGGCACGCCGGCGCAGCTGGCCCGGCCGGTCTACGACGACACCACGCAGGATTTCAGTGGCACTGTCCGAAAAGGACAAAGCGCCAAGGCCGTGTACGTATTCTCGGTCCCGACCGCCGACCTCGGAAATGTGACCGTTCTCGTCGACTTCGACGGATTGCACGCGGCCGCGACTTTCCGGGGTGCGGCGAAATAGTCGGGCACTTCTGCCTATACCAGACGAGATCCAGTATTCGCCGATAGGTGCGGATCTTGGAAGGTAGGGTATTAACGATCCGGCTATCGGGCTGTAAGCCACGATCAGGGTCAACTTTTCTTTGTCAGTTCCGGGGGATAAACAATGATCGCTGCGGGTCGCCCTGCTCGTCGTACGTTGCCGCTGTTCGCGGCCGCGTTCGCGATGTTCCTGCTGAGTCTCGTCCTGGTGCCGGTGGCGCCGGCGGTTGCGGACACCGCACCGCCGACGGGCACGCCGGCGACGGTTTCCGCGGACGGCCTGCCGACCTGGCAGATCAACGGGGTCGTCTGGAGTCAGGCGGTCGTCGGCAACACCGTCTATGTCACGGGGAGTTTCACCAAGGCCCGCCCGCCGGGCGTTTCACCCGGTGGCGCCGGCGAGATCGCAGCGAACAACATCTTCGCCTACGACATCACCACCGGTAACCCAGTCGCCTCCTTCAGTCACTCACTGAACGCGCAGGGGCTCGTCATCACGGCGTCGCCGGACGGCTCACGGATCTACGTCGGCGGCGATTTCACCACCGTCGATGGCATTGCGCGTAGCCATATCGCGGCATTCGACACAGCCACTGGCGCACTCGACACGACGTTCGTCCCGACGCTGTCGAACCAGGTGCGCGGCATCGCGGTGAGTCCCACGACGGTGTACGTCGGCGGCAGTTTCTTCAACGCCAGCGGCAAGAGCCGTACCCGGCTCGCCGCCTTCGCGACCAGTGGCGCGCTGCTTTCCTGGGCGCCGAAGGCGGACGACAACAATGTCGCCGCCATGGTTATGACCCCGGACAATTCCCGGGTCATCGTCGGCGGCAGTTTCACCACCCTGAACGGGGTGAGCGCCAATGGGATGGGCTCGCTGGACGCCACCACCGGCGCGACGGAGCCCTGGGCGGCCAACCAGGTGATGCGGGACGGCGGCACCGGGAGCGGGATCACCAGCCTCACCACCGACGGCACGCAGATCTACGGCTCCGGATATGCCTATCAGACCGGCAGTTTCGAGGGATCCTTTGCGGCGGCCCCGTTGACCGGCGCCATCGCCTGGCTCAACGACTGCCACGGCGACACGTACGACACCTTCCCGGTCGGTCAGGCCCTCTATACGGTCAGCCACGCGCACAACTGCCAGCCGATCGGCGCTTTCCCGCAGACGGCGGACTGGACCGTCAACCAGCGCCGCGCGCTCGCCTTCACCACCTACGCCACCGGGCACAACACCGGGCCGGATGACTACGGCTGGAACTACAACGGCCAGCCGGATTCCTCGATCCTGCAGTGGTATCCGGTGCTCAGCATCGGCAGCTACACCGGCCAGGCGCAGGCCGCGTGGGCCGTGGACGGCAACAGCAACTACGTCGTCCTGGGTGGCGAATTCCCGAAGGTCAACGGTGTCGCCCAGCAGGGTCTGGTGCGTTTCGCCACCCGCACGATCGCGCCCAACAAACGTGGACCGGAGTACAACAACGTGGCGCCGACGGCCGCGGCGCAACCGTCCGGCGGGGCCAAGGTCTCCTGGAAGGCCCAGTCCGACCAGGACAATGCGGCCCTGACGTACAAGGTCTATCGCTCGGGCACGACGGCGCCGATCTACACGACCACGCAGAATTCGAATTACTGGACGATGCCGGCCATGTCCTACGTCGACAACAATGTCGCGGCGGGCACGTACACCTACCAGGTCCAGGTCTCCGATCCGTTCGGAAATGTCCTGTCGCTGCCGAAGCCGGCCGCGGTCACCGTGACCGGAACGGTCGCCAACAAGCCGCCGGTCGCGGCATTCACCTCGACGGTGAATGCGTTGGCGGCGTCGTTCAACGGCTCGACCTCGGCGGATCCGGATGGCTCGATCGCCTCCTACTCCTGGAATTTCGGTGACAGCACGGCTCCGGGCAGCGGGGCCGCGGCGAGTCATACGTACGGGGCGGCGGGCACATACCACGTGACGTTGACCGTGACCGACAACGGCGGTTCGACCAATTCGGTGACGCACGATGTCACGGTGGCGCCGCCGAACCAGCCGCCGGTCGCCGCATTCACCTCGTCCGTGAATGCCTTGGCGGCGTCGTTCAACGGCTCGACCTCGGCGGATCCGGATGGCTCGATCGCCTCCTATTCCTGGAATTTCGGTGACAGCACGGCTCCGGGCAGCGGCGCTATCACGACCCACACCTACGCCGCCGTGGGCACCTACCACGTGACGTTGACGGTGACCGACAATTCCGGCGCCACCAATTCGGTGACGCACGACGTGACGGCCACCGCCGGTGTCACGGTCGTCGCGTCGGACACCTTCGGCCGCACGGTGGCCAACGGTTGGGGCTCGGCCGACAGCGGGGGCGTCTGGACACCCTCGGGGACGGCGACCAACTTTGCGGTCAACGGTGGCGCCGGCAAGATCACGATGGGCTCGGCCGGAGCCGGGCCGTCGGAGTACCTGAATTCGGTGTCCACAACGGACACCGATCTGCAGGTGGCATTCTCGGCCAACAAGGCGTCCACCGGCAACGGCACGTACTTCTATTTCATCGGCCGGAAGATCGCGAGTGTCGGGGATTACCGGGCGAAGGTCCGCATCCTGTCCAACGGTACGGTCGGCATCGCGATCAGCAAATTCATCGGCTCGACCGAGACCGCGACCGTGCCGGAGAAGATCGTTCCCGGATTGACCTACACCGCCGGGCAGGTCCTGCAATTGCGGTTTGACGCGACCGGTACGAGCCCGACCACGCTGGGCGCAAAGGTGTGGGCGTCCGGCACGACCGAGCCCACCGGCTGGCAGATCTCGGCGACCGACGCGACCGCGTCCCTGCAGGTCGCCGGCGGAGTGGGGCTCGCGGTTTACCTGTCCGGCTCGAGCACGAGCGCGCCGGTCGTGGGGTCGTTCCAGAATCTCAAGGTGTCGCTGGCCTCGACCCTGCCACCGGCGGCCGCGGCGAAGGCCCAGGCGCTCAAGGCGGCGCCGCTGACCAAGGTGACCACGGCCAACGCGAAACAACTCTCGGTGGCTCGCTAGCCGGCGGCGTCCGTCAGGTCGGTGCGCTCGGTGGGGATCGCGGCGAGGTCGCGGCTGCCGTACTCGCTGGTGAGATCGACGGATCCCAGCGCCTGCGCGGAAACCTCGCGTAACGCCGGGTCTGACACCAGCCAGAACCGGTAGCCCTGGTCGGCCATGCCGGTCAGCAGGGATCGCAGCTTCGGGGTGTCCCGGAGCACTTCGACCAGGATCGTCGCGCGCCGTTCGACCAGTGGCTGCACGATTGGCTCCAGCACGGCGTATTCGAATCCTTCGATGTCGAGCTTGACCAGGTCGACGCCGTCGATGAGCGACCCGGCCGCGACGGCGGGGACGCTGATCGACCGGCGCGACGCCCGTCGCGAGCCGACTCCCTCGGTGGCCTTGGCGAGGAACGCGCCGGTCGGCGCCGCGTAGCGTTCGAGATCCGGCAGGGCCAGTTCCACGGTCTCCGCGGTGACAGTCCCGACGACGGCGCCGTGCACTACCCGCACGTGGTCTATCTCGTTGAGACCGAGGTTGTGGCGGACAATTTCCGCCGATTCCGGATGGGCTTCGACTGCTGTGTAAGGGATCTGCGGCGCCGCCAGAGCGCCCTGCACGGTGTAATAGCCGACATTGGCCCCAATTTCGAGAATTCCGGTGGCCCGTTCACAGAAATGCCGCCACCAGAAGACCTCGTGCGCCTCGTACCCCTTCTCGCCGTACCAGTACAGCAGCCGTACCAGCCGGGAATCGACCGCGGCGAGCCGGACCGGTGGCTTCCCGGTGACGGTAAAATCACCGAGCCCGGCGATGCTGCGGTGACGCAGGACGGGCACCAGCAGGTGTCGCCGCCGCGCCGCCTCGACCGCTCTGAGCGGCACTATCCGCAGACCGTCACTGACGGCGACCCGCGCCGCCACCCGGAGTCGCTGCCCGACCGAACTGCGAACTGCCATGGCCGGTGACATTAACAGCGGCCACCCTTCTCATGATCGACATCGAGTTGGTGTCGCTATAGCGACATTTAGTCGATGTCGATCATGGAAGGCCGGGGGGTCGGGCGGTTTCCGGTACAGGGTCACAGCCGGCCGGTAACCTGGCCACTGTTCGTCCGATACGTTCGGGAGAGGCCGCGCCGTGACCCTGCTGCAGGCCCCGACGTACGCCGACAACGTCGCCACGTCGTCGGCGCCTGGATCCGGCCGGTTGCGGCTCTTCGTGATCTGGGTGCTGATCGTCACCAGCCTGGTGCCGTGGCGGGTGGGCGAATACTTCTCCGGCGGGGTCGACCCGGTCGTCCTCAGCAAGGGCATGCTCAGCATCGCGGCGCTGGTCCTGGCCGGGTACGCCGCCCGCCGGGGCGAGTTGCGGCCGGTCGGGGTCCGGAGCCTCTGCCTGATCGGCAGCTATATAGCGGTAACCACCATTGGCGGCTGGGCGGCCGGGTCGCTGCTGTCCTCATTGCTGCTGTCGGTGCGGGTGCTCATCGTCGCCGCGACCGTCCTGCTGGCGCTGATGGCCCATCCGGTCGCCGGGGTCGTACGGGCTATGTGTGCCGCCATGGCCACGGTCGGCCTGGTGAGCGCGGCCGCGGGGGCCGGGACGCTGCCGAGCGGCCGGCTGAGCGGTGGGATCTTCCCGCTGAATCCCAATGAGCTGGCGGTTTTGCTGGGGCCCGCGGCGATCGGGCTGACGTGGCGGCTGACCCGGAGCCGGGCCCACCGGTACGACCTGGTGCTGCTGATTCTGCTGGTGGGGCTGACCTGGCTCACCGGCTCGCGGACCGGGCTCGCCGCGCTGGCGGTCGGGCTTATCGTGGTCGTCATCCAGGCGCGCCGGCTTCCCGTCGGCGGGTTCATCGGCGTGGTCGCGCTGGTCCCGGTGGTCGGCTACGTCCTGCTGTCGACCAGCCTGGTCTCGAAGTACTTCGAGCGGGGCGGCGCGGCGAACATCAGCTCGCTCAACTCCCGCACGATCGCCTGGCGGGCCGCGTTCGCACTGCCGACCGACTTCTGGCAGCACTGGTTCGGCGCGGGGCTCGCGGTGAAGACGATCGGGGTGTCCGGCACGTTCTGGAGCACTCAGGTCGTCGACAGCAGCTGGGTGTCGGCCTATGTGCAGGCCGGCGTCCTCGGCCTCGCCGTCCTCAGCCTGTGGGCGCTGGTGACCCTGGTGTCGGCCTTCCGGGCACCGCAGCCGTGGCGCCCGTTGTGGGTCGCGTTGGTGGTCTTCATTCTGATTCAGAGCGTGCTGATGAGCGGGCTGATCGACTCGCACGTGCTCTTTCTCGTCATGTTCCTGGTGTCGGTGGCGTCCGAGCGGGCTACCTCAGTTGGTCCACGATCCGAGCTGACGGCTGCCCGAGGGCTGCCCGACGGCGGCGGCCACGTCACTCGGTAGCGGCCGGGCGATGCTGGCTTTGCGGGCGAGCACCGTCGCCGCGAGCACGCCGTTGGAATTCACCACGGACAATCCGTCGTACAACCGCCCGTTCGCCTCCTGCCCGGTGGCGGCGTGGAACTGGCTCAAGGTGTCGTACACAGAGGGGTCACCGGAGCCCCGGGACCACACGACGCTCCACGATGGACGGACGTTGGGCCGGTTGTAGATGTTGCCGTTGGCGTGGATCCCCAGTGCCCTGGCGCTAGGTTTGTGGGTGTAATCCTCGGTGCACAGCAGGCAGTCGGCCGAGGTGTTCTGCAGGACGTTGTTGCTGGCCGTGACCGGTCCGAGCCGCCAGGTCATGGTCGGATCGGGGAACGGGCGCCGGCTGTCGCGGGCGTAGGAGCTCGTCGGGACGCGCTTGTCCTGCACGAGGTCCAGCGACCGGCCGGTGCCCACCAGGGTGTTGTTCCAGACCTGTACGCCGCTGGTGTTGTTGACCTTGATGCCGTCGCCGCCGTTGCGCAGGAACAGGTTGCCGGCCACCAGGGATTTCGCCGAAATCTCCAGCGACAAACCGTGCCCGGTATTTCCGCTGACCCGGTTTCCGACAATCCGACTGTCGTAGGTGGACTCGTCCAACCAGATCCCGGGCCCGGTGTTGCGATCGAATTCGCTGTCCTGGATGAGGATTCCGCGCGATCGGGTGATCTTGACACCGCCGGAAACCGGGGCGGTGTTGAATTGCTCGACGTTGTTGCCGCTGGAATTGACGCCGATCAACCTTATTCCGTACGCCTCGTTGGCGCCGATCCCCAGCAGGCCGCTGCGTTTTACCGTGACATCGCGCAGCGTGACATTGTCTGAGCCGACGAAAACTCCGGTCGTCGCCATGTCGCTGATCTCGACGTTGTCCACGGTGATGGACGGGCGCTGCAGGGTGACCGCGCCCAACTGCGGAACGGACGGTGCGTACCGGCGGATCCCGATGCCGCGGACGACGGTGCCGGCCGCGTCGACCGTCAGCGCCTGGCCGATCGTGCTGGCCCGCACCTGGTGCCGGGCCGGATTGCTGCCGAGGTAGGCCCGGTGGTGGGCGTCGTCGACGTAAAACGTGCCGGCGGAGACCTGGCCGAGCGACGCGACCTGGCGCAGCGGCCGGCCACTCAACCAGAACTGGTCGGGATGCGCGGCCATCGGGTATTTCGGGTTGATCCACTGCCAGCCCAGTGTGGTCCCGTCAGGCGCACCACTGGTGTAGGTGGGGCTGTGGTCGAACGTGTAGGTCCAGCCGGTCTTCACCCAGCGCTTGCCGGTCGCCGACCAGCCGCTGACCCGCGAACTGCCGTCGAGCCAGACCGCCTCGTGCGGGTAGCTCTGGATGGTCAGCTTCTGCTGGATCGCCACGCTTTCGTGGTAGCTCCCGCCGCGCAGCACGATGGTGTCGCCGGTGTGCGCGACCGCCACCGCGTGACCGAGGGTACGGAACGGGGCGTGCAGGGTGCCGGCGTCCGAGTCGGCTCCGTCCGGCGCGACGAACAGCGCCCCGGCGGGGATCGGGTAGGCGGCGTCGCCGACGGTTGCGGCGCCGACCGGTGCCTGTGCTGACTGTGGCTGGGTTTTCGATGCCGGCGGGGCGGGGGTGGGGTGGACCACCAGATCCTCGAC
>DATAVB010000135.1:0-29714 GCA_036267955.1 Mycobacteriales bacterium | reverse complement strand
GCCAGCCACGCAGCCCCGATCAGTAGCCGCCGTTGGCGGCGGCAGTACCTGACGGCGTAGCGGCCGCCGCGTTGGTACCCGTTGTGGTTATCGACTTTCCGGACGGCGCGACGATCCACCATTTCGCGCCGAAACCGTTGACGCCTTGGCCGTTGAGGTCACCGGTGGCGGTGTCCTCCTGGAAGTAATACAGCGGATGACCGGCGTAGGTGACCTGCTTGGTGCCGTCCGATCTTGCAACGGTGGCAAGCATGCCGGTCGTGGCATCGCCACCCGCCATGGGCGCTCCGGTGGTTGTCAGCGGCGGCCAGAGCGTCGCGCAGGCGCCGGAACAGGCCGACCTTCCGCCCTTGTCTGCGAGAAATAGATAGAGCGTCTTGCCGGTGCCGTCGGTGAGATAGGTGCCGTCGCTGCCGCTGTGCGTCTCGACCGTGACACCTTTGGCGGCCGGCGCTGTTGTGCTTGGCGCTGTACTTTTCGCGGAATCGCCTGCGCTGCTGGCGTTTTTCGACGAACTGCCGCATGCCGCGACCATAATTGTGGCCCCGATCGCCATACCCACCAGGCGACCACCGGTGGCCATTCGTCCAGAAATCACTGTCGCCATCTCCCTCTTCACTGAACCCGCAGCGTCGCGGGCCCTTCACCGTCCAGTACGGCGGTGTCAGAGGGCTGGTTCAACATCCCGGAACTGTCGGCATGTGATGTAACAATCAGCGTTCTGACAGCGGCGACATTCGTGGAGCGGAGGTGAGCGTGGCTACCCAGGTCGGGTCCGGGGCGCGCGCCCTGTTCCGGGACACCGAGGGATTGCTCCGGCGCGCCGAGGACATCCTCGCCCAGCCCGACCGACTGCGTGCCCTTGCCCGTGAGCAGACCGCCGTCCTGACCCGCCGACAGGGGCAGGCCGACCTGCGGGCCAGGCCGGTCTCGGTGCTGCGCGACGTGATCGGCGGCACCGGCCGGCTCGAGGCGGTGCGCGATGCCGGATACCGGACCCTGGCCGACCTGACGACGGCGTCCGCCGAAGAGCTCACCGCGATTTCCGGCATCGGACCGAAGACGGCCGAACGGATCCACACCGCTGCCCGGACGGTCGCGCAGCAGGTTGCGCAGACCACCCGCTTTCGGTTTCAGCCTGACCGTCCCGACGCCGAGCAGCGGGACCTGCTGGCGACGCTGACCGCGATCCGACGCGCGGATGGCGCTGTAACCACGGTGGCGCCGTCGCTGCGAGACTTCAGCGCCGCCACCCGGCCGTTGTTGGCCACGGCGGCGCCGGCTGCCCACCGGGTCTCGATGCTGCTGGCCGGCCGGTCGAAGAAACAGGCCGCGCTCGAGGCGCTCGGCCAGCTCGACACAATTTCCGCCGACGCCCGGACGGCGACATTCGCGGACGAGATCTCCCGACGGGAAGCGGCGCTCCGCCGGGAGGCGTACACCGAGGAAAGCCTGTGGCGCAGCTATTCCAACGACGCGGCGGCGATCAACGCCCTGCTGTCGACCGTCGGCGGTGTCGATGCCGACCTGGATCAGGAGGCGGCCGAGGGATTCGTCCCGGAGGAGTTGCGGCAGCGGATCACGGCGGTCCCGCTGGACACCACCCTGCTCAAGGCCACGCTGCGCGGATATCAGGTTTTCGGTGCGCAGTACGCGATTCATCAACATCGCTCCATTCTCGGCGACGAGATGGGGCTCGGTAAGACCGTCCAGGCACTGGCCGCGCTGGCGCATCTGGCGGCGAACGGGCAACAGCGCTTCCTGGTTGTATGTCCGGCCAGTGTGCAGATCAACTGGCTCAAGGAAATCGAACGGCACAGCAGGCTGACCGCGCACAGCCTGCACGGCCCGACCCGGCAGTCGGCCGCCCGGCGCTGGCTGCGTGCGGGTGGGGTTGCGGTGACCACATTCAACACCTTGGGCCGGCTGGGCGAGGCCAGCGAGGTCGAGACGGCGATGCTGGTCGTCGATGAGGCGCATTACGTGAAGAATCCGAACGCCGCACGTTCCCGGATCGTGGTGGCTGCGGCGGAACGGGCCCAGCGCGTGCTGTTTCTGACCGGTACGCCGATGGAGAATCGGGTGGCGGAATTCCGCACCCTCGTCGGCTATCTGCAGCCGCAGGTGGCGCGGCGGGTCAGTGTCGGCGACGTCATCGTCGGTGCCAATCAATTTCGGCGCACCGTCGCATCGGCGTATCTGCGCCGCAATCAGGAGGACGTGCTCACCGAATTGCCGGAGCGGATCGAGGTCGAAGACTGGGTTGCGCTCGCGCCGCGTGACGTGGCCGCATACCGGGCTGCCGTTGAATCGCGCAACCTGATGAGAATGCGACAGGCCGCATTCGAGGGACGCTTCTCGGCGAAGCTGGAACGGATTCTGGAAATCGTTGAGGAGGCGCGGGAAGACGGTCGTAAGGTCATCGTCTTCTCCTATTTTCTCGGCGTGCTCGGCACCATCCAGAAGGCCGTCGGTCCAGGCGCCGCCGGACCCATCCAGGGCTCGGTCCCCCCGATCGAGCGACAACGCCTGATCGACGAATTCACCGCTGTGCAGGGCCATGCCGTGCTGCTCAGTCAGATCGATGCCGGTGGGGTCGGGCTCAATGTCCAGGCCGCGTCGGTCGTAATCCTGGCCGAGCCGCAGTGGAAACCGAGCACCGAGGAGCAGGCGATCGCGCGGGCCCACCGGATGGGGCAGATTCGGACCGTACAGGTGCACCGCGTCCTGGCGAAGGACAGCGTCGATGAACGCATGCGTGAGGTACAGGAGAACAAGCGGCTGCTGTTCGACGAATACGCCCGCCGGAGTGACGCCAAGGAGAGCGACAGCCGCGCCGTCGACCCGTCCGAGCACCGGCCCGACAGCCTCGACGATGCGGAAATACCGATCGGACGACGCATCGTCGATGCCGAGGAGCACCGGCTCGGGCTCGCTAGGTCTTCTTGGCAGCCATCTGTTTGAGCATGCCGTCGTGGATGATGTCCACCCGGGCCCGCGCCTCGGCCGCGACCAACGGATCGCGGATGACCGTGAGTTGATTGTCCTGCTTGGTCTCGCCGGACGTCGACCAGTTGGTGCTGCCGGTGATGACGTCGAGTCCGTCGATGATGACCATTTTCAGGTGCATAATGGCGGATTTCTCACTGTGTCCGATCGCAATGCTGTTTCCCACGCCGCCGTTGAGCCAGTCACTGACGAGCACCTTCTCGGCCTTGCCGGCGGCCTGCGTGCTGTCGAGGCTGAGCTGGACATAGACCTGTTCGTTGGTGAGTTTCGCCCGAAGGACCGAATTCAGCTCGACATCGTCATAGCCGTACATGCTCACCACGACGCTCTTGCTCGCCGATTCGAGCAGGGTGCGCAGAGCCTCGTGTATCCGGTCGACGGGTGAGTAGAACGTCCGGGCCGTGGCGGGATAGCCCGGCGCAAAACTGGTGGCCTTGAACTGATCGAGCTCTTCCAGCGAGGAAAGCGGCATTATCGGCTCCGGCGTCCTGACTCGCGCCCCGCATGGGGTCGGTCGAGTCTAGGCACGTCTATTACGGCGGCGGAGCGCTTCGGCAATATGTCGGTGCGCGGTGGTGGACGTCGCTTTCTTCTATGGTGGATCCATGAAGGTCGGATCGGGTCGTCTCGCCGCCGCGTTGGTGCTGGTGGTCGGCGCCGCCTGCGCCTGCTCGTCGTCGGACCCGACTCCCGCCTCGCCGAGCGCGTCCGCTCCGGGGTCGACCGTGGGTGTGCCGAGGACGCTGGTCGATCACCTGCAGGTGCCGTGGGGAGTCGCATTTCTGCCGAACGGCTCGGCACTGGTCGGGGAGCGTACGACCGCGCACCTGCTGCGGGTGCAGCCGGACGGCACGAAAATGGTGCTGGGCACGATTCCCGGAGTCGTGCCCGCGGGCGAGGGCGGCCTGCTGGGGCTGGCTCTCTCGCCGACCTACCCACGCGATCACCTCGTCTACGCCTATCTCACCGCGGCGCACGACAACCGCGTTGTACGGTTCCGGCTCGACGGCAATCGGATCGGTGAGCCTGATCCGATCCTCACTGGGATCACGAAAGCCGCCGTACACAACGGCGGTCGGATCGCCTTCGGGCCGGACCATCTTCTGTACGTCACGGTCGGCGACGCGACCGACGGAGCCCGGGCGCAGGATCGCGACTCGTTGAACGGCAAGGTGCTCCGGGTCACCGCCGACGGCCAGGCGGCGCCGGGAAATCCCTTCGGCAACCGGGTCTTCACGATGGGACATCGGAATGTCGAGGGTCTGGCCTGGGGTCCGGCAAAGCGGCTGTACGAAACGGAATTTGGCGAGAACACATTCGATGAAATCAATCTATTGGTTTCCGGGAAGAATTACGGATGGCCGACCGTCGAGGGACACGACGACCGCGACCGCTTCCAGCAGCCACTGATCACCTGGCCCACCGAGGACGCGTCGCCGTCCGGAGTTGCTTATGCCGCGGGCGCGCTGTGGGTCGGGGCGCTGCGCGGCGAACGGTTGTGGCGGGTGCCGGTGCGCGCGAACGGCTCGCTCGGCACTCCGGCCGCGTTCTTCACCGGAAAATACGGCCGAATCCGTACCGTCGCGCTCGCCCCGGACGGGTCCCTGTGGCTGACCACGAGCAACCGGGACGGGCGCGGGTCGCCGACCGGCGCGGACGACCGGATCGTACGGGTGAGCATCCGCCGCTGACGGATCATCGCCGGCCGAATCGGTGCCCGCCGGACGAGAATGCCTGTTTCGGTAAAGCCCTGACATAAGGATTATCGGCTCCGGGAGGTCCTGGTTATGGGCTAGCGTGAGCCATGTTCTCCATTCAGATCGAGCAGGATGGCCTGATCCGATCGGTGCCGGTCCTCTCGATTCTCGGCGGCGACAATCGGCGCGACCGTTTTTCCGAGCCGATGTCGATCCGGGAGGAGGAGCTGGCTGCGTTGTCCGAGCGTTCCGCTCAGCTGTGGCCCGAGTTCGACGTCGCGCCATTGATTGCCCGCGCTGTCAACGAGGCGCAGGACTCTGACCTGTTCACTGGCACCAGCCCGGAGCAGTGGTCGCCGCTCGGCCCAGCCCGGGCAGCGAGTCTGGGGCGGCTGGTTGGCGAGGACGCTCTGGTCGACTTCGTCGAGCAGGAGTCGGTTGGCGATTCACCCACCGGCGGACCCCGAGCACGTTTCGGAGCCCGGTTTTATGATGGATTGTCGACCGTGACGATGACCGTCGACGAGGCTGATGTCGGTGCGGCGGTGTTCTCCGACGACGCGTTTCTGGTCGCGCTCGCCCCCGGCTCGTCGTCGCTCTATTTCCGCTACGAGCCGGATGACGGTGCCCAAGCCGAGCAACTCGCCACGGCCCAGCGGGCATTACGCGAGTGGCTGCCGGAGGGTGCGCTCTCGACGATTCTCGTGTGGCGCGCGTATCTCGGGTCGAACACCACAGTCATCGACGGTATGGTCAAGCTTCCGCGCCGAACGGCTCGACGGATCCTGCTCGGCGGCAGCAACGTGGCGGGCGTGGTCGTGGGACGCGTGGCATTCGCGATTCACAAACGGCAGGACCGCCCGCATCGAGACCCGACCGCTCGCCGTCGCCGTATCGCGCTCGAATCCAGGACCCCTGACGTCGCTGCGGGCTGTCCGTCGGTGGATCAGCTCTCGACGGGTCCGGCCGACTCGATGGTGATCGCGGTGCACGGGACGATGGCCTGCGCGCTGCCCATGGCGACCGCGCTGCGCAACGTGGTCCCGGCGAGCGTTCCGGTATACCGATACGAACACGACACGTGGCTCGGCATCACCGAAAACGCTGAGGAGCTGGCCGCGCATATCCAGCGGCTGGCGCCGGAACGGCTGCTGCTTGTGGCGCACTCTCGTGGCGGTTTGGTCGCCCGCCAGGCCGCGGACATCGTCGGCTCCCAGGTAGGCACTCAGATACAGATTCTGACTCTCGGCGCGCCGTTTTTCGGCACTCCGATCGTGGGTGGAGTGCGGGGCGGCCTGCTGGGAGTCAACGCCCTGCTGGGTGCGCTGCGGGCCGTGCCCGGCGGTCACGTGGTCGACGCGGGCACCCGTCTGGCCGGGTTGCTCATCAAGCAGGAAATGCCGATCGGGATCCGGGCGATGGACCCGCACGGGGACTATCTCAGCGTTTACAAACACCTGCCGCTCTCAATCACGATGGCCTTCGCCGGTGCGACCGATCCCAGCCTGACCGGTGAACGGTACGGACTGGCATTCCTGAGCGGGTTCGCAGCGACAGCCTTTGCCGGCGGCGCCAACGATCTCATCGTCGGGACCGAGTCGGCCACCGGCGGACTGGCTGCAGCGCAGACCGTTGACTGCGACCATTTCTCCTACCTGCAACAACAGCCGGTACTGGACAAGGTTCGGGAGTTGGCCAAGCGGCCGCGTAATCTCATCAAGAGACCCGCCCACAAACTCCGCATAGCACCGGGACCCAAATGACCAACGCGCAATCGCAGGCCAACGACGACGAAGCGAAAGTCGGGACGTACCAGCTCCCGGATCCCCTCGTAGGCTCCGACGGAAGGCCCGTCGACGCGGCCGCCTGGCCGGCGCGACGGCGAGAGATCCTCGATCTCTTCGCCGACAATGTGTACGGACGGACGCCGACCGCGGCGGTGGGCGCGGCGCCGACGGTGCTCTCAACGGAGCCTTCGCCGTTCGCCGGTGCTACCCGAAGTCGAGTTTCGATTTCCTTCGCGGGCCCGCATGGGCGGACGTCGATGGAAGTGCTCCTCGATCTGCCCGACTCTGTTGGTCCGGTGCCGGTATTCGTCGGGCTGAATTTCCGTGGCAATCAGCATGTCGACGGCGATTCCCGTTGGCCGGTCGGGTCGCTGATCGGGCGCGGCTGCGGCTCGGCGACCGTCTACTGTGGAGATTTGTTCCCGGATCGTGTTGACGGACGACCGGACAGCGTTGCCGCGCTATTCGAGGATCAGTCGGCAGCCGATTCCTGGGGCGCGATCGGCTGCTGGGCCTGGGGATTGTCCCGGGTGGCGGATTATCTGCTGACGCTGCCGCAGGTCGATGCCGGCCGGCTCATCGTGCACGGGCACTCTCGACTGGGCAAGGCGGGTTTGTGGGCGGCCGCGCAGGACGAGCATTTCGCGATGGCGGTCAGCAATGAGTCGGGCTGCGGCGGCGCGTCATTGGCCCGGCGTAATTTCGGCGAGACGGTCGGGCTGATCAATGACCGCTTTCCACACTGGTTCAGCGGGGCCTACAAACGGTACAACGGCGCCGAGTCCGAGCTCCCGGTCGATCAGCACATGCTGCTGGCGCTGGTCGCACCGCGGCCGCTCGCCGTGGCCAGCGCCGTCGAGGACCGGTGGTCCGATCCGCGCGGCGAATTCCTGGGTGCGGTGCATGCCTCGCCGGTGTACGAACTGCTCGGCGTCGAGGGGCTGGCCGTGCGCGAGCTGCCGCCGGTGGACCAGCCGGTCAGCAGCCGGGTCGGTTATCACATCCGCAGCGGCGGCCACGACATCACGAACTACGACTGGCAACAGTTCATGCACCTGGCCGATCGTCACCTCGGCTGAGATCGGCTATATACAGCCGGCGACTAATTGGTATGGCTGAATTCACTGCGTCGACCGGCGTTCGTCGCGGGTTGAGTTTCGCCATCCGGTCAAGGCGACGATTTCGGAGGCGATGTCGGCCACCTTGCGGCCGTCGGTCGATACCCGGGTGGCCCATGACGGGAGCGTCGCGGCCGCGAATTCCCGCCCGACGATTTCGCTGCGGGTGAGATGCCAATCGAGCGTGCTGCCGATCTCCCGCCCGGTGAGTCGTCCGCGAGCCGTCTCGTCCGTGCAGGTCAGCAGCGCCCCGACCACCCGAGTCCGGCCGCCCATTGCACCGGTGATGTCCGCGGCGCTGCCGATGCTGGCGGTATTGGTGTAGATCAGTCGTCGATATCCGGCGGCCGCATAGTTTTGCCAGATCGCCGCGATGTTCTTTTCGGCCAGACCGGGCCGCTGGGGATAGACCCAGTCCATGCAATCGCCCTCGAGATAGGCGTGCGGGACGTCCGCAGCCTCGAGTTGCGCGGCGATCTCGAAGCCGACACTGGACTTGCCCACACCGGACCGGCCGCCGATGACCAGCAGGTCGTAAAGGTCGCCGGGACCAGTTTTATCAGCAGAATGCATAGGTTTCCTCCGCGAATATGAGGCGGTGGCCCTATGGCGCAGAATCAGGGCTGTCGATGTGGGGAGGCGGCCACCGCGAAGATGTTCACTGGTGCCACCTCCCTCTGCCCTGTTGGTCCACGCAGCCTAGCAAGCGGATGCGGGCGTTGCGACAGATATCCGATGAGTCAGGTCAGGCGGGCGGCGCGGGCATTCAGATAACGCTGCTGCGGCAGGCTTGTCGCCCGCTGGGCCGACGTTTCGTACGACGCCCGCGCCGCCGCGCGATCACCAACCATTTCCAGTAAATGCGCCCGTACGGCGTGCATCCGGTGATCGTCCGCAATCCGGTCATCCGACTCGAGTGTGCCGACCAGCTCGAGCCCGGCTCGCGGATCCCCGGCCATCGCCACCGCGACAGCATGATTGAGCGCGACCATCGGATTGTCGCCCCGCTGCATCAGCACCTCGTACAACGCGACGATCTGCGGCCAGTCGGTCTCCGCCGCGGCGGGCGCCTCGTCGTGGAGAGCGGCGATCGCGGCCTGGAGTTGGTACGGGCCGGGCACGCCACGGGGCAGGGCCGCGGTGATGAGATCGACGCCTTCGGCTATCTGGTCGGCATTCCAGCGCCCTCGGTCCTGCTCGGCCATCGGAATCAGTTCACCATCCGGCCCGGTGCGCGCCTTCCGGCGGGCATCGGTCAGCAGCATGAGTGCGAGCAACCCCATCAGCTCACCGTCCTCGGGCAACAGCCCGCTGACCAGGCGGGTCAGCCGGATCGCCTCCGCGGCCAGCTCGGTGCGCTGCAGGCTTGGCCCGGACGTGCTGGCGTACCCCTCGTTGAAGACCAGGTACAGCACGTGCAGGACCGCCGCGAGTCGCTCCTTCTGTTCCGGGCCGGGCGGCAGCCGGAACGGAATCCCGCTTTCTTTGATCCGCTGCTTGGCCCGGCTGATGCGGCGGGTCATCGTCGCCTCGGGGACCAGGAACGCGCGGCCGATCTCCGCCGTGGTCAGGCCGCCGACCGCCCGCAGGGTGAGCGCGATCTGCGAGGCCGGGGACAACGCCGGATGACAGCACATGAACAGCAGGATCAGGGTGTCGTCGGCGGCGGCCAATGATTGGTCCGCGGCGGGCGCATCGGCCAGCGTCCACTGAGCGACCGCGCCTTCCCGCCGCTGCCGGGCCTGCTCGCTGCGCAGCAGATCGGTCAGCCGGCGGGCGGCGACGGTGATCAGCCAACCGCGCGGATTGTCCGGGCGGCCGTCCGCCGGCCACTGGGTAGCCGCGGCCAGCAGAGCCTCCTGCGTCGCATCCTCTGCCGTGGCGAAATGTCCGTAGCGGCGTACCACCGCACCGAGGACCTGCGGCGCCAGCTGGCGCAGCAGGTCCTCGAGGCTGTCGGCCATTTTCAGTCGGTCAGCTCGTCGCGCGACTCGGCGACCGGCCGAATATCGGCATAGGCGCTGGCCCGGGCGAACTCCGGAAGCGGGCACTTCCCGAATCCGGCGGCAATCTCGGTGGCCCGGTCGAAGCTCTCGCACTCCACGATCCAGTAGCCGGCCAGGACCTCCTGGGTCTCGGCGTACGGGCCGTCGGTGACGACGGGCACGCCGTCCCGGGAGCCCATCCGCCGGGTGTGCACCGGCGCGGCGAGGCCACGGGTCTCGATGAGCTCGCCGGACTCCTCGAGGTCCCGGTTGAACTTCTCCATGAACGCGCCCATCGCGGCGAAGTCCGCGGCGGTCCAGGCCGACTTGCCGGTGGCCTTTCCGCTCATGCCGTCGTAGTCCTGCTGCGATGCGTAGGTCAGGATCATGTATTTCATGGCCGCTCCTCGTTCATCGGCGCCCCGGCGGCGCCGCTCAGCTGGGACGTCGAGGCCGCCGACTCGTCCCGGACATCCGCGCCGCAATTATTTCCGGCCGCTGGCCGAAGAACGTGGTGCCGCGGACCGGTTCCGGGTTAGCTGTGGGCATGATCCAATCGATCGGGCTCGTTGTCCATGCCGGCAAGGCCGAGGCGCTCGCGGCGGCGCAGACCGTCCGGGACTGGGCCGGCGAACACCAGATCCGGTGCGCGGAGCTCGACGTGTGGACGGTCGACGGCGGCGGCCGGCTCAGCGCGGCCGAGGAGGCCGCCCGAGCCGGGGACCCGGATCTCATCGTCACGGTGGGTGGTGACGGCACCTTTCTGCGCGGGGCCAGGGTGGCCACGGCGATCGACGTGCCGGTGCTCGGGGTGGACGTCGGCCGGGTCGGGTTCCTGACCGAGGTCACCGTCGACCGGCTGATCGAGACGCTGGATGCCGTCCTCGCCGGCAAATATCAGATCGACGGCCGGCTGACGTTGACGATGCGGGCCTCGCGGCCGCTGGAGATCCCGACCGACATGCAGGCCCTGCTGCGCTACGGGCGCGGGCCAACGCTGCCGTCGCCGCACGTCCGGCCGGGGATCGCCGAGCAGCCCGGCTGGGGCGTGCCGCTGGACATCCTGGCCCTGAACGACGTCGTCTTCGAGAAACTGGCCCGCGACCGGCAGGCCAGTTTGGCGGTCTATGTCACCGGCCGGCTGTTCGCGTCCTATTCCGCGGACGCGCTGATCGTGTCGACCTCGACCGGCTCCACCGCGTACAGCTTCTCCGCCGGCGGGCCGATCGTCTCCCCGCAGCTAGATGCGCTGATCTTCACGCCGGTGGCTCCGCACATGGTGTTCGACCGCAGCGTGGTGCTCTCGGTCGAGGACCGGATCGCGGTGCAGGTGTTGGAGCGGTCCGGTCAGGTGGCGGTGAGCGTCGACGGCGCGCTGCGCGGGGTACTCGATCCGGGTGACTGGATCTGTGTCTATGCCGGGTCGCGGCGGGCCAAGCTGGTCCGCCGGAAGGACACCGATTTCCTGAGCCGGGTACGGAACCGGTTCCAGCTGGCCGACGCCGCGGCGGCGCTGGCCGACGGACCTGCACCCGAGGACTACGACCCCGGCGAGCCACTGCCGGACGACCTCGCCAACCCCGGCCCGGCGCCCGACTAGAGCAGCGGCAGCGCGATGGTGGCGCCGTCCCGAGCGGAACTCAGATCGGCCGCCAGGCAGGCCTCGTGGGTGTTCACCGCATCGGCGAGGCTGACCGGGGATTCCGCGCCGGAGCGGATGCAGTCGATGAAGTGATCGATCTCGGCCTGGAACGGGTGGTGGGCGACATCGCCGTTGTCGGGCAGGATCGTCGGCAGGGTGGCGAAATCCGTTAATCCGGGCAGGTGCTTCGTGAAAAACCGGTTTCCGCGAACAGCCCCGTCGGTGCCGAAGACGTCGATATTGAAGTTGTACGGCATCCACTGCGAGGTGCAGGCGGAGACCTTTCCGATCCCGCCGTTCGCGAAATGCAACAGGGCCACGGTATTGGTATTTCCGATATGGCCCTTTTCGCCGGCGTGCCGATCGTCCGGCGTCCAGCTCCGGGCACTGACGGAGACGATGTCGCTCTCCATCAGATTGCGGGCCGCGTCAACGGCGTGACAGCCGCCGGCCAGCATCGCGCTGACGCCGCCGCCGTGGTCGGATAATCCGGCCTGGTCCAGGTTGTGCCAGTAGTCGGTCTGCACATGAAAGACCGAGCCGAGCATTCCGTTCGCTTTCAACGCCTTGATGTTCTGCACAGCGAGATTCCAGCGCAGTACAAAACTGACGACAGTGCGTACCTGATTGTCCCGGACCGCATCCCGCATGCGACGTAACTGTTCGAGGTCGACGGCGACTGGTTTCTCGATGAGAATGTGCTTGCCGGCCTGCGCGGCCAGCACCGTCTCGTCGCTGTGCAGACCAGGTGGAGTGCACAGCGAAATCGCATCGACGTCCGGGCGGGACAGGAGATCGGGCAGCCGGTCGAACACCGGTACGTCCAATCCGAATTCCCGGGCCTTGCGCTCGGCACCCTCCTTGGTCCGGCTGCCGATGGCGACGACCCGGACGTGCGGATTGTTCTGATAGGCGCGGATGTGCTCGCTCGATACCCAGCCGGCGCCCTGAATTGCGACACCGATCGTCGGCTCTGCCACTGTCCCTCCCTGGTGCGGAATCCGCTGCCCGAGCGGAATCTCAGACCGGTACGCCAGCACCGCGTTCGGCTGCGGACCGATAGGCGGCATCCATCAGTGTATGGACCCGCAACGCATCGGCAAAGTTCGGTGTCGCGGGCTTTCCGGCCCGGGCCGCGTCGACGAAGGCGGTATGCGGATCGGTCGGCAGACTCTGTTGCCGGGCCATTTCCGACAACTCGGCGTCGTCCAGTTGTCGCTCGCCCCGCCCGGACACCGTGAGCCGGGCCGGGCCATCCATCAGATATTGGGCGTGTTCGCAGACGATGTGCAGCCGCCGGGCCGGTCCATGCCCCGGCGCCTCGTGCCAGACCGTTACCAATGCGCCGACGGCGCCGCCGGCAAATCCGATGGAAACCGAAGCGGCGTCCTCGATTCCCGGATACTGACCCGGGCTGGTGGTCACGGCGAGCGACTCCATTGGCCCGACCAACCACTCCAACAGATCGATATCGTGGAATCCGACCTCGAGGAGCACCCCACCGCCGGCGAGGGACACGTCGCGTCGCCAGCCGGCCAGCGCCCGTTCCCGGACCGCCATTTCGGTATGCATCGTGGCCGAGAGCAACCGCCCGTTGGCCGGGTCGGCCAGCAACTGCCGGAGGACCGCGAAGCCGGGCGCCCAGCGCAGCGGCAGGCCGACCTGGTTGACCACCCCGGCCGTTTCGACGACCTCGGACATCAGCTGCGCCTGCGCGAGCGTGGGCGCCAGCGGCTTCTCGCAGAAGACCGCGCGGCCGGCCGCGGCCACCCGATCCACTACCTCCCGGTGCGCGGCCGTCCAGGCGCACACGAACACGGCGTCGCAGCCGGCGATGAGTTCGTCCAGGGTGGCCGACACCTGGGTGTCATACGCCGCTGCCAACTCGGCCGAGCGTGCCGCGTCGACATCGTAGACCGCGACCAGTTGCGCACCGTCCACGGCGGTGAGCCCTCGAGCATGCGAATTGGCAATCCCACCGGCACCTGCAATGCCGACACGAAACATGATCCCTACCTTTCCGGTTGAGCGACCGCGGCGTTGCGGTCAGGCGGGTTTGAGGGTGCCGTCGTACATCAGAATGGTGACGAAATTGTCGGCATAGATGGAGTTCTTGTAGATCGGATCGTCGTCCGCCGGCCAGCCCGTGATGTTCTTCGTATTGACCGGGTTGTTTCCGTACCGGTCATACAGCGGGATGATCGGCAGCAGCTCGTTGAAGGCGCGGGCGAGGGTGGTTATTTTCGCCTTCAGCGAGTCCGGGTTCGGACCCGAGCCGCTGTCGGGGATGGCGGTGCCGAAATCGATCTTGCCGACCGAGGTGGTGTCCTGTTGCAGCGGGAAGTCCATACCCCGGTGCGGTTTCGTCGTCGGGTAGTTGTACGTCAGCACGTCGGCCTGCAGCGCGGCCGTGGGGAACGGGTTGCCGGCCGACCCCCAGGTCCAGATGGCGAGATCAAACTTGCCGTTGCCGAGGTCGACGCCAAGTTGGGTTACATCCTCTTCCACGACCGTGATCTTGAAGCCAAAACTGTTCAGCTGGCTCTGCACGCTCTGCGCGTTGGCGCTGAGGTCGGCGTCCTGGCTGGGCGCTTTGACGTCGTACTGGGCCAATCGGCCCTGCGGGGTGTGCCACGAGCCGCCGGATTTCTTCCACCCGGCCGCCGTGAGCAATTCGGCGGCCTTGCCCAGGTTGAGTTTGTAGCGGTTCAGTTTCGCCTGGTCGGCGGCACTGATCCATTTCGGCACCACCACGTCAGACATGCCGGTCATCAATTGGACGGCCTTGCCGGACTCGCCCTCCGCCGCCTCGCCGATCTTGTTCCGGTCGAGGGCATAGGCCAGCGCCTGCCGCGCCCGCTTGTCGGCGAACTCGGACCGCTTGGTGTAGTTGATGAACAACGCCCCGCCGAAGTAGGTCGGCGGCCGGAGGATCCGATATCCGAGCGAAGTGAACTCTTTGACATCCGCGACGGTGAATCCGTAGGTGGCATAGTCGACCTTCTTCGACAGCTCCAGCGGCATCACATCGGTGTCGCTGACACCGTTCGACACGACGACGGTATCGAATTTCACCTTGTCGATGCCGTAACCGTTCGGATTCCGCACGAGTGTCAGTGACGCGTTGCTGACCTTCGGCATGTCGAAGTTGAAGGCTCCGCTCGCCGTAACGGTCTTCGGCTTGAACGCACTGATCTTCTGGTTCAGCTTCACCAGAGCCGTGTCGTCGGACGGAGTGAGCGACGTGAGCATCGGCTCGGCGTCGGCCATGAATTGCCCGTAGACGGCATCGGAGACGATCTGGGCCCGCAGCAGGTAGTACTCGGCGATCGGCGCCGGGGACTTGATGTGGAAGGTGACCGTCATATTGTCGGTCTTGGTGACCTTGTCGACATAGGTGAAGGCGGCATTTCCCAGGATGTATTCCAGCGTCCACGTGGTGTAGACGTCCTGTGCGGTGATCGGTTTGCCGTCACTCCACTTCAACCCGGGCCGCACCTTGTAGGTCAGCGTCGCCCCATCGGCGGAGACGGCCGAGGATGGATCGGCAAGGAGGTAGTAGTACTTCTGCGCATCCCAGTAGTACATCGCTCCGGGCAGCAGGATCAGGTCGTAGATGTAGCCCATCGTGATCGCCTCGGACACGCCGGGGAGCAGGTTGAAATTGCCCTTCGGTGGGGCGTCGTACGGATATGCGGCCTGAAAGACACCTGTACTGCCACCTGCGGACCCTCCGCTCCCCTTCGCCGCGCCGGCCTTGGATCCGCCCTGACAGGCGGTCAGACCGGCGCCGCCCACTGCGGTGAGCCCGGCCATCTGCAGGAGGTGTCGGCGGGATACCTCGCCGGTACCGCGGCGAATGAGGTTGTTCATAAATGCTCCTCCTGGGCTGGTCCCCGGTCTTTACCTTCGGTCGAGAACAGGATGATGACGATGACGAGAACAGTGAAGATCGCGCCGACGGCCAGGGCCGCGACTGTGACTACGAATTGCGCGGTTCCAGGGCGTTCACCGAAAAGCAGCAGGCCCGGGAGGAAGAGGAATGAGAGGGCAACGGTGAGCACCGCGCGCAACGCCTCGGGGCGGATCATGTGAGACCGCCGTCGGTCACCGAACTGGTGAGCGGCAGTTCCGCGTCCACGGCCGAGAGGCGCAGGCAGGCCGCCAGGTGGTCGGTGTCGCCGTCGGTCCGGGTGGCAAGGAGATCGGGTCGGGTCGTGTCGCAGGTCTCCGCCTCGTACATCGGGCACCGGGGGTGGAATGGACAACCCTTGGGAATGGCAAGCAGGTTCGGCATGTCCGCGTCGCGTAGTTGCCCGCCCTGCTTGCTCCGGGTCAGATCGGGATCGGGCTCGGGAATGGCCTCCAGCAGTGCCCTCGTATAGGGATGGGAGGGATGCGCGAGCACCTCCGGAGTGGGTCCCTGCTCGACGATCCGACCCAGATACATGACAGCGAGATCGCCGCTCCAGCCGAAATACTTGGCCAATGCCAGATCGTGGGTGATGAACAGGAAACCGACGCTCAAAGTGTCGCGCAATCTACCCAGTACGTTGAGCATGCTGATCCGGATCGACACGTCGAGCATCGAGGTTGCCTCGTCCGCGACGATGAGCCGTGGATTGGTGCTCAGCGCGCGGGCAAGGGAGGCGCGTTGGCGTTGCCCGCCGGAGAGTTGATGCGGGTATTTCGACAGATAATTGCCGGCCGGCGTCAGGTCCACTTCGGCCAGCAGCTCCGCGGCCCGCCGATTCGCTCCGGCGCGTCCTTTGACGAGGTGGTTTCTCCGCAGCGGTGCGGTCAGGGTGCTCTGCACGGTGCGGGTCGGATTCAGCGACGCGTACGGATCCTGGTGGATGTATTGCACCGCGAGGCGATACGCGGCCAGCTCCGCACCGGACAGTTGCGCGACATCATTGCCGTCGAAAAGCACCCGGCCGGACGTCGGAGCGTTGAGGCCGGCGGCGATACGTGCTGTCGTCGTCTTCCCCGAGCCGCTCTCGCCAACCAGACAGGTGACCCGGCCGCTCCGCAGCTCCAGACTGACATCATCGACGGCGGGCACGTTGCCCTGTTTCGTGGCGAACGTCTGGCTGACATGTTCCAGTCGCATCAGGGATTCAGACATCGACGGTCGCCGGCTTCCGGTCCAGCGACATGTCGTCGGCGAAGAAACATGCCGCGCTGTGCTCGGCTCCGACCGTCAGCTCCGGCGGATCCTCTGCCTCGCAGATCTCCTGCGCATACGGGCAGCGCGGGTGGAACGTGCAGCCGCCCGGCAGCTGCCCGAAGCTTGGCGGCGACCCGGATATCGACATCACTCCCGGCAAATCACCGCTGACCGGCACGACGGCCTTGATCAGTCCGATGGTGTACGGGTGCTTCGGGGTATAGAAGGTGTCCCGGACGCCACCGAGCTCGACGATGCGGCCGCCGTACATGGTCGCAACCCGGTCGGCCAGCTCCGCCGCGAGGGCGAGATCGTGCGACACGAAGACCATCGCGAAATGCAGTTGCTGCTGCAGATTCCGCAGCACATCGACAATGGCGCGCTGGGTGAGGATGTCCAGCGCTGTCGTCGGTTCGTCGAGGATGACCAGCTGTGGATCCAGCAGCAGGCCGAGCGCGATCAGCACTCGTTGCCGCATGCCGCCGGACAGCTCGTGCGGGTAGGCGGTGAGCACCCGGGCCGGCTCGAGTCTGACCAGCCGTAGCAACTCCGCGGCGCGACGGTCGATCTGCTCCGCGGTCGAATCCCGACCATGGGCGCGGGCGGTCTCCAGGAACTGCGTGCGTATCCGGCTGAGCGGATTCAGCGAATTCTGGGCGCCCTGGTAGACGACGGCGGCCTCGGTCCACCGAAATCGACGCAGCGTCTCGTCGTCGAGAGCGAGCAGGTCAACCATTTCGCCGCTGCGGTTTCGGAACCGGATCGAGCCGGTGCGGATGATCCCGAGTTTTGGCAGCAGGCGGAGCATTGCCAAGGCGAGCGTGGTCTTGCCGCAGCCGCTCTCGCCCACCAATGCCACACTCTCGTCGCGGTAGACATCGAGGTTGACGTCGCGCACCACCGACACGAACTTCTTCTTGCCGGCGCGGTAGTCGATGGACAGGTTCCGGATCTGCAGCAACACCTGATCGCTCATCGGTCCTCCGTCATCCGTGCGCTCGCAGCCGGGGATTGAGCACCTCTTCCAGCGAGCGCACCAGCCAGATGGCGGACAGCTGGAGGAGCGATATCGCGATCAACGGGCTGAGGATGTACCACATCGCCGGCGGATAGAAGAGAGCTCCCTTCACCCAGGCCTGGTTGATCATGATTCCCCAGTTGGTGCCTGACATCGGTGCCAGACCCAGGAGATACAGCCCCGCCAGCGCATACACCGCACCGGTCATTCCCAGAATGAAGTTGATCATCAGGTAGCTGGCCATGTTGGGCAGGATCTCGCGGAAGATGATCCGTACGGTGCCGAGATTGACCAGCTTCGCCGCCTCGATGTATTCCCGTTCCTTCAGTGACAGCACCTGCGCACGGACCGCACGCAGCAGACCGGGCCAGCCGAGACCGCCGAGCAGAATAGCCAGATAGATGACGTTGTCCAGCCGCAGATAGGCCGACATCACGACCAGCAGCGGAAACTGCGGAATGGTGAGGAAGAAGTCGGCCACCTGCACTGTCACGGCGTCGGTGCTGCCCCCTTTGTAGGCGGACAGAGCGCCGAAGACGACCGCGATGACGGTGGACAGCACCGCCGAGACGAGACCGACAATGACCACGTCCTGCCCGCCGGCGATTATCTGCTTGAGGGTGTCCCGGCCCTGACCGTCGGTGCCGAGCCAGTGCGCGCCACTCGGGCCGCGGTAGGCGATGCTCAGGGTCTCCACCTTGTCCGGCGTGACCAGATATGGCCCGACCAGGCAACCGATGCAGATGACCATAAAGCCGATGAACCCGATGAATCCCGTCACGCTGCGGCGCAGGCCGGCGAAGAAGATGCCGATCCAGCCGGCCGCGACGATCGGCTCGGACCCGATTTCGGTGTCGGCGGCGACGAGCACCTGCGTGGTCATCGTCCACCCGCCGTTCCCTGCGCCCGTACCCGTGGGTCGATTCGCGACAGCAACAGGTCGGCGACGAGATTCGCCGCGATCACCGAGATGGTCATGATCAGGATGAAGCCTTGGGTGAGTGTGTAATCCCGCTTGGTCAGTGAATCGAACAGGTAGTACCCCACTCCCTGGTATTGGAAGATCTGTTCGATGAGGACAGACCCACCGACCACGCCGCCGATCGCCAGCGCGAACTGGGCGAACAGCGGCAGGATCGCGTTGCGGCCCACGTACTGCATTCTGATTCGCCGGCTCCGCAGGCCGCGTGCCCTCGCCACGGTTACGAAATCCTCGTCCAGGACCTGGACGGTCGAGGACTTCATCACCAGGATCCAGCCACCGACGCCGGTCAGCGCATAGACCAGCACCGGCAGAAATGCGTGGTAGAGAACGTCTCCGAAGAACTCGGGCGTGAAGCCGACCTGCACGCCGGGGGTCAGGGTGCCACGCATGCTTGCGACATTGAACAACCCGAGCCGGGCGCCGAGGACCACGAGGATCAGCATCGCCCAGATGTAATTCGGCACGGCATGAATCAGGGACGAGATATTCGTGATGAGGTGATCAAGGACGCCGCCGCGCCGGTAGGCGGTCAGCACTCCCAGCGTGATGCCGAGTACGAAGGAGATGAGCGTCCCCAGGCCGACGCTGAACAGCGTCCACGGCAGATAGGCGAATACCTCGCTGCGAACGGTCGTGCCGGGAGAGGTGATCGACTGGCCCATATCGCCGTGCAGCAGACCGCCGATGTAGTGCACATACTGCTGATAAATAGGCGCTTTTGGGTTGAACGAAAGGAGGGATGTGGCCCGGCTCAGGGCATCGGTCTGGGACAGGCCCTGGGTAGAAACCAGGTTCTGAACGTAGGCCTGGATCGGATTTCCCGGCATATACCGCAGCAGGAAGAATGACAGCGAGATCACCAGGTACAGCGTGATCAGACTCTTGCCGATCCGGCGCAACACATAGCTGCGCCATACCCTGGCGACGAGTGGTCGGCGACGCGCCGACGATTTGCCGCCCGACCGGGCGGTTTCTGCGTCGACAACTGCCACCATAGCTCTCACCGCATATTCCTGGCCATTGGCGAATGATCAATCAGCTCATCACCGGATTTGATCTGCGGACGGGGTCTGGCATCATCTCTGGATGAATGTGGTGATCACCAATTCGCGGGCTGAACGCCCGACGTTGTGCGAATCATATTAGCCGAGATATGGAACTGTGTCACCGGTCTCCCGTCAGTTTGGCCGGTTCAGGGCAGCGACATGGTGAGTTGCCGCTGCCGGGCCGGGTCGGCGCTGCGTGGATACAGATCTTGATAGGAATATCGACTGGGTCCGGTTGGGTAGGTGCCGGGGCCGGCCCAGATTCCGATGACATTCCGCCGTGGATGCTGGGATCGGTTGGCGCCGCCGCCGTGCACGAGATTGACGTGAAAGAGCACCACGGATCCAGCGGGGCAGGCGACGACACGGCGGTCAAAACCCTTGGGTAGATCGGCTTCGGGTATGTCCTGGTCGGTCACGGATACGTCCTCGTTCACCAGCGTGTGACTGCCCGGCAGCACCACGGTGGCGCCGTTCTCCTCCGTTGTGTCGTCCAGGCACAGCATGGCAGTGATCAGATTGGGCGTGGAGTGGTAAAGGAAGGGCAGGTCACGGTGCCAGACGAACGCACTGCTGACGGCGGGCGCCTTGTTGATGCACTTGTAGTTGTGGAAATGGAATTCGGTGCTCTCAAAGAGGGCCTGCAGGATATCCAGCAGCGGGTCGTAGGCGATGAGCCGGGCGAGGAACGGATCGAACAGCGGCAGCTCCATGACGAGTCGCACCGCGTTGCCGACCTGTTCCGGTCGCAGGTCGCTCTGCTGCGGACGCGCTTCCACGTAGCTGCGTTCGGTCTGCACATGGGTTCTCAGCCTTGCAGGTAAGGATTCTGGATCGGTCAGAATTCGATCCATCTTTTCGCGTAGCGTCCGAAGTGTCTCGGCGTCGAGGCAGTCTTCGACGACCAGATAGCCGTCGCGTTTGTAATCTGCCGTCCAGCGTTCCGGATCATGGCGCACAGCAATGGCCTCCCAGCGGTAGCAGGCGTACGGTCGGCTAACGTCAAAGGTAGGCGCGGATTTGCGAGGCGTCGTTAGCTAGAACGAGGACTTTGGGTCGCAGTTTTCGTCACCGTGGTCTGTGTCCGGCGCGACTGTTGAGTTAGGATGGTCCGCAGCGATGGGATGGTCGTCCTGCATGATCAGCAATCCCGGGAGTTGGCGATATGAGCCGGACGCGAGCGGTTTCGGTCAGACCCGACGACGAGGACGCTGCCCCGGAGTTGCCGCCGGAGATCAGAAATGGAGTGCCGGTTGGGCCGCCACTGGTGAAAAACATCCTGTTGGTGGATTTCTACGAACGGCCGACCGGGCTCTGTTTCGATGCCAGCAGCCTGCCCGGCCATCTGGTCCAGCTGACGAAGACCGGCGTGGTTGCGCACGAGGTCGGCGGCCGGCGGTACACGCTGACGCCCGGCGACACCATCTGGTTTCACGAGGACGAGACGGTGACCGGGGAGGTGCTGGAGGGGCCCTGGTCGTTTTATACGGTGAATTTCATTGCTCCGGCGCTGCCGCCCCCGCCTTTCGAGCTGCGCGTCCGAAGGGCGCGAGCGAAGGTTATGCGGCAGTTCGACAGCCTGTTGCGGGCGTGGCGGGCCGAGAGCGCAAATGCCGCGGTGCGCGAGTTGCGGGTCCAATCTCGACTGCTCGAGCTGCTGGCCGAAATTGAGGACGGGGTGGGCCGGCCATTTCAGATGGACGCATCGGCGCGGCTCTGGTGGGAGTTGGAGAGTGAGCTGAGACGTGATCTCGCGCAGGAGGTGAATCTACAGCGAATGGTGGCGATCAGCGGAAAAAGTGCGGCGACGATAGCCCGTACCTGTCATGAAGCTGTAGGCGTGCCGCCGTTGAAGCGAATCAAGGAGGTGAAGATGAGCCTGGCCCGGAGCCTGGTCGGGCAGTCCGAGCTGCGCATGGGTGAGATCGCGGGTCGCATTGGCTACTCGCGGGTGCATGAATTCTCCCGCGACTACCGTAAGCATTTCGGGATAACGCCGAGCGACGATCGGCGGTCGATCGAACGGAAGCGCTCCCTGGAGAGGTGAGTCAGTCATTCGAACAGGCTCTGGAGATGCCGCTCCAAGCCCGCAGCCGCGGCGAGCAGGGTGGCGTCGTCGTTGCGGCGACCGACGAGCAGAAGGCCGGTGGGTAGGCCGTCGATCGGAACGGGGACGGTGATCGTCGGATGTCCCGTTGCGTTGAACGGCTTGCAGTAAAACGACAACTCGTCTGTCGCCTTCTGACCGATCAGCGGCGCGACACAGTGTGTGGCCGGGACCAGCAACACGTCGAAGTCCTGCAACGCCGAGTCCACCGCTGACCGGGAGCGGCCGGTGCGTTCGAGCGTGGCACGGTAATCCTCGTCCGTGAGTGCCTTCCCGATCTGCAAACGGGCCCAGACATCGTCGGGATATCGATCTGACCTTGCCTCGGGGTCGAGCCAGCGACTGTGGTTGGCGGCGGCCTCCGCGAGCGAGATCCACTCGCTCGCCCGATGCATCTCCGCCCGCGCCGGCAGGCTCGCGGTGGGCAGGTGCGCGGCAATCGCCTGCCACACGGGCCGATAGGTGCTGTCCAATGTGGTCACCCAGCCCTCGGGCACGGCCACCCGCAGGGAGGTGAAGTCTGAGCCGGCCTCGGGCTGAAGGCCGGTGAGCCCGGTCATCATTTCGACGGCGTGCGCCGCAATGGCGACCCCGGGGGCCAGGGCGCCCATGGTGTCCAGCGACTGGCTCACGGGGCTGGTGCCCGTGGTGTCGACCAGCCCGAAGGTCGGCTTGTAACCGACCACGCCGCACAATGCGGCGGGAACGATGATTGATCCACCGGTGTCGCCGCCGACGGCCCAGTCGCAGAGCTCCGCGGCGACCGCCGCGGCTGATCCGCCGGAGGAGCCGCCGGTCACCCGGGACGTGTCGTGCGGGTTGCGGACGTCTCCGTAGTGCCGGTTGGCGGAGGTCAGGCCCAACGCCCACTCGTGCATGTTTGTCTTGCCGACGATCGCACCGCCGTGGTCCCGTATCTGCTTCACCAGCGGGGCATCGACCGCGGCGGGTAGCGGGTCGTGAGCCGCGCAGCCAACCGTGGTGACCGTGCCAGCAACATCCACGGAGTCCTTGACGGCGACCACCTCGTGGCGCTCCGGCTCGTCGCCTAGCAGCGTTATGAACGCATTGAGGTGGGTTGCGCCGGCAATCCGCTCGCGTGCCGTTGACAGCTTCAACGAACTGACCCTCCAGCTGCGCACTCGTTGTCCGAGTCTCTGACAGTAACAGCGCGGCGGTCGCGATCGCGGAACAATCGGAAGCGGTTGCAGGTTCCGATAGGCGACTCGTTGGGAGGGGTGACAGTGACTGAAGTATACGAGCTGTACCGGGCGGGGGAGCGTCACCTTGCTGAAGGCGACGTACGACAGGCCGTTGAGGAGCTGGAGGCGGCCGCCCGGCTGGAGCCGGAGGCGACCGACATTGTGCGCCTGCTGGCCCGGGCGTACTTCAAGCGTGCCGCGCTCGGGCGGGCGGAGACTGCCGCCCGGGCCGTACTCGAGACCAGCCCGACCGACGCCGAGACCACTCACCTGCTGGGCCGATGTCTGCTGCGTCAGGGCCGCCGCGCGGACGCCACCGGTTGGCTGCGGCTGGCCGCGGCGATGAACCCGCGGCCGGAGTACCTGTCGTACGCGGCGGCGGAAGAGACTGTCGCTGCGACGGTGACCGACCACAATGGACAGTTTGAATTCGCGATCGAGGAGCTACCGGTCGCCGAACAGGACTGACCGAGGGCGGTCGTCGCTACGCATGCATCGGCCCGGCCTGGGTAGGTGGGTCCCATGAGTGACGACGAGAAATTGGTGGAGCCGGAAGGTGTGAACGCGTCGTCGGCGGACGGCGAGGGCGTCGAGCCCGTCGGCGACGTCACCAGCGGGGGCAAGCCGCGGGGACGGCACCGGAGCGCGGAACAACCGCAGCCGGACGAGCTGGTGGGTGCGCCCGAGCAGCGACCGGGAAAGCCGGGCCAGCAACAGCAGGTGGGCGAGGGCTGATTGCCTGCGGCTAGGCGAGTTTTGCGAGTATCCCGGCCACCTCGTCGTAGGTGCCCGGGATCTCATCGGCGCTGCCCATCTGGTGATAATTCAGCCGCAGCGCGAGGGCGTGGCGGGCCCGATAGATGAGCCATCGCAGCTCGCTCTCCGGCGTGTTGACGGGCTGGCCGTAGGTTTCCCAGAAGGCGTCCCGTTCGGTGCCCGGCCGTCGATGGGCGCGGTAGATGACCCAGTCGGCCCGCGGGTCGCCCCACCAGACCCGGTCGCAGTCGCAGACCCCGGTGGCTGTTGGCTCGGATGCGCCCGGCTCGACCATGACGTTGAGCGTCCACAGGTCACCGTGCAGCAGCCGCGGCTCGGTGATCTCGTCGAGGATCGCGCGATGCCGGGCGGCGGCGTCGGCGGCCTGGTGTGCATCGTCGGCATCAAGGCCCAGATCGTTTAGATCGGCCGCGATTTCAGTGAAGTAGTCGACGAGTGCTTCGGTCCAGGTGGCGAAGGTGGGGCCGGCGACACGACCGAACCGGTCGCCGCGGACGTCGTGAATGGTGCGGGCGATAGTGCCCAGCTGCCGGAAGAACTGCGCCCACTCCGGCCGTGGATAGGCGGCGAGGCCGTCCGGCGCGGGTATGCCGTTGAGCAGCGTCTGAAAGAGGTAGTCGCGGTCGATGAGTTGGTGGGTGAAGTCGACGGCCAGGGTGCGCGGCAGCAGCGATGCGACGGACGCGAAGTAGGGAATGCTGGCATACTCGTTGCGCATGAATTCGCGCTCGGTCCGCAATTGTCGCGCCGGCGCGGGCGCCACGCGCAGCACGACCTCGCGCGGCTGACCGATGTCCACCCGGTAGGTCTTGTTGTACACGCCCCAACCGAGCTCGACGACGGAGTTGACCTGCACGTCGTCGCCGAACGCGCGGCGGCACATCGCACCGACCTGCTCGGCGGTAACTGGTTGTTGGAATGCGTCGGCGGCACGCTCGATCGACCAGAAATTCATTGGAAGCTGCGCTGGATAGACATGACCTGACGTTACCAATCGCCACAATTGGGTGCGTCGTGTCTGGTGTTGCGTCTGGGCTGCTGGTTTGGGTCGAGGAGTGGTGGCGGGATGACGTGGGGTCTGCCGTGTAGGAAGGTGATGCGCCATTGGTCGTGGTGGATGGTCCAGTGGTGTCGTGGGCAGAGCAGGACCAGGTTGCTCAGCGCGGTAGCGCCGCCATTGGCCCAATGATGGACGTGATGGACTTCGCAGCGTTGCGCGGGCGCGTCGCAGTCGGGGTGGATGCAGCCGAGGTCTCGGGCGACGATGGCTCGGCGGATCCCGAGTGGAATCGTTCGGGTCTGTCGGCCCACATCGAGTGGTTCGCCTTCGCTGCCGAGCAGGATGGGGATGATGGTGGCGTCGCAGGCGATGCGTCGGGCGGTTTCGGGGCTGATCGGGGTGCCGGTGTTGAGGGTGGCGTGCCCGGTGCCGTCGCGTAGGTCATTCAGCCCGATCGTGACGGTGACGTGCGGGCGTTCCCCGGCCACGGTGGGCAATCCACCCGCGCTGAGGGTCCGCTCACTCATCTCCACCAGCGCGTCGGCGCAGCGGCGGGCCGGGGACCGTGGGTCCCGGACTCCGTCTTCGGCGGGTCGGGGCTGCATCAGCGGTGCCAACGCGGCCTGCACGGTCGCGGACCCTTCGGCGTCCAGGCGCCCGCGAATGACGTCCATTCCGTAAGCATCGCGTCGGAAGGTCAGCTCCCGGCGGGACGGTTTGTCGTCGGGGAGGGTGCCGTCCGGGTTGAGATGCAGGTGCAACTGGTGCGCCACGGTCCGCAAATCGGAGGGATCGAGGTTCCGGGCGTGTCCGGCCAGGGTCTGCTCGGCCCCGGCCACAACTGATGTGTCCAGGCTGGTCGGCAGTCGACGGATAGCGCTGCTGATGATCTGGGCGTGCTCGCTCGATATGTCACCGGATGCGACAGCGGCGGCGGTGGCGGGTAGTTCCGGGGGCACGGTCTCGCCGGTCGGCAACACGGCCGGCACTAATTCGCGTATGGCGTGCAGCCGGCGGACCGCCTCGGCCGAGGAAATGTGCAGCCGGGCCTTCAGGAACTGCCGGGTGGACAACCCGGCTTGTTCGCCCGCGATATCGCGGCGATGAAAATCGCCGAGCAACCGCAACTTCCCGTAATCCAACCGCCGCGAAATCCGCTCCGCCGCAGCCAACGCCTCCGCCTGCACCTCACCCGGCATCTGCCAAACATCCGCGCTGAGTAACAACTCCGTCGCGGCGTCAATCAACGCCAACGCAGCCGAAACCACATCCGGAGGAGCCTCTGTCGTCGAACCCATAATCCAACCGTAGAACAGGGGTACGACAATACCGGCCGCCCAACGGCCCCTCTCGAAAAGAAATCTAGGCGAATCGGCACCCGCTCGCGAAAGTCACGGAATCCCTTCCGCGTAAGGTCTGTGGCAGTTCTCATACGGCAAACCGTAACGCAAGGGTCTGACAGTAATGATGGAAGTGGTCTCCATCGGTGATGGCTCTGGTTGTTTGACCGACACGCCCTGTTGGGTCGTCCTGGGATTTGTTGTGCCCGGTCGGTTGGGGGCTCCGCTATGACTGCGTCAGCCGGGCGGACATGACCCTGTAAGAGCTTGGCGAGCGCCTCATTACTGTCCTGTCTGCCCAACCCGGCTGATATCCGACCTGCGCCGATATCGCGCGAGCTGCTCTGGCCGAAGGTCTGGTCGTGTTGGAGGTGATTCGCCCGGACCGTGTTGAACGGCGACCGCTGGGCAAGCCCGATCCAATCGACGCCTACCAAGCTGGCTGCGCTGCCGCGTCGATGCGTGGGCGCGAATACAGCGCGCTGGATCAGGGCTGACCAAGACGATGCGGTGCATATGCATGCCAGCGTTCGTCGGACGTCTCGAGGAAGAATCGCAACAGGTCGATGAGCCAACCTACGGGTCGTTCGCCCCAGGCGCAGTCTGGTGCGGCGCCGCGGGGAAGGACTCCCAGCGCGAGTTGGAGCCGGCGCCAGAGAATGCGAGCCTCGACGGTGTCATCGTCGTCCAGGGGCGCGATTTCGCGGTGCCCGGCCAGGAGGTGCGGCACCGCCCGCATCGGCATCGGGAGAAAGTCGGCGGCGGCATCGTCACGTCGTGCGCAGCCCCAATCGAGAAGCGCGACGTAGGCCGCGGAAATCGGGTCGACGAGGATATTCGACATTTGCACGTCCCCATGCACCCGGCGCTGTTGAACCGGCATGTTTGCGGCGGGAGCGAGCAGATCGAGCCACCGAGCGAACCATCGGCCCTCGACCGCGCTGATCCACCCGTCGCGCACGCGGTCCTCGACGAGGGCCCGTGGATCCGTACCGCTGAATTCGTCCGGCGTCGGGTTGGGCCAACCATCTGGTCCGGCGGCGTGCAGCCGGGCCAAGCCGTGCAGCCGGGCGAGGTCGCAGCCGAGCTCGCGCCAGGCACCGGCCGCCGACGGCGGGTAAGACCCGAGGGATTCCAGATCAGTGCCGTGGACGCGTTCGACAATCAGATATGGCACTGGCAGAATTCGTCGGTCATCGGCGAATGCGATCAGTCGTGGGGTGCGGATCCCCGCCGCCACTGCGATTGGAATCGCCTTGGCTTCGGCCTGGGCCTGCTGTATGTGAGCGGGATGGTTGGGCGGGAACCGCAGGATGTAGCTCTCACCAAGCGCAAAGATGGTGTTGATGATGCCGTTGGAGGAAATCGGCGTTGCGTGGTCGAAATCCAGGTCGTGGCAGGCGGCAATGGCCCGCACCTGGTTGCGCGAGACCGCGACTGCCTGGGGTTGCGCCACCCGAATACCTTAACCTCGGGAGCGAGGAGGTCCAGAGGTGCTGCATGACGAAGAGCCGGTCCGACGTCCCGGGTTGCGGGCGGTGCTGTTCGACGCGTGCGGCGTTCTACTGCATCGATCGGAGGTGCGCGACTGGCTGACCGGCACCCCGATGGTCGAGCACGAACTCAACGCCGCAATTTGGGCTGCCATCGGTGACTCTGCTGTGACAGTACCGTCAGCGGAGGAGGTGTCGGGTCGGCTCGCCGACGCGCTCGGGGTCCCGCGGCGGCGGGCGACAGCCGTGCTCGACGGGTTTCTGAACGACTGGCAGCCGGACCACCAACTCGTCGAGGCAATCCTCCGGCTGCGCTCCCGGTATCGGATCGGGATGGTGACGAATGCGGCCGCCGGTGCTCGATTCTGCCGGGCATACCAGTTCGCCCGGTACGGGTTGGACGCCACTTTCGATCTGGTGATGATCTCCGACATTGAGGGCATCGGCAAACCGGATCCCGGCATCTACCGGCTGGCGGCCGAGCGGCTCAACGTGACTCCCGCAGAGTGTCTCTTCGTCGACGACAAGATCGAGAACGTTCGCGGTGCCCTCGATGTGGGAATGGCAGCCATTCACCACACCGGAACCGCCCGGACCATCGCCCGTCTCGGCGAATTATTGTGATCAGACCCGCCGCAGGACGTGAAGCAGATATTCCTTTCGTACCAGCGGGTTGAGGTCGGTCCGCGCTCGCGTCGGGACTCCCGCGCCACCGATGGGTCGGTAGTGGCCGAAGGCGGATTCCAGCACCCCTTCGCCGTGCGTTAGTCCGGATAGTTGTTGTTGCAGGTCGTGCACCCGCTCCGCTGGGATGTCGCCCTCCAACGTGTACGCGGAACCGTGCAGCACCGGGGTCTGCGGACGCGCCAGCAAGCGCGCCAGCACGGGCAGCACGCCGCCGAGCGTGTCGGCCGGGATTTCCAGTCGAAAGTGGTGCATCGGACCACACACGACGGTGCCCGCCTCTTTCAATGCGCTCATCAACACTAAGGGCGCCAGGAGGCGGAAACTTTGTGCCGTGGTTTCCGGCGACTGGAATCCGGAGTGCGTCATGGTGACCCGGCAGTCCGTGACCCGCCAACCATATATGCCCTGTTCGAGGGTCTTCCGGACCGTCTCCTCGATCGACCTGCGGAATTCCTCGACCGATTTGAAGACGTGCAGTGGAATCGACCGGACGTCGATGTTGTCCAGCCGGAATTCAATTCCACTGTCGGCCGGGGCAGGTTCGATGCGGAATCCGATGGTGGCGAGGAACGGATTGGGTTCTTTGTAGATGATCTCGATGGCCGTCCCGGTGCCGGTTGGTCGTTCGATGCAGATGGTGGTTGTTTCGTGGAAGGTGATGTTGAGGTGGTAGTCGTTGGTGAGGGTGCTTTGGATGACTTCTTTCTGGACCTCGCCGTAGAGCGAGACGAACAATTCCTGGCGCACGTCATCTTGCCGCAGGTTGATGAGTGGGTCCTGCTCGGCGAGTTGGTTGAGTGCCACGTGCAGAGCGCCCTTGTCGGCGGCCCGGTCGGGGACCACGACGGTTTCCAGTGTCGGTAGGGCGAAATAGTGACGTTCTGGCGTTGCCTGAAAAGTGCCGATGGGATCGCCGATCTGGATGTCGTCGAGCCCGGAGAGTTTCGCGATCTGGCCGGCCACAACGGACGGTCGTTGGACGACGGAGCCGTCGTCGAAAACCCGGATCCCGGTGATCTTGCCTTCGCTGTCCGAGCCGAAGGCCAGGCGGTCGCGGGTCCGGATCGTCCCGGTGAAGATGCGAGCGTAGGCCACCTTTTCACCAGCGACTCCGCGTTCGACCTTGAATACCGTCCCGGATGTTGGCCCGATTTCATCCCCTTCGGACGTAGGCAGCAATTCGGTGATTCCGGCGCTGAGTTCCTCGATTCCGGCGCCGGTGACCGCCGAGCCGGAGAACACCGGATGTACGAGTGCCTGGTGCGATTGCTTGGTGAGCGCGGTGCGGAGGCGGTCGAACGGCACTCCAGCCGTCCCGCTGTCGAGGTAGGCGGCGAGCAGCCTGTCGTCGTGTTCGGCGAGTAGTTCGGTGAGGTGGCTTGTGAAGGTGGGGTCGTGGCGGTGGTATGGGGTGAAGCCGGCCGTACGACTGCCGAGCCCGTCGGTCGTGCCCATGGGGACGATGGCGGGGGTGAGTTTGTCGGTGATCTGGTGGAGTAGGCCGTCGTGGTGGGCGCCGGGGCGGTCGATTTTGTTGATGAACAGGAGGGTGGGGATGTGCAGGCGTTGGAGGGTGCGCATGAGGATGCGGGTTTGGGCTTGGATGCCTTCGACGGCGGAGATGAGGAGGATGGCGCCGTCCAGGACGGTC